>JACKFB010000030.1 GCA_020632695.1 Deltaproteobacteria bacterium
AAGGTCCCGACCTGCATGAAGACCACCTGGGACGTGAAGTCGTGCACATGCTCGCTCAAGCCGGCGGACGACGGGACGCCGTGTGATGACGAGGAGGCCTGCACGATCGAGGACGCCTGCGTCGCGGGAGCGTGCATCGGAGGCAAGTCGGGCGACGACGCGCCGCCGACGGGCGGGTTCGCGCCCGAGGGCACGCCGCTCCTGCGTGCCGATTCTCCCGGCTATGAAGCCGCGGCAATCTACGTCGCCGAGAGCTGTCGGGCCTGCGACCGGACTCGTGCCTATATGCACTTCTGGGATGGAGGGAGTGCGACGGGGCGTCGGCTCGGAGCGGCATCCGACGGCGAGGGCGGTCTGATCACGGTCAATCTGTGGGCGCGATTGAACGCCTACGACAATGGTTTGGATTGGCTCTGGAGTACCCGGCCGAGCGAGCAGCCTTCATCCTTCTGGCCCACCACTCGGCGCTTGATCCGTAGATCCGATGGCGGCTACGTGATTGGCGGCTCACTACCAAAGGCCGGAGACTTCTGGGGGCCGGGCTGGCTGGCGGGGACAGGACAGGACGGTGGCCTTGAGTGGGAGTTCACGCTTGATGCGGAAGCTCTGCTCGAAGTCGGCTCCATCGTGATCGGCGACGGCGGAGACCTGTTCGTGCTTGCCCAGAGGCAGCGCGCTTGGCTATATCGTCTGACTCCGGGTGGCGATCTGGTCTGGCGTGCCGACCTCGGCGAGTCGGGCATCCAGGACGGTATCACCACATCGACAATGACATTTGTGACGCCAAGCCGATTGGTGGCAACGCACATGAAGCGGCTCCAAACGGCCAACGGGGTGAGATTCGACACCCAGGTGACTGCCGTGGACCTCGATGGCAATATCCTCTGGCAACACGGATTGCTGGACTCCGGCTTCTTCATGGCGAGCGGGCCAGTCGCTCCGCTTCAGGACGGACACGCGCTGCTGATCGGTGCTCATGGAGCGCCGGAAGCGTTCACAGCTTTCCCCGCGCTCGATATCGGCTGGATGATCCTGGATTCCGCGGCCGAGATACTCGCGACGGGATCGCTGCCGTTGCCTGGCCACGATCCAAGGCAGGTACCCTTCCTCCGACAAGCCATCGAGATGCCCGATGGCGGTCTTGTCGTGACCGGCTACGACCAGCGGCAGGCCGTCGAGAACGGGCCCGTGCAGCAGGAGGGCTTCCTGCTCAAGCTCGACGCCTGGGCCAACTTCGAGTGGATGCGCTTCTACGGCGGGCCCGATCGCGACGAGCTGATGGATGTCATCGTCTCCGAGAGCGGGACGATCACGGCGGTGGGCTCGCTGAACGTATTTGATGCGACCGGAGGAGTCGAAGCCTTCATCCTCCGCACCGACTTCTGGGGCCGCACCTGCGGGATGCGGTTGGGGGTGTGTGCGGACATGGCGTGGCAGGACTGCGAAGACGACAACCCGTGTACCATCAACTGGTGCGACCCGGACCAGGGCTGCACCCACCCACCGCTGCCCGACGGCAGCATGTGCGGCATCGGCAAGACCTGCCAGGGGGCCGTCTGCAAGTGACCGGGGCGGCACTCCGTCTGCGGCCGAAGACGGGGGCGAGCCTATGGGTGGACACGGCCCTGTCGCTCCCAGGTCTCGAGGAGCCAGTCCCAGCATTGCCGGCGCTCGCCGGAGTAGCGTTCGATGCGCGGCCACGCCTCGGCGATCTCTTGGGGCGTGACGAAGGTGAGCGCATCGTCGGGCTTGGCCTGTCGGATCAGCTTGTCGAAGTAGTAGTCCCGCACGTCTGGATCCTCATGCTCGCGGAGGCGGGCGATGATCCCGGCCAGGTCCAGGTCTTCGTCCTAGAGGAAGTAGGGCGACCACGGCTGTCGACGAGGAGTTCCGGTGGAGTCGGTGCGAGCATCGTGCGCCGAACGTAGCGGGTCGGGTCTCGCAGGTTGAGGGTCCAACCGGGCGACGCGGGGCTGGTGCTTGTCCGCCGGGGGCGCCGTGGTAGCATCGCGGCATGAGCGCGACCGCCCAGGATCTCCCGCGAGACGCTGACGCCGACGGCGTCGAGCGGTTCCGCGCCGCGAGCTGGCGTGGCTACGAGCGTCTGCTCGAGCTTCGCGGCGACCAGGGCGGCGTACGCATCGCCTGCCTCGACGGAGAGATCGAACTGATGTCGCCTTCGCGTCCGCACGAGACCCTCAAGTCCCTCATCGGAAGTCTCGTCGAGACCTTCTGTCAGGTCCGGGGGATCGAGTACGCCGCCCTCGGCTCCTGGACCCTGAAGCAGGCGGCGCTGGGCTGTGGAGTCGAGCCCGACGCGAGCTACGTCTTCGGCACGGAGTCGGCGTTTGACCCGTCGTCGATGCCGGTGCCCCATCTGGCCATCGAGGTCATGTGGACATCGGGGTCTCTCGACAAGCTGGAGATCTATCGCCGGCTCGGCGTGCCGGAGGTGTGGGTCTGGCGCGACGGACGCCTGGAGGCCCACTGTCTCCTTGGCGAGCAGTTCTCGATTGCGCCCCGCTCGGCGGTGCTGCCGGGGCTCGTCGTCGCGGAGCTGGCCTCGGTCCTGGACGCGCCGTGGACCAGTCAGGCCGTTCGCGCGTACCGAGCCATGCTGCTGGCGTAGGCGCCTTCGACGGCGAAGCGGGGTCGCGCGCCGTGGCCTCGGGAGTACGCGCGTGGCGCCCGCCGCGAGGCGCTGCGTGGGGGGGCGACGCGGGGCTTGCGGTCTGGCGGCAAGGGTGCTCTGACTCTGATCCCATGAAGACACGAAGCCTCGTCGGAGTTCTCGCCATGCTCGTCACCGCCACCGCCGGGTGCCCCTCGGGGTCCGGCAGCTCGGGGGAGCCCAAGCCCGCTGAGCCTGTTGCCGCCGCGCCGGCGCCTGCCGCCGAGCCCGCTGCCGCCACCGCCACTCCGGTGCCCGACGCCGCGCCCCCGGCCGAGCCCGCCGCGCCTGCCGCCGAGGCTCCCGCGGAGCCTGCCGCCGAGCCCGACTTCGTCTGGCAGACCGAGCAGTTCGCCGACCTGCGCATCCTGCGCTACCGGATCCCCGGCTTCGAGGCGCTGCCGCTGCGTACCAAGAAGCTGCTCTACTTCCTGGCCGAGGCCGCGCTGGCCGGGCGCGACATCATCTGGGACCAGAACTGCCGCTACAACCTGCTGGTGCGCCACACGCTGGAGGGCATCTTCGACGCCTACGGCGGCCAGCGCTCGGGCCCCGACTGGGACGCCTTCGTGGTCTACGCCAAGCGCGTCTTCTTCTCTGGCGGCATCCACCACCACTACTCGACCCACAAGCTGCCGCCCGGCTTCCCCGAGGCCTACCTCGCCACGCTCATCGCCGGCACCACGCCGGACAAGCTGCCGCTGGCCGAGGGCGAGAGCCCCGAGCAGCTCGCCGCGCGCCTCACCAGCATCCTCTTCGACCCGGCCATCGTCCCGCAGCGCGTGGCCCAGGACGAGGGCAGCGACGTGGTGCTCGACTCGGCCAACAACTACTATGACCCCGACATCCGCCAGAAGGAGGTCGAGGCCTTCTACGCCGCACGCACTGACAAGAAGGACCCGCGGCCCATCTCCTGGGGGCTGAACTCGAAGCTGGTGCGCGGCGAGGGCGGCAAGCTCGAGGAGCGCCCCTACAAGGTCGGCGGTCTCTACGGCGAGGCCATCGAGCATGTCGTCGCCTGGCTGGAGCGCGCCATCCCCGTCGCCGAGTCCGACGCCCAGCGCAAGGCGTTGGAGCTCTTGGTGAAGTTCTACCGCAGCGGCGACCTGGCCGACTTCGACGCCTACAGCATCGCCTGGGTGGCCGACACCGACAGCGCCGTGGACGTCGTCAACGGCTTCATCGAGACCTACGGCGACGCGCTGGGCTACCGCGGGGCCTTCGAGTCCATCGTCAGCATCCGCGACGACGCCGCCTCGCGCCGCATCGCCGCCATCTCCGCCGAGGCGCCGTGGTTCGAGGCGCACATGCCCTACATCGAGGCCCACAAGAAGCCCGACGTGAAGGGCATCTCGGCGCGCGTCATCAACGTGGTGACCAGCTCGGGCGACTCGTCGCCGGGCCTGCCCATCGGCGTCAACCTGCCCAACAGCGAGTGGATCCGCGAGCAGCACGGCTCGAAGTCCGTGAACCTGGGCAACATCGTCGACGCCTACGACCAGGCCGGGAAGTCCAGCGGGCTGCTCGAGGAGTTCGCCGGTTCCGACGAGGTCATCGCGCGGGCGAAGAAGTACGGCACCCTGCCCGACAACCTGCACACCGACATGCACGAGGTCATCGGCCACGCGTCGGGCCGGCTGGAGCCCGGCGTCGGCACCCCCGGCGAGACGCTCAAGGCCTACGCCAGCGCGCTGGAGGAGGCGCGGGCCGACCTGGTGGCGCTGTATTTCCTGATGGACCCCAAGCTCATCGAGCTGGGCGTGATGGACTCGCTGGAGGTCGGCAAGGCGGCCTACGACGACTACATCCGCAACGGCCTGCTGGTGCAGCTCGCCCGCGTCGAGCCCGGCCACAACCTGGAGGAGGCGCACATGCGCAACCGCCAGCTCGTGGCGCTGTGGGCCTACGACAAGGGCAAGGAGCGCAAGGTCATCGAGCGGGTGACGCGGGACGGCAAGACGGCGTTCCTGGTGCGCGACTACGAGGCGCTGCGCGGCCTCTGGGGCGAGCTGCTGCGCGAGATCCAGCGCATCAAGTCCACCGGGGACCTCGCCGCGGCCAAGGCGCTCTTCGAGGGCTGGGGCATCAAGGTGGATCCCGAGATCCACGCCGAGGTGCGCGAGCGCTACGCTCGCCTGAAGATCGCGCCCTACGCCGGGTTCATGAACCCGCGGCTCATCCCCGTGCTCAAGGACGGCGAGATCGTCGACATCAGCGCGAGCTACCCGGACGACTTCCTCACGCAGATGCTCGAGTATGGCAAGGCGTACGGCTACCTGCCGGTGGTGGCCTCAGCGGCCCAGGCGCCACAGCCGTAGGGTGCGATCGTCGCTGATGCTGTAGAGGGTGCGGCCGTCCGGGCTGAAGGCCAGGCCGACGACGGTGCCCAGGTGGCCGACCAGGCTGGCTTCGAGCTTGCGGTCCTCGGCGCGCCAGACCCGCACCACGCGGTCCTCGCCGGCGGCGGCGACGCGCTGTCCGTTCGGCGCGAAGGCGACCGCCCACACCGGGCCGGCCTGCCCCATGAGGGCGGCCTCGTCGGCGCGGTGGTCCAGGTCGCGCAGGCGCACGGGCCGGTGGGTTCCGCCGCTGAGCAGGGTGTGGCCGTCGGGCCCCAGCGCGATGGCCAGCACGCGCTCGCCCGGGGTCTCCGAGGCGACGTCGCGCACCAGGGTGCCGCCCTTGGTCTCCCACACGCGCCGCGCTCCGGACCAGGTGCCCGCGACGACGCGCGAGCCGTCGGCGCTCAGCTCCAGGCCGGTCAGGACGGTGCCGGTGGCGATCTCGCGCGTGGCGTGCGGCTGGTCCATGTCCCAGATGCGCAGGGCGCCGTCGATGGACGCGCTGGCGACCGTGTGTCCGTCGGCGGACCAGGCGACCTGCTCGACGCTGGCCTCGTGGCGGCCCAGCGGGTCCGGTTCCAGCTCGCCGGTGGCCGTGGAGGCGACCCGGACCCAGCCGGTGCGCGCGCCGATGACGACGCGGGAGCCGTCGGGAGACAGCGCCAGCGACACGATGGGGTCGGGGCCGAGCTGCAGGAGCGGTCCCGGCGCGCCGGTGGTCGGGTCGACGAGGTGCAGGGTGCTGGTCTTGAAGCCCAGCGCCAGGACGCGACCGTCGCCCGACAGCGCCAGGTCGGTGGGCGCGCGGTCGAAGCGCTGCAGCGCGACCTGGGCCTCGCTCGTGAGCGTCAGCACGCGCGGCGGCCCGCCGTCGGTGCGCACCAGCAGGTGGTGGCCGTCCGGCGACACTCCCAGGCCGGCGACCGGCGCGGCGTGGAGCGCAAGGCGGCCGCGGGGGAGCCCGTCGGTGGCCGCGAAGATGGAGGCCAGGCCCAGGTCGTCAGCCAGCAGCGCCGAGCCGTCAGGCATCCAGAGCAGGGCCGAGACGTAGCGCGCGCCGGGCAGCGTGAAGCCGATGAGCTCGCGCTGGCCGTCGGGAGACAGGATGCCGCCCCGGGCCCCGCCGTCCTGGCTGGCCCCGCCCCAGAGCAGGCGGTCGCCTTCCCGCTCCCGCGCGATGTGCTCGATGCGGCCGAGCGCCGCGCCGTACCGGCCGCGCTCGGCGCCGTCGGCGACCTGCCACACCGCCAGCCCCGCCCGGCCCAGCGCGCCGAACAGCGAGGCCCCGTCGGCCGAGAACGCCAGGCTCAGCACCTCGAGGCCCGGTGACACCTCGGCCTTCAGCTCGCCCGAGGCCCGGTCGAAGATGCGCACCGTCCGCGCCGGTCCCGCGGCGGCCACCAGCGCCCCGTCCGGCGAGAGCGCCAGCGTGCGCGCGCCGCCCTCGACGTTGCCGATGATGCCGGCGAGCCGCAGGGGCTGCACGTCCAAGCGCAGCAGCGCCCCGTCGGCGCCGGCGGCCACCAGCGCGCGCCCGTCGGCCGTGAACTCCAACGCCACGATGCCGCCGCTCCGCGCGTCGACGCTGCCGAGCTGCGCGCCCTGGCTGTTCCAGAGCCGCACGATCCCGTCGTCGCTGGCCGTGGCGTAGCGATCGGCCCGCGTCTGCGCGGCCACCGCCCGCACCGGCGCCGGGTGCCCCAGCAGCGCCCCCGCCCGTGCCCGCCGCTCCGCGCCGCTCTCGTCCGCGTCTGGGGGCGCCGGCGCCGCGATGATGGGTGTCTGTACCGGCCCCGCGACAGCCGGGCCCTGCGCGCCTGCGAGCGCGCAGGCCAGGACCCCCAGAACGCCCGCCCGAAGGCCGAGCCCGCGACCCCACCCGTCCCGTGTCACCTCGCCACCTCCGTGTCCGCTCGAGGCGAGAGCGTAGCACGCCACCGCGGCGGTGGTAGCCGAGCCGCGCGGGCGTCCGCGGGAGGGTCTCCCGCGCCCGACCACGGGCTGCGATCCGCCCCCAGCGCCGGTCCCGAGCGATCGCATCCGAGCCCCGGAGATCGCTCAAGACCACCCGCCCTCGGGCCGTAGGAGGGGTGCGCCTCCCCCCTTCTTCGGGTGGCCCAGGAGAGTCCCGTGGAGAGCCGCGCCGGCTTGTCAGCCAAGGAGCTCAACCCGAACTACGGCAACGGTCGCCACGCCATCGGCGCCGACGACCCGCTGCTGGTGGCCCAGCTCGACCTGGACCGCCGCATCGACGAGGCGTTCAGCTCGCCCCGCTACCGGCCGCCGGTGCTGCCAGCCGTCGCCGTCGAGCTGATGAGCGTCGCCAACAGCCCCGACGTGAACGTACGCGCCGTCGTGGCGCTGCTGGAGAAGGACCCCGTCCTGGCCACGGGGGTCCTCAAGCTGGTGCGCTCGCCGCTGCACCGCGGCACCGCCGAGGTCCGCTCGCTCAAGGAGGCGGTGGTGCGGCTGGGCCTCCAGAACGTGCGCGACGTGGCGCTCGAGGCGGCCATGAACGCGCGCATCTTCCGGTCGCCGCTCTACAGCGAGCTGATGGCCGACCTGGCGATGCACAGCCGCGCCACCGCTCACGTCGCGCGCATCGTGTGCCGCTACGTCACCTGGGACGCCGAGTACGCGTTCCTGTGCGGGCTGATCCACGACGTCGGCATCGTGTCGTCGCTGCTGGTGCTCAACGAGCTGCCCCGCGGGAGCGCGCAGCTCGGCCTGGACGTGGTCGTGCCGTCGGTGGTCCACGATCACGAGCAGCGGGCCGAGCTCGTCGCGCGGGCCTGGGGCATGCCCGACGAGGTGGTCTGGGTCATCGGCCACCACCACCATCTCCGCAACGGGACGCACGTCCACCCGCTGAGCGCCATCATCTGCGTCGCCGAGTTCGTCGCCACGCGCATGGGCTTCGCGCCCTTCAAGAGCGTGGACCCCAGGGCCTCGGGGGGTCCGCTGACGGCGGCGGTAGGCCACGACGAGACGCCCCCGATGCAGATGAAGCTGGCGGTCGAGACGTTGGGCCTCAGCAAGCAGGCCTTCTACCAGATCGTCCAGGACGCCCAGCGGGCGCTGCCCACGCCGTCGCGGGCGGCCGCGGCCACCGCACAGGCCTCGACGAACTGAGCGCGGCGGTGCGGCGGTGCGGCGGTGCGGCGCCCCGTCGGCCGGCACTGAACAGATCGCTGAACATTTGCCGAACGAAGGCTGGCACCGCCGCGGGGTTTGGGCTAGCGTCCGAGGCGATGAACGTCCACACCGACAGCCTCGGCACTGTACTGTCCAAGGTGCGCCTGGGCCTGGAGGCCACCGCCTCGGGCTTCGTGGTCACCTACGAGAACGAACGCCATCCGCTGGGCTCGATGCCGCTGGTCGGCGTCAGCGACGAGGCGGCGCGCGGCGACGTCATGGCGGTGGCCGCCGGGATCGAGGCGGCCATCAAGTACCCGGGGCGCACCGCCGACGAGGACTTCGCCACCGGCGCCACGACGCTGCTGCCCAAGATCGAGCATCGTCGCTTCGTCGAGGCGTACGCCGCCGTGCTGACCGGCCGCGGCGCCCCGGAGAGCGAGCAGCTCCTGTACCGCGACTTCGGCGCCGATCTGGTGGTGGTCTACGTCCGCGACGAGGGCTGGAAGTTCAGCCACATCACCCGCGGCCAGTTCGAGCGCTGGGACGTGTCGCCGGGCACCGTCGACGCAGGCGCGCGCTCGCACCTGTATCACCGGGCCGAGCTGGACTGGAACGACCCGCTGGTCGCCCTGGGCGACGGCTACGACGCAGCCCGCGCGGTCATCGTGGGCGACGTGTTCTACCACCTGGGCCAGGACGGCGCCGTCGCCGTCGGCATCCCCGACCGCGACCACCTGGTCGTCGGCCCGGCCGCGGACGCCAGCGCCATCGGCGAGCTCCACGCCGCCGCCCGCTATCCGATCTGCCCCTACCCGCTCGTCTTCCGCGGCGACCGGGTCGAGCGGCGTGCCTGAACGCGGGGAGCCTCCGTTGAACCGCCCCAAGCTGCAGGACGGAGTCATCCGCGTCCGTGGCGCCCGTCAGAACAACCTGACGGGCATCGACGTGGAGTTTCCCCGCGGGCAGGTCACCGTGGTCACCGGCGTCAGCGGCTCGGGCAAGTCGTCGCTGGCCTTCGACACGCTCTACGCCGAGGGGCAGCGGCGCTACGTCGAGAGCTTCTCGACCTACGCGCGCCAGTTCCTCGAGCGCATGGACCGGCCCGACGTCGACGCCATCGACGGGCTCCTGCCGGCGGTGGCCATCGAGCAGCGCAACACCATCCGCTCGGCGCGCTCGACCTTGGGCACGCTGACCGAGCTGACCGACTACCTCAAGGTGCTGATGGCGCACCGCGCCGAGCTGACCTGCCGGGTCTGCGGCCGGGTGGTGCGCCCCGACCTGCCCGGCGCGGTGGTCGACGCGCTGCTGGCCAGCGACCCGGGCAAGCGCGTCGTGATCACCTTCCCCTTCTTCGCGGGCGAGGGCCAGGACGCCGAGGTGGCGCTGACCTGGCTGGCGCGCGAGGGCTACCGGCGGGTGCTGCGGGGCGGGCGCGCGGTGGACCTGGACGAGCTGGCCGGCGAGTCCGAGGTCGGGCGCCTGGACGTCATCGCCGACCGCGCGCGCGTCGAGCCGGGCGAGCGCCAGCGGCTGGTCGAGAGCGTCGAGGTCGCGTACCGGCAGAGCGAGGGCGAGGCGACGCTGCACGTCGAGGGCGAGGGCGGCCAGCTCGAGGCGCGCGCGGTCACCCAGGACCTGCGCTGCTGTGGCGTACGCTACCCCTCGCCGCAGCCGGGGATGTTCAGCTTCTCGAGCCCGCTCGGCGCGTGCCCCACCTGCAACGGCTTCGGGCGGGTGATGGACATCGACCTGGACCGGGTCATCCCTGACCCGCGGCAGAGCCTGGCCCAGGGCGCCATCCGGCCCTGGGCGCAGAAGGCGCGCGGCGAGGAGCGGCGCTGGCTGCGCGGCTTCGCGGCGGAGCACGGCATCGACATGCACACGCCCTGGGGGGAGCTGCCCGAGGCGCACCGCCAGCTCGTGCTCGAGGGGGCGCCCGGGGGCCGCGCGGGCCGGCACGGCGACATGAGCGTGCGGGGCTGGTTTCGCTGGCTCGAGCGCAAGACCTACAAGATGCACGTGCGCATCCTGCTGGCGCGCTACCGGGCGTATCTGCCGTGCCCCGACTGCGGGGGCACGCGCTTTCGCCCCGAGACGCTGCTCTTTCGCGCCGGCGGGCTGACCATCGCCGAGGTGCTGCATCTGTCGGTGAGCGCGGCGCGTGACTGGCTGGGGTCCCTGCCCGAGGCCGCCGACGAGGAGGGGCTGGCGCCGGTGCTGGACCAGCTCCACCATCGGCTGAGCTACCTCGACCGGGTCGGCATCGGCTACCTGACGCTGGACCGCCAGGGGCGGACGCTCTCGGGCGGCGAGGTGCAGCGCGCCAACCTGACCAGCGCGCTGGGCAGCGGGCTGGTGAACACGCTCTTCGTGCTGGACGAGCCGACCATCGGGCTGCACCCGCGCGACACCGACCGCCTGGCCGACCTGCTGGCCGAGCTGACCGAACGCCAGAACACGGTGGTCCTGGTCGAGCACGACCCCGACGTGCTGCGGGTGGCCGACCACCTCATCGACATGGGGCCGGGGCCGGGACGGCACGGCGGGCGCGTGGTCCACCAGGGGCCGCCCGGCGGCGTGATGGCGGTGGCGGAGTCGGCGACCGCCCAGGCGCTGGCCCGCCGCGAGGCGCCGCGCGAGGCCAGCGACGTCGACCTGGGCGCGCTGCCCGGCGTGACCGTGCGCGGCGCCCGGGCCTGGAACCTCCAGGACATCACGGTCACGATCCCGTATGGCCACCTGACCGTGCTGACGGGCGTGTCCGGCTCGGGCAAGTCCACGCTGGTCGACGACGTGCTGCACCGGGGCATCCTGCGGCGGCGCGGCGAGGTCACCGAGCCGCCCGGCGAGTGCGCCGGCATCGACGGCCTCGAGCGCATCAGCGAGGTCATCTGGATCGACCAGGCCCCGCCGCAGGCCAGCTCGCGGGCCAACCCGGCGACCTACGTGAAGGCGTGGGACGGCATCCGCGCGCTCTTCGCGAAGCAGCCGCTCTCGCGTGAGCGCGGCTACGGCCCGGGCACCTTCTCGTTCAACACGGCGGGCGGTCGCTGCCCTGCGTGCGAGGGCGCCGGCTACGAGCGCGTCGAGATGCAGTTCCTCTCCGACGTGTTCCTGAGCTGCCAGCTCTGCGAGGGCAAGCGCTTCGTCCCCGAGGTGCTGGAGGTCACCTGGGAGGGGCGCACCATCGCCGACATGCTGGCGCTGACGGTGGACGAGGCGGCCGCCATCCTGCCCCAGCGCTCGGCGCCGCGCCGGCAGCTCGAGGTGCTGCGCGAGGTGGGCCTGGGCTACCTGACGCTGGGCCAGCCGCTGGCGACGCTGTCGGGCGGCGAGAGCCAGCGCCTCAAGATCGCCCAGCACCTGAGCCTGGCGCCGGTCTCGGGCGGCCTCTTCCTGCTCGACGAGCCGACCAGCGGGCTTCACCTGGCCGACGTCGACCGCCTGCTGGCCAACCTCCGCGCGCTGGTCGCCGCCGGCAACACCGTGCTGGTGGTCGAGCACCACCTGGACGTCATCGCCGCGGCCGAGCACATCATCGAGCTGGGCCCCGACGGCGGCGACCGCGGCGGCGAGGTGGTGTTCCTGGGCCCGCCGGCGCGGCTGGCCCTGTCGCCCACGCCCACCGGCGAGCACCTGGCGCGCTGGCTGGCCGGCGTCCGCCCGCTGGACGCGGCGCCGCAGCCGCTCTTCGAGGGCGTGCGCGAGGCGGCGCTCAGCTACGACTCCGAGGCCAGCCGCCCCGCCGAGCGCGACGCCATCGAGATCCAGGGCGCCCGCGTCCACAACCTGCGCGACATCTCGGTGACCCTGCCGCGCACCGGCCGCACGGTGGTCAGCGGCGTGTCGGGCTCAGGCAAGTCGTCGCTGGCCTTCGACATCGTCTTCGCCGAGGGCCAGCGCCGCTTCCTGGACTGCCTGTCGCCCTACGCGCGCCAGTACATCACCCAGCTCGGCCGCCCCGACGCCGACCGCATCGCCGGCATCCCGCCCACCGTCGCCATCGAGCAGCGCACCACCCGCGGCGGCGCGCGCTCCATCGTGGCCAACGTCACCGAGATGGAGCCGTTCTTGCGCCTGCTCTTCGCGCGGCTCGGCGACGGCACCGAGTCGGGCCACGGGCGCCGCACCGCCCAGGGCCTGGCGTCGGAGCTGGCCGCCCGACACGGCGAGGCCGAGCTGCGCGTGCTGGCGCCGGTGGTGCGCTCGCGCAAGGGCTTCCACAAGCCGGTGCTGGCCAAGGCCGCCAAGCTGGGGTTGGCCGAGATCCTCGTCGACGGCCAGCTCATGCCGCCCAGGCCGCGCCCCAAGCTCGGCCGCCACAACCTGCACAGCATCGACTACGTGCTGGCGCGCCTGCCGGCCTCGGCCCCGACGCTGACCGCCCACATCGAGGCGGCCGCCGAGCTGGCCGAGGGCGTGGTGCGCCTGATGATCGGCGACGCGCTGAGCGGGCCGTGGGAGATCGGCTCCGAGGGTGCCGCGCCGACCCGTCGCGCCCAGCTCGACCCGCGGCTCTTCTCGCCGCACACCGAGGTGGGGGCGTGCCCGCGCTGCGGCGGGCGCGGCGTCATCGACGGCGACGAGGACGAGCCCGGCGACGCGGTGTGTCCGGCCTGCGACGGCGAGCGGCTGGGCCCGGCCGGCCGCACGGTGCGCTTCGCCGGCTTTCGCCTGCCGGAGCTTCTGGCCATGACCGCGCCCGAGCTGTCCCGCGCGCTGTCCGGCCTGGCGCTGGACGCCCGCGACGCCCGTGTCGCCGAGGGGCCCATCCGCTCGCTCATCGAGCGCGCCGACTTCCTGGCCGAGGTGGGCCTGAGCTACCTGGGACTGGACCGGCCGGTGCGCAGCCTGTCGGGCGGCGAGGCCCAGCGCATCCGGCTGGCGGCCCAGCTCGGCGCCCACCTGTCGGGCGTGCTCTACGTGCTGGACGAGCCGACGATCGGCCTGCACCCCACCGACACGGAGGTGCTGCTGGGCGCGCTGGACCGCCTGCAGGCGCGCGGCAACGGCGTGCTGATGGTCGAGCACGACGAGGCGACGCTGCGCACGGCCGACATCCTGGTCGACATGGGGCCGGGCGCCGGCAGCGAGGGTGGCGAGGTGCTGGTCAGCGGCCCGCTCGAGCGCGTGCTGGCGGACCCGCGCTCGGTCACCGGGGCGTGCCTGCGCGAGCCGCGGCCGCGGGTGCGCGCCGAGCCGCGGCCCACCAAGGGCGCGCCGGCCGTGGTGCTGAAAGGTGTTCGCCACCACAACCTGGAAGGCGTGGACGTGCGCTTCCCCCGCGAGCGCCTCACCGTGGTCACGGGCGTGTCGGGCTCAGGCAAGTCCTCGCTGGTCCACGACGTGCTGGCCCACGCCGTGGACCCGACGCGCGGCGCCGGCACCTTCGAGAGTGCCACCGGCACCGAGGGCCTGACCCGCGTGGTGCGCGTCGACGACAAGCCCATCGGCAAGAACCCGCGCTCGATCCCGGCGACCTACGTGGGCGCCTGGGACGAGATTCGCAAGCTCTACGCCCGCGTCCCCGAGGCGCGGCTGCGCGGCTACGGCCCCGGCCGCTTCAGCTTCAACGTCAAGGGCGGCCGCTGCGAGGCCTGCCAGGGCCAGGGCGAGGTGAAGCTGGAGATGAGCTTTCTGCCCGACGCGTCGGTGCCCTGCGACGTGTGTGGCGGCAAACGCTACTCCAGCCAGACCCTGCACGTGACCTGGAACGGCAAGAGCATCTGGGACGTGCTGGAGATGTCGGCCCGCGAGGCGCTGGAGTTCTTCGACCCGGTGCCCAAGGTGCGCCGACCCATGCAGCTCCTGGTGGACGTGGGCCTGGGCTACCTGCGCCTGGGCCAGCCCTCCCCGACGCTCTCGGGAGGCGAGGCCCAGCGGATCAAGCTGGTGAGCGAGCTGCTGGTGAAGAGCCGCTCCGACACCCTGCTCATCCTGGACGAGCCCACCATCGGCCTGCACATGGCCGACGTGCCCCGCCTCATCACCGTCATCCACCGCCTGGTCGACGCCGGCGCCACCGTGGTCGTCATCGAGCACAACCCCGACGTGATGCGAGAGGCCGACTGGCTCATCGACCTCGGCCCCGGAGGCGGCCCCGAAGGCGGCCAGCTCCTCTACCAAGGCCCCTACGAAGGCCTCACCAAGGTCAAACGCTCCAAGACCGCCGACTGGCTCCGCCGCCACGGCTGACCCGTACACGGCAAACCAAGCGTCCGCAGCTTTGCCTCCCCGGTCCCGGCCGACGACTGTCCTGGCGTCGCACGGCCCTCGGGGGTGGCGTCTTTGGAGCCGCCATCGAGCAGGCAAGGGGAGCCTCGTGTAGTGGACAGGCCAGAGCCTGAGCCCAGTTGGGCAGTGTTCAAGGCCGCCAAACTGCAGGATGCCTCGAGGGTGTGTATGGACAGCGGCGTCGCTGACGCCACCGGGTTGGAGCGGACGGAGCTTGCCATCGACGCGCTGAAGGAAGCAACCATCGAGGCGGGAGCGGCACTCGGAGCAGGGCTGAACGCCCTCCTCGCCGCGTGGGTTACAACCGCCAGCGACTGCTCGTAGCCCTCCTTGATCTCCGTGAGTGCATCATCGCCTTGATGACTTCTGCAAGCCGCCCGTGTCCGCTGCGTGTGTCTGGAGGATGTGATGGCTAAATCCATGCGATGCCCGCTCAGCCGCTCAGCCGCTCAGCCGCTCAGCCGCTCAGCCGCTCAGCCGCTCAGCCGCTCAGCCGCTCAGCCGCTCAGCGCTCACCCGCTCCAAGCGCGCCGCACTCGTGGCCGCTGCCCTCGGGGTGATGTTCGGTCGTGCGGCCCCAGCCGCGGATGCGGCCACGCGAGCCTTCAGCGGGACGGCGCCTCCAGTCTTCCTGGAGTATGTCACCATCCCACAATACTCGGCGGTGCTCTTCGAAACGACCGCGCTCACGGGGTCCGCCGATCCCGTGCTGCATCTGCTCCGGGATGACGGGGCCGGGGTGTGGACCCAGGTCGCCTTCAACGACGACTATGGGAACCTGAACTCTCGCCTGTCCTATACGAATCCAAGCGCGAGCACGAACTTTCTCCTTGTCCTCAGGGCCTTCAACAGCCCGAGCAGCGGCGCCTGCGACTTGAAGAAAGACGGTATCGTGCAGCACGCATCCGCACCGGTGGGCGGATGGTTCACCGCGGCAAGCACCTTCATATTCACCAGTGGGGACGAGCTGAGAACTGTCTTCACGCCGGGCGGCAGCGAGGTGCCGGGGCTGCTCGTCAAGTTCAGCTCGTACTATCTCCCTTCTGGGGTTGCTTTGGCCAATGCGCCCGGCGGCGCTGCCGTCCTCGCGCTCAGCGGAAACGAGAGCCACTTCTTGGTCGGGACCCCACAGGTACTCGATGCCAGCGGGTACCACGAGCTGCGGGCCGGAGCTGCTGTGGTCATGGCGAACGATGTCGCATCCGACGCCGATGGTGACGGCATCGGAGACGCGCTCGAGGCGCAGCTCGGCACGTGTGGTACGCTCACCGGCTGCGGATACAATGCGGAGAGCGGGCTCGACACCGATCGCGACGGCCTCTTCGATGGGGAGGAGGTCTTCGGCGTGGCGGGCATGCTTCCTGGAGGAGTCGACGACCTTCCCTTCGCTCGCTGGGGCGCGAGCCCGCTGAAGAAGGACGTCTTCCTCGAGGTCGACTGGCTCACCAGTTTCGGAGGACCAGTTTCGCCTGGGGATAGCCCCTTCGAATGGATGCGCCAGCATCCCACGAGCCCGATCGGCCCGTGGACGGGCACGGTGGAAGCCTGGGTCGACAAGGCCCGCGAGCCCTACCTCGCCGCGCCCGCTGACCACGTGAAGAACCCTGATGGGACGGACGGTATCGAGGTGCACTTCGATCTCGGCGTCGACCCCCTCGTGGCGACTGATGAAGCCAAGTTCGGCGCTTGGTCTTCAGGCGCGCCGCACGCGCTGGCCGCTGATTTCGTGGTGAAGGTCTCAGCGCTCGTTCCTGGAGATGTGACGGTGATCGTCAACGGAATCCAGGAGACCTTCGACGCCACGGGACTGCCGCCCGAGTGGATCGCGTTGGTCATCGGATTCCAAGCATTGCAGACCGCGGAGCCGATCGTGGTGGAGTCCCTGGTGGTCGACGATGACACGGGCGTCGCCACGCTCGTCCTGGCCTCCGACACGCCCGGACTGCACTTCGATGCGGATGTCGACGTGATTGCGGGCTACGAGGCCTCGGTCACGACCTCACGGGAGGACGACAAGTCGCTCTACGAGCGGTACGGGAGCGACTCATCCCAGTTCGATGCGGTTCGGAGAGGCCGCCTCCGCCTCGCAATGATCACGAATCCCGGGGGCGGCGGCCAGACGAACGGGCCGCGGTACGTTTCTGGACTCGCCCACTACGCGATGATGCATGAGCTCGGGCACTCCCTGGGCCTCCAGCACTGGGGGCACACCGACTGGGGAAACAAGGAGGTCGCCTGCATCCCGCACTATCGCAGCTTCATGAACTACGCGCTGCTCTCCCTCTATGCCTTCAGCGCCACAGACGCCGGATTTGCCATCAATCCGGCGGAGACGATCGAGACGGAGACCTTCGGCAGCGCCTTCGACCACTCGATCTTTGCCGATGCGCCCTACGAGTATCCTTCTCCTCCAACCGCCACGAACGGCGTCGATTGGAACCGCAATGGGACCCTCGATGACGCCAGCGCGGCTTGGCGCGCC
The DNA here is from genome assembly GCA_020632695.1 of Deltaproteobacteria bacterium. Taxonomy (GTDB): domain Bacteria; phylum Myxococcota_A; class UBA9042; order PHBI01; family JACKFB01; genus JACKFB01. The sequence continues at coordinate 16,871 of JACKFB010000030.1, forward strand.
ATGCCGCTTTCACAGAAGGACAAGAGCTGCGCGGCGTTCTCCACGGGCCGTGTCAATATCGCAACTGATGAGGTCGTGGCAGGGCCGATCGACCTCGTGCGCCACGGAAGCAGACTCTACGCGGTGTGGTCGACCGGAACGGCGATCAAGTACAAGTACGCGTCGCTCGGCGTTGCGGGCTCGAAGTCATGCACCGGAACCGATGACCCGACCATCCCGGGGGGGTCATGCCTGACCTGGTCGGCCGTGACGACGCTGACATCTGGCGCGAGCTACCTGGGGGTCACCGTGGCGTCATACGGTTCCGAGGTGTACGTCGCCTATCCGACCGATGTCGGTCAGTTGCGCGTGCATCGCTGTATCGTATCCTCCAGCGGTCCGCTGACCATCTCGGGCTCTTGGTGGTTCCCGACGTCGAGCAGGGTCTACAAGTCCGACCACGCACCCGAGCTTGTGATACGGCATCGGAATCCCACCAGCACGAGTCCACTGGGACTTCTATACCTCGCCCAGGACGGGACATTCCGCAGCTACGGCCGCGTCGATGCGACGGGCTCGTGGAGCTACGAAGGTGCGCTCCTGGACGCCTCCGATAGCGCCATCGGGGGAGCTGAGGCGCCCGTCGCGAAAGCTTGGCCCGACGCTTCGGTCACCGGGTGGAGCGCGAGCGAGCAGCGCACGCTTGCCATTCTTCCCGACTCGAGTGCCGCCGTCAGGGTCTACGCGCTGAATCCTTCGTCGAATCGATGGGTGAACCTCGGCTTGGAATTGAACGGCCCGCAGCTTGGCAACCCGGTCACCGCCGCGAAGCCCTTTCTCGAGTATCGGCTCGTACGTACGTCAAGCGGCTCGACACCCGCGAATTTCGCCGGCCACTTCATGATCGGCTGGATGAGCGATGACCCGACCTGGCACTCTCGCGCGCGATTCCGCCTCAGCACACTCGTCGACAGGACGCATCCGCCCAGCAGCATTGATCTGCCGATGCTCGAGGTCGCCGAGGCCGGAGACTTCTTGCAGAATCTGTGGGCCACCACTCCCTATGGCACGTCGGCATCCCTCTACAGCGACGGCACGCTCGACAATGTCTTCGGCATCGTGCCCATCGGGCTGCCGTCGGGAACCCCGGGCGGGTGGGATGGCATCAACTTCTATCCCCACGCGGACGGCTCGCAGAATCACGACTACTCGGTGTACTCGGACTTCCGCGTGATGGAGGACTACTGCTGCAAGAATTTGACGGGCTATGGGCCGCTTACCTGCGGTGCGATCAACGTGTTCGACTGAGAGGTTTTTCGATGTGCTCATATGGATGCCGCATGGGGGTGATATCCGCGGTATTTGCCGCCATGGGATGCACGAACGTGCCCGGACCGGTGCCGGACGATGCGACGCCGGATGCGGAGATCGGGCAGGATGTGCCGCCATCCGATATGGCCGAGGGTGATGGTTGCTGCCTGAGCGACGCCGACGCCGACGCGGGAGATGGGGATACTCATCCCGACGTCCAGGATGTCGTTGAAGACTCAGGATCGGAGATGGACGATGGGTCTGGCGAAATCGTGGACGCCGAACTCGACGTCGAAGCGGACGCACAGATCGACGCGGACATCCTCCTCGACGCCGACCGGGACGCCGACGCCGACGCCGACGTTGACCCGCTCGCCGACGCCGACGCCATCTCGTGGGTTGATGCGGGGCCCGACTGCACCGGAGATCCCAAGGAGTGGTGCCCCTGCGAAGAGAACGACGACTCATGCTGCACCACGATCGGAGAGGGATTGCACTGCTTGCGCGCACCTCCATTTCCTCCGGTGCATGTCGAATCTGAATATGTGTGGAGCAAGTTCTATGACTGTGGCTGCTGGCCAGGACCGCCGTGCGAAGACTGGCCAGTCTATCCCTACTGCCCTGCGCCAGCGGAGTGAGTCATGCGTCTAATGCGATTGTGTGCCGTCACTGTCCTGCTGTTCTCGGTCGCGGCGTGTGAAGAGGGCGGTGATGACGGAATGATGCGGACGGCGGCGCTGCCGCTGGGCGAGAGTTCCGAAGCCGGAGTCAACGGCGCGAAGCCCGCGAACGCGGGAAAGAACGCCGCATTCATGGAGTCCGTGGAGAGCTTGATGGCCGCGCACCCCGAATTGGCTGCTGCGATCGCCTCGTCGAAACCGGGTCCATCGGCCAGCCCCATGGCGTCGACCGCCGCCGTCCCCTCGGCGGATTCGGGCGTCTGTCGAGAGGACGCCCCGCGAGTCGCGACAGACGAAGCAGCTCCGTCCGAGTACGTGCCGACGAGCTTCAGCTCGAACGTCCCGCTGCGACAGCGCCTCGCGCACCGTAAGTCGACGAGCCCGCCCAGCCCCACATCGAAGGCTCCGCTGCTGTCCGGCGCTCCAGATGACCCATCTGAAGCGCCGCCGGGCGTGAAATTCGGACCCTTCAGCTATCGAGCGATGGGCGACTGATGACGGCGTCGAGTCGCTCTCGCGTTCGCGGCCGCCGCCGTGTCATGGCTGGGGATGATCGTCTGGCTGCGAGGAAGGCCACTCCTCAGCGAGGGCGGCGAACGCGCGCCGAGCCGTCAGTCCGCTGCAGCCCGGTCGGTAGCTTTGTCGTATCGGGCCCACAACTTGTCGAGCTGCGCGTGCTGGTGCCGGTGATCCGGTCGCGCAAGGGCTACCACAAGCCGGCGCTGGCCAAGGCGGCCAAGCTGCACCGGCGTCGGGTCCACCTCGAAGCCGTAGTGGCGAGCGAGCTCACGGTACGAGCGGTTCAGCCCGATCTCGTGCCGGTCCGTGGCCCCGAAGGCTGCTCTCACCACGGCCGCCTTCAGGTTGTCCGGCACGACGACGCGCTGGACGCCTCCGAAGAAGCGGAACGCGTCCATGTGCAGGGCCAACCAGGTCGTCGTCGACTGGTCGAACACGGCGCGGGCGTACAGATGGCGGCTGTAGCCGAGGACCATGAGGAAGATCCACGCGTTGCGGACCTTGCCCGTCTCCGGGTCGTAGAGCCGCCCGAGCTGCGTGAAGTCCACCTGGGCGACCTCGCCCGCCAGGGTCTCGACCGGGATGACGACGTCCTCGGCCCGAACGCCGTGGGTCTTTCGCAGGCGGCGCATCGCACGCTTCACGGCCGCGTAGCTGCCGGTGAAGCCGGGGTCTTCCCGACGCAACCTGTCCCACACCGCTTTGGGCGACAACACCTTGGCCGTCGCCGCTTCCAGCGCCTCCAGATGCGCTTCCACACTGGTCTCCACCGGCCGCGCAGACGCCACCGGCATCGCCTGCTCCACCACCGCGCGCAGCATCTCGAGCGGCGGCAGCGAGTCCACGGCCCCATCGAGCAAGCCCGCGGCGCCCAAGCTCGCGCGATAGCGCCGCTCCGTCCGCGTGCTCATCCCCAGCAGCCGCGCGCGTTCCCGCACCCCGGTCCCCAGCCGATGCGGCCGCACCAGCTCCTGTAGCCTATGCATGTCCAGCCTTGCCGCACTCAGGGCCGCGCACCTCCTCGCTTCGGAACGACCCGAAGCCGAGCGTGCGCCAACCCATCTCCGTGAACACCCTCAACGTGGTCCGTTGAGGCGTCCTCGGTGTGGTCCGTTGAGGCGTCCCCGGTGTGGTCCGTTCAAACGTCCCGGGTGTGGTCCATAGGCCGTCCCGCTACAGTCCAGACGCCTCTGGCCGAGAGCAGAGCTGCTACGGGAGAGGGCAGCGAGCGCCCGCCGTACGCGGAGGACGGCGCGGCGCCGGCGTACTGTCAGCCCTCGCCGCGGCCGCGCCGGCCAGGCGTCGCGCGTCCGTGGGTGCTTCCCGGACGTCGCGGCGCATGGCCGTGGCCAGCTCAGCGCTGGCTCAGCGCCGGCTCGAAGCCGACGGTGTGCTCCGGCTCGTCGCTGACCGCCGCGACGCTGGCGAGGCGGCGGCTCTCGGGCCGCAGTGCCCAGCTCGTCAGCGCCAGCGCCAGCAGCGCCAGCGTGGGCATGGCGGCCGCCACGCTGTCTCCGGACGCGAGGTGGCTGATGAACGCGCCGCTCAGGGCGAAGCTGACTCCCGCGTAGGCCCACTCCTTGAGGCGCGGCAGGCCGGGCGCCACCAGGGTGGCCGCCGCGAGCAGGTACCAGACGCCCAGGATGTCCATCAGGTACAGGGGGTAGCCCAAGTGCTGCATGCCCTCGACCAGCGCCGGCTGGCCGGTGAGCTTGGCCAGCCCCGAGGCGGCGATGGCGATGGAGAAGAGCGCGGTGGTGGTCCAGTAGGCGATCGACTTGGTCTTCACGGTGTCCTCCTTTGAAGGGTCCACCCCACAATAATTAGTCCGCACTTGCGCACTAGACCTCGAAATCTGGCATCATCTGCTCACTCGGATCACAGGTGAGCATGGACCCCGCCGACGGCTTCGCCTCCTTCGTCTCCATCGTCGAGCACGCCAGCATCTCGGCCGCTGCGCGCGCGCTGGGCCTTCCGCGTGCCACGCTGTCACGCCGGCTGGCCGCTCTGGAGGAGGAGCTGGGCGTGCGGCTGATGCACCGCTCGACCCGCAACCTCCGGCCGACCGCGGCCGGCGACGAGCTGTATCGACGCGCCCGCCGCATCGTCGCCGAAGCGACCGAGGCCCGCGTCGCCGTCGCCCGCCTGGACGGGGTGCCGCGCGGACTGCTCCGCCTCAGCACGCCGCCTGGCTTCGGCCCCATCATCAGCCCGGTCGTCGTGCAGTTCCTCGACCGCTGGCCCGAGGTGCAGATCGAGGTGCAGAGCGGCGCGCGCCACGTCGACCTGGTCGCCGAGGGCATCGACCTGGCCATCCGCGCGGGTCGGGTCGCCGACCAGTCCCTGGTGGCCCGCCGCATCTGGAGCACGCGACTCACCGCCCTGGCGGCGCCGTCCTATCTGGAGGCGCGCGGCACCCCGACGAGTCCGTCGGACCTGGCCGCCCACGAGTGCATCCGAGGCTTCGAGCGCGGTGAGGTCCCGGCGCGCTCGTGGCCGCTCCTGGCCGGCGGCGAGGTCGCGGTGACGGGCCGCCTGGTGACCAGCGATCTCCACCTCATCATGGCTGCCACCGCGGCCGGTCGTGGGCTGGGGCTCTTGCCGGAGCGCCCCGCGCTGGCGGGGCTCATCGCGGCGGGCGAGCTGGTGCGGGTGCTCCCCGAGCAGGTGGGAGGCCAGGTCGAGCTCTCGCTGGTCTACCCCTCGCGCGAGCTGCTGGACCCCAAGGTGCGGGCCTTCATCGATCTGGCCGCCGACGCCATCCGCGAAGCCGTCGATCGCGATCCGGTCTCCCAGCCCGGTGGTTGGCCGCGCTGGGAGTGAACCGCTCCACCCTTGCGCGGGCGGGGTGCAGCCGCCAGGATGGGGGCATGGCTTCGATGACGATGATCGCGCTGGCGATGCTGGGGCTGACGGCGGGCGGGGACGACGCGGTGAGCTGCGTCAGCCACCGGTCGGAGGCGTTCGCGCGTGGGGCGGGGTACAACCACCTGGTCCACCTGGAGAGCGCCTGCAACGAGACGGTGCGCTGCCACGTCAGCAGCGACGTGAACCCGGAGGGCGTCGACGCGACGCTGGCGCCGGGCGCGAAGGAGACGGTGACGCTCTTCCAGGGCTCGCCGGCCAGCGGGTTCAAGGCCACGGTCACCTGCAAGGCGGCGCGCCGCGGCGGGGGCTGAGCGCACCGAGGCCGCGCCGGAGCGACCCGCAGGAGTGACGCCATGAGAGAGCTCCGGGATCGGGTGGCGGTCGTCACGGGTGCTGGCAGCGGCATCGGACAGGCCACGGCGATGGCCTTGAGCGACGCCGGCTGCAGGCTGGCGCTGGTGGATCGCGACCCGGCGGGCCTCGCCGCGACCGCCGAACGTCTCCGCGCCCGCCCCGGCACCGCCGAGCGACCGCCCAGCCAGCACACCGCCGACGTCGCGGACCGCGCGCGCATGATGGCGCTGCCCGCCGAGGTGCTGGACGCCCACGGCGCCGTCCACATCGTCGTGAACAACGCCGGCGTCAACCTGACCGCGCCCTTCTCCGAGATGTCCCTCGACGACTTCGACTGGGTCATGGGCGTCGACCTGATGGGCGTCGTCCACGGCTGCAAGGCGTTCCTGCCGCACCTGCGCGCGGCCGACGAGGCACATCTGGTCAACGTCTCCAGCATGGCCGCGATCCTGGGGCTGCCCACCCAGAGCGGCTACTGCGCCGCCAAGGCCGCCGTGCTGGCCTTCACCGAGTCGCTGCAGTGCGAGCTCAGCGCCACCCGCGTCGGCGTGACCTGCGTGCTGCCCGGCACCACCAGCACCAACATCCTGGCCCGCGGCCGCGCCGCCGACCCCGCAGGCCACCAGCGGCTGGTGCGGCTGATGGCGCTCTTCGGCGCCCGCCCCGAGCAGGTCGCCCGCGCCATCGTGCGCGGCATCCGCCAGCGGCGCCCGCGCGTGGTGGCGTGCCCCGACGCCTGGCTGCTGGCCGCGCTGGAGCAGGCGTCGCCCGGCATGACCCGGGCGGCGATGCGGTGGCTGGGGCGGCGGCTGGAAAGCTCGCGCCTCAGCCGGGGCGCCGCACCCGCAGGCTGAACATCAGCGGCAGCCGCGCGGTGCCCTCGGGCCAGCGGAAGCGACGGTCGGGGCCCAGGACCAGGGCGGGGATGGTGCGGCAGCCGTTGCTGTACGGGTGCTCGGCGAAGCGCTCCAGGACCAGCCCGGCCCCGGCCAGCGCCTCGAGCACGGCGCCGAGCGTGTGCTGGTACGAGGTCGCGGGGACGCGGTTCGGGGTGAGGTCCGCTGCGTCGGCGGCAGCGACCGCGCCGAGGCCCGCTCCGGAGTCGGCGACGTAGTCCCCGACCGGCTCGTGGAAGGGCTCCGTGGCGAAGTAGTCGTCGCCGCTCAGGCGGAGGTCCGGGCCGATGCTCCAGACCAGCGGATGGAACTCGACGTACACGAAGGCCCCGCCGGGTCGCAGCACCCGGGCGAGGCCGCGCGCCCACGCGCCCAGGTCGGGAAGCCAGCCCGCGGCGCCGTAGCTGGAGAACGCCAGATCGAAGGTCTCGGTGGTGCCCTCGAGCCAGGAGACGACCTCGGCCAGCTCGAAGCGGGCCGGGATCCCCGCGGCCGCGGAAAGGCGCCGGGCGAAGGCGACGGCCTCGTCTGCGAAGTCGACGCCCAGCACCCGCGCGCCGCGCCGGGCGAGGCACAGGCTGTCCTGGCCGGCGTTGCACTGCAGGTGGACCAGGTCGCGGCCGTCGAGCGGGCCGAGCAGCTCGAGCTCCTCCGGGAAGAGCAGGTCGCCGCCACCGCGCAGGAACGCGGCCTGATCGCCCTTGTGGGCGTTGTGGTTGCGGGTCGCGATGTTCCAGCTCTCGCGGGTGCGGTCGCTCATCGCGCCTGCTCCGCCGGCGTGGCGCCCTGCACGGTGAGCGTCAACCTGCGCTGGTGCGGCGTGTGGCGGTGCTCCCAGAGATAGACCCCCTGCCAGGTCCCCAGGTCCAGGCGCCCGCGGCGGACGGGGATGGTCAGCGAGGTCTGGGTCAGCGCGCTGCGTATGTGCGAGGGCATGTCGTCGGGGCCCTCGGCGGTGTGCACGAAGAGCGGGTCACCGTCGGGCACCAGGCGCCAGAAGAAGGCCTCGAGGTCTCGCCGCACATCGGGGTCCGCGTTCTCGGTGATCACCAGCGACGCGCTCGTGTGGTGCACGAACACGTGGCACAGCCCGGTCTCGATGGCCGTCTGCGCCAGCGCCTCGTCGATCGCGGCGGTGATCTCGAAGGTGCCGCGGCCCGTGGTGGCGATGCTGAGCGATCGTGTCGTGAGCATCGGCAGACTGTGCCACGCGGCGGCAGGCGTTGCCATGCGCGGGCGCCCCTGGATATCGCGGCCGACCTGGCCCAGTCTGTGGCGACCGGGCCGCGCCCCGGCCGAGGTCCACCGCATGAGGAGCCCGATGTCCACGCCGCGCCTGGTGACCATCCCCTTCAGCCACTTCTGCGAGAAGGCGCGCTGGGCGCTGGACCGCGCGGGGGTGAGCTACGTCGAGCAGGCCCACGTGCCGATGGTGCACCGGCCCTACAGCAAGGCCGCTGGCGGCTCGGGCTCGGTGCCGGTGCTGGTCACCGCCGACGGTCCGCTGGGCGAGAGCGCCGAGATCCTCCGGTGGGCCGACGCCACGCTGCCGGAGCCGTCGCGCCTGTACCCGGGCGACCCGAGCGCGCGCGCGGAGGTGGACGCCCTGGTCCAGGACTTCGACCGTGGGCTGGGGCCCAAGGTGCGCCTGTGGGCCTACTTCGAGCTGGGGCGCGGTCCGGAGGGGCGCGGCCGGCGCGCCGACCTCATCGTCCCCTACGCCGGCAAGGGCGCCCCGGCCTTCGAACGGGTGCTGCTGCGCCTGGGGTGGAGCCCCGTGCTGAGCCTGATCCTGCGTGCCTACGGCTGCACACCGGAGCGCGCCGACAAGGCTCGCGCGCGCATCGACGCCACCTTCGACGCCGTCGGCGAGCGCCTGGCCGCGGGAGGGCCCTGGATCTGCGGCGAGCGCTTCACCGCCGCCGACCTGGTCTTCGCGTCGCTGGCGGCGCCGCTGCTCAGCCCGCCCGAGCACCCCTTCCCGGCGCCCGACCCGGCCCTGCTCGGCGGCGCCGCCTCCGAGCAGGTCGCCCGCTGGCGCGCCCACCCCGCGGGCCAGCACGCGCTGCGCACCTATCGCGTCGAGCGGCACCGGCGCGCCGACGCCCCCGCCACCGCATAGCCTCCGCAGCACGCGCCGCCTCAGAGCGAGCGTCCCCTTAAGTCGGTCGCTCCCGCGCACGTACCCATGCATGCGGCCGAACCCCTTGGCCGTCCAGGCGTCGGGTGACGAACCGCCCCGCGTCGATGCCGGGGCAGGCGTCGCGCGGCGCGGGGCGTGCGCCGGGTCGTGGAGAGGTGCCGGCCACCGGCGGTCGGACCTCGAACGAGGACACGCACCATGATGGCATTCGATTGGACGCGGCGATTCGTGACCGGCATCGGGATGGTCGACGACCAGCACCGCCGGCTGGTGGAGCTCATCAACCAGCTCGGGGTCTCGGTCCAGCGCAGCACCCTGCGACCCGATGAGCTGGAGCAGACCCTCCAGGCGCTCGCCGACTACGCCGACTACCACTTCCGCGAGGAGGAGACCCTGATGGCGTCGCACGCCATCGACGAGCGCCACCTCGACGCCCATCGTACGGAGCACCAGCGCTTCCTCGCCGATGTCCAGGCCATGGCCAGCCGGGCGCTGGTCGCGCCCGATCTTGGCGCGGCGGCCTCGCTGCTGGACTTCCTCGTGCACTGGCTGACCTACCACATCCTGGTGCAGGATCAGAGCCTGGCGGCCCAGGTGGCCTGCATCGAGGCCGGGGCCACGCCAGCGGAGGCCTATGACCAGCAGGAGCGCGAGGCGGACGGCGCCACCGAGCCGCTGAGGGTGGCGCTGATGGGGCTCTTCCACCAGGTGACGGCGCAGAACCAAGCGCTGCAGGACCTCAACCGCACGCTCGAGGAGAAGGTCGAGGCGCGGACGACGGCGCTCTCGCAGGCGAACAGCGCGTTGGAGGTGGCCGCGCTGACTGACGTGCTGACGGGGCTGCCCAACCGGCGCCACGGCATGCGCCGCCTCGCCGAGGACTGGACCCGGAGCGTGGCGAACGCTCGCCCGCTGGCCTGCCTGATGGTCGACGCCGACGCCTTCAAGGAGGTCAACGACAGCGCCGGCCACGAAGCCGGCGACGAGGTGCTGCGCCGGCTGGCGGCGGAGTTCCAGGGCCACGTGCGCGGCGAGGACTTCGTGTGCCGGCTCGGAGGCGACGAGTTCATGCTGATCTGCCGCGACACCGACCTGCAGGGCGCGCAACGCGTCGGAGAGCACCTGCTGGCCGCGGTGCGCGCCATGCGGGTGGTCGTCGGCACGCACCTGTGGGCCGGCAGCATCAGCGTCGGCGTCGCCGCGCGCACCCCCGAGATGAGGGGCGCCGACGACCTGCTGCGGGCCGCCGACGCCGGTCTCTATGTGGCCAAGCAGGAGGGGCGCGGGCGCCTGGCCATCTCACCGGGCCCGGATTCGCGGCCTCCCTCCTCGGTGCACGTTCGCGGCGAACAGCGCGACCGTCAGCGAGGCCTCTTCGACGCGTGACCTGGGACCCCGGATCCCGTCGGGGGGCAGATGCCCCGGATGACGCCGGGGCGACGCGAGCGCCGGATGCTGGAAACACGATGCCAGAAATGAACACGGAGGCCTTCCACCAGCTCGTCGAGCAATCGCCGACCATGCTGTGGCGCCTCGGGGACGCCGGAGACTGCCAGTACGTCAACGCGACCTGGCTGAGCTTCACCGGTCGGCAGCTCGAGGACGAGCTGGGCGATGGGTGGAAGGCGCTGGTACACCCGGACGACCGCCGCGCGCTGGACGCCGAGTGGGGAGCGCACCTCGCGCGGCGCTCGGCCTTCGAGGTCGGGTTCCGCCTCCGTCGCGCCGACGGCACCTACCGACACCTGTTGGGGCGTGTCTCGCCGAGCACCGACCCCGAAGGCCGCCCCGACGGCTTCGTCGGGAGCTGCCTGGACGTCGATGCGCCCTGCGCGCGTGGAGCCTCCTGCGAGGTCGACCACTTCTTCGAGATGTCCATCGACAACGTGTGCGTCGCCGGCTTCGACGGCTACTTCAGGCGCGTGAACGCCTCATGGGTGCGCACGCTGGGGTGGTCGCGCGAGGAGCTGCTGTCCACGCGCATCCTCGAGATGGTGCACCCCGACGACCGCGGGGCCGTGGTGGAGGGACGCGAGCGCCTGCGCAGCGGGGGCGAGCTGGGCCCGCTGACGAACCGCTATCGCTGCAAGGACGGAAGCTACCGCTGGTTCGAGTGGCGCTCGGTCGCCCACGCCGAGCGCGGCCTCATCTACGCCGCGGCGCGCGACGTGACCGAGCAGAAGCGCGCCGAGGCCCGGCTGCGCGAGGCCGCGGCGCGCCAGGAGAAGCTCGAGCGGCAGCTCGTGTTCGCCGATCGCATGGCCAGCGTCGGCACGCTGGCGGCGGGGGTGGCGCACGAGATCAACAACCCGCTCGCCTATGTCACGGCGAACATCGATCTCCTCGCGGAGGAGCTGGATGCCCTGAGCCCGGAGCTGGGACGCGAGCGTGGCGCGGCGCTGTGCGAGATGGCGGCCGACGCCAAGGCCGGCGCCGCGCGCATCCGCACGATCGTGAGGGGGCTCAAGACCTTCTCGCGCGCCGAGGACGAGCGGCGCTCGGTCATCGACGTGCTGCCGCTGCTCGAGATGTCGATCAACATGACCTTCAACGAGTTCCGGCATCGTGCGCGGCTGGTGAAGGACTTCGGGCCGGTGCCTCGCGTCGAGGCGGACGAGGCGCGCCTGGGCCAGGTCATCATCAACCTGCTGGTCAACGCGGCCCAGGCGCTGCCGGAGGGCGACTACGAGACGCACGAGATCCGCGTCGTGGCGGCCACCGACGAGGCCGGATGCGCCGTGATCGAGGTGCGCGACAGCGGCGTCGGGATCCCGGCCGGCCTGCTCGAGCGGGTCTTCGATCCCTTCTTCACGACCAAGCCCGTCGGGGTGGGCACCGGGCTGGGCCTGTCGATCTGCCACACGATCGTGACGAGCATGGGGGGCACCATCACGGTCACCAGCGAAGAGGGCGCGGGCACCGCGTTCCGGGTCACGCTCCCCGCCGCCGCGGCCCGCGAAGACGCCGCAGCCCCGGCGGGGGCGGCGGCGAGACGAAAGCTCGCGTGTGCGTCGGTGCTCATCGTGGACGACGAGCCGGCGATCGGCATCGTGCTGCGCCGCCTCCTGGCCGACCACGAGGTCACCGCGGTGACGACGGCCGCCGAGGCGCTGGCGCTGCTGGAGTCCGGTCGGCGCTACCACGTCATCCTGTCGGACCTGATGATGCCGGTGATGTCGGGCATGGAGTTCTACCAGGAGGTGTCGCGCAGCATCCCCGAGCAGGCCAGCCGCGTGGTCTTGGTCTCGGGCGGGGCGTTCACGCCGCGGGCGCACGCCTTCCTCGACGCGGTGCCCAACGAGCGGCTCGACAAGCCGTTCACGCCCTCGGCGATCCGCGAGCTGGTACAGCGCTACTGCGCCCCGCAGGCCGCGGCCGAGGCGGGCCCCCGGTAGGCCGGTGCCGGGACCGCGCCGCGTGCGAGGGCCTTCCCTCTCAGCGGCGGCGCTGGCTGAGCTCGTCGAGCAGGTCGAGCTGGGTCTGTTGGATCTCGACCATGCGCTCCCACTGCACGTAGAGCAGGTGGTCGATCTTCTCGTGCAGGGCGGCGACCTCCAGCTCCGCCTTGAGGTTCACCTTGAAGTCCTCGTCGGCCTCCATGCGGTCGCGGACCGAGCGGCGGTTCTGGCTCATCATGATGATGGGCGCCTGGATGGCGGCCAGGCAGGACAGCACGAGGTTCAGCAGGATGTAGGGGTAGGGATCGAAGGCGTCGCGGCCGAGCAAGGCCGAGTTCAGCAGGATCCAGCCGAAGAGCACCGCGCCGAAGCCGATGACGAAGGGCCAGGAGCCGCCGACGGTCGCGACGGCGTCGGCCAGGCGTTGGGCGGGCGTCTGCGAGCTCTGGAAGGTCTCGTCGAGGTGCGCGGCGATGGCGGTGTGGGCGGCAGCGGTGCGGCTGGCCTCGGCCTCGAGCGCGCTGAGGTCGCCGCGCTCGCGGGCGAGCTGGGCCAGCAGGTGGGACTGGCGCGCCGCTCCGAGGCAAGGCCGGCAGATCGACGCCTCGGGGGAGAACGAGTCGGGGTGGCGTTCGCGCAGGTAGAGCGCCATCGAGGGGCGGATGAGCGCGACGGGCTGGCACTGGTCGCGCCGGAAGTCCTGGCCGCAGACCATGCAGCGCGCCGAGATCGCAGCGTGAGAGGTACGGGACATCGGGAGCTCCTGGCAGTCAGGGCGGGGACGTGAGGAGGCTCGACTCGTATCACGCTGCCTCCGCGCGAGGCGCCGGTTTCGCCGTCGGGTCCAGGCAGGCGGCAGGAAATCGAGCGCCGGCCCGTCGTTCCGACTAGACTCCCCGAATCGACCGCGCACCGGAGCTCCGAATGTCCCTACGCCCCCTGGCCGCCGCCACGAGCCTCATCCTCATCCTCGCCGCGTGCGGCGACGACCCCGGCGTCGCCGATGTCGTCGCCGATGTCGTCGCGGACGCCGACGCGGTCGCCGACGTGACGACCCCCGACGTGGTGCCCGACGTGGTGCCCGAGCTGGTGCCCGACACGGCGCCCGCCGCCAACCAGCTCGTCTTCACGGCCAGCGGCTGCGCGACCACCTGCCAGGCGACCGCCGACTCGGGCACCGCGGTGGACATCACGGTGATGTACCGCAAGCCCACTGGCGAGCCGATCCCCAACGCCACCGTGCGCTTCGCCATCGACGTCACTGCCGACGTGGCGCGCCTGACCAGCTTCACCTCCACGACGACCGCCAACGGTCAGGCCACGGTGAGCCTCAGCCTGCTGGCCAACACCGCGACCCCCGTCAAGGTGGACGCGTCGGTCGACGGGGACGCGGGTGCTGGCGTCATCAGCTACACGGTCACCATCGCGCCGGTCATCCCGGCCCCGCTCGAGCTCACCTTCGCCTACACGGGCACCTCGCCGGCAGCCAGCTATGCGCTGCGGCTCTTCAAGCAGACCGGCGGCAAGCCCACCTGCGCCGAGCTCGACCCCGACCAGCCCGGCGGCATCCCCACGGCGGACCTGGCGCTCGGGCCCTACCCGCTGACCGACAAGGCGAAGATCGCCGTGCTCCCCGACCTGGACACCGAGCTGACCCAGACCTGGGCGGTGCGCGCGATCGGGCCGCCGACCGGTACCACGCTGGTCAGCGGGTGCGTGCAGGGCGTCGAGGTGAAGTACGGCGAGACCAAGGCCGTGACGCTGAACCTCGTCGACCTGCCGCTGCGCTGGGAGGGCGAGTACCGTCTGACCACGACCGCCGACATGCACACCGGCATCCCCGGCGCCGCAGGCGACATCGTCTCCTTCCTCATCGGGCTCTTCACCAAGCCCGGCGAGGTCGCGCTGCTGGCCGCCTGCAAGAACCCGTCGGGCCTGCTCGACACCATCTGCGACTTCCTGAAGTCGGGCGACCAGCTCAGCGCCACCGGCCTCATCGCCGCGGACGCCGCCAACGTCGCGTTCTTCGAGCTGGCCGCCAAGGTCATCGGCGACGACGTCGTCGTCACCGGCCAGTCCATCGCCAGCCTGCTCTCCGACCTGCGCCTGGGCTCCAAGCTCACCCTGGCGAGCGAGCCCACGGTCGCCGACCTCACCGACCCCACGGTCACCTGGTTCCCCGCCGACACCGTCGGCGAGGTCTGGGAGACGGCCTCCTTCTACTGGAAGTTCGGCCTGGACTGCGCGCCCAGCGACCTCGAGTGCGGGCTCATCGGCGTCAAGCTCATCGACATCTACAAGAAGGTGCTGACCGCCAAGTTCGGGGCCTCGGTCGACGCCGCGGGCGCCATCTGGATCGAGCCGCACACCGTGCCGGGCTTCGACTACGGGACGCTGTTGAACTTCATCATCGAGCGCAAGGTGCTGCCGCTGCTCTTCGGCGATGGCACCGTCCCGCACCCCGACGAGCCGGGTGAGTTCCTGCCGCCGGTGGACAGCTACGAGAAGGTCATCGGGACCATCTTCGGCGACGAGCTGTGCCTGTACTACGACGACTGCTGCGAGTGGTTCTCGCAGAAGGAGGCGGTCGTGGAGAACGTCCCGCTGGACGCGGAGACGGTGATCAGCGCCTGCGAGCTGCTCATTCCCGCGGGCGCCGACTGGATCCGCGACCAGGTGGCCACGCTGAGCGGCTCGCTGGAGATCGGCTCACCCGAGGGCGAGCGCTGCATGGGGACCTCGCTCTTCGGCAAGCGCAACGCCGACGCGCTTGGCTCCAAGGAGGCGCAGTGCAAGTGGGAGGCCACCTTCGACCTGGGCGGCACGCCGTTCTCGCCGGCGGCCACCTGGTGGGGCTCCCGGATCTGACCGCCTCGGCGGCGGCTACGAGATCGAGTAGCCGCCGTCGACCGCCAGGGTCTGCCCGGTGATGAACCCGGCCTCGGCAGACGCCAGGAACACCGCCGCGCCGGCGATCTCCTCGGGCTGGGCCCAGCGCTTCTCGGCCGTGCGGGCGGTGAAGTGCTCGGCGATCTTCGGGTTCGACGTCAGCGCGCTGGCGAAGCGGGTCTCCACCAGGCCGGGGGCGATGGCGTTGACCCGGATCTTCGAGGGGCCCAGCTCGATCGCCAGGGTCTGGGTCATCGAGATGACCGCCGCCTTGGTCATGCCGTAGACGCCCTGCAGCGGCGCGGCGCCCATGCCCAGGATGCTGGCGACGTTGATGATGGCGCCGGGGGAATTGGTCTCCATCAGCCGCCGGGAGACGGCGCGGGCGGCCTCGAAGTAGCCGCGCACGTTGACCGCGAAGGTCTTCTCCCAGGCGGCGTCGCCCACGCCCAGCATCGGCCCGAAGTAGGGGTTCGTGGCGGCGTTGTTGACCAGCACGGTCGGCACGCCCAGCTTCGACTCGGTGTAGTCGATGAGCGCCTGGACCTGCCCGGTGTCGCCGGTGTGGCAGGCGCGCGCGATGACGTCGCCGCCCAGGTCCGCGACGATGGCGGCGCGCGTCTCGTCCAGCGCGTCCTGCTTCCGTGAGGCCAGCACGACGCGCGCACCCTCGGCGACGAACGCGCGGGCGATGGCCTCGCCGATACCGCGGCTGGCTCCGGTGATGATGGCGACGGTGTCCTCGAGGCGGCGGCTCATGGCGTTCTCCAGTGCTCAGGCGTGCCCCCTGCATCGCTCGCCGGGGGGCCCCTTGTCCAGGGGCCCGACGGTGCAAATCAATTCAACGTTGAACTATTGTCGCGACAGCGGGACGCCGAACCCGGGACGCACCCCCCCGCTGCGAAGGAGACCAGATGGAGACCCTCTTCCGCGCCGACCAGCGCGGCCGCTCGCGCATGTCCTGGCTGGACTCTGCCCACACCTTCTCGTTCGCCGACTTCTACGACCCCGGCCGCATGGGCTTCCGCAGCCTGCGGGTCATCAACGACGACGTCGTGGCGCCGGCGGCGGGCTTCGGCACCCACCCGCACCGCGACATGGAGATCGTGACCTACGTGATCTCCGGCGCGCTGCGCCACCGCGACAGCATGGGCAACGGCTCGGCCATCGTCGCCGGCGAGGTGCAGCGCATGAGCGCCGGCACCGGCGTCACCCACAGCGAGATGAACGACTCGCCCTCGGAGCCCGTGCATCTCCTGCAGATCTGGCTGCGCCCCGAGCGGGCCGGCCTCACGCCCGGCTACGCCCAGAAGCACTTCCCCCGCGAGGACAAGCTCGGCCGGCTGCGCACGGTGGTCGCCCCCGACGGCGCGGACGGCGCGGTGAGCATCCACCAGGACGCCCGCATCCTGGCGACCATCCTCCGCGACGGCGAGTCCGTCACCCACCCGCTCGCCCCCGGCCGGCACGCCTTCGTCCAGGTGGCCCGCGGCGAGGTGCGCCTGGGCGACCGCCCGCTCTCCCAGGGAGACGGCGTCGCCCTCTCGGAGGTCGACTCCCTGACACTCACCGGCGCCGGCGCCGAGGCCGAGGTGCTGGTCTTCGACCTGGCCTGACGGTCGGCCGCGATGCCGCGGGGTCAGGTGACGTAGCGCCTCGTGCACACCGAGCCGGGTCGTCGTCGCGCGAGCTACAGCCGAGCGATCAGACGCTCTCGCACCAGGGCCACGGCCGCCTCCTGGTCGAACGCGAGGGCAGGGTCGAGGAGCAGGGGCACGTCGGCGGTGAAGAAGCGCACGGACCTGGATGATGAGTCGATGGCAAAAGGTTACGATTCGCGTTACTTTTTGCGCGAGGTTCAGCGATGGCTGGTCGCAGCGCCCTGCATGAGTGGATCGAGGCGCTCCCCGAAGAGGGGAGGTACGTCTTCGCGCGTGCGGACGCCGACGCGGCGACGGCCGCCTCCGCCGCGGCCACCAAGATGACGCTCTACCGCCTGAAGAAGGGCGGCACCATCGTCAGCCCGAGGCGGGACTTCTTCGTCGTGGTCCCGCGCGAGTACCGCGCGGCCGGCTGTCCGCCGGCGAGCTGGTTCATCGACGACCTCATGGGTCACCTTGGGTGGCGCTACTACGTCGGGCTGCTGAGCGCGGCCGCGCTCCACGGGGCGGGGCATCAGCAACCCATGGCCTTCCAGGTGATGGTGGACGCGGCCGCGCGCGACATCGAGGTGGGGCGCGTCCGCATCGAGTTCCACATGAACAGCAACTTCGACGGCGCGGCCACCGAGCCCATGCAGACCGAGACCGGCACGATGCGGGTCGCGACGCCCGAGACGACCGCCTTCGATCTCGTGCGCTTCCCTGGGGCCTCTGGGTATTGGAGCAACATCGCGACCGTACTCTCGGAGCTGGCCGAGAAGCTCGACCCCGAGGTCCTCGCCGCAGCGGCAACCCGCGTGGCCAGGACGGACGTGCAACGCCTCGGCTGGCTCCTCGACCTCGTGGAACAGCCAGAGCTCGCCGACGCTCTCGCCGCCACGGTCGCCGGCAAACGCCTGCTGCCGACGCCGCTCACGGGAGCGCGCGCATCTGTGGGCGCCCCCCTCGACCCCCGCTGGCACGTGCTGGTCAACGACGACGTCGAGGCGGACCTGTGATCCCGAGAGCGAGCATCACCGCTTGGCGCAGAACCGCGCCCTGGTCTGACAACACGCAGGTCGAGCAGG
This sequence comes from Deltaproteobacteria bacterium, assembly GCA_020632695.1. Taxonomy (GTDB): domain Bacteria; phylum Myxococcota_A; class UBA9042; order PHBI01; family JACKFB01; genus JACKFB01. Next base: position 34,636 of record JACKFB010000030.1, read on the forward strand.
ACCTCGTGCTCTCCCGCGCACTCGTCGCGCTGTTCCGCCGCCCCGCGTTCGCAGAGAGCGCCGTGTTCCGCGGTGGCACTGCGCTGCACAAGCTCTTCTTCGACCCGCCCGGTCGGTACTCCGAAGACATCGATCTGGTGCAGCGCACGGCGGGACCGATCGGTCCGCTCGTCGACGAGATCCGGGCAGCGCTCGACCCGTGGCTCGGCAAGCCCAAGTGGAAGGCCGGTCAGGGCCGCTTCACCCTGTACTACCGCTTCCACACGACCTTCACCCCCGTCGTGCAGATGCGCGTGAAGATCGAGATCAACACGCGTGAGCACTTCGTCGTCCATGGCTACACCACTCAGCGGGTGGAGGTCGCGAATCCCTGGTTCTCGGGGGACGCCGACGTGGCGACCTTCAGCCTGCCCGAGCTCCTCGGGAGCAAGCTGCGCGCGCTCTACCAGCGCAAGAAGGGCCGCGACCTCTTCGACCTCGACCTCGCGCTGGATCATCCCGCGTTCGACAGTGATCGCCTCCTCGAGGCCTTCGAGCGGTACATGGCGTTCAGCGGTACGCCGGTGAAGCGCGCGCAGTTCGAGGCGAACATGTCTGCGAAGCTCACCGATCCTGCGTTCTTGACCGACGTGGCTCCGCTGCTGAGGACGAGCCTGGAGCATGACGCCGCCGCGGCCTGGTCCCGCGTGCACTCGGCGCTCGTCAGCCGTCTGCCGGGAGAGCCATGGAAGGGGGACGGCGATGCGCGCTGACGTGCGAACAGAGCGCTCAGGCCCGGACCAGCGACATGTCGACCTGGCCGATTCCGTGCATCCGAGAGCGCGGGGCTCGGAGGTCGACTCCCTGACACTCACCGGCGCCGGCGCCGAGGCCGAGGTGCTGGTCTTCGACCCGGCCTGACGCGAAGCCCCCGCCACTACATGGCGTCACAGGAGCAGCGGAAACATGGGCCGAGGTGGTGGGGCTTCGGGTGGCACCCCACACAACCACTTTGGCGAACATGCTCTCAGCAGAGAGCGGGGCGGAAGCTACGCCGGTCACGGCAGGTACGGCACCTCCCAGGGGATGTGGGTGAACGTATCGAACTTCCAGTACTCCGCGTAGCGACGACCCCAGCACCGGACCGTGCCGTCGGCGATGAGCGCGCAGCCGGTCTCGTTGCCGGCGGCGACGGCGACCGCATCCTCGATGAGCGACAGGTCGACAATCCGAGCGAATGCCTCGGGCTCGTCTTTGTCCTGCCATGGAGCATCCGCCTTCGTCGGGACCCCCAGTCGATAGCTGTACGCCCGGGAGCCCCAGGTCTGAATCCGCCCGTTTGCGCGCAGCCCGGCCACGAAGTCAGAGGTGTAGCTGTCGAACTGCTGTACGTCCGCGAACCCCGTCAACTGCAGGGGACCCTCGTAGGATTTCGGCACGGGCTGACCAACGGACAGCCCCACCGAAACGAACCAGACCGAACCATCAGCTCGCAGGGAAGCGGCGCCATATGTGGCCTCCGTAGTGTCGAGCAGCCCTTCGAGCGCCCCGCTGGAGCTGTACGGTGGGGCTGAGGCCGACCACCGGCGCAAGAGCCCGTCCGCGGTCAGGAAGTAGCGCGAGCCCACCCCCTGGAGCGCTGGCACAGGCAGCGGCACCGCGATGGGGATCCCAGTTCCCAACGGTGGGTCCAGCGGGGCGATGACGCTCCCCCAGTAGCTCAGTTCGCCACCGCTCAGCACTGCACACTCGCCGTTGGAAATGGCCCCTCCACGGCACGGAGCGATGACATCCACCAGCCCGACCACATGGGATGGGAGCAGCGGGGACTCCGACCCCATCCCGAGTTCGCCCTGCGACGATTGACCCCAGCACCGGTCACGGCCGTCCGCAAGCACGGCACACGTTCGCTGCCAGCTAGCGTTTGCGCCCACCACGTTTTCCAACTCCGGAACGAGGCCCGGCCAAAGCGCAGTGGCGAGCGCCTTGGCCGGAGGGTAGAGGGACCAAGTCCCGAGTTGGTTCATCGGGTTCCGGCCCCAACACCGCACCGTACCGTCGGTGAGCGGCGAACAGGTATGTGCGGCCCCCATGGTCACTGAGAACGGCCCGGTCAGATCGACCAATCCTTCGACCGGCTTGCCAGTCTTGTCGCCTGCCTCCGGGGCCAGCGACTCGCAAAGCACGCTCCCGCCGCCCGTCAGTATGCAGCTTCGGTCTTCCCCGACGTCGAGTGACTTGACCGAGTCGGCGAGGACCTCAGTCACTGCGGCGACGCCACCCCAGCACCGAGCCGTCCCGACGCCGTCGCGCACGCAGGTGTGAGCGCCTCCGGCTTCCACGGTCGAGACGCGCTCGATGCCCGAGACGACGAGCGGTAGCGCCTCCGTGTCCATCGCCCCCTCGACGCCGAGCTGCCCTTCGTCGTTCGCGCCCCAGCACATCGCCGTGCCATCCCCGATGCGCACGCAGGTGTGGGCGTCGCCGGCTGCGACGCGGGTGACGAACTGAGGCGACGCCACCGGCGTCCAGACGCCGCGATCTTCGAAGTCGCCCAGCCCGAGCTGGCCCGAGTCGCCGCGACCCCAACAGGCGACGATGCCGTTGGCCTCGACGGCGCAGGTGTGCTCGGCGCCGCAGGCCACGTCTTTCACGTAGGTGGCGCCCGACACCTCAGCGGGTACCAGGCTGTCCTCGAAGGTCCCATCGCCGAGCTGCCCGCGGTCGTTGGCGCCCCAGCAACGCATCGTGCCGTCGCCAAAGATGGCGCAGGTGTGGCCGTCGCCCGCCGCCAGCGCCTTCACGAACTCCAGCCCGGTCACGACCACCGGTAGCGCCGAGTCCTCGGTCGTGCCGTCGCCAAGCTGGCCCCGGTCGTTACTCCCCCAGCAGCGCACCGTGCCGTCGGCCATCGCTGCGCATGTGTGCTCGGTGCCAGCGGCGATGAGCTTCACCAGCTCCAGCCCCGCCACCGGCGCCGCGACCTCCCGCGATTCGGTGCTGCCGTCACCGAGCTGCCCGAACTCGTTGGCGCCCCAGCAGCGCACAGTCCCCCGCGCCATCAACGCACACGCGTGCCCGCCGCCCACCGTGACGGCCTTCACCGCGTGATTGCCTGGCGTCAGCGCGGTCGCCTCCACCAGGTTGTCGTCGACGTTGCCCGCCTCATCCCGAGCCCGCACCACGAGGAAGTAGCGCGTGTTCGCCTCCAGCCCGCTGACGACATGCTCCAGAGCCCCCGCCGCGCTCTCGTCGTCGGCGATGAAGGGCTGACAGCCGCCCTTTTCGACGCGGGTCTCCGAGACGCACAGCTCGTAGACGATGGCATCCGCAGGCGAGACCTCATCCCACGCCGCGTCCCAGGTGAGCAGCACCTCCGTCTCCGAGAGCGCCTCCGCGCTGACGACACCCTCGAACAGCGGCGCCGTCTCGTCGCCGAGCGTGGCGTCGACGTCGGCCCCGGCGTCGGTGTCGGCCTCGATGTCGGGTCCGGTCTCGGTCTCGGCGTCGGCCTCGGTCGCGGAGTCGGCCTCGGTCTCGGAGTCGGTCTCGGTCTCGGCGTCGGCGTCGGCCTCGGTATCGGCGTCGGCCTCGGTATCGGCGTCGGTCTCGGTCTCGGCGTCCGCCTCGGCCTCGGCCCCGGAGTCGGTCTCGG
>JACKFB010000031.1 GCA_020632695.1 Deltaproteobacteria bacterium
AGAGGAGGAGTCCTTTATCTCGCCCCAAGTCGAGTGCACGCCCGACGGGGGTTTCGTCGTGGCGTCTGTTCGATGGCTGCCCGAGCCACCCGTTCGCTACATCATTCGTCGATTCGACGCCGATGGAGAGCCTGCCGGCCCCGAAATCGTGATCGACCCGCCGGCGCCCGACCGGAATTCGATCGGCCCTGTTGAACTGTTCGCGGCAGAGGACGGAACGCTCACTATCGGTTGGGAAACCACAGTAGCACCCGAATTCCGCCGCCAGTTCGATTGGCGGCAGGTGCTGCCGGGCGGCGTGCTGGGGCCTTCATCCAAGAGCCCAGGGTTCCCGTACCACCCTCGAATCGCCGCCAGCGGACCCGCCGGACACGTGGCCACGGTAGATTTTCAGGATGATCGCCTGACGTACGAGCGTCGCGGACCGACGATGAGTTGGTACACGTTCAAGCAGGTCGCTGCTAAGGGGCCGCAGACGTTCCAATCGCCAGGAATCGTCGGACTCGGCCTGCCCGGCGTCTACGCGCTTGCGTATGGGGTGGATGAGCCGGAGGGTAGAGCCGTGGAGATCCGCGTTATCGATGGCACGACCGATCTCGTTTTGTCCCTGCCGAGGCACCGGGGCATTGGAACCATTCCACGGGGTGCAAGACGGGGCAACCATGTTGCATTCGCGTGGCGTGAATCGGGGGTGGTCGACGACGTATTCGAAGCAGCCGTCCGCGTCGTCGTTTTCGAGCGATGAGCCATTTCGTGTCGGACTGCGTGACGGCTCGCCGAGGGGCCTGGGCGGCTGTGGCCCTGCTCGTCGCGGGACTCGTGGTGTCTGGCGGGTGCTGGTCGGACCGGCCGACGTCCCAGGACATCGTCGATCCCGATGCTCTTGTGGCCACGGTGATACGTGAGTCGCCACGATTCGGCTTGGTGCTGCTTGACGAGCAAGGCCGGGAGGTCGGCGGATTGCATGAGTTCCACCCGCTTTCCGGTGGTCCCTGCCCCCAGCCGCTCGGCACCCTCGTGGCCACCAACTACGATGCGAGTCCAGCCCCCCCCCGGCTCGATTCACTTGACATCACTCGGTATCAGCGCGGATTCGCTGGATTTCGCTCCGTCCCCTTGGTTGTGGGTGGCGGCAGAAAGCAGCGAAGAGATCCAGATCCGCTTGGTGTGTGTTAGTGCGGGGCAGACACCGCCCCCTCAGCGAACGCCCTCGCCGTCATCCCACTCGCCACCCGCGCCGCGCAAAGCCCCGCCCACTCCTCCCGACTCCGCCGCATCGCTTGCCCTCCAAATCATCGGTAGCAGCGGCAGCCTGGCCGCGAGACCGGCCCCGGGACAGGCGGGGTAGATCGGATGGTTACGCCAGCGCTACGTCGGCGACGCGTCGCCGAAACTCCACCGGATATCGCTGCCCCCACCCTCAGAATTTCCGGAATCCGTGCCCTCAGAATTACTGGAACTCACACACCTCCGCCCGCAACGCCTCCGCCTCCACCATCTCGCACCTCCCTCAGGGCCCCGCATCCGCGCGAGGCCGCACGTGCGAGAGATCCTCGATGGTACGGAGTCAGCGCGTCACCCCCCGCGCGGCGAGGTGATACGATCCAACAAGCCTCGAGACTAACAATGGAGCGGCTCGCAGCCATTTGCGGGGATCCGTGAGGACCCGACCCCGCTTCCCCCTCATAGGACGAGCGGCGGCGGGTCATCGACATGCACACCTACGTCCTTTGTCACCGACTCACATCGCCCCGACGCGCGCTGTTCGAGCACAATGTCTTCAGTCCACAGGGTACCGGTCTTTCGTCCGCCATAGGAGCGGAACAGCGCCAGCCAAATCCGGCGGAGCTTTGCGTCGTAGCCCGCGCAGACGAATGGCGGCTGATTGCTGCAAAGCCGCATGGATAGCACCGCTGAGCGGGCCGGCACCGCGACTACTTCGGGCCTCAAGGATGTGTCTGGCGGTCCAGCGGAGAGGGAGCTGAACCCTGGCCTCGTCGGCGGGTATATCATCCCAACCCTTGCCGCGAATTCGGCAGCGTCGCAGGTACCAGCGTCACCTGCTAGTCGCGCAATTTTTTCGGAAAAATCATTGAACGCCTCAACGACAGCGGTGTCTTCTACCCGCCGAATCCGTGCTTCACGCATCGAGCTGGCGGCGGTGTAGATGAGCATGCCGATACCCAACCAGAGTGCCGCGAGAACCGGCGGCCGTGCATACCAACTCCGATACTGCTGTCCCAGCCGCCTCTCCGGCGCGTCGCTCCTTGCACGCGTCACTGGATCACCGTGGAACACCAGCGTCTGACCCCCGCACTCGTATCTCGACCCGCTGGTATCCTGCGGTTGCGCCGGGAGGGACGTGGAGTTCGAAACGCACTGGGTCGCCAAGTGAGACCGTTGCGCGAGTGCGGGGGTCAGACACCGCACCCAGACACCGCACCCTCTCTTGGCTTGACTGACTGCGAGGACGATGGAGGTCGAGCCCGCATGGCCGCCTCTCTTCCGGGCTCGTTGGGCCACGCCTAGCCAGCACCTCGCGAGAGGTTGGCGGGGGCTTATGCGTAGCGCGGGGGGCAGACACCGTCACCGTCTTTGGAGGCGCCGAAGATGCGGGGGTCATTCGTTGACCTCCAGGGAGCCGGCATCCACCCAGCCTTCGTAGGTCTTACGCTTCATTTCCAGCCGGACGTAGTACTGCACGCTGTAAAGTCCTCCGGAGAGATGCTCGCGCAAGGATTTCACCACAGTCGCTTTCTGGCCTTTCCGTGCGTCCACAACGCGATTCTCGTCCATGGCGGAATCGGGGTCATCCGATAGCATGGCTGTCTCGACGAACCTTACGCTGGCGCCGGCCTCGATGAGGGCAGGCAAGGGCTTGAAGTACGAGTCGACGATGTCGTAGTCGAGCTTCCAATCTGTGATCGGCGCCTCGTCGTTCGCGGCAGCCCAATCACCGTGCGGAGCGAAGTCGGCCCTCGCAACGCTGTAGGCGCCCCCTGCCTCGGCGGCATCACGGTAGACGAAGACTCCAACGGCACCGAGACTTCCGGCCCCGCCGGCACGCAGCAGCTCCTTGGCTGCGAGGCTCTTGATGTTGTTCACCAACTCCTCCCGCGACAGCCCTTCCGGAACGGTTGCTCGCACTACGGCGCGCTTGGCAGACGCGGAGTCCATCCGCTCCCTACCTACCACCACGAGGCTCGCCTCGAAGGTGTCCGGAATCCCCAGCAATTGCTTAAGCGAATCCTCAAGCGAGACCTGAACCTTTTCGGGCTGCGCTTCGGGCCGGGATGGGGCAGGTGCGTCAGGTACAGCAGGTGCAGTTGGTTTCGAGGCCCCCCCCGCCGGTGTGCGGGCTCGGGCGGGCGTCGGTTCATCGGACGAACGCGCGCAGCCCCACCACGGGACAAGCAGGATGAGCAGCGCCAACGCTGGGCCGATGTCGGGCATCTCGACTCGCATCATTCGCATCACACTCTCCGGGTCTCTGAATTGTCGGTCTCCGTGAGCACACTCGCGAGACCGAAGATCTGTGTAGCCGGCACCCGCCCAGTGAGCCGGGAGAGGTTTAATGAGCGCCAGGGGTCAGGACACGACTAGGACTTGTGGGCGCTGGGCACGTCCGGAAGAGCGAGGCGGTGTCTGGCCCGCACGCCCCAACGTGAGACGGCCGTGGCGCCGTGCCTTCGTGTCGCGGCGTCGAGCGCATGGCGGCGCCGCAGACGGCTGGACGAAGTTCAGGCGCTGGCGCAGTGCGGCGAGCGCGCCGACGAGCCCGAGGCGCGTGCGACTGCTGCGACGGCGGAGGGCGTGGAGCCTAGCGGCGGTCCTGGGGGATGAGGTGTGGTGGGGCATCGTTGGCGGAGCATAGCGCTGCCCGAGGCGGTGAACAACCGTGGTGGGCGCGGCGATGCCGGGGGCGGCAACCGGGGCGTACGAGGCGCGCGGTGGGGGACGTTGTCGGAGGTTCGGCCTGCTGCTGGACTTGCACCTGAGCGTGAAGACTGGCGCGGCTTGCTGCTATCGCGTGCGGCGGCCTTCGGGGGCGGTGGCGACTTGTTTCACAGCGTTGCGTCGGGACTCGCCTCGCGAGGAATGGCCGCGCGTTCGGTCGAAGAGTTTGAGTTCGTCTTCGTCCTGAAGCTCGCCCCGGCCGACGGTGGGCGCGCGTTCGTCCAGGACCGCAAGAACTTCGGCAAGGTGCTGCTGGTGCCCTGAGCGACGCGGCGCGGTTGACGAAGCGGCGCGGCCCGCGGAGCGGCGCCGCTCCCGCGGCCCTTACTTGCAGGCGGTCAGCTTGCCTTGCCAGAGCACCGTGCACTGCGACGTCACGGTCTCGGGCGTCCACAGGAAGCTGTTGCTGAAGGACACCGTGTCGGCGGCGAAGTCCAGGTCGTAGCGGGTGCCCAGGCCGGCTTGGTTGCCGGTGAAGGCCGCGATGCTTTGGCCGTCGGCCGCTACCACGCCCTGGATGCGCTGGTCGGGCTGGTTCTGGTCCAGGGGTACGAAGGACAGTCGGCCGCCATCATCTATATAGAGGTCGAAGCCGTCGCCCTGGTACTCGAGGGCGGAATTGCAGACCGACGCCTCGCCCTCGACGAGGGTGCCGGTGCCCGAGATTCCCGCGTGGACACAGGTACCGCCTTGCTCGAAGGGATCTTGGTACGTCGCGACTGCCGGGGGCGCCGCATGGCCCGTCTGGCCGATCGCCGAGTTCTGGTCGTGCTGCCGGGCGTAGAGCGTGGCCTCGCCGGTGAGCAGGTACCCGCTGCGCAGCTCCATCCAACGCCCCTCGAGCAGCGTCGTGCCCACCCCGAAGGTGTTGCCGGTCTGGTACCGCGCGGCCTTCTCGAGCTGGAAGTACACGTGTCCGGTGGCCGTCGGGATGACACAGCTCCCCTCGCTCAGCTCGCCCTGGAAGGGGTTGCTCAGGCCGCTGAAGTAGCAGCCGCCCCCATCCTGCCAGTCCACCGACAGGCTTATCTCGCGCGTCTCCGGGCCCGTCTCGACCACGTCCAGGTTCCAGAAGAGGTCGTCGTTGGGCGCGTCGGTGGCCGTGAAGATGATGCGCTCGGAGCCGAACCCGGGGTTGTCGCTGGCCGTCAGCACGAAGTCCGCGTACAGGTCGATGTTGCGGTGGATCAGGTACGAGTGGGCGTAGGGGTCGACGAAGCCTTTGTCCTCGTCGGTCCCGAAGCAGGAAGCCAGGGCGACCGAACCCGCGATGACCACGGCGACTTGCATTGCAGTGAGATGGCGCATCAGAGCTTCCAGTAGATGAGGTGAGTGCGGTTCCGCAGCATGATCTCGCGATCGCGAAGGCGCATCAGCTTCAGGGCTTCTTCGGACCCGCCGCCGTCGCCGTAGGACTTGCTCATGTGCACCGCCTGGGCGGAAGTGCCGTTCCAGCGCCATATCGAGTATTGGAACACGAAGAGCGCGGTCTGGTTGTCCACCATCACGCAGGCCTGGGCTTGCAACGCCCGGCCGTCGGTCAGCGTGTTCACCGCAGCGCACTTCTGGCCGATGCAGGCTTGGGTCCCGTTGACCGTGCAGCTCGTCGAGCCGTCATCGCTCGAGTTCCTGTAGGCGTCGAACGCGTCGGCCAGGTCGCCCGTGAAGGGCTCGGGAGTGCCGGTCTCGTAGTCGTAGAAGGTGATGTGCTGCTTGGCGAAGTCGGACAAGACGTAGCCGCCCTCGAAGACGCCCTCGAGCTGGTGGGCGTCGGCGTGGACGCGGACCACCTGCTGCGACCCGGTGTCCACCAGCGCCCAGCCATGAGCCACTTCGCCCTGTTGCAGCTTCGCCATCACGTAGCGCACGTTCGGCGTCGGCTGGGCGCTCCCCCAGTCGATGGGCGCCTCGAGCGTGACCTGCTGGGTGGCGACGTCGTACACGCCGAATCGGCCCTCCACGAAGGCCAGCGCGATGCGCCCGCCGTCGGGCGAGAAGGCCAGGCGGTGGTTCCGATAGATGAGGTCGGAGTCGGGCTGGAAGCGCGCGTCGATGGTCGTCGCCACCGTCTTCGGGCCGCCGGGCGCCGCGAACGCCGCCGGGCTGCTGTCGGTGACCCGCAGCTCGACCTGGTCGGTGCCGGTCGCGTCGTCGTGAATCGTGGTGACCAGCGACGCCACCTTGCTGCCGTCCGCCGCGACGGCGAGCCCCGCGTGCAGCCCGCCGCCGGGCGCCGACCCCCGGGGCTTGCACCCGTCGGTATCGGCGATGCCCATCCCCACGTAGCCCTGCCCGTTCGGGCCGGTGTTGACGAAGGACGCGATCGTCGAGCCGTCCTCGGACATCACCGGGCGGTGGTCGTACTTCACGTTGCGCGGCGGCATGCAGTCCAGCGTCGTCTTCTCGGTCTCGAGGTCTACGAGGGTGATCCCGGAGGTCCAGCAGCCGCGCGGCCCCAGCAGCGCATAGCGGCCCGAGCGCGAGAGCTGCATCCACGACTCGGTCGGCGCCGACACGCCGGTCTCACGCTGCCACCCCGCACCGGTGACGCCGGACTGGGGCACGAACCCGAGCCCGTTGCTGGTGGCCACGATGGTGTGCTCGTTGTGCTCCAGGTCCACCGTGCTGACCGTGCACGCGTTGTTGCCCCCGTTTCGCGAGATCGCCCCGATGATGCCGTCGCCCGCACCGACGAAGGGGAGATCGCCGCCCACGATGAGCGGCTGGAACGTGATGCCGTAGAACGAGGTCAGAAGCCGCCGCTGGCTGAGGCTGTAGACGCCGACGGTCGCCGAGAACTGCCCCACCGCGATGCGGTCGTCGTCCAGCGGCGCCGCGTCCTCCGAGTGGATGAAGTGCACCGACTCCATCGCCAGCGTGCGGGCGTTTCGCACCTCGAGCCCGCCCTCGGTCACCGAGGTCGAGTAGAGGTGCTCGCCATCGGCCGACCAGAACACCCGCGTCGGCGCCTTGGTGCGCCCGAGGATCCACGTCGGCTCGACGGGGTCGCGGTCGTCGTTCGGCCCCAGCTCGCGGACGAAGCCCCGGCCGGCGTTGTGAAAGTCGCTCTGGCCGACCAGCCGCGCGTTGATGTCGCCCTCGCCCACCGCGTATCCGGCGCAGAACTCGAAGCGGTTGCCGCCGATCGCCGTGATGCTCAGGGCCTTCGGGGCCTCGAACTCCACCTGGTCCGCGGTCAGCTCAGGCGTACCGGACCACGTCAGCACGGCGACCGAGCACTCGCCGGGCAGGAGCGAGACGGTCTCGGGTTGCAGCAGGAAGCCGACGAAACCGGGCGTGACGTCCGCGCTGTCCTCGTCGCCGCCGCCACCGTCGCAGGCCGGCGCCACCAGCAGCGCGGCGAGCCAGAGCGCGGCCGATGCGCCGCGGAAACTCGAATGCATGAGCGGGATCCTGGTCGGGGGTAGCGAGCGCGGTTGGAAGGACGCGGCGCGTCATCGCAAACCCTTTTCCAGCGCGGCTGCGCGCATGTGTACCGCGGGTGGGGAGCCGAAGCCAGCTATGGCCACAGTGACCTGCGCGGGGGCGCTTGACGCGCTCGGCCTGATGCGTAACCTTGACGTTACGCGTTGACCCGGACCGGACGAGTGATCCCCATGAACGCTGCCCCCGCGCTCGATGCCCTCGGAAACCCGACCCGCCGCGCGATCCTTACGCTGCTGGCGGGCGGCGACCGCTCGGTGAACGCCATCGCGCGGGAGTTCCCGGTCAGCCGTCCGGCGATCTCGCGCCATCTGCGCTCGCTGGAGTCCGCCGGCCTCGTGGCTCAGGAGCGGGCCGGACGCGAGCACGTGTTCCGGCTGGAGCGGGGCGGCTTCGACAGCGTGCGGCAGTGGCTCGACGCCTTCTGGCGCGAAGCGTTGCCCGAGTTCGCGCGCGTGGCCGAGCAGTCCTGGGAGGAGCGGTCCCGATGAACGTCCCCATCCGACACAGCGTGCGCGTGAGCTGCCCGCCCGAGCACGCGTTCCGCGCGTTCACCGGCGAGGTCGACAGGTGGTGGCCGAAGAGCCACCGCGGCCGCCCCGATGCGACCATCGCCTTCGAGTCCGGGTCCAGCCCGCGCCTCGTCGAGACCCACCCGGAGACCGGCGTCCGCGAGCTGGGACGCGTGCTGTGCTGGCAGCCGGGCGAGCTGCTCTCCTACACGTGGCAGCCCGGAGCGCCGGCCGGCCTCACCACGGTCGTCGAGGTGCGCTTCGTCGCCGACGGGGCGGGCACCCGCGTCGACGTCACCCACCGCGACGGCGACCCGGGCCTGGGCTCGGACTGGGACACCCGCGCCCACCGCTTCGCCGCCTCCTGGACCGTCGTCCTGGGGGCCTTCCAGGACCACATCGCCGGCCCGAGCCCGGCAGAGGCGACCCCATGAAGTCCTTCCGCGTCACGACCACCATCGCCGCGCCGCCCCAGCGCGTCTGGGACATCATCACGGACGGCGAGCGCGCGCCCGAGTGGGATCCGAACCTGCTGCGAATCGAAGGCCGCATAGCGCCAGACGAGTTGATCAAGGTCTTCACGAAGATGAGCCCGGAGCGCGCCTTCCCCGTGAAGGTAGTCGACTTCGACCCGCCGCGAGGCATGCGCTGGACCGGTGGGATGCCCCTGGGCCTCTTCGCCGGCAACCGCACCTTCACCCTCACGCCCCTGCCCGACGGCGGCACCGAGTTCCACATGGAGGAGGTGTTCAGCGGCCTGATGGCACCGCTCATCACCCGATCCATCCCCGACCTCTCCGGCGCCTTCCAGCAGTACGCTGCCGGCCTGAAGGCCCGCGCCGAACGCGGCTGAAGCTCATGAGGTCGCGATCCTGCGAGGTCGCCACCCAGGGTGCGGCGGCGCGTGGCGCGCAGAGGGTCAGCGCGACGACTGATCGATGCGGACGAAAAACCAGCTCTCGCCTTCCTTCTTCCAGTCGAAGGTCGCGCTCGAGCCCCCCGCCGACACACTGGCGCCGAGTGCGGGGGGCAGACACCGTCCGGACGGAACCGCGCTTGGGCATCGCGCCCCCGTTGGGGTAGAAGCCCACCGTCCGGGGGCGCCCGCCGCGCTCCCCCGGCCGAGGTGTGCATGGCCTGGCTGGACTCCCTCCCCCTGAATCTGCTCATCGTGGCCGCGCTCCTGCTCGGCCTGGCCCCGTTCGTCCCCGAGCCGCACCTGTTCGAGAAGGTGCGCATGCTGGCCCAGGGCACCCTGACGCGGCCCATCGACATCTTCGACCTCCTCTTCCACGCCAGCCTCCCCCTCTTGCTGGTGGCAAAGCTGATCCGGATGGCGACCAGCTGACCAGCCTCGCGCGCGGTGGACTACCCGCTCCGGGCGGGCTCCGCGCGCAATGCGTCGTGCTGCCCGCCAAGTCCGGGCGCCTCGTGCCCTATGGACCCGCGCATCCGCAGGTCTCAGGTCTCGGCACGAGGTTCCTGGATCGTCTACTACGGCGCTCCCCAGCGCTCGCCCGGCTCGCGCTTGTGTCCTGCGCGGCGCAGCCGCCACTCTCCCACGCCCTGACCGGGTCATGGCTCAGACCCGTCACGGGTGTCGCCAAGCGAGACGCGCGACGCGCCTCTTGCGCCGTCGCGGGGGCGGCCGCCGCACCCCACCGCGCCGCTCGAACCGCTGGGCCTCAATGGCTACACTGCATCGGGGAGGCCGACGCCATGACCTGCATCGACGACCGGATCACCGTGGACCCTGAGCAATGCGGTGGTCGCCCCTGCATCCGCGGCCTGCGAATCCGCGTCACCGACGTGCTCGACCTCTTGGCAAGCGGCCTCAGCCCCGCCCAAATCGTCGATGAACTGCCCGACCTCCAAGTCGACGACATCCCCGCCGCCCTCCGGTTCGCGAGCCGCCGAGTCGACCATCCGGTGCTGGCCGCATGATCGTCTGGCTCGACGCGCACCTGCCGCCGAGCATCGCTCCCTGGCTACGCGACGAGTACTCGCTCGACGTCCACCCGCTCAGCAGCTTGGGACTCCGACACGCGAAAGACCCCGAAGTCTGGATCCGGGCCGCGTTCGTCTGGCGACGGGTCGCCGCGCTGTCAGGCTCGCGGGCGGCGCCAGGCTTCGGCCATGGCGTCCAGGGGGATGGCGGGGCAGAAGCGGCCGTCGATGCCGTCCATGGGGGTGGCCATGCACAGGGCGTTGAGGATGGCCTCCTCGGTGCATTCGATGGCGGCCTGGAAGAAGGCGTCGATGCGGGTCGGGGCCAGCATCTCGATGCGGGTGGTCAGGGAGGTGGCCATGCGGGGGACGCGGTTGGCGGTCGAGAAGGCGAGCACGATCTCGCCCGAGCCGTGGGCGGCGTAGGAGCCGACGCGGCCGATGCCCAGCGCCGCGCGGCGTGACAGGCGGACGAGCTGGTCCGAGGTCATGGGCGCGTCGGTCCCGACGATGGCGATGACGCTGCCGTAGACCGTGCGGCGGCGGGTGTGGTGGGTGAAGAGCGGCGAGAGGATCTGGCCCACCGGCGCGCCGTCTATGCGCAGATCCTCCATGCGACCGAGGTTGCTCTGGACCAGCACTCCCACGGTGTAGCCGCCGTGCGTCTCGGACAGGCGCCGCGAGGAGGTGCCGATGCCGCTCTTGAAGTCGAAGGCGATCATCCCGGTGCCGCCGCCGACGCAGCCCTCGACCACCGGGCCCGAGGTGGCGCCGTCGATGGCCGCGGCGACGTGCTCGGCGCGTACGTGCATCCCCGAGATGTCGTTGAGATAGGAGTCGTCGCACTCGCCGACCAGCGGGATGACCACGTCGTCGTCGACGCCGATGCCCGGCCAGGCCGCCGACATGTAGCGCACCGCGCCGTCGGCCACCGCGCCCAGGCTGTGGGTGTTGGTCAGCAGGATGGGCGACTCGAGCAGCCCCCACTCGCTCACCTGCATGTAGCCCGACAGCTCGCCCGCGCCGTTGAGGACGTAGCCGCCGGCGATGAGCCGCTCCTGGAAGCAGTTGCCGTCGTTGGGCAGGACGGCGGTGACCCCGGTGCGGACCGGGCCGTGGCCCACCCGCAGCGGGCCCTCGCCCTCGATGAGGGTGGTGTGGCCGACGCGCACGCCCGCCACGTCGGTGATGGCGTTGAGCGGGCCGGTGGCGAAGTCGCCGATGCGGATGCCGAGGTCGCGCAGGCGGCAGCGGGGGGCGGAGTCGAGCAGGGAGCGGTCGGACACGGGTGGGCTCATGCTCCGGTCAGTGGCTGCGTGGCGCGCGGGCGCGTGCCAGCGCCGGGGCCAGGATGCGGCCGATGAGCTCCTCGTAGCTCAGCTCCGCCGCCTGGGCGATGAGGCAGAGGTCGGAGAAGCCGGGCGTGAGGCCGGGCAGCGGGTTGCACTCGATGAAGTTGACGCGGCCGGCCCCATCGCAGCGCAGGTCGATGCGCGAGACGTCCCGGCAGCCCAGCGCGTGCCAGGCGGCCAGCGCCACTGCGCGGATCTCGGCACCCAGGGCCTCGTCGACCCTGGCCGGCACCTCGAAGCGGATCGGCGGCGCGTCGGTCTGCTTGTCGGCGAAGGTGTAGGTGGGGTGCGGATCGTCGGTGCGCGTGAAGATGATCTCCATCGGCGGCAGCACCGTCGGCTCGTCGCGCGAGTCCAGGCCGCCGAGGAGCCCCACGGTGAACTCGCGACCGGAGAGGAAGGCCTCGACCAGCGCGGGCTGGTGGTAGCGCTCGACGCAGGCGCGCACCGAGGCCTCGAGCGCGGCGCGGTCGGTGACGACGCTGGTACCGAGCACGCCCTTGGAGCTGCCCTCGGCCACCGGCTTCACGATGAGCGGGAACTCCAGACCGGGCGGCAGCGGCTCGTCGGGGCTGGACAGGGTGACGAAGGCCGCCGTGGGGACGCCAGCGCCGGCGACCACGCGCTTGGCCAGGCCCTTGTCGAGCGCCAACGAGAGGGTGGCCGGGTCCGAGCCGGTGTAGGGGATGTCGAGCAGCTCCAACACCGCGGGCACGACGGCCTCGCGGCTGCGGCCGCGCAGCCCCTCGGCGATGTTGAAGACCACGTCGGGCTTCGCCGGGCCGATGCGCTCGAGGAAGTCGGGGCGCGCCTCGATGAGGATGACCTCGTGGCCGAAGGACGCCAGCGCCGCGCGGATGGCGTCCACCGTCTCGGGGGCGTCGAACTCGGCCTCGCTGTCCTGGCCGGTGTGGACGCTCGGCTTGACGCGCTTGAGGTTGAAGGTGAGCGCGACGCGCACCGGGCCCGAAGGTCCGACGTCGACGCCGCCGGGCACCAGCGTCGCCTCGGCGAGCCGGCCCGCCGCGATCGCGGTGGCCAGCTCATCGGGGGCGACCCGCTGCACCTCGTGGCCGAGGGACTCGAGCTGATGGATGAGGCCCTCGACCGCGGCCGGGCTGGGCGCGGAGGAGTCGGTGGGGGCCGGGTTCGGGGCGTGCAGCAGGGCGATCTTCACGGGACGGCTCTCCAGGGGTGGGCGCGGTGCAACGTTCGCCCACTCCGAGGGGCAAGCCAAGCCCCGCGCGCCCGGTTGTGGCCCTCAGGCCGCCCGCGTAGCCTTGGGGAGGCCGAGGAGGCGTCGATGGGCAAGCGAGCGAAGGGGCACCACCGATCGAAGAAGCGGCGCTCGTCCATCGGCCTGCCACCGGGGACCCTGCAGGTGGACCCGGAGGCGGTGGCCACCCGGGTCCGGGTCATCCAATACAGCGAGCACCACGTGACCTCGCTCGAGGTGGCGGACCTGGCCACCCTGCCCGGCCTGGTCTCCGACACGGAGGTGACCTGGGTGGATGTGGTCGGGCTGGGCGACGGCGACGCCCTGGCCAGGCTGGGCGCGATGTTCCACCTGCATCCGCTGGCGCTCGAGGACGTGGTGAACGTGCACCAGCGCCCCAAGCTCGAGATCTACCCGCACCAGCTCTTCATGGTCACGCGCCTGCTGGCCCTGAGCGAGCGCCTCGAGACCGAGCAGATCAGCATCTTCCTGGGCCCGGGCTTCGTGCTGACCTTCCAGGAGCGCGAGGGCGACTGCTTCGAGCCGCTGCGCGACCGCATCCGCACCGACCGGGGGCGCGTGCGGCACTCGGGCGCCGACTACCTCGCCTACGCGCTGCTCGACGCGATCGTGGACTCCTACTTCCCGGTCATCGAGGCCTTCGGCGATCGCCTGGACGACCTGGAGGACGATGTGCTGCACGGCGCCTCCGAAGGGATCGTCGAGCGCCTGATGGACGTGCGCCGCGATCTGCTGATGTTCCGGCGCTACGCCTGGCCCATGCGTGACACCGTGAGCGCGCTCCAGCGCGACGACGTGCAGCAGATCAGCGACGAGACCCGCATCTACCTGCGCGACTGCCACGACCACGCCGTCCGGGTGGTGGATCTGGCCGAGAACTTCCGCGACCTGGGCACCAGCCTCATGGAGGTCCACCTGTCGGTGAGCAGCCAGCGCCTCAACGAGGTGATGAAGGTGCTGACGATGATCGCCACGATCTTCATGCCGCTCGGCTTCATCGCCGGGGTCTACGGCATGAACTTCGACAGCGACGCGTCGCGCTGGAACATGCCCGAGCTGCATTGGCGCTTCGGC
Source organism: Deltaproteobacteria bacterium (assembly GCA_020632695.1). Lineage (GTDB taxonomy): Bacteria > Myxococcota_A > UBA9042 > PHBI01 > JACKFB01 > JACKFB01. The sequence continues at coordinate 13,524 of JACKFB010000031.1, forward strand.
TACCCGTTCGCGTTGGGGATGATGGCCACCTTCGCCGGGGGCTTCCTCTACTTCTTCTGGCGGAAGGGCTGGTTTCGCGACCCCTGAGCAGGCGCGACCGAGCCGAAATGGACGATCGCTGGCCTTCGAGCCACGCGCTCCGCTACACTCGCGCCGCGCTGGAACACGTTTCAGACACGCCCGTCAGCCGCCCGCAGGACGCCACGCGATGATCGACCCCGCTCGAAGAGGCCACCGCAGGGCCTGCCTGCTCGCTGCCCTGACCGCGGGCCTCGCGCTGGCCGCCTGCGCCGGAGCCACCCGCGACTCCCAGGAGCCCATCCCGGAGCCCGAGGCGGTGTTCGAGCCGGCCCCGCCCTCCCTGGTGCGCCTGACCCGCGCCCAGTTCGAGGCCAGCGTGAAGGCGCTGCTCGGCGACTCGCTGGTGCTGCCGTCCTCGCTCGAGCCCGATACGGCCCAGGGCGGGCTGCTGGCGCTGGGCGCCACGGTCACGACGATCTCGCCCCAGGGGGTCGAGCTCTTCGAGAAGGCCGCCATGAGCCTGGCCGCCCAGGCCGTGGCCGACGCCGAGCTGCGGTCGAAGCTGGTACCGTGCGACCCGGCGAAGGTCGGCGAGGCCGCGTGCCTGCGCACCGTCGCCGAGAGCTTCGGCCGCCGCGCCTGGCGCCGACCGCTCAGCTCGGACGAGGCGGAGCGGCTGGCGACGGTGATCGGCGCCCCCGCCGCCGAGGCCCTGGACAGCTTCGACGCCGGCGTCACCTACGTCGTGGCCGCCATCCTGCAGTCGCCGGAGTTCCTGTACCGCGTGGAGCTGGGCCAGCCCGACCCCCAGGCGCCGGGCGAACGGCTGCTCACCCCCTACGAGCTGGCCAGCCGCCTCAGCTTCTTCCTCTGGAACCAGACGCCCGACGACGCGCTGCTGGACGCGGCCGAGGCGGGCGAGCTGGACACGCCGGCCGGCCTCATGACCCAGGCTCGGCGCCTGCTGGACTCGCCGCGGGTCGGCCAGGCCATCCGCGGCTTCTTCATCGACTGGCTCGAGCTCTACGAGCTGGATCACATGACCAAGGACCCGAAGATCTACCGGCACTACACCTCGGATCTGGGCCCGATGGCGCGCGAGGAGACCTTGCGCCTGGTCGACGAGCTCTTCGTCGACGGCGACGCGAACCTGGGTGAGTTCTTCACGACGCGCACGGCCTGGGTGAACCGGCGCCTGGCCGCCATCTACGACATCCCGGCGCCGGTGGACGACGGCTTCGGGCGCACCGAGCTGGCCGTGGCCAGCCAGCGCCGCGGCTACTTCGGTCAGGTGAGCTTCCTGGGTCTGCACGCCCACGAGGTCACCTCGTCGCCGACCCTGCGCGGCGCCTTCATCCGCGAGTACCTGCTCTGCGAGCCGGTGCCGCCGCCGCCGTCGAACCTCAACACGGCCATCCCCGAGGCGTCGACCGAGGCGCGCACGCTGCGCGAGCGCCTGAGCGTCCACATGGAGAACCCGGACTGCGCGGTGTGCCACGGCTTCACCGACCCGCTGGGCCTGGGCTTCGAGAACTTCGACGGGATCGGACGCTTCCGGGTCACCGACCACGAGGCGATCATCGACGCGACCGGCGACCTGGACGGCGCGCCCTTCGAGGATGCGCTCCAGCTCGGCGAGCTGGTGGCGCAGAGCCCGGAGCTGGGCCACTGCGTGGTGTCCAAGCTCTACGCCAGCGCCGTCGGCCACGCCGTCGAGGCGGGCCAGGAGGCCGAGGTGGACGCGCTGGCGACCGCGTTCGAGCAGGACGGGCGCCGCATCCGCGCGCTGATGGAGGCGATCGTGGCCAGCGAGGGATTCCGGCGCGTGGGAGGCATCCAGTGACGGGCCCACGAATCACGCGGCGTACGCTGCTCAAGGGCATCTTCGGGGGTGCGGTGGTCAGCCTGGCGTTGCCGCCGCTCGAGATCTTCATGAACTCCCACGGCACGGCCTACGCCGACGAGGGCGGCGGCTTCTCCGGCTTCCCGCGGCGCTTCGGCCTGTTCTGGTGGGGAAACGGCGTGCTGCCCGACCGCTGGGCGCCGCTGACCACCGGCGCGGAGTGGGAGCCCTCGGTGCTGCTCGAGCCGCTGCGCCCCTGGCGTGACCGGGTGACCGTCGTGACCGGGACCGCGCTCGGCGTGACCAACTCGCGGCCCCACGGCGCCGGCGCCGCCGGGCTGCTGACCGGGCGCGAGCTGATCGAGCCCTACGGCGCCAACACCTTCGCCTCGGCCAGCCTCGACCAGGTCATCGCGCAGGCCATCGGCGACAGCACGCCCTACCCCTCGCTCGAGGTGGGCGCGCTCAGCGACGACAGCCTCTCGTACAACGGGCCCAACAGCCGGAACCCGGCCGAGTCGGACCCGATCGCGCTCTACCAGCGCCTGTTCGGGCCCACCTTCACGCTGCCCGGCGAGGATCCGATCATCGATCCGACCCTGGCCCTGCGGCGCAGCATCCTGGACGCCGTGAGCGACGACCTGAAGCGGCTCCAGTCCCGCGTGGGCGCGGCCGACAAGACGCGGCTGGACCAGCACTTCGACGGCCTGCGCAGCCTGGAGAAGCGGCTGGCCAAGCTCGAGCAGGCGCCCCCCGTGCTGGCAGCCTGCGAGCGGCCGGAGCAGCCCCTGGACGCCTACCCGGACATCGAGGGCCGCCCGCAGCTCGCCGCGAAGAACCGCGCCACCTGCGACATCGTGGCCATGGCGCTGGCCTGCGACCTCACGCGCGTGTTCTCCAACTGGTTCACCGAGCCGGTGAGCAACCCGCTCTTCCCCGGGGCGCCGGCCGGCCACCACCAGCTCACCCACGACGAGCCGGGCGAGCAGCTCGCGGTGCAGGCCATCCTGGTGCAGATCATGGAGAGCTTCGCCTATCAGGTGGAGTCGCTGGCGCGCATCGAGGAAGGCGACGGGACGCTGCTGGACTCGATGGCGGTGCTCGGGACCTCGGAGATCTCGCTGGGCAAGACCCACGCGCTCGACGACTTCCCGCTGCTCATCGCCGGGAGCGCCGGCGGCAGGCTGCGCGAGGGCATCCACCACGCCTCCACCGGCGGCGAGAAGACGGGCAAGGTCACGCTCAGCCTGCTGCGGGCGATGGGCGTCGAGGCGGCCTCCTGGGGCGATGAGGGCGGCTACGCGGACTCGGGCATGTCGGCCATCGAGGTGTGACGATGAGGGGACTCTCCAGACGATCGGTGCGGGCGGTGCTGGCGCTGGGTTTCGCGCTGGGCGCGGGCGCCTGCGACGGCAGCGAGGTCACGGTCGAGGCCGACGCCGCGTCCGATCTCGGCGGCGACGTGACAGCACCGGATGCGACGACGCCCGACGCCGAGACGCCGGGCCCGGCCCTGCCCATGTCGCGCCTGGTGGTGCTCGACCAGCTCTCCTTCGCCCCCGAGGAGGCGCCCGGCGTGGCGGCCGGGTTCGACCTCGACCACCAGGCCAGCGACGGCACGGAGCCGGAGGCCTGCGGCGAGGCCGACTACCTCTCACCCCAGGGCACGCCCGGCGTGGACAACAAGGTGGCCGGGCTCCTGCCGCTCTTCGCGGTGGCCGGCATCGGCGCCGCCGAGGGCCTGCTGCAGAGCACGATCGAGGAGGGCGGCATCCTGCTGATGATGCAGGTGGACGGCATCGACGATCTCGAGGACGACGACGCCGTGACGGTGACGATCCGCTCGGGCCAGGGCAAGCCGCTGCTGGCCACCGACGGCCTGCTGCTTCCGGGGCAGACCTTCCACCTGCGGCCCGACTCGCCGGAGAGCGTCGCCCAAACGGGCCGCATCGAGCACGGCGTGCTGACCGCGGGGCCGGTGGACTCGACGCTGCGCGTGCGGGTGCTGGGGCTGGACTACGAGCTGCCGGTCTACGGGGTCTACATCCGCGGACGGCTCACCGAGGACGGCGGCCTGGCCGACGGCGTGCTGGGCGCGGGCATCGCCGTGGAGGACCTGCTGACCATCGGTCACACGGCCGCCCAGGACGACGCCGGCGTGCTGAAGTCGATGGAGCTGCTCTTCTCGGACGCGGCCGACCTCTGGCCGGGCGCCGATGGCGAGTGCCACTACGTCTCGGCCGCGCTGGCCTTCTCGGCGGTGTCGGCCTACCTCTTCGACGACGAGAGCCCCTGACGGGGTAGCAGCCGCGCGGCGCGGACGGCCAGCTCGGCGCTAGCGACCAGGGCGGCGGCGACCAGCGTCTGGGCGGCTCCCACCGGGATCTCGTAGAGGAAGGCGACCAGGTAGCCCACGCCGCCCGAGAGGGCGCCGAAGAGGCCGCCGAGCAGGAGCGCCACCGGAAGGTTCGGGGCCAGCCTCACCGCGGCCAGGGAAGGCAGCACGCTGAAGGCGAAGGTGGGCAACGCGCCGAGCACGCGGGTGGAGACCGACACCGCCAGCGCCAGGGTGATGAAGAGGGTGGCCTCCAGCGCGCGCACGGGCAGCCCCCGTACCTGCGCGCCGTCCGGGTCGAAGGAGGCCGCGGAGAACCCGCGCCAGCCCAGGGCGTGTACCGCCAGGACCGCGCAGGCGGTCGCGGAGACCAGGTGGAAGTCGGCGTCCGAGACGGCGACGGCGCTGCCGAAGAGCAAGGCGTCGATGTCCTGCAGCTCCTGGACGATGCGGGTCCCGACGGCCAGCATCCCCGCGGAGCCCACCAGGTACACCACGCCGATGAGGGCGTCGCGCCGCGCGCTGGTGGCCGAGCGATCCGCCGCGATGAGCGCCGTGGCGCCAAGCGTGAGCACCGCGGCGCCGAGGGTCGGCGAGGCCCAGACGCCGGCGAGGCCGAAGCTCACCGCGCCCAGGTAGGCCAGCGCCACGCCGAGGCCAGCGGCCTGCGAGATGGCGGCGCTCAGGAACACCATCCGGCGCAGCACCACATAGACGCCGAGCACGCCGAGCATCGCGGCTGCGACCGTGCCGGTCAGCGTGGGGGTGCGGAAGAGCTCCCAGGCATCGAAGAACATGCTGGGAGTGAGGCCGGCGTCACCCACGGGACACCTCGCGCGGGTCGGCGGCTGGCTCGTCGAGCAGCGAGCCGTAGCGATGCCGGAAGGTCGGGCTGCTCATGACGTCGGGCGCCGGTCCGGCCAGGGCCACGCCGTCGTCGCGATCGACCAGGGCGATGTGCGAGGCGTAGCGCGGCACGAACGAGAGCTGGTGGCTGGCGATGACGACGGCGACGCGCAGGTCTTGGCGCAGCCGGTCGAGCAGCGCGAAGACGGCGGCCTCGTTCGCCGGGTCCATGGCGCTGGTGGGTTCGTCCAGCACCAGGAGCGCCGGCACCGAGCAGAGGGCGCGCGCGATGAGGACGCGCTGCTTCTGCCCCTCGCTGAGCGTCGCGAAGGCGCGGTGGGACAGCGCCACCGTGTCGGTGCGCTCCATGGCGTCGGCGACCCGCGCACGCTCGGCCTTGCCGTGCCAGGGGCGCAGGAAGCTCCAGCCCACGTCGGTGCCCCCGCGGGCGAAGTCGATGACCCGCGCGGGCACGGTGAGGTCGTAGTCTCCCCGTTGCGGCACGTAGGCGCGGCGCAGTCCGGGCGCGGTGTGGATGCTGCCCTCGACCGGCGGCAGCAGCCCCAGCATGGTGCGCATCAGGGTGGTCTTTCCCGCACCGTTGCGCCCCACCAGGGCCCACACGTCGCCCGGCCGCACCGCCAGCCCCAGCGGCGGCAGGATGGCCTGTCCGGAGTAGCCGACCCGCACCTGGCGCAGCGTCAGCAGCGGCTGTCCCGACATCTCCGTCCCACGGACTTCACTGGCGTTCATGGGACCTCGTGATCCGGGCGCTGAGCACGCCGTCGCGCGCCAGATTGGTGGCGGCGGCCTCGGCCAGCGCGGCCTCGGCCTCCGCGGCGGTGTCGGGATCGCCGAGGGCCTCGAAGTCGGCGCCGTCGAAGAGGGAGCCGGGCACCGAGAGCTCGAGCGCGGCGTCGACCGGCACCGGGTGGTGGTCGTCCACGCTGGCCGCTGCCGCCGCGAAGAGCTGGGTCTCCACCGGCAGCTCCAGGTCCAGCGCCAGGCCCTCGGGCGGGAGGCGCGCCGCCGAGCCGGTGCGGCGGTCGTACACCCGCGCGCTCAGGACCAGGCGGTCGATGAGCGCCGAGGCGCGCACCACCTTGCCCCTCGGCAGGTCGCAGGCGGAGTCGCAGGGTTCGAGCGGGACCGACGCCGGCTCGCTCCCGAGGGCGACCTCCTGCTCCTCGGCGGGCAGGTCCAGCGCGTAGCCGCTGGCGCCGCCCCCGGCGAGCTCGGCGGCCACGTCGGCGTAGGGGACCAGCCGGCCATCGTCGGCGTGGCAGTGGCCGCCGTGGCACAGGCTGTAGCCCTCGGGCGGCTGGGCCGGATCGAAGGGCGCCGCCGCCTCCCCCGAGCCCATCTGGAGGCCGGCCCCGTCGGCGACCAGCGCCAGCCGCGTGAGCGCGATGGCGTAGTCGTCGGCGGTCAGCAGGCGCCCCTGGTCGTCGAGGCGCGCGGCGTCGGGATCGAAGCGGGCCACCAGCGACAGGCTGGCGCGCCCCCAGGGGTCGCCGTCGCTGAACGCGCAGCCCGAGGCCGCCATCGTCGCGCAGACCATCGCGGACACGAGGAATCTAGTGGCTGAGCGCATCATGGATCTCCTGGGCGGTGTGGCGGATGTGGTCGAGGTAGCGCTCGCCTTTCGCGAAGCGCGTGCCGCCGTGGAGGATCACCATCTCCGACCGGGCCATTCGGGCCAGGGTCTCGCTGGTGTTCCGGCGGTAGTACTCCTCCTGCACGATGACCCGGGCGCCGGTCTCGCGCATGGTCGCCAGCACCTCGGCGACGTGGCCCGGGCTGGGCGCGATGCCTGGGAGCGGCTCGATGGTGGCTTCTTCGGTGAGGCCCAGCCAGTCCTCCAGGTAGGTGAGCGAGCGGTGGTAGCCGATGACGCGCCGCTTCGCCGACGGCAGCGCCGCGAACCGCGCACGCTCGGCGTCGACGACCGCCTGGGCCTCTCGCACGAAGGCCTGGGCCCGCTCGGCGTAGAAGCTGGCGTTGGGCGGGTCCAGCGTGGCCAGGCGCGCCGCGATGGCCTTCGCGACGACGATGGCGGCCCGCGGGTCGTGCATGTAGTGCGGGTTGCCGCCCGGGTGGATGTCGCCCTGGGACCGGTCGATCCTGGTCTGAGGGACTTCCATCAGGCGCACGCCCACCGAGGCGTCGAGGTAGCCGGGCCCCCCGGTGCGGATCGCCGCGTTGCGCGCCGACGCCTGGAGCGGCGGCAGCCAGCCCACCTCGAGCTCCAGGCCGTTGACGATGAGCAGGTCGGCCCTGCTCAGCGGGATGAGCAGGCTGGGCTTGGGGTCGACGTAGTGGGGATCCTCGGCGGGGTCGGCGAGGGCCGTGACCTGGACCTTGTCGCCGCCCACCTCGGAGGCGATGGCGGCCAGATCCGGCAGGGTGGCGACCACCCGCAGGGTCGCGTGGGCGGGCCCGGCGGCCAGTGCGGCCGCGCCAAGGGCGAGGAACAGCGTGGGTCGGAGTACAGAGCGTGTCATGGGGTCTCCTGGGCTTCGAGGGCGGCGGGGTTCAGTAGCGGTGGGCGCCGTGGGCGCCGATGACCAGCTCGAGCGACAGCACAGCCGACCAGATGGGCGCCGAGCGCCACGAGGGGTCGTCGAGGCCGCCCTGGAGGCGGATGCGCGAGAAGTGCGACGGGTAGAAGGTGGCTTCGAGGCTGCCGCGCTGGCGCAGCCCCGACCAGTCGGGGTCCAGCGGGTCGTCGGAGATGCCGCTGACCAGCTCGTAGCGCGCGCCGATCTCCCACTCGGGGTCGATGTTCCAGACGAGCTGGGCGAAGCCGCCGCCGTCCTGGAGCACGTCGCCGGGCACCTGACGACTGCGAAACATCGCCTCGAGCTGTAGGGACAAGGCCATGCGGCGCGTGGAGTCGGCGGGACGCCAGCGCAGGTAGAGATCCATGCCGTAGACGTCAGTGCGGTTGCGGTTGCCGCTGGCGTTGGGGCCGAGTTGGGCGCTGAGGCCCAGGGACAGGCCCAGGTCGCCGCTGAGCGGGAAGAACTGCTTGACGGCGAAGGTGTAGAGGAAGTCCTCGACGCCGTCGACGCCCGGGTTGTCGGCCCCGTAGTAGCTGCGAGAGCAGCAGGCGCCGTCCGCCTGGCCGGCGGTGGCGATCAGCTCCACATACCAGGGCAGGGGCGTGAGCCAGGAGACCTCCACCCCCAGGCCACGGTTGCCCTCGCCGCCGAAGAACTTGCCCAGCACCAGGGGCTGGTCGACGAAGCTCCAGGTGTGGGGGTGGGTCGCGTTGATGCGCCCGAAGCGCGTGAGGAACTGCCCGGCGCGGATCTGCAGGTGCCCCGGCAGGGCCAGGGTCGTGCCGTAGGCCTCCTCCACCTCGACACCGAACTGGCTGAACACGATGTTCGTGTCGAGGCGAAAGAAGGGGCCGACGTTCGAGCCCATCGATAGCTCGAGCTGTTGGAAGGTGAAGCCCGTGCCGGTCGGGTCGTGGGCTCCGACCTGCAGGGGATTGCGGTCGCTGAAGGCGGCCAGCGCGACGTCGAGGATCAGCGCGATGTCGGGGTTCATCGACTGCAGGAAGCGGCCCACGGCGGTGCCGGCTGGCTCGGCGGTCGCCGGCGGCGGCGGGGGAGCCTCGGCGGCGTCGGCGGCCAGGCCCTCCTCGAGCTGGCGCAGCTCGTCGGCAGACGGCGGGTCCGGCGGCGGGGCGGCGCGGGCTGTGATCGGGGGGAAGAGCAGGGACGCGAACAGACCGACGGCGAGCCCTGAGCGGGCGCCGGTGGTGTGGGACATGGTGCGAGACTCCGGGAGACGTTGACGCTGACGCGCGCGAGGCGCGGCCGAGGAAGGCGAGGCGTCGAACGACCGGAGGGCGGCCGGGCAGGCCCCCGCGCCGCCCTGAAGCGATCAGGGGGAGATACGGGGGCCGGGGACCTGGACGTGGCTCCGGGACGCTAGACGCGGGCAGCGTCTCCGGAGGGCGGCGAGGTCTTGGGGGCGAAGCGGTAGACGGAGCGGGCGGCCCGCGGCGAGGTGGCGGGCGCCTCCGTGACGGTGTCGATCAGCGGCGCCGCGGGAGCCTCTAGCGGCGCCGGGGTTTCGACGACGGCGCTCTGGGCCAGGGTGGCCAGCAGGTCGCAGTGCGAGTGCTCGTCGCTGTCGGGCCGGTCCGAAGGCGCGCCCGGAGAGCCCAGATGCGCCTGCTGCGGACCGGTGGCAGGAGCGGCGTCATGCAGACCCGAGCGGGTCGCGCTCGCGCCGTGGGGCCCGGTGGGGTGCGCGTCCAGGTGCACCAGGCCGCCGTGCTCGAGGCACATCACGTGGGTCACCGTCGCGTAGTGGACGGTGGCGCTCATCGGCCCCGAGAGCATCAGGAAGGCCGCGAGGGTGGCCATCCTCATGACGCGGGGGTCTCGGCGCTGGCGTGGCGTGCGGTGACTCACGAGCGGACGCGCTCCCGGGGCCCGACCGGGCCCGACGCGCGAAAGGTACGGCGGGCGTCGCGCGCCGGTCAAGGCTCAGCCGCGCAGCGGACGGGCGGCGAGCCTCGACAGCGCGGGTGCCAGGCGCTCGAGGCCCTCGGCGATGGCCTCCGGGGCCGCGCAGAAGCTGAAGCGCAAGAAGCCCTCGCCCAGCGCGCCGAAGTCACGCCCGGGCCCGGCGGCGACGCCGGTCTCCTCGAGCAGGTGGAAGGCGAGCGCCAGGGAGTCCTGGCCGAAGCGCCGCGCGTCGGCGAAGGCGTAGAAGGCCCCGCGCGGTGGCGCCGGGACGTGCAGACCCAGCGCCTCCAGGCCCGAGATGAGCAGGTCGCGGCGGCGGGCGTACTCGACGCGCATCCTGGCGGCGGTCGGCGCGCCGTGGGCCAGGGCGGCGATACCGGCCTCCTGGACGAAGTGGTTGGTCGAGATGAAGAGGTTCTGCTGCAGCGTCTGCAGTCCGCGCACGGCGGCCTCGGGGGCGATGACCCAGCCGAGTCGGAAGCCGGTCATGGCGTAGCGCTTGGAGAAGCCGTCCAGGACGAACGCGTCCTCCGCCAGGCCGAGCGGAGAGCACACCCGAGCGTCGTCGTAGAGCAGCCCGTCGTAGATCTCGTCGCTGACCAGCGGCGGGCCCAGGGCCAGGAGGGCCTCGATGACGTCTGGGGGCTGGACGGCGCCGGTGGGGTTGGCGGGCGAGCCGACCAGGATCGCGCGGGTGCGTGGCGAGAGCGCGCGGCGCACCGCGTCCGGGTCGATGCGGTAGTCGTCGACGGGCGACGTGGGGACGAGGACCGGGGTGCCGCCGGCGGCGCGGACGATGGTCGGATAGCAGGGGTAGTGCGGCGTCGGGATGATGACCTCGTCACCGGGGTCGAGCAGCGCCGTGAAGACGAGCAGCATGGCGGGCGAGGTGCCGGCGGTGACCAGCACGCGCTCGGGCGAGAGGTCGACCCCGCGGCGAGCGAGGTAGTGCGCGGCGATGGCCTCGCGCAGGGGCAGCAGGCCGCGGCTGTCGGTGTAGTGGGTGCGGCCGCCCTCGAGCGCGGCGATGGTGGCGCGGACGACCTCGGGCGGTGCGTCGAAGTCCGGCTCGCCGACGCCGAGCTGCACCACGCGTCGCCCCTGGCGCGCGAGGCTGAGCCCGCGCTCCATGACCTCCATGGCCAGGAAGGGGGTCAGGGCGCTCGTGCGGCTGGAGAGGCGGAGGCTCATCGAGGGCACCGTGCCAGCCCTGCCGGCGCCGTCAAGTCCCGGCGCGGCCCGGCGCGGGCTCGGCGAAGTGCTGCACGGTGAAGCGCTGGACCTGGTAGCGCTCGTGGGGGCCGATGCCGGCCTTGCGCCGCGCGATGGCGAGCTGATCGGCGACCGTGTCCACGCCGTCGATGGCCGGCAGCAGCACGCCGCGGCGCGTGCGGTCGTACACGATGACCCCGTAGCGCGCCGGGTCGAGGGTCGTGAGATCCTCCAGCGGCTCGGGCGGGTCGAGGAGCGAGATGCTGATGCGCAGCCCCGCCAGCTCGTGGGCGGCGAGCGGACGGAAGCGCGGGTCCTCGAAGGCGGCCAGACGCGCGCACTCGGCGACCTCCTCGGCGACCTGCTCCCGTTGCGGGCGGATGTGGCCGATGCAGCCACGCAGCGCGCCGGCCGGGTCGTGGAGCGTCACGAAGCAGCCGCGAGGGCCGCCGGGCCAGGGCGCCGGTGGCGGAGGCTCCTGCTCCGGTGCGCCCAGCTCGTGCGCGATAGCGCGGCGGGCCACCGCGAGCAGCGCCGCGCCGGGGTCATCGGCCATGGGGGGCGCTCCGGGTCAGAAGGTCTCGTCGGCGTCCTCGAACGACGACGGCAGGATCGAGAAGGGCAGCACCTTCGCCAGCACCGGCAGCAGCACGGTCCCGCCCGGGGCGGCGACCAGCGCCAGCGAGGGCACGGCCTTGGCCAGGTCGACGAGCTGCTGGCGGACCCGCGCGCTCTCCTCGGGGGTCAGGGTCTTGTGGGTGGCGCGCGCCAGCAGGACCGCCATGTCGCCGGTCTCCGCCAGCTCGGTGCCGATGGCGCTCAGGTTGCGGCGGACGACGCGGTCGATGTTGCGCTCCATGGCCCGCCCCAGGCGCCCCAGCGTGCGGGTCCAGTGCACACCGCGCGTGAGCTCGGGGTGCGCCTCGAAGAGCGCGCCCAGCTCGGCGTAGAGCGCCAGCACCGCCCCCTCGTCGGCGCCGAAGGCCGCGGCGATCGATTCGATCCACGCCTCCTCCTCGCTGGACACGTCGCCGTCGATGAGCGCCGCGAAGGCCAGCTCCCGCAGCAGGAAGCGACGCGAGCACGGGTTCTTCACCCCGGCGGCGATGGCCTCGGGGCTGGAGCGGGGCCGCTGCTCCAACGCCTGGCGCTCGGCCTTGGAGATGCCGCCCAGGGTGGCCAGCGCTCGCAGGAGCCGCGCCTCCCGCGCGTCCAGGCGCCCGTCGGCCCACACCAGGCCCAGCACCGCCTCGAAGCACAGCAGGCGCTCGGCCCGCGCCTCGTCGTTGCGGGCCTCGAAGGCCGCCAGCAGAGCCTCGGAGCGTTCGGGCAGGTGCGCGGCCAGCCGGGCGGTCAGCAGCGCGTCGTGATGGAGCACCAGCCGGTGCACGCCGTGTCCACGCAGCGGATGATCCTCCGGGAGGCGCCGCTGCAGCAGCGCCCGCCCGACGGAGCGCGCCGGCCCACGCAGGCGCCGCTTGAACTGCTCGCGCTCGACGCCCTCGCCTTCGCGCGCGTCGTGGCGCAGCGCGTCGAGCTCGGCCACCGCGCGCCCAGCCCCCACGCCGCCCGCCAGGACCAGGAGCAGGTCGAGCAGCACGTGCTCGTCGACCGCGCCGCCCACGCGCCGCAGGGACTCGACCACCAGCCGGCCCTGGCGCGCCAGCGTGTGCAGGAACAGGCGCCCGCGCCGGGCGTCGACCACGTCCAGCGTCTCCCGCAGCCAGAGGTGCGGGATCCGTGCCTCCATCCAGCGCTCGAGGGGGAGCCCGTCGTCGAGCCCCTCGGGCGCCGGCCAGGCCGCGTCGTCGAGCAAGGTCGGGCGCACCTCGCGCAGGAACGCGATGAGCCAGCTCGGCCGCTCCAGGTCGATCTGGTAGACGGCGTCGGGGAGGACCAGCGGGCGGGAGAGGGAGTCGCTCACGATGGTTGAGGATCGGACCGGCGCCCGGCGGTGTCAACGACGATGGCGGGCAGCGCTCGCGGTCATTGCGCGGGCGCCGGCAGCACCGGCCGCAGGGGCCACGCGCCGCGGTACACGCGCTCGATACCTCCGACGATGCCCTGCTCGTCGACGATGTAGTCGGTGGGGTGGTGCGCGCCGCCGGGCCACTGCCCGAGGAAGAGGACGTCGCTGTAGAGCGTGGGGCCGTACACCTCGGAGTCCCCGTCGAGCAGCAGCAGGCCCGACGGCGACTCGTGGGTGAGGTGGACCAGGTGGGTGAGGCGCCACTGGGCGATGAAGCGCGCCAGGCCCAGCGGCCGCGGGCTCAGCGTGTAGACGGTGGCGCCGTCGGGGTCCAGGCCGCGCTGCGCCAGCCAGTCGAGGTCCCGGAGCTGAGGCCACATCGCGACGCAGTCGTCCACGAAACCCACGACCCGCGCGCGGGTGCCGGGGGGCGGGAGCTCGAAGGGGTCGCCGCTGGGCGACGCGCGGACTGACAGGTGCGGGAAGGGATCGCCGAGCGCGGGGTGGCCGGCCAGGGGGTCGGCCGTGGTGGGCCGGCGCAAGAGCGCGATGTCGCGCGGCACCGGCGGCGACGCGTCGGCGAGCTTCGCCTCGGCGGTGCGCAGCCGGACGAACACGGTGTCCCCTTTCGGGCTCAGGGAGCCTGGCAAGGACAGATCCGACTCGCTCCCAGCGCCGATGGTCAGGGTGGCCAGCGGCGCGGGGCCCTGCCCCATCGCCGCCACCGACAGCGGCTCGGTGCCCGCGTTCGCCAGACGCAGCGTCCAGGATTCACCCGGACGGACGTAGCGGCCCCGGTCGGCGTCGGGCAGGACGACCTGACCGCCCAGGTCGGCGCGGCTTCGGTGGACCAGCCCCCAGTCGGAGACCAGCGGACCGCCCTCGGTCCACAGCACGTCCAGCAGGACCTGATCGGCGGGCCAGAAACCGCGCACCACGGGCGGCGAGACCGAGAGGTCGTAGAGCAGCAGGCCGGAGAGGCAGGCCACGGCCAGCGCGTCCCCATGCAGCGCGACCGCGGCCGCGACGCAGCGGGGCTGGACGCGGGCCAGCTCGACGGGGACCTCCGAGTCGACATCCACCAGCGCCACGCCCGCCGACCCCAGCGCCACCGCGGCGCGGTCGGCGTCCAGCGCGACGTCCAGCAGGGGCCCGTCGAGAAGGAGCGCCCTGGGCTCCGAGGGCCCCGACGGCCCGAGGTCGGAGATGAGGAGCCCGGCGTCCAGGTCCAGGCAGGCCAGCCGGTCGGCTGCGTGCACCACCGCGACCACGTGTCCGGTGAGCGCGGTCATCTGCGCGGGTCCCAGGGCCCCATCGCCGGCGATGGGGGCTCGGAGCAGGCCCCCGTCGAAGGCCGCCAGATAGAGCGCGTCGCCGGCCACCTCCAGATCGGCCACCGCCGCGCCCTCCACCACCAGCGCCAGCGGCTCCCGCACCAACGGCGAGCCGGGCTCCGCCAGCTCGTAGCTGGTGACGCCCCCGCCGTCGACCCCGTAGCCCCCGTAGGCAGCCGTCGCGCAGTACAGCGTCGCCGACGGCCCATGCACCGCCACGGTGGTGCAGCGAGGCTTGTCGGGCACCCCCGTCCAAGCCGAGCTCAGCTCGAGCCCCCCCTCCGGCAACAGCCGCAGGGCCGTCACCCCCGCAAACGAGTTGGCGACGTAGACGAAGTCACCGAGCCGCGCCAGCTCCCCCAGATGCGCCGCCCCCTCCACGCTGGACGGCACCGCCACACGCCCAGTCTCCACCAACCCGGCGACCCACGAAGGCCCCACCTCGCCGCCGCCGTCGCCGTCGCTGTCGCCGCCGGTGTCGGTCTCGGCCCCGGTCTCGGACTCGGCCCCGGTC
>JACKFB010000032.1 GCA_020632695.1 Deltaproteobacteria bacterium
ACCGCCGCTCAGGACGCCGCCGCCGCCACGCCCGAGGACGCCGCCGCGGCGCCCGTGCTCGAGGCCGCGCCGGAGCCCGTCGCGCCGCACCGCTTCGTCTTCGGCTCCTACGGCCGCGTCGTCGCCGCCTCGAACCTGGACGGCCGCCTGGGTCGTAGCACCAACCTCGTCGCCTTCGGCCCGCGCGTCGACGAGGACACATACGCCGAGCTGGAGCTGCGCCGCGACGACCGCCTGGCGCCGGGCGTGTGGTCCCGCGTGGTCGCGACGCTGGCCATCTCCGGGCCGCTCTTCCACTTCGACGGCCAGTTCGACGAGCGCCTCGCCGTCCGCAACCTCTACGCCGAGGTCGAGGGCGCGCTGCTCGAGGGGCTCTCGCTGTGGGCCGGCTCGCGCATGGTCCGCGGCGACGACATCTACCTGCTGGACTGGTGGCCGCTCGACAACCTCAGCGTCATCGGCGGCGGCGCCTCCTACCGGGTGGGCGAGCTGCTCTCGTTCCGGTTCTGCGTGGGCATCGGCCGCCCCAAGGACCCCTTCTACCTGCAGACCCGCGACGTGGTCGCCCCGCGCGGCTTCGAGCCGGTGGAGGTCTCGGTGCTGGACCGTCCGCGCATCGTCACGGCGCTGCGCACCACCATCAGCCCCATCCACCGCGAGGACTTCGGCCTCAAGCTGGTGCTCTACGGCGAGGCACACACGCTGCCCTCGGGCGAGCGCACCCTGGACGACGGCGCCACCGAGGCGCTGCCCCGTGACCGCGGCTACCTGCTCGGCGCCCAGGTCGGGCTGTGGCACAACCGCGCGGCCGAGCCCGGCCCCACCGGCCCCCACACCGAGCGCAGCTTCGTGAACCTCTTCGCCCGCTACGCCCACGGATTGGCCGCCTACGACACCTTCGACTCGCCCGTCCGCACCGGCAGCGGCGTGGACTCGGGCAACGCCAGCGAGGCGCTGCTGGCGCTGAGCGGCAACTTCGAGGCAGGGCTCTTCGGGGTGCAGGTCGGCGCCTACTACCGCTGGTTTCGCGACTCCGACAGCAGCGCCTTCGCCGGTGGAGGCGTCAACGAGGGGGCGTTCGACGTCCGGCCGCAGGTGTTCCTGGGCGACTTCGCCGGCGTGGCCCTGGACCTCTCCTACCAGGCGCTGGCGCTGAACACGCTGGACGAGGCCACCGGCGATCCGGTGCGCGGCAAGGTGTTCAAGCTGGGCCTCATCCCCTTCGTGAGCCTGGGCGGCCGCGGCACCTACGCCCGGCCGCGCCTTCGTTTGATCTACGCCGTGTCCATGCGGGACGATGGGGCGCGGGGCTTCTACCCCGCCGAAGACCCGCGCTCGGGCCAGGGCGTGGAGCACTTCCTCGGCGTCGGCGCCGAGTGGTGGTTCGACAGCACGAGCTACTCGAAATGACCAAGCGCGTGACAGATGCGATGGGTCCGCAGGCGCGGCGCTGGTGGCCGGCGGCGCTGGCGGCGTTGCTGTGGTTGGCCGCGTGCAGCCCCTCGGAGGTCGAGGCGGTCCAGCACGTCACGCTGAGCACCGAGGTCGACGACTGGCGCGACGAGGTCATCTACCAGCTCCTGACCGACCGCTTCGCCAACGGCGAGACCGGCAACGACGTGCGCACCTCGCCCGGCGACCTGGCGCGCTACCAGGGCGGCGACTACCAGGGCATCGTCGACCACCTCGACTACCTCGAGGCGCTGGGCGTCACCGCGCTCTGGATAAGCCCCATCGTGCTGAACGTGGACTCCGACGCCGGCGTCGACGGCTACCACGGCTACTGGCAGGTCGATCTCGAGCGCCTCAACCCGCACTTCGGTGACCTGGCGTCCTTGCGCGCCATGGTCGAGGCCTGCCACCAGCGCGGCATCAAGGTCATCGTCGACATCGTCACCAACCACCTGGGCCAGGTCTTCTACTACGACATCAACCTGAACGGCCGCCCCGACGAGAACGTCTACGGCTCGGGCACGTCGAGCCCGCTGGGCCGCGTCACCGAGTACGACCCCGACTACGATCCGCGCGGCATCCAGTCCTTCACGTCGCTGGGCGAGGCCGGCGCGGCCCCAATCGCCTTCTTCCACATGCCCGAGATCTTCCGGGTGCCGCCGAACCCGCCGATCTTCCAGCGCCCCGAGGCCTACAACCGGCGTGGTCGGGTGACCGACTTCAGCCAGCAGGACCAGGTCGTCTACGGCGACTTCCCCGGCGGCCTCAAGGACATCAACACCGAGAACCCCGAGGTGCGCAGCGAGATGATCCGCGTCTTCACCGACTGGGTGCTGAAGACCAACATCGACGGCTACCGCATCGACACCATCAAGCACGTCGAGTACGCGTTCTGGGAGACCTTCGCCCCCGCGCTGCGCCAGCGCCTGGCGGCGGCAGGCAAGGACAACTTCCTGCTCTTCGGTGAGGCCTTCGACGGCGACGACGCGCTGGTCGGCAGCTACACGCTGCCCGGCCGCCTGGACTCGGTCTTCTACTTCCCACAGAAGTTCCAGGTCTTCGGCGACGTGTTCATGCGCGGCGGTCCGACGCGGAAGATCCAGGAGCTCTACGAGCAGCGCGCCAGCCACTACGGCACCAAGGCGCAGCCGAACGGCGTCGGCGTGGCGCCCCACGACCTGCTGGTGAACTTCCTCGACAACCACGATCTGCCGCGCTTCCTCTTCGACGCGCCGGACGAGCGGGCGCTGCGGGCGGCGCTGGCCTACCTGCTGACCGAGGACGGCGTGCCCTGCATCTACTACGGCACCGAGCAGGAGTTCAGCGGCGGCAACGACCCGGCCAACCGCGAGGTCCTGTGGGAGACGGGGCTGCCGACCGACGGCGAGACCTTCCAGTGGATAGCCAGGCTGACCCGCATCCGGAAGGCCTACCGGGCGCTGCGGCGCGGCGGGTTCACCATCCGCTGGGTCACCGAGCGCACCGGCGCCGAGCAGGACGCCGGCGTGGTGGCCTTCGAGCGCACCACCGCCGAGGGCGACTACGCCCTGGTCGTCGTCAACGCCCAGGGCAACCACCGCAGCGAGACCAGCGCCCGGACGCTGGGCGGCGACGACATGGTGGTCGGCGCGCCCGCCGGCTCGGTGCTGGTCGACGCGCTGACCGGCGAGCGCTACACGGTGGCCGCCGGGAGCAAGCTGAACGTCGCCGTCGAGGCCTTCGGCGCCGTCATCCTGGTGCCCGAAGCCGACTTCGTGGCCGCACCGTGAGGGCGCTCAGCAGGGTGTACCGGGCCGTCGCGCGTCTGGCGACGCTGGGGCTGCTGTCGGCGGTGACGCCGCTGGTCAGCCCCGCGGCGCACGCGGCGGTCGAGCGGTCGTTCGGGCGGCTGGTGACCGGCAACGGGTTCGCCGTCGCCAGCTTCAACCGCGACTCTGCGCGTCTGGACACCTTCCTCGAGCACCCCTATCGCTTCGCCAGGCCGCGCGATCAGCCCGAGAATCTCTGCTATTCCGCCGACGAGTCCCGCGACCTGGCCTACGACAGCTACTTCGGCGTGCTGGTCGCTGGCACCGGGACCTGGCTGGGTGAGGTGCCGGCGGACGAGGCCGCCTATGAGCCGGGCACGAACATCATCCGGGTCGTGCAGCACGTCGGGAGCCTGCGCGCCGAGACGCGCTACGCCATGCCCTTCGGGGTGGAGCAGCCGGTGCTGCTCGCCAGCCTGACCCTGGTCAACGAGGGCGCCGAGGCGGTCACGGTGTCGCCCCATGTGCTCTTCAACTTCCACCTGGGCGAGGCCTTCGGCGCGCGCGAGCCGAGCGCGGACGGCGAGGAGGTCGCCTGGGACGCCACCCGCGAGGTCTTCTACGAGTACGGGCCCAGCCAGGGCACGATGGCCTATGTGCCGCTGACGCCGGCCGTGCACGCGACCGCGTCGAGCGGCACGAGCAGCGGCTACGAGACCCTGAAGCGCGGCGAGGACCTCGACGACGTGCGCGCGGCCGGGCCGGCGAGCGACATCGCGCCAGCGCTGCAGGGCGCCGCGGTCGAGCTGGGGCCGGGCGCCTCCACGGGCTTCGGGGCCGCGGCGGTCTGGGCGCTGGACGAGGACGCGGGGCCCGACGTGGACGCGGTGCGCGCGTGGCTGGGCACGGACGACGCCTTCGAGAAGGTGCGCGCCGAGTGGGCCGCGTGGCACGCCGAGGGCCGCGAGGACGGGGCGCAGGCGCTGGGTCTGGATCCGGCGCTCTACGCGCAGTCGCTGGTGATGTTGCGCATGGGGCAGGTGCGCGAGCCGGGCGGCGGCTTCGGGCAGATCCTCGCCAGCCTTCCGCCGGGGCTGGGCAACCCCGACGCGCAGTGGAACATCGCCTGGGTGCGCGACATGGCCTACGCCGTCGCCGGGCTGGTCACGACCGGCCACTACGCGGAGGCGCGGGCGGCGCTGGCCTTCCAGCTCACCGCGCCGCGGGGCAAGCACACCGCCGAGGTGGGCCGGCCCTACCGCATCTCGGTGACGCGCTACTTCGGCAACGGCCAGGAGGAGAGCGACTGCAACGCCGACGGGCCCAACATCGAGTTCGACGGCTTCGGGCTCTTCCTGTGGACGCTCGGCATGTACGTCGAGGCCAGCGGCGACACGTCGCTGCTGGCCGACTACTGGGCCACCGTGCGCGACGAGGTAGCCGAGGTGCTGGTCTCGCTGGTGGACGCGAGCGGCGTCATCGCGGCGGACTCGTCGATCTGGGAGGTGCATTGGAACGGCAAGCAGCGGCGCTTCACCTACACGTCTCTGGCCGCGGTGCGCGGGCTGTGTGACGCGGCCAAGATGGCGACCCGGGTGGGCGAGAACGACGCCGCCGAGCGCTATACCGCGACGGCGCGCGGCATCGCGCAGGCGCTGGTGGCGCGGCACACCGACGCCCGCGGCGCGCTGGGCCAGAGCGCGGAGGACCTGCTCGCCGGCACCGGCTACCTGGACGCGGCGACCGTCGAGGCCATCAACTGGGGCATCGTGAAGCCTGAGGGCCGCATCGCCGAGGCCACCCGCCGCGCACTGCTGGACAACCTCACCGTGGCGACCGGCCATGGCCTGATGCGCAACGACGACGGCGGCTGGTACGACTCGCAGGAGTGGGTGTTCGTGGACCAGCGGCTCTTGCCGGCGCTGCCCGAGGGCGAGCGGAAGGTCGGGCTGAGCGGGTGGCTGCTGGAGCAGGCGCAGGCGAACGAGCTGCAGATCTCCGAGCTGCTGGAGGCCGACACCGGGCACTACGCCGGATCCATCCCGATGGTGGGCTTCGGTCCGGGTGCGTACCTGATCTCGACGCTGCCGCCGATGGGCCCGGCGTGCGGCGGCTATGCCGATGACGGCGACGTGGGGCCGCCCGGCCCGGACGCGGCGCCCGAGCGGGAGGCTGACGCCAGCGGGGGAGACGCTGATGGCGCGAAGAGTGACGCGGGCGCGAGTGGCGACGGCGGCGGCGGGTGCGCTGGCGGCGGCGCTGGCGGAGGTGAGGCCCCGTGGGCGCCGTGGCTGGCGGTGATGGTCGTCATGCTGCTCGGCGCGCGGCGTCGGCGGGCGCAGGGGACGGCATGAGAGGGAGTTCCCGAGCCCGGTTTTCGCTGGCGTGGGCGCTGGTGCTCACCCTCGTCGTGGCGGGCTGCGGCGGAGAGGGCGGCTCGAGCGACCTGGACGCGAGCGGGTCGGACACCACTGCGCCCGACGTCGAGGTCGTGGCGCCGCCGGACTTCGACGGCACCTGCCCGGTCGAGCTGATCTATCGGAACACCGCCGCGACGCCGCGCGTGTTCGCCGCCGGCGAGTGGAACGACTTCGCCGAGAGCGCCGACGAGCTCATCGACGACGGCACGGGGCGCTACGCGTTGGAGCTGCGCCTGCCGCCGGGGCTCTACGGCTACAAGCTCTTCTTCCAGGGCGCGGCCGACCCGTGGCGCCTGGACCCCGACAACGCCTACCGCGTGTTCGTGGGCGACGTGGAGAACTCGGGGCTGCGCGTGCGCGACTGCCGCCGCCCGCTGCTCCGGGTGGTCGAGAGCACGCGGACGCCGGCCGGGCTGGACGCGCGGGTGGCGGTCAGCTCGCTGTACGCGGACTCGGCGAAGCTGGAGCTCTCGGGCAGCCTGCGCAGCGGCTCGTCCGAGCGCGCGCTGAGCGCCGCCGAGCTCACGGTGGAGAGCCGCTCGGACGCGACGCTCACCGCCCACGTCGCCCTCGGTTCGCTCGCGGCCGGCAAACACACCGTGGTGCTGAGCGCGCGCGATCCGCTGGGCAACGAGAGCGAGCGGCTGCTCCTGCCCTTCTGGGTCGAGGAGAGCCCCTTCGAGTGGAGCGACGCGGTCATCTACATGGCGATGACCGATCGCTTCCGGGACGGCGACGTCAGCAACGACGTGACCCTGGCGGCCGCTCCCGGCGCGTCGTTCGAGGGCGGCGATCTGCAGGGTCTGCGCGACGCCATCGAAGAGGGCTATTTCGACGACCTGGGCGTCGATGCGCTGTGGCTCACGCCCTTCAACGAGAACCCGGCCGGCACCTGGCTCGACGCCGGCGGGGACCGCGAGGTCGCCGGCTACCACGGTTACTGGCCCATCGAGCCGCGGACGGTGGATCCGCGCATCGGTGGCCCCGACGCGCTGCACGCGATGGTCGAGGCGGCGCACGCCCGAGGCATCCGCGTCCTGATGGACCTCGTCGCCAACCACGTCCACGAGGAGCACCCGTACTTCGCGCTGCACCCGAGCTGGTTCAACGACGGCTGCGTGTGCGGCACCGACGGCTGCGACTGGACGGCGCGGCGGCTGGACTGCCTGTTCCGGCCCTACATGCCGGACGTGAACTGGCGCAACACCGAGGCCTCCGAGCAGCTCATCGCCGACGCGCTGTGGTGGCTGGAGACCTACGATCTCGACGGTTTCCGCATCGACGCGGTCAAGCACGTCGACGACGCGGCCATCCTGAACCTGGCCACTCGCGTGCGTGAGCGCTTCCAGACGGCCGGCACCCGTTACTTCCTCATGGGCGAGACGGCGATGGGCTGGGACTCGGGCAGCGGGCCGACCGAGGGCGGCAACGTCGAGAACTACCAGACGATCTCGCGCTACATCGGGCCGGACGCGCTGGACGGGCAGTTCGACTTCGTCCTGTACTACGCAGGCGCCTTGCAGTTCCTGAACGACGACCCGGGCCGCGGCATGGCGCACATCGACTACTGGAGCCAGGCCAGCCTCTCGCAGTACCCGGGCGACGCCATCATGACGCCCTACGTGGGCTCGCACGACACGGCGCGCTTCATCACGCTGGCGGCGAACCCCGGGCAGGCTGGCAACAAGTGGAGCGATCTGCCCGGCGCGCCGGGGGAGGCGCTGCCCTACGACCGCATGTACACGGCGTTGGGCTGGCTCTTCGCGCTGCCGGGCGCGCCGCTGCTCTACTACGGCGACGAGTATGGTGAGTACGGCGCCTCGGACCCGGACAACCGCCACATGATGCGCTTCGGGGCGCAGCTCTCCGCGGTGGAGACGAGCCAGCGGGCGCGGGTGAGCGCGCTGCTGCGGGCGCGGCGCGAGCTGCCCGGGCTGCGCAGCCGCGAGTGGACGACGCTGCTGGCCACCGAGACGCTGTGGGCGGTGCTGCGCGGCGCGGGCCAGGACGCCGCGGTCGCGCTGGTGAACGCGTCGGGAGGGGCGGAGGACGCGGTGTTCGACATGCCGGCGGCGTTGCGAGGTGAGGCCACCGACGTGCTGAGCGGCGAGACCTTCGAGCTGACTGCCCAGAGCCGCGTCCCGATGTCGCCGCGCAGCGTGCGCTACCTGCGCGTGGCGACGGGAGCGAGGTAGCCGGTGGCCGAGCTGAGCCTGGAAGGCATCGAGAAGACGCTGGGCTCGACGCCGATTCTGCGGGGCGTCGACCTGGACGCTCGCGACGGCGAGCTGGTGGTGCTGGTGGGCGCCAGCGGCTGCGGCAAGAGCACGCTCTTGCGCGTCATCGCCGGGCTCGAGACGCCCGACCGCGGCCGGGTGGTGTTGGACGGGCGCGACGTGACGGCGCTGTCGCCTCGCGACCGCGACGTGGCCATGGTGTTCCAGAGCTACGCGCTGTACCCGCACCTGAGCGTGCGCGACAACCTGGTCTTCGGGCTGCGGCTCCAGAAGGTCGCCCGCGGCGTCATCGACGAGCGCGTCGCCGAGGTCAGCGAGATGCTGGGTCTGGGCGAGCTGCTGGGGCGTCTGCCGCGGGAGCTGTCCGGCGGGCAGCGCCAGCGCGTGGCGATGGGGCGCGCCATCGCGCGGCGGCCGAAGCTCTTCCTCTTCGACGAGCCGCTGTCGAACCTGGACGCCAAGCTGCGCAACAAGGTGCGGGTCGAGATCAAGGCGCTGCACCGGAAGCTGCGCACGACGACGATCTATGTGACCCACGACCAGCTCGAGGCGATGACCCTGGCCGACCGGCTGGTGGTGCTGGACCGGGGCGTCGTGCAGCAGGTGGGCTCGCCGCTCGAGGTGTTCGAGCGCCCGGCGAACCGCTTCGTCGCCGGCTTCATCGGGACGCCGCCGATGAACCTGCTCGACGTGGAGGCGCTGGACCCGGGGCTGCGGGAGAGCCTGCCCGCGGGCTGCGCGACGTTGGGGGTGCGGGCGCACCAGCTTCGTGCGGTGGGGGAGGGCGAGGCGCTGTCGCCCGGGCAGCCGCGCTTCGACGTGGAGGTCCTGGCGGTCGAGCCCATGGGCGCCGAGAGCTGGGTGCATGGGGTGCTGGCAGCCGGCGAAGGGGCCGCGGCGCCGGCGGTGAGCGCCGACGCGGCGGACGGAGCGGGCCGGCGCCTCATCTGGGGGTCGCCGAACTGGCAGGCCCCGGTCGGCGAGCGGATGCGGTGGACCGCCGAGCCCTCGGCGCTGCACTGCTTCGGCGCCCGCGGCGAGCGGCTTTGAGCCAGCGGGCCCTGCGCTGCGCGCTGCTGGCGTGCGCGGTGGCGTCGCTCACCTGTGCGGGCCAGGTGGCGGCGGCCGAAGCGGCCGAGCCCCTCGAGCCGCTGGTCCTCTGGCACGCGTACGGCGACGGGGAGGCGGAGGCGCTGCGCCAGGTGCTGGCCGCCTTCGAGGCCGCGCACCCCGGCGAGCGCGTCCACGCGGTGCGTCTGCCCTTCGGCGTCCTGGCCTCGCGCCTGGAGTCGGCTGTGCCTACCGGCAACGGCCCAGACCTCTTCATCGACGCCCACGAGCGGCTCGGGCGCTACATCCCGCGTGGCATCGTGCAGCCGCTGGACCCCTCGGCCGATCCGGACTGGGATGCGACCGTCGCGCAGCTGGAGCCGCAGCACGTCGAGGCGCTGCGTCGAGATGGACGCCTCTACGGCTTGCCGCTCTCGGCCAAGGCCGTGGCGCTCTTCATCAACCGTGCGTTGGTACCGGAGGGCGGTGCGCCGCCCGCCGGCCTCGAAGCGATGCTGCGCCGCCCGCTGCCCCAGGGCGTGTGGCCGCTCGCCATCGAGGGCGAGGACACCTACTTCGTCGCGCCGATCTTCCACGCCTTCGGCGCGAAGCTCTTCGAAGACGGCCGCTACGGGCTGGCCCGGGACGGCGAGGCGGATCCGCGCGCGGTGCAGGCCTTGGAGCGCCTCGCCGGCTTCTTCCGCGACGGCCTGATCCCGCCCGAGCCGTCGGGCGAGCTGGTCACGCGGCTCTTCGGCGGCGGCCAGGCGGCCTACGCCATCAGCGGGCCCTGGCTGGCGGCGTCCCTGCCCGCGGATCTGGACGTGCGCGTCATCCCGCTGCCCGGGCTCGAGGGGGCGGGCCCGATGCGCCCCTTCGTGACCGTGGAGGCGATCTTCCGCGCGGGCGCCGACGCCGGCGCAGAGGCTTCGCCCGCCCACGACGTCCGCGTCGCGGCCTTGGCAGGATTCCTCGCCGGCGAAGAGAGCGCGGTGCTGCGAGCCACCGTGGCGCGGCAGGTGGTCAGCCACCGCGGCGCCTGGGAGCGCTTCACGCCGGACGCCACGATGCTGGCCTTCCGCGACGCGGCGCGCGGTGGCGTCGTGATGCCCGGCGACGCCCGCATGAGCCAGGTCTTCGAGCCCACCACCCGCGCCATCCGCGCCGTGGTCCGCGGCGGCGTGGACCCTGCCGTGGCGCTGGCCGAGGCCGAGGCCCGCTTCGACGACGCCGTCCGCGCGTTGCCCGAAGCGCACGACCCGAGCCTGGCCCTGGTGCTGCTGGGCGCGCTGCTCTTCATCGGCGCGGTCGTGGCCGTGCGCCGCTCGCTGCGCGCCGAGGTGCGTCGCTCGCTGGCGCTGTCGCTTCCGGCCTGGCGCTACGTAGCCGCCTCGTTCTTCGCCGTGCTGCTGCTGGTCATCACGCCGCTCGTGGTCGGCGCGGCGATGAGCCTCTTCGCCACCGACGGCAGCGAGTTTCGCTACGTCGGCCTCACCCACTACGTCGACATCCTGAGCGCGCGCGGTGGCGATCTGTTGGGCCAGGGCTCCTTCTGGCGCGTGCTGCTGGTGACCGTGGTGTGGACCGCGCTCAACCTGTTGCTCCACGTCGCCATCGGGGTGAGCCTGGCGCTGCTGCTGCACCGGCCCGTCCTGCGCCTGCGCGCCGTCTACCGCGTGCTGCTGATCCTGCCCTGGGCGGTCCCCAGCTATGTCACGGCGCTCTCGTGGAAGGGGATGTTCCACAGCCAGTATGGTGCCGTGAACGCGCTGCTGGCCGCGGTCGGCGTCGAGCCCGTGCACTGGTTCAGCCGCTTCGGGACGGCATTTGCCGCCAATATCACGACGAACGTGTGGCTCGGATTCCCCTTCATGATGGTGGTGGCCCTGGGCGCGCTCTCCGCCATCCCCAAGGAGCTCTACGAGGCCGCCCGGGTCGACGGCGCCTCATCCTGGCAGCAGCTCCGCCACATCACGCTGCCGCTGCTGTGGCCACCGCTGCTGCCGGCGGTCGCCATGGGGGCGGTCTGGACCTTCAACATGTTCAACGTGGTCTTCCTGGTCAGCGGCGGCGAGCCCGGCGGCTCCACCGAGATCCTGGTCAGCGAGGCCTACCGCTGGGCCTTCACCCGCGGCGCCCGCTACGGCTACGCCGCCGCATATGCCGTCCTCATCTTCGGCATTCTCTGGCTGGGGACGCGCTCGCGCCTCGTGTCGAGGGCGATGCAATGAAGCGCCTCGTCCCCGTCGCCGTCCACGCCGCGCTTCTCTCGGCCACGCTCTTCGCGCTGTACCCGGTGCTCTGGGTGCTCGCGACCGCGCTGAGCGGCGCCCCCATGCGCTCGGGCCGTGTGCTCCCCTGGCCCGAGCAGCCCACCCTGCGTCATTTCGCCGACGTGCTCTTCCGCGACGACGCCATCTTCTTCACCCAGCTCGCCAACTCGCTCTTCATCGCGGCCTTCACCGCGCTGGTCGCCGTCGCCATCGCCGCGCCGGCCGCCTACGCCATGGCGCGCTTCGAGTTCGTCGGCAAGAGGGCGTCCCTGCGCAGTCTCCTGGCGACCCAGATGTTCCCCGGCGTGGCGGCGGCCATCCCGCTCTATCTCATCCTGGACTTCCTCAACCTGCTCGATACCCGCACCGGCCTCATCCTGGTCTATGGCTCCACGGTGGTCCCCTTCGCCATCTTCCAGCTCCGCACCGCCTTCGAGGCCATCCCCGTCGACCTCGAGGAGGCCGCCATGGTCGACGGCGCCACGCGCGCCCAGGCGTTCTTTCGCGTGGTGCTGCCCGCCGCGCGCCCCGCCCTGGCCGTGACCACACTCTTCGCCTTCATGACCGCCTGGAACGAGTTCATCCTGGCGGCCACCTTCCTGTCCGCTGAGTCCCGTCTCACCCTGCCGGTGGTCCTCCAGCGCTACGTCGGCGAGCACAGCGCCAACTGGGCCGCGTTCTCCGCCGGCGCCACCCTGGTCACCATCCCCGTCATGGCCCTCTTCTTCTGGCTCCAACGCCACCTGGTCGCCGGCCTCAACGCCGGGGGCGTCAAGGGCTGACGCGGCGCCCGCCCACCCCCCAGAACCATGCCGGAGCGGCCAGTCGGCCAGCCCCCCCGAGGCCCCGGGTGAACTCCCGAGGCTCCGGGCCAACTCCCTCCGCGTCCGAACTCCGAGGTGCGCCAAGGGCTTGAAATCATGGGCCGAGCGTCCGGGCCACGGAAGGCCGCCTGGGGGGCGGGCTGGGGCCGCGGTAGCCCCGTCCGTGTCGGATCACGGAGGAGCGCCAAAGTCCGGAGATCATGAGCTGATGTCCTCGACCGAGAGAGGCTGCTTGGGAAGAAGCCCGCATCCGACCCTTGAGGATCCCCTCGAGGAGCCCCCGCATCCGAACTCCGAGGAATCCTAAGCAGTCGAAAGTATGAGTAAATCGACTGGTTCGCGTCAGCCCGCCAGAGATGGTGGACGGGCTTGGGGCGACGGCCCGACACCGAGCCCCAGCATCGGATCCCGGGTGTGAACTTGGAGGATGGCCAAGGCGCCGAAGCCATGAGCGGCGCACGCGGCGCTCGGAGGGATCGGGCGGGAGTTGGCTGGATCAGGCCGCGGGGGTGCTCGACGCCGAGCCGGTCATGAGCGTCACGGCAGCGCACACGCATGGCATCGAGACCGAAGTTGTGGACCTCGAGTCCGGGCGTGTGTCATGGGGAACCAGGGGGCGGGAGGCCACTGCGCCGCGAGCCCGTCCCTGTGGAGCGCGAGTGAGCCGTCGTCGTGACAACTGGATCCGCACGCATGAGGCGCTCCTCGACGCGGGCGCCGGGTGTATGGCCGAGGTGGGGTTCGCGGGCGCGACGGTGGCGCAGATCACGAAGCGCGCCGGAGTCGCACACGGCACCTTCTTCGTGCACTTTCAGTCCAAGCACGCCCTGCTCGATGAGTTGTTCGCGAGCCGGCTGGCCGTCGTCACCACGCAGGCGTTCGAGGATGTCCCGGAAGGGCCGTTGGTCGAGCGCCTGGTCTCGGTCGCCGATTCCCTCTACCGGTTCTACGCTGCCAATACTGAGCTGAGCCGGGCGCTCCTTTCCCACAAGCTGTTTCTGGCAGACCAGGAGCAGCCGCGGTCCGCCGATCTGTTCGCCGGGCTGCTGGCGAACCTCGACAGGCTGGTGAGAGGTAGTCTGGACTCCCCGTCGGACAAGGAGCCCGCTGCAGTCGTCGAGTTGTTCGGGGCCCTCTACTACGCGACGTTGCTCGCAGGCCTGCGGTCGGGAGCGCCATCAGCAGCGTGGACTGCTCGGTTGCGCGCCGCCCTGACGGTCTGGCTCTGAGCGCGATCGCGCTTGCGTTCATTGAAGCCTCCTGCTAACTGACTGTGGTCAGTGACTGTGGTCAGCAGCATCGCAGCGGCCGCGAAGCGCCGCAGGAGTCCGTCCATGCGCCGCAAGCTCGCGCTTGCTCTCTACTACGCCGTCCCCTTGTTGGTGTTGCTCGGCGGCATTGGCGATCTCGCCATCACAGAGCTCCTCGAGACCCAACGCGCGTTTCTCAGCGGGCAAGGTGCGTATCCGATACCGCCACCGGCCGAGCGCGCGTTCATCGAGTTGCTGCACGCCATGGCCGGTGGCCTCGTTGCGGTGGGGGCATCGGGCCTGCTCCTGACCCACTTCGGGATCCGCGCCGGTCAGCGCTGGGCGGCGGTGGCGCTGTTGATAGCGATCCTGTGCAGCGAGGGGGCGAACACGGTCGGCATGTACCTCCTCGGTTCGCCCTTCTACATGGTCACCGGTACGTACGTGGCGCTGATCCTCGTGGCCACCGCGCTGGCGTTCGCCCCTACCTTCGCGTTCGCCGAGGCTCGCTGACGGGACTGCGTCGACCGAACTCGCGCTGGCCGAACTCCGAGCCTGGCCAAGGCCAGGGAATCGTGCAGGAACCCCGCCAACCGAACTCCGAGCCTGGCCAAGGCCAGGAGACCAGGCAGGAAGCCTGTGAGGCGCGGAAGGTGGGGGCGGGCGAGGCGAGGCCAGGGCTTGGGCTGGCCCGTGGCTGAGACAGCGATGGGGCCCGCCGTCCCGAACTCCGCCGTCCCGAACTCCGAGCCTTGCGAAGGTATTGAAAACATGAATGAATTATGTGGGGCGCCGGAGGCGGGGGCGGGCGAGGCGAGGCCAGGGCTCGGGCTGGCCCGAGGCTGAGACAGTCATGGGGCGATTCCGGAGTCGGTTGGTGCTGTGGAAGGGGGGGCTCATTGCTTGCTTGCGGTCGATCCTCGAGCGGCGGGCGCACGGGGGCGCTGCCCCTTGGGGAAGGGGGCGAGGCGTTGGACGGAGGGCGCAAATGGCGGCTGGCTACGTCGGGGCAGCGGCGATGGTTACGTTGTGAAGGCGCGCGAGCTGGTAGGTTCCGTAGGGGAAGACGGTGTCGCGGAGGCCGCGACGCCAGCGGGCCAGGGCCTCGGCGTAGAGCCGGCGGAAGTCCGCGAGGAAGCTGAGCTTGGCGACTCGGGTGGCCTTGTCGCGGCAGGCGATCGCGGGGTTGATGGGGCTCTCCGGCTGGCGACGGGGAGAGGCGAAGGGGTCTTGGGCCAGGACGCCTTCGCAGCCGAGGTAGGGACTGTCGGTCTGCCGCATCGCGTCTCGGAGGTTGGACTCGTGGGCTTCCAGCCGGTCGGTGAGGCGCTTGGCGTACTCGGCGTGGGACAGGTGCTCCAAGGCGGGAGGGAGCGTCAGGTTGAGGGTCACCGTGTCCGGTTCGGCGCCGTTCTCGCTGAAGTAGGCCATCGGGCGTGCGACGACGCGGCCCGACTCGCAGATGTCGCTGGGGCGCGTCTGAAACCCAGGCCACGCGCGGGAGCTGGCTACGAGACGCGACGAGACCGGGTTGCCAAGTGTGTAGACCAGCTTCTCCCAGACCGCGTCTCGGTCGACGAGCTCGACCAGGGAGGGCTGGCGCACGGCCCAGAGGCTCTCTCTTCGGTCGCGGGCGCGGTTGACGCAGCGGGCGATGAGCGAGTGCAGGTCCTGTAGGAAGCGTCCCACCACCGCTTCGACATCGGTGAAGACGAGATGCCAGTGATTGCTCAGCACGCAGGCCGCATGGACGCGGACCCCATGGCGGCGGGCGCAGAGTGCCAGGCAGTACGCGAAGATGTCGGGGATCTCACCGTCGGGCCTGAAGAGGTACTGCCCGCCGATCGTGCGGCGGGTCAGCATGTAGGTGGTGTTGGGGACGACGCAGCGCGGTCGGTTCATGAGGGACCTCCGAACGAGCGCCGGAGGGATTCCGGCGACCAGATGCGCCGCCCCTCTCCCTATATATGACCGCGACGACCGCGATCGTTTCGCAGAAAAGTGAAGGCGGCCCCCGGCGCCCCCCGGATGCGGAACTCCAAGTGCGCCCAAGTTGTTGGAATGGAAAGGCGGATGGCCATCGGAGGCGGCTGCGGGAAATTCGCAGGTCCGGGACCGCTCGGCAGGCTGGGGAGGTGACACGTGCTCAGGGGAGGTCGGTGCGGCTGGGCGGGCGACCACCGCGACGGCGTCGTGATGCGGCGGCTCGAGAGTGTGGTCCTGGCCGAGGCCGTTCAGGGGGCGTGAGGGAGCCGACCAGCCAGGGCGCGCGGATGGTCGACCTGGATGAGCCCGTCCGTCTGTCCGCCCGAGCCTGGCGCGCGGGCCTCGATGCCACCGAACTCCACGCGGGAGGCCGAGCTCCGAGTGCAGCCAAGTGGCGCCAGGGTTCGAGCGTCCCGCTGGAACGTGGCGATGCGCCGCGGCGTACCCCCAACGGTGGAACTCCCAGCTCGGCCGAAGCGGAACTCCCGGCCGGGTCGAGGTTGAACTCCCAGCTCGGCCGAAGTGGACCTCCCGGCCGGGTCGAGGTTGAACTCCCAGCTCGGCCGAAGTGGAACTCCCAGCCCGGCCGAGGGTGAACTCCCAGCCCGGCTAAGGGGTTGGAATGAGGGGGCTTCGGCTGCGGCTGAGGCTGCGGGGGCGGCGAGCCGTTCTGGGGGATGGGGAGGTGGGGGCGCTCAGCGGGGGGGCGGTGGGGCGAGGAAGTCGAGCACGGTCGCGGCGGTGCGTTCGGGCGACTCGAGGGTGATGTCGTGGCCGAGCTCGCTCAGGGTGATGTGGTGGGCGTGGGGGAGGCGGGCTGCCATGGCGCGCTGGTCGTCGAGCGGGATGAGGCCGTCCGCCTCGCCGCTCAGGACCAGGGTGTGGGTCTCGAGGTCGGCGAGCTCTGAGCGGGTGTCGTGGGCGGCGGCCGCGGCGGTCAGCCAGAGAAGGTCGCCCTTCGAGCGCGGGTGGGCGCGGGCGGCGTGTTCGGCTTGGGCCTCGACCTCCGGCGAGGCGGCCGGGCCGTCGTCGAGGACCTCGGCGGTCAGGCAGGCCATGGCGTCGCCTTCGGGGAGCAGCAGGCAGCGGGCCATCGCCAGCTCGCGCAGCCCGGCTCCGGCCAGCGCGCGCAGGCCCAGGTCGGTGGTCGATGCCAGCACGAGGCGGCCGATGCGATCCGGGGCCTCCAGCGCCATCCACTGGGCCACCATGCCGCCCAGCGAGATGCCGAACAGGTCGGCCCGGCCGAGACCCTCCTCATCCCAGAGCTCGAGGGCTGCCCGCGCCAGCGTGCGCGTCGAAGGCGCGCCCACCGGCGACGGCGCGTCACCGAAGCCCGGCGGCTCGAGCACGGTGACCTCGAGGCTCGAGCTCAGCGCGGCGACGAAGGGGGCGAGCAGCTCCTCGGAGCCCCCCAGCGCCGGGATGAGCACCAGCGGCCGCCGCGGGTGTTCCCGTGTCCTCCCGTCGCGCGCCTGGCTCATGCCCTTCCACGGGCCCGAGCGCGTGGCCTTCTCGCACGCGGCAAGCGCCTGCAGCACGCGTGGCTCTGACAGGACTTCGCTGGCGCCTCGCTCGGTCTGGACATCGGGACCCCCTGTCACCGGCGCCGCCGCATCGCGTTCATCGCCGCCTGCATCGCAGCTACCACACGGTCACGAGCGTGTTCGGCGGGCTCGTCGGGGGCGACGCGCATCGGCGGCAGCACGCGCAGGCGCACCGGCAGCGGCAGCGGCAGATAGGGCACCCACGGCCCGGCGCCGATGCCCCAGGGAAGTGCCAGCGCCAGCGGAAAGCGACGAATGCGGCTCCATCGGGTCAGCCCCAGGGCGCGGGCCAGCCACTCGCCCTCGTGGAAGATGATGGCGCTGCGATGGGCCCCCGAGGCGACGATGGGCACGATCGGCACCCCCGCCTCGCGGGCGATGCGGATGAACCCGGTGCGCGGCCCGAATACCACCTCGTGACGCCGCCAGAAGCTCCGGTAGGCGTCTAGGTCCCCGCCCGGGTAGACCAGCACGTGTCCCCCCGAGCTCAAGGCACGCCGCGCGTTGTCCGGGTGCGCGCGCAACGCGCCCAGCCGCTGAAGCACGCGCCCCAGCGGGGTGACCCGCCGCATCGCGAAGTCGTGCGCCATGGCGAAGAGCGGCGTCTCGGGCCCCAGCGCGCGCCACAAGAGACTCATCGTGCACGCGAGGTCCGGTCCCATGATGCCGCCGTTGTGGTTTCCGACGAAGAGCGCCGGCTCGCGAGGGACGTGCTCCGCCCCGCCGACCTGCCTGCGCAGATAGCGGCAGGCCAGCCACTCGAGCGCCGGCAGCAGCGCCGCCACGAGCGCGGGATCCCGCCGGTCGAGCCGGCTCGGCTCCAGAGGCGCCCGGACCAGGAACGCCTCGCGGAGCGCTCGCGAGAGCCGCGCGAGGTCAGCTTCTTCTGGTGCGACCCGGGCATCCATGGGACCAGGATGCTGCGCCTCGCAGCGCGTGTCACGGTGGAGGCAGGCCCGCCCGCCGCGCGCTCCCGCCGGGAGGCGCGCTACTCGATCTCCTTCTCGATATAGAAGGCCGAGGAGCCCAGGATGCTGCACTCCGCCTGGGTGGCCGCGGTGTCGCCGAAGGCCATCCGCTGGAAGGTCGACTGGATGCCGTCGCAGTCCAGGTCGCCGTGCGCGCTCGCGATCAGCTCGGCGCCGGCAAGCTCGCCCCCCGAGTCGAAGGCGTACACGTAGTAGTGTTCATCGGTCATCTGGAAGCTCAAGGCCTCCCACACCGGAGTGCTCCAGACCGCCGGGTCGGCGTCGCAGCGCTCGTCCCCGTTTGCGTCGTGGCCGCCCAACCCGTTCGAAGAGCAGCAGGTCCCCTCGACCGGCGTCGGCCCCTGGTTCGCCGGGAAGCGGCAGCCCACCTTGGCGCCCGCCGCGTTCACGCGCGGTGAGGTGTAGTAGAGCGCGGCGCCCTTGTAGATCTTGTCGAGCTGCTCGAGCGCCTCGGTCGCGCGCGCCCGTCGCATGAACTTCAGGAAGCTGGTCACCGCCACCGTCGCCAGGATGGCGATGATGGCGACCGTCACCATCAGCTCGACGAGGGTGAAGCCGGCGCGCGACGGACCAGTGCGAGGGTGGAGTTCCACACTCACCTCCGGACACAGGACTTGTAAGGATGGCGACATCCTACGTCCCGAATCGCCCCTCGCCAAGGAGCGCGCGCTTGCCCGGCGCTCAGTCTTCCAGGCGGATGGGCAGCCGGCCGAGCTGCATCATCTCGCGGTTCACCGCCGCGGCGGCCAGCTCCGTCGTGAGCACGTCCCCGTTCGCCGCCGCCAGGGCCGCCATCCGCATCATGATGTTGCGGATGAGCCCGCCGGTGACCTCGACCTTCTCGGCCAGCCAGTCCCAGTCCAGGTCCGCGTCGATGGTCACACCCTCGGGCAGCATCTTCCGGAAGAGCCGGGCCCGCTGCTCGACGTCGGGCGGCGGGATGGTGAAGCGATAGCTGAAGCGCCGCGTGCTCGCCTCGTCCAGCCCCGACTCCCGGTTGGTCGTGGCCACGCTGATGATGTCGTACTGCTCCATGAGCTGCAGCACGACGTTCACCGCCAGGTTGCCGAAGCGGTCGTTGGCCTGCTTCACGTCGGTGCGCTGGGCCAGCAGCGCGTCAGCCTCGTCCAGCAGCAGCAGCGACTGCGAACGCTCGGCCAGCGCGAACACGCGCACCAGGTGCTTCTCGGTCTCGCCGACGTAGCGCGAGAAGACCTGGTCCAGGTTGACCTGCAGCGTCTCCCGATCGAGCGCCTTGCCCATCAGCGTCGCCAGCGTCGTCTTGCCCGTCCCCGGCTCGCCGGCCAGCAGGATGTGGAAGCCGCCCTTGCCCCAGCGGCGCATCCCGTAGCGCCCGAGCACCGTCTCGCGATGACGCGCCGAGGTGATGACCTCGTCGATCTGCGTGCGCAGGTCGTCGGGCAGCACCAGGTCGTCCCAGCCCAGGTCGGTGACCACCGGGCGCGCCAGCATGCCCGTGTCCTTGCGCAGCCCCTCGCGCGCCTCACCGAGCAGCGACTCGACCGAGGCTCCCAGCCCGGCCCGGTGACGCGCCTCCACCCGCTCCGAGACCCGGCGGATGCCCCGCACCGTGAGCGGGAAGCGCCGGGCCATCACCGCCGGCTCGAGGGCGACGCCGAGCCGGTCGCTGCTCTCGTCCCACGCGCGCTCCTGCACCGGCAGGTCGGACTCGGGCGTGACCACGCGCAGGCTGGGGTGGCGCGACGTACCCCACCGCCACGCGTCGTGCGGTCCGACGCTGGCCGCGGCCGGCGCCCCGTAGGCCTCGAGCCGGTCCGCGAGCAGCCGCCGCTCCCGCCAGCTCGGCCGCGAGCTGGCCTCCGACGGCCGCGCCGCGCCCTCCTCGGTCACGTCGCGCACCACCGGCGCCCCGTGGGCGTCGCGCCCGTCGCCCAGCTCGAACCACGGCAGCGCCCCGTGGGCCAGCGCGAAGCCCAGCGTGGTCTCGACCACCGCGCCGAACACCGCCTCGTCCCCGCTCAGCAGGGTCAGGTCGGCCACCAGCAGCGGCCGCCCGGCCATCACCCGCCCCAGCTGCTTCCGGCCGGCACCCCGCTCGCCCTCGAACACCACGGTGCACGGGTCCGCGCCCGCCGCGAGATGAGCGCTGACGGTGCTGCGCAGCCCCTCATCGATCTGCGGCAGCGGCAGCTCGGGCTCGGCCATCCAGAACCCCAGCGGGCGCAGCAGCTCCGGCAGCTCGCGCGAGAGCCCGGCGAACGCCCGCAGCGCCCAGTCCGACACGCTCAACCGCCGCTCGTCCAGCGGCGCCCCCAGGTCGAGCAGGTCGATGAGACCGAGCAGACGCAGGCGCCCGTGGCCGCGCAGCGCCTCATGCAGCTCCAGGGTGCCCCAGGTCGGCTCCAACATGAGCGCCAGGATCGAGACGGTCGGCGTGGTGCGCCCGTAGGTGCCCAGCAGCTCGCCCACCTGCATGGCCAGGCCGCGCTCGGTCCGCAGCGCCGCCAGCGTCGCGAAGACCTCGGTCTCCAGCGCCGAGAGCCCCAACCGCCGGGCCCACTCCCGGAGCGGCTCGGGCGCCGGCGCACCGCGCAGCTCGCGCAGCGCGCTCTCGACCTCGAGCGGCGACGCCACCTTCTTCCGGTGGGACCACACGCGCTTGAGGCGGAGCTCCGCGGCCTGGCGCGCGATGGCGAGGGCGTCGTCGAGCCGCTGGGTCACCGGAGCGGGTCCCCGACGGCGGCCACCCGCGCCTCGGCCAGCAGCTCGGCCAGCGCGTCCGCGTCGCCCCCGTCGAAGAGGATGCGCCCGATGTCCACGTAGCTGCCTGCGCCGAGCTGGGCGCGCGCGTCGCCCCAGGCGTCCTCGAGCACCGCGTCGTAGCGCCCGCGCTCCACCACCAGCACCGAGACCCCGCCCGGCCGCTCGAGGTCCCCCTCGACCCCGTCGCGCACCGCTCGGAATCGCAGCGCCTCGGCGTCGGCCTCGACGAAGCGGGGCCGCGCGCGCGGCGTCACCGCCAGCTCGGGCATGCCCCGCATCAGGTCCAGCTTGAGCGCCTCGATCGCGACGTCATCGAGTCCGTGCTCGGCGATGGCCAGCTTCTCCCGCAACGCGTCCAGGCCGAACACCGTCCGTCGCCACAGCCCCTCTCGCAGTTCCGCCACCACCGCCGCCGCGTACACGATCATCGTGTCCCGGTAGTTCCTCTCGGCCTCGGCCTCCCAACCGCGCCACGAGGCCTCCCACACCGCCGGGTACATGGTCACCCAACGCCGCTGGTCGAAGTCGATGAAGGCCATCGGCTCGTCGACCTCGTGCTCCTGGTGGCACGCCGGGCAGGTGAAGACCTGGAAGGTGCCGTCGCGGATGTCGCCCACCACTTCGGGGATGCGTGGGCCGTTGATCGACGTGGCGATGGTGCGCTCGGTGACGGACCGGCAGTGCGGGCAGGTCACCGGCGTATCGACGAAGGTCGACACCGCCTAGTCCTCGTCGTCGTCGTCGTCCGTGATCTCCCAGATGTCGTCCTGGGTCATGCTGACCTGACCCGTCGACGAGACCGTCAGCCGCGTACGCCACAGCGGCGGCTCGCCACACTCCACCCAGTACTCGTAGACGCGGCTCCCGTCCGCCTCCTTGCTCACCTGAGGCAGCGTCACGTGCCGCGCCCACTCGGGCTTCCCGATGCCGTCCAGCCTGGCCTGGCTGTCCACCGGGTAGGTGGGCTCACGCGTCCCCTCGAGGAAGCCCACCACCGTGGCGACCACGCCCGCCGGCGCGTCGGGCCCCAGCGCCTCCATCACCCGCTGGGTCGTGTCGTCGAGCTTGAAGTGCACCTCTCCCGACGGGGTCACGACCCCGGTGGCGTACCCGCCGCGCTCCGACTCGATCTCCGCCGAGAACACCGCCAGCCCGGGCACCCGCGCGCCCTCGAGCAGCGTCACCTCCACGTCCTGGTCGTCCAGCGCCGCGCGCACCGCCTTCGTCACCGCCTGCTCGTCCATCGACCGCTCCTCGTCGCCGCGGCTCGCGGCCTTCACCGTGTCCTCGCCCGGACCGTCCGTCCGGTGCCGGCAGCCGCCGCATCCCGCGGCGAGCGCGGCCCCCAGCAACCCCCACGCCAGCGCCCTCGCGCCTCGGTGTCCGCGCCGCGTCAACGCGCTCAGCCCTTCTTGCCCGGGTCGCCGCCGCCCGAGTCCGGCGTGGAATTCTCGACCTTCTCCGGCTCGACCGGAGCCGGCTCCTTCTTCTCCTGCGGCACGACGTTGGCGTCGAACCACGACTTGGTCGTCGGGTCGCGCGCCGCGAGCAGGGTGCCGATCTTGCCGTCGCCGTCGGGCTGGAAGTAGGTGGCGTACGCCTCGGCGAACCACTCGCCCGGCGCGCGGTGCTGGTAGGTCGACACCTTCCGGGCCAACGAGCTCCTGTCGTAGGACACCCAGGTCTTGCCGTAGCTCGCCTGATAGTGCCGCCCGCCCAGATCCACGCCCTGACCGGGCGCCTTGTACCAGGGGTTCTTGCCCGTGCCCGAGATCTCGGAGGTCGTCACCACCGGGTCGGCCAGCACCTTCGCCAGGTCGCCCGAGCTCAGCTCCGGCTTGTCGCCCTTGGCGATATCCAGCTTCTCGATGTTGGGCTTCGTGTCCTCCGGCTTGCCGTCCTTCATGGCCTTCAGGATGGCGCCCATGACCAGGGCCTTGTGCTCGGTCTTCAGCTTGGAGATCGCCCCGCCCGACGCGGCGACCATCGTCTCCACGAGCTGCAGCTTCGGCCGGCCGTGCTCCTCCCAGTTCCCGCCGCCCACGTTGCCCACCGTGTACGCGGAGCCGCCCACCTTCACGTCCACCGCGTGACCGACCTCGTGGCGCACCACCTTGTCGAAACGCACGACCTTGTAGAGCGGGTCGCCTCGATCGGCGGCGCCGTTCTTGGCGTCGATCTTGCGGGAGTCGTAGCCCATCGACGACTCCTTGTCCCGCTTGGAGTAGTAGCCGCCGGCCGAGCCGCCGGCCTGGTAGCGCGTCCAGTGCTCCAGCCAGGCGTTGCCGCGCACGTGCTCCTCGGGCAGGTCCTTCAGCACGGCCCAGCACCGCCGCAGCCCGGCCGCGTCCCAGTCGGCGCCCGTGTCGCTCGTCGACTTGGTCTGGCCCACCTTCACGCCGAATCGCACGTCGAAGAGCTTGTAGAGCGCGGCCAGATCCGAGTTCGGGGTCGCGTCGAAGAGCGCCTTCAGCAGCCCGTCGCCCAGGGTCCCCTTGCTGAGCAGGTCGGTCACCGCCTTGCGCTCGCCGTTGTTCAGCCCGCTCCACACCGTCGTCCGGCTGGTCGGGGTCTGCGTCTTGAGCAGCTCCAGCGCCTTGTCCGCGTGCCCGTCGCGGATCTCCTTCTGCACCTGCTGGAGCGGGTTGAGCGGCGGGGGCGTCACCGGCTTCGGCGACGACTCCGGGGTCTTCTCCGGCGCCTGCTCCACCGTGGTCTCGGGCGTCGTGTTGACCTCGGGCGTCGTCTCGGGCGCCTTGGTCACCTCGGGCGTCGTCGGCGTCGACTCCACGGTGGTCGGCGAGCCGCCGCTGCTCTCCGGCTCCTTCACGGTCTCCGGCGACTGAACGGTCGTCTTCTTCCTGACCGCGACGACCTTGACCTTCTTGACGACCTTCTCGACCACCTCCGGCTCAGGGTCCGGCTGCTCCTTCTTCTTCTTGCGAGTGAAGATGCTCTTGATCGTCTTCCAGACGTCCCGTTCGGGCTCCTCCAGGCACTCGTTCGCCAGCGCGTAGTCCGCGGCCAGCTCGATCTCCGGCCCGTCCATGTTCGGGACGAAAGGCTCGGGCTTCGTCTCCGGACCGGACTCCAGCCGGGTCGTCATCTCATCGTTGGTCTGGTCGCGCTGAAGACTCGGCGACTGATCGTAGTCGGGCATCTCGACCTCATCGTTTCGAGCGCGACACGAGCGCCCCGGGATGTGCCGAGCAGCGCTCACTACCGCGCGAGTGGACAGGGACCGACCGCTCCCGAGTCCTCCGAGGATAGGGTCCCGCACGTCGGAACGCAACGCCTCATCCGGTAGCTGGTTGCACGCCGCGCGCGCCGCAGCCCTCGTCAGATCTCGACGCCGAGGTTCAGGTAGATCTGGGCCCGGGCGGCGTCCTTCAGCGGTCCGATCATCGGCACGACGTTGATGGTGAAGCGCTTGACCGGCTTCCACTGGATGCTGGGGCCGATGAACCACTCCCAGTCGAAGTCGCCGCGCGAGCCGGCGACATCGACGGCGTGGACGACCGACTCGACGCCCAACCCGAGGCACATGTCGATCACCGTATAGGAGATCCCGCCCGTCACGCCCCACTCGCGCTCGTGCTGGCCAGACAGCTCCTGCTCCAGCGTGAGGTTGAGCGCGCCGTGCCAGCGCTCGCTGATGCCGCCGGAGAAGAGCAGCTTCGGCTCCAACACGTCCGGGGAGCCGTCCTTGAGGATGTACTCCAGGTACAGCGCCGGGTTCGCGAAGATGCGCCCCCACTTCGCCAGCGCCCAGCGCACCTCGAACTGGGCGGCGACCTGGGCGTCGTCGTCCGAGGGGCGCGCGAGATCCTGACGGAAGTAGAAGTCGAACTGGAAGCGGTGGGGCAGGCCGAACTCCAGCTCCTGGAGGAAGCGGTACTTCGTCACGTCGCCGTCGATGGTCGCGCGGCCCCACAGCTCCGCCTCCACCTTGCCCTCGGGCACGACGTACGCACGGGTGGTGGTGAAGCGCCGGGTGGCCGTCCACCGTGG
Organism: Deltaproteobacteria bacterium; assembly: GCA_020632695.1. GTDB lineage: Bacteria > Myxococcota_A > UBA9042 > PHBI01 > JACKFB01 > JACKFB01. The sequence continues at coordinate 24,533 of JACKFB010000032.1, forward strand.
CTGCTCGTAGCCGCCGATGAGCTGCTCCTCCTCGAGCGCCGCGGGCGGCTGGCCGTCGGGGGTGACCGCGCGCAGCTGCCACGAGCGCTCGCGCTGGCCGCTGGAGTCGTCCGCGTGACCGGGGTCCCACATGGGCGGCGGGTCGTCGGCGCGGGCGTCGCCCGCCGCGGTGGTCATCGCGCAACACAGGCCGAGCAGCGCCGCGACGCGCGCGAGGGCGCGCCCTGACATCGAGGGATGCGTCATCGGTTCCTCCGTGGCGTCGGAGCGAGGCTCGCTCCGGCGACCGGAGCATCGCCCGAGGTGCCGCGGTCGGCAAGAAGGCCAGGGGGGGCTCGTCCCGGCCACCCGCGGGACGCCGGTCCCGCTCGCCGTCGCCGTCCGACGACGACGCGTGCTCAGGGAGAGGCGCCCACGCAGTCGCCCGGGGCGTCGTCCTGGTCCTGGTCGCAGTCGGCCTCACAGGGGCAGATCACCGTGCCCTGGCAGCTCTGGCCCGGAGGGCACTGGGAGGCCGCCCAGCACTTCCCCGCCGGCGGGGCGGGCTTGCAGGGCCCGATGTTGGTGTTGATGCCCAGGTCGCCGCAGACGTAGCCCGCGCCGCACTCGGCGTCGGTGGTGCAGCAGCTGTCGAGCACCGGCTGGCAGAGGCCGAGCTGGTCCGGCGCGCAGTTGCCGCAGTTCGGGCAGAGCGCCAGACACCCGCAGGCCAGCGCGCCCTCGCACCGGAAGCCGGCGCCGCAGTCGTCGTCGGTCCAGCAGCAGGGGACGTTGCCCGCGCAGGTCGGGCCGGCGGGCGAGGGCTTGCACGTCCCGGGCAGCGAGGTGGTGATGCCTTCACACACCTGCCCGGCGGCGCAGCCCGCGTCGGACGTGCAGCAGCCCGACGGCAGATCCTGGCAGCTCCCCGGCACATCCGCTGCGCCGCAATCCAACTGGCACGGGCAGAAGAACGCGTTCGTGCACGCCTGGCCCGGCGAGCACTGGCCGTCGTCCCAGCACTGGCCGGTGGCGACCGGCGGCATGCAGCGGCCGTAGTGCTCGGCGCCGGCGCCCCGAGCGCACACCTGGCCGCCCTCGCAGTCGGCGTCGGTCTCACAGCAGCCGCCCCGGGCCTGGCAGGTCCCGGGAGCGCCGTTGGTGCAGCCCGTGCCGCAAGGGCAGGTCACCGCGCCATCGCACTGCTCGCCGGTGTCGCACTCGGTGTCATCCCAGCACTTCCCGGACGGCGGCGACGGCTCGCACATCCCGAGCGAGGACTGGGCGGGCAGCTTCGCGCAGGTCTTTCCGGCGCCGCACTGCGAGTCCAGCCAACAGCACTCGGGGGCCCCGGCGTCGGTGTCGGCCCCGGCGTCGGCGTCGGCCCCGGAATCGGTCTCGGCCCCGGCGTCGGTCTCGGCCCCGGCGTCGGCCCCGGAATCGGTCTCGGCCCCGGAATCGGTCTCGGCCCCGGAATCGGTCTCGGCCCCGGAATCGGTCTCGGCCCCGGAATCGGTCTCGGCCCCGGCGTCGGTCTCGGCCCCGGCGTCGGCCCCGGAGTCAGCGACGGTGTCCTGGGCCGTGTCCGCGGTGGCGTCCGCGGGGTCGGTGCTGTCGGACGGGCACGCGGTCAGCAGCGCCATCGCCAGCGCGCAGAGGGCGAGGGACAGAGGCGACGGGGAGCGGGCAGGCATGGCGGTCCAGGGTCGTCGGAGAGGCTCAGGGTTCGGGGTCCTCGAAGAGGAAGGCCGACACCGCGGTGAAGGCCAGGCTGGCGGAGACCTGCTGGCAGGCGCCGGTGGCGTCGGGCGCCAGGTCGCCGCCCTCGGCGAAGAGCAGCTCCATGGCGCCGCCGACCGCGCTGTCGCGGTCGCCGATCTTCTGCAGGTCCGTGATGGCCACTCCGGCGCCGATGACGCCGTCGGCGAGGCCGCCCTCCTCGGTGACGCGGCCGCGGATCCAGGCGCCGTGGACCGGCAGCTCGTAGTCGAGGCCCAGCACGCGGACGCGCAGCCAGGTGTCGACGGGGCCCGCCGTCAGGATGCCCCCCTCGATGCGGCCGCTCTCGGTGCGCGTGTCGGGCGAGTCGGGGCGCAGGTGGAAGGTCTGCCCCGGGAGGATCAGCCCGTCCGTCGCCATCAGCGGCTTGCCCTGGCCGGTGCGCACGGTGATGGTCACCGAGTCGTCGTCGCGCAGGTCGTCCACGCCGTCGATCTGCATCATCAACAGCAGCCCGCCCTCGTCGACGCTGTTCTGGAGCAGCGCGTCGGCGGCGCCGATGCCCGCGACGGCGAAGAGCGGCAGCAGCGTGCCCAGCTTGTTGTCCACCCCCGGCAGCCCGGCCGGGCTCACCAGGTCGGGCTCGAAGCAGCCGCCGGGGTCGCCGGGCCCGCTCACCCGGCCGTCCAGGTCGAAGCCGTCTCCCACCCCGGGCGACGTCTCGGGCGCGAAGCCGAGCCGGTCCAGCACCACCAGCTTCGAGGTGGACGCAGCCGGCGCCGTGACCTCGGGCGCGGCGGGCGCGTCCGTGGCCGCGTCGGCGAGGACGTCCGGCACCGCGGCCTGCACCCCCTCGCCCCCACCGTCGCACCCCAGGCCCGAGGCGACGCCCAGCGCTCCCAGGAGGAGAGCGGTCGTCAGTCGATGGGTCACCGTGCTCATGGTGGGGCCTTCGTCGCGCATGGGGGCGGGGCCGCCAGTATCGGCGGCGCGCGCCCGCAGGTCCAGGCCCGGACGGTCAGGGCACCAGGAGCACCTTGCCGAAGTTCTTGCGGTCCTGGATGTACGTGTGGGCGTCGGCGGCCTGGTCGAAGGGGAAGCTGCGGTCGACCACCGGCTCGAAGGTGCCGTCGGCGACCAGTCCGAGGATCTCGCCCAGCATCGCGTTGAGCTGCTCGGTGCGCTCCCAGAGATGGCCGAGGTTCACACCGTGGACGCCGCGGTTCTTGTCCATCAACGCCAACGGGCGGAAGGTCGGCATCTTCCATACCCCCTCGAGGGCGGCCAGGAGGCTGCGTCGCTTGCCGGGCGCGAAGGACGACGCGCCGAAAGCGTAGACCCGGCCGAGCGGCGCCAGGCAGCGGTAGCTCCTGGCCAGCGCCTCGCCCCCCAGCGCGTCCAGCACGATGTCCACGCCGTCTCCGCCGGTGATGCGCATGACCTCCTCGTGGAAGTCCTGGCTGCGGTAGTCGATGCAGTGGGCCACCCCCGACACGCGCAGCCGCTCGTGCT
>JACKFB010000033.1 GCA_020632695.1 Deltaproteobacteria bacterium
TCCCCGGCGACGGGCTGGTGTAGTTCGGGTCCATCGGGGCCTGGTACATCAGGATCTCCCGCCCCTTGCAGGCCTGCTCGCCGGTGACTCGCTTTTTGCGTTTGCCAGCCTGACTCTTGGTCGGCGTGAGCTTCATGCCGCAGACCGGGCAGTTCCCCGGCTCGTCCTGGACGATCTCGGGATGCATGCCGCAGGTGTACTGCGTCGCATCAGCCGCCGACGCGGCGGGCGGGGTCGCCGGTGCGCCGCCCGCACCGCACGTCGGCCATGCCCAAGACACCGCCAACACCAGCCCACCGGCGAGCAGCAGCAGCCCCGCGACGCGCCAAACCCAGCGCGCGGACTCGGTCGGTTGCATCGCCGCAAGACCCGCGAGCACTCGCTCTTCCAGCGGCAATGCGTCGCTCTCATCGGAGCGGGTCGTATCGGTATTCACTGCACTTCCTCCGAGTCCTCGGTCGCGGCCGACGGCCCGGGCCATCGGCCCAGGGACCTGCGCAGACGCGAGGCCGCCACGTGGGCCTCCCGCTCGGCGCGAGCGGCTTCCAAAGACACGCGCAGCCACTGTCGCTGGGAGTCATCGAGCTCGAGGTAGGTCGCCCGACCCACCCGGTACTCCGATTCGGTCGACGCCAGCGCGTCGGTCGCCTTGGGCACCAGGACCCGCCGATGCAGGCGCGCCACCCGCGCCGACTCGCTCAGCGCGGCCCAGACGCGCTCGGCCTCTGCCGGGATCCCGGTGCGAGCTTGCCCCAACGCCCGGGCGCGCGCCGCCACGCGGTCTCGAAGCTCCTCGGCGAAGGGGCTGCCCGTGACGTAGTGCGCCGGAAATCCGAGCGGCGACGAGCCTGCGAGCTGCTCGCTGAGCCCGCTCGAGAGGTCTGGCACCACACGGCGCTCCACCAGCTCAAGCGTCGCCTGGGCACGCCCCCACTCAAGCTCAGCGATCTTCAGGTCGGGCGCCGACAGAGCCGCCTTCCGCACGCCGGCCAACGAAGGCACATCAGGGCGCTGCGCCGCCTCGCCCGCGGCGACCGGCGCGGCGACATCCAGCACCGACCCGAGCCGCGACTCAGCAGCCGCCAACGCGTCCCGCGCCGTGCCGAGCATCTGGGTCATCTCGGCCAGCCGCATCTCCGCCTTCAAGAGGTCCGCCTTGCGCGCCTGACCCGACGCGTAGCGCGCCCGCACCACGTCGGCGAATCGCCGGCTCAGCGTCAGGTTCGCGCCGTAGGTCGCGACCGCGCTGCGCTGGTAGCGAGCTTCGTGAAACGCCATGATGAACCCGGTCATCAGGTCCAGCACGGTGGCGTGGAACTCCTCAAGGGCGAGCGCCACGTCGCGCTGAACCGCAGTCCCCTGAAGCGCCTCAGGACCGGGCAGCGGCCAGGCCGCCTCGCGATTGTCAGGCCGCCTGGCAAACCCTTGGTATTGCTCCACCAACCGCTCCAGATACAGGGCCTGCCCCAGCCGTCCCCGCCGCGCATCGAGTCGACTCCGCGCGGCCCGCAGCGCCTGACTCCGGGCGAAGAACGCCGTGAGCGCGGAGGTCTCGGCGATGGGGCTCGGCATGTCGTAGGATTCGGCGGACGCCTGCGTCCAGAGGGTCTCGTCGATGGCCAGCCCGAGGAAATCGAGGTCGGCGGGCTTGAGGCCACTCGACGGCGTCGGTCGAGGCGCTCCGGCCATCGCGCCCACCACCGGCGGCTCCGCCTCAAGCGCGCGAGTCGACGTCGCGCCATCCCCGGCCGCCTCCCGAAACGAGAGCCCCGCCGCGGGCAGCCGGCTTGCGCCCTGGCGCACCCTCAAGGCCCGCGCGGTGCAGGCCGAGACGCCGACCGCGAGCAGACACGCGCCGATGAGCAGGGTCCGCGCCATCACGGTTCACCTTGGCCCGAAGCTTGGCCCACGGCCGCGAGCGAGAGGCCCACGAGCCGCTCCAGAGCGGCCTCCGCTTGCACGCGGTCGGCGGCGGCACGTTCGCGCGCCAAGCCAAACTGGTAGAAGGTGCCGCGCGCCTCCAGAAAATCGGTGTAGCCGCCGACACCTTCCCGATACCACGCTTCCGCGTCAGCCATGGCGCGCGACGCCTCGGGCAGAAGCGACTCTTCATACAACGCCTCAAGCCGCGCGGCGTTGCGCAACCGGTAGAGCGCCTCCTCGATGCGCGCCAATAATCCGTTGACCTGGCCTCGCTTCAGCTCGACGCGCCGGGCCAGGTCGGCCTCCGCGGCGCGCACCTGGCTGACGTGCTTGCCGAACCAGAGCGGCACCCGCAACCCGATGGAAAAACCCACCGAGTCATCTCCGCTGTCGACCACGCCCGGCATGCGCGCGGGTCCGTTGGCCATGTACTGCACGCCGAGCTCGAGGTCGGGGAAGAACTGCGAGCGGGCCTCACGGACCGCGGCCTGGTCTGATTCCATCTGGGCGTCGGTCTCGCGCAGGCGAGGCTCGCGCTTGAGTGCGATCGCGTAGAGCGGCTCCACATCTGCGGGCACGGGGCCCGCGGGCCAGGGGTCCAGGGCGGGGACGTCGGCGCCCGGAGCCCTATCCAACACCGCGTTCAGCCTCGCGACCGCGGCCCGGAGCAGCTCGTCGAAGCGGACCCTGTCGTAGTGGAGTTGGGCGAGCTGGGCGCGCGCCTTGTTGACGTCAGACAGCGTCCCGCGGTCGTCGCCATAGCCTTCCGCGGCGGCGGCGGCGAGCTCGGTGGCCAACCCGATATTCAGGTCGACAGTCGCCGCGGCGCGCTGGAAGTAGCGCACCTGGGCGACGGTCGACTTCAGGTCGCTCAACATCTCCAAGACGGCGGCTTCGTATGCGTGGCCGGCCGCCCGGGCGCGCGCTGTTGCGCCCGCATGCTGCGCGACCAGCGCGGGGATGGACGGAATGACCTGCATCGCGGCGATGCGGTGCTCGTTGGGACCGACGCGCGTCTCCACCGGCAACGGGAGCCACGTGTACGTGACTCGCGGGTCGGGGAGCGCGCCGGCCATCCCAACCCGCGCGCTCTGGCCGCGCCAGGCCTGCCACGCCGCGGCCACGGCGGGACTGCGTTCAAGCGCCAGGTCGACCAACCCGCGGAAGGTGGCCGGAAAGCTGCCGTCGCGTCCCCGGGCCGCGCCAACCGGTGCGTCGTCGGCGCGAGCTGCGGATCGCTGTAGCGCCTCCCAGGTGGTTGCGCCGGGTGCCAACTCCGGGTGCTCGCGCAGCAGCGACGATCCCGCTCCACACGCTCCCTGGAGGAACGAGGTCACGATGATCAGAACTATGGGGAGCGCAGAGGTCACGGCGGGTGACGGTTGCAGAGACCGTGCCAGCGCGAGCCGCCTCTCCGCACCGTCGGCTGGTCCCGGTCCTACAAGGCCATTCGGCCCAACGACGCGCCGGACCAGATGCCCGGGCACCACCGCGTATCCGAATCGGTCACAGGCACGTGGTCGAGTCGGTCACATCGGACCCCCGTCCCGAAACCGACCCGGCTCCACCTCGTAGCGGCGTAGCAGGCGATAAAAACTCTCCCGCTCCACCCCCGCGTGCTCGGCGGCCGCGGCGACGTTGCCATCGTGGCGCTCGAGGACCTCCTGCAGATAGGCTCGCCCGAGATCGCGCCGACCACGCTCCATCGCTTCCCCCCATGGCAGCGTCCCCAAGGCTCCGGCTCCCTTGGACGTCGTCCCCTGTGCTCGCGCCTCGCCTCGAACCTCCGGGGGCAAATCACCGACCTGGATTCGCTCGTCGTGACTCACGACGCACGCCCGCTCAACGGCCGCGCGAAGCTGGCGCACATTGCCCGGCCAGTCGTACGCCTCCATGGCCGACAGCGCCGTCGGGGAGAACCCCAGCACGCGGCGCCCGGGGAGGCTGGCCGCGAGCTCCCGCAGGAAACCCACCGCCAAAAGCTCGATGTCGTCCCGGCGCGCGCGCAGCGGCGGCAGACGAATCACCGCGACGTTGAGGCGATACCAAAGATCCTCGCGAAATGCCTCGTTGTGCACCATCGACTCGAGGTCTCGATGGGTCGCCGCGACGATGCGCATATCGACGGCGCGCTCGTGGGAGTCGCCGATGCGGCGGACGGTCCGTTCCTCCAGGACGCGGGTGAGCTTTGCCTGAAGCGACGGGCGCATATCCCCAATCTCGTCGAGGAAGATCGAGCCACCGCTGGACTCCTCGAAGAGGCCCGCGCGGTCTCGCGCCGCCCCGGTGAAGGCGCCCCGAGTGTAGCCGAACAGCTCGCTCTCCAGCAGCTCGGCAGGGATGGCCGCGCAGTTCACCGCGATGAAGCGCTGACTCGCCCGCGGCCCGAGCTCATGCACCGCCCGCGCGACTCGCTCTTTGCCAGTCCCGGTCTCCCCCAATATGAGCGTGGTCGCCGCGCTATTCGCCACTTGGCGCACCAAGTCGCCCAGCTCGTGCATGACCCGGCTCCGAGCCAGCATCCCCGGGAGCACTTCGCTCGAATGCGCACCATCGCCGAGCGCTGGTCCGGCGCGCCCGAGGGCTCGCATCACGATGGCCCGCGCGTCTTGCGGGTCAAACGGCTTGGTCAGGTAGTCGTACGCGCCAAGCCGCAGCGCCTCCACCGCGGTCCCGACGGTCGCGTAGGCGGTCATCAGGATGAATTCAGGCTGGGGGCGCAGCCGTTTGCACGCGACCAGCACGTCGAGCCCGCCGAGGCCCTCCATCTTCAGGTCGCACAGGACGACCTGGACGGCTTCGCGCTCGAGCAGCCGCACCGCCTCTTCGCCGCTCTCGGCCGTGAGCACGCGCACGCCGTCACCCAGCACTTTGCTCATCAGGCTAAGCATGTTGCGCTTGTCGTCGACGACAAGGACGCCGGGGCGCTCGCCGTGCGCGCTCACGAGGCGTTTCCCTCAAAGTCCCGCACAGGAGGCTCCGAGGGGAGCACGACGCGGAAGGTGGCGCCCCCGCCCTCGCGCTCCTCGACGCTTATCTGGCCGCCATGCGCCGCGACCAAGCCCTGACACACCGCGAGTCCCAGCCCCGAGCCGCCCGCGCGCCGGGAGTAAAACGGCTCGAAGATCTGCTCGCGCGCCTCCGCCGGCACTCCGGGGCCTCGATCTGACACGCGAAACTCGTACCCGCCGTCGGCCCGTCGGACACCGCGCACGTTCACCAGCTCACCCGCGGGTGCCAACTGCACGGCGTTCCGCACGAGATTCGCGACGACCTGACGCAGCCGCGCGTGATCGGCCCGGACCACTCCCGCCTCCGCCTCGACCAGCACCCGCGCCTCTTCAAACTCGCCGGCCTCACTCAACCTACGGATCGATTCCTTCAGAAACGCATCCATCTCCACACGCCCAAGCGCGAGCTGGGGCACCCGCGCGTAGGCCAGCAAGTCCTCGGCGATCCGCTGGCACGCCGCCGCCTCTTCGTCGAGGATTCGCAGCTCCTCGCGCAGCAGGTCGGGCGGCTCCTCGGGCCCCATCGTCTTGAGATAGCCTCGGATGATGCCGATGGGGTTGTTCATCTCGTGGGCCACGCCGGCCGCGAACTGCCCGATGGCCGCCATCCGCTCGACCTGCACGAGCTGCTTTTGCCGCGCGCCCAGCTCGTCGGCCATGCGGTCGAACGCCGAAGCCACCTCTTGGAGTTCGCCGCGCCCGATCGGCCCGAGCCGCCGGTGCAGTTCGCCCGCGCCGAAGGACCGCGCGGCCTCGGTCAGCCGCCCCAGCGGCGTCAGCACGGAGCGCCGTAGACGAAGGGTGAAACCGACGGAGAGAAACAGGACCAGGCCTACGCAAATCAGCCCCTGTATGAGTCCGACCCGAGTGACGTCGGTCGCCGAGATGTGCGCCCCCACCATCCGCCCCTCGACCGCCTGGGCGACCGCGTCTGCGTGCTCCGCGGCGGTCTCGGCGAGCGCTTCAGCCCGGTCATGGGCGAGTCGCAGCGCGTCGACGTCGCGAACGTGGAGGGCCGGGACGAGCTGGTCGCGAAATAGCCGGTCCAGCTCCGTGCTGCTGCGCCGGATTTCGTCGACCCGCCAGTGTTCAGGCGCCGGCACATAGGCCTCAATAGCCGCGAGGTCGGCGAGGACCTTGGCCGCCCACTCCTGGTAGTGGTCAACATGGCTGTCGTCAGCCTGAATCAGGGTGTGGGCGAAGTGGATGTACTGCTCGCGGACGGCGGTGACCAGTTGCGCGCCCCGGCGAATGGGGTCTTCGCCATGGCGCATCCGATCGACGAGATCGCCGACGCGGACGAGCTGCAGGAGCAAGGCCCCGCACATCACCACGGCGACGATGGAGACCAAGCCGAACCCGATGGCGAGCTGTCGCGCGAGAACGCGCGGACCTCGCGTGGGGATGGCGCTCTCAGCAAGATTCGGACCTGGCTCGTCTGCCATCGATTGCTCCATGTGAACGGTCCAGGCCGCTGCACAAAGCGCGCCAATCGCGCGCCGCTTCGGGCGCCAAGCGCCTGCTTGGCCGATGACCGAATCGGCCACAAGGGTAACCGATCAGGATACTTCGCCGCACCCGGGCACCCGCCGGACCCGCAGCATTTGGCGGCGCACCTTTGAACCTGCCGGCGAAGCGACCGCCGCGCCCCCCTGGCACGATTCGTGCTGTACCCAGGGCTGCCGAGCGAAACTGGCGCTCGAATCACAGGAGGACGGAACATGAGTTCGCAAGCTTTCACGCGGATTAGCGCCATCTTCGGCGCCGCGATGGTGGCTGTGGTTGGTGGCTGTGCGACCACGGGCGCGAAGCCCGAGGACATGAGCGCCGAGGCTCACCGCGAGCAGGCGGCGCGGGACGCGCAGCAGGCCCGAGCCCACGACGCCCGGTACGACGAGACGGCGATAGGCACCAAGACGCCGCCAGGGGCTCGCGGGCTCAGGGGGCCGGCCGCCTCCAAGGGGTTCAACCACCCGGAGCAATGGGGCCAGTACAACCCCACGGAGTGGCATCGGGCGCAGGCGCGGCGATTCGAGCAGCACTCGACCGCCCATCTGGAGGCCGCCAAGGCGCTTGAAGGGTTTGAAGATGAAAAGTGCAAGCAGTTTGGACCGGAGGTCCGCTCTGCGTGCCCGCTGATGGGGCCGGTCGTGTCCGTCGAGCCTATCGACGGCGGCGTTCGGATGTACTTTCAGCTCGGCGTCGACATGGCGAAGCTGACGGCCCACGTCCAGTGCCACCTCGCGTTCGGGCGCACGCAGGGCCACGAAGGCATGCCCGGCTGCCCGCTCTACCTGCCAGACCTCACCGTGAAACAGGTGGGCGACCAGGGTCTTGAGTTGACCACCGACGACGCGAGCAACGTCGAGGAGCTGCGTCGACGAGCAGCCGAGCACGTGACCCACTGACATCGGGGCGGGGGGGCGCCGCCGCCGGTGCGGTCCTTCCCCAGCACCTCGCGATCGACCAACCCTGGAGCCCGTCATGAGCGATTCCGCGCACAAACACCCGCCCGTTCAGCCGTCCGAGGCGGCCCAGGCAGTCGACCCGGTGTGCGGCATGTCGGTCGGACGCGACGGACACCACCGCGCCACCCACGGTGAGCAGTCGTTCCACTTCTGCTCAGCCCGCTGTCTGGCGAAATTCGAGGCCGAGCCCGAGCGTTATCTCGCCCCCGTGACGCCCACGACTCCCGAGACGGTCGCGAGCGCGGCCCCCGGCGCGACGTGGACCTGTCCGATGCACCCGGAGGTGGTGCGCGATGGACCCGGGAGCTGCCCGATCTGCGGCATGGCGCTTGAGCCGACCCACCCCAGCGGCGACGACGACGACGAAAACCCCGAGCTGGTCGACATGACCCGCCGCTTCTGGTTCGCAGCCGCGCTCACCCTGCCGCTGCTCATCATTGTCATGGGCGACATGCTGCCAGGGCGACCGGTCTCTTCCCTCTTCTCGATGCGCACCCGCACCTGGATCGAGCTGGCCCTAGCCACGCCCGTCTGTCTTTGGTCGGCTTGGCCCTTCTACGTTCGGGCCGTCGCGTCGGTGAAGAACAGAAGCCTCAACATGTTCACGCTCATCGGCCTCGGCGTGAGCGTGGCCTACATCTACAGCGTCGTCGCCGCGCTCTTTCCCGACATCTTCCCGCCGTCCTTTCGCGAAGACGGTGAGGTCGCCGTCTACTTTGAGGCCGCCGGAGTCATCGTGACGCTCATCCTCTTGGGCCAAGTGTTGGAGCTTCGCGCGCGCAGCAAGACCAGCCAAGCCATCCGTAAGCTCTTGGGGATGCGGGCGAAGACTGCCCGCCGCATCGCCGACGACGGCACCGAGTCCGACGTGCCGCTGGACGCCGTGCGCGTGGGCGATCGACTGCGGGTGCGCCCAGGCGAGAAGATCCCCGTCGACGGCGTCGTGCTTGAGGGCACCAGCTCTGTGGACGAGTCCATGGTGACCGGCGAGCCGATCCCCGTCGAAAAGCACGCCGACGAGCGGGTCATCGGCTCGACGATCAACGGCACGGGCGGACTCGTCGTCCGCGCGGACAAAGTCGGGGCGGAGACCCTCCTGGCGCGCATCGTGGCCATGGTCGCCCAGGCCCAGCGTAGCCGCGCACCAATCCAGAAGCTCGCGGACGTGGTCGCCGGCTACTTCGTCCCCGCCGTCATCGGCACCGCCGTACTGACCTTCATTATCTGGGCGGTCGCAGGGCCCGAGCCGCGGATGGCCCACGCGCTCATCAACGCCGTCGCGGTGCTCATCATCGCGTGCCCCTGCGCGCTCGGGCTGGCGACGCCGATGTCGATCATGGTGGCCACCGGCAAGGCTGCGGGGATGGGCATCCTCTTCAAAAACGCAGAAGCCATCGAGGTATTGCGCAAGGTCGACACCCTGGTCGTCGACAAGACCGGCACGCTCACCGAGGGCAAGCCCAAGCTGGTGGGCGTGGTCGTGGGGGCCGGGCTTGAGGAGTCCGAGCTGCTGCGCCTGGTCGCCAGCCTCGAACGTGGCAGCGAGCACCCGCTGGCGAGCGCCATCGTTGACGGCGCAGCGGCCCGCGGCGTCGAGCTCACCGAGGTGACAGCGTTCGAATCGATGACCGGCAAGGGGGTGCGCGGCGAGGTCGACGGCCGGACCGTGGCGCTGGGCAACGCGGCGCTCTTGCAGAGCCTCAACATCGACCCAAGCGAGTTCGTCGCGCGCGCCGAGCAGCTTCGCACCGAGGGCCAGACCGCGATGTTCGTCGCCGTCGACGGCCAAGCGGCGGGCATCGTCAGCGTGGCCGATCCGATCAAGGAGAGCACACTGGAAGCCATCAAGACGCTGCACGGCGAGGGCATCCGCATCGTCATGCTGACCGGCGACAGCGAGACCACCGCGCGGGCCGTGGCGAGCACGCTCGGCATCGACGAGGTCATCGCTGGGGTCCTGCCGGACCAGAAGGCCGAGGTGGTCAAGCGGCTCCAAGCCGAGGGTCACGTCGTGGCCATGGCCGGCGACGGCGTCAACGACGCCCCGGCCCTGGCCCAGGCGCAGGTCGGCATCGCGATGGGCACCGGCACCGACGTGGCCATGGAGAGCGCGGGTGTGACCCTGGTCAAGGGTGACCTCCGCTCCATCGCCAGGGCGCGACGCCTCAGCCGGCGCACCATGAGCAACATCAAGCAGAACCTCTTCTTCGCCTTCGCTTACAACGCCGCCGGCGTCCCGATTGCGGCCGGCGTGCTCTACCCGTGGTTCGGGCTGCTGCTGAGCCCGGTCATCGCGGCGGCGGCGATGAGCCTCAGCTCGCTGTCCGTGGTGAGCAATGCGCTGCGGCTGCGGCGCACCGACGTGTGACGATTGACCCGCGGGCGGCGCCCTAGCCGCTCGCACAAAAGGAGAGTGACCATGGCTGAGTTCTTGGGAGACATCGCCGGCATGCTGGAGATCTTCGCGGTCGCCGCGGGCTTGGTGCTGTTGCACCGAGCGTCGAAAGAGGCGCCGGCCAAACTGCTGCAGGCCGCGGGCGTGCTGCTCATCGTCGGGGGTTTGGTCGCGGGGGCCTGCACCGGCTGGTACTGGTTTCAGTACCGGGCGGCGGGCGACTTCGAGCGCGCCATGCCCATGCACTCGATGATGATGAGCGCGCCGGCACCAAGTCCTGCCGCTGTGACCGAATGAGTTACACACACTTGACGCGCACTTCGACGACCCGTCTTCTTCAATTCCACCCAGGAGCCTCCATGCTTTCCTTGCGTCCCTTCCTCCTCAGCGCGCTGACGGCCGGCCTCTTGGTGCCCGCCCCGGTCGCGCTGGCAGACGACTCCCCGTCGCAGGCCATCGCGGCGGCCTACGAGACCGCGCGCGCCGCGCTCGCGGACGATGACTTCGCGCACGCAAAAGCCGGCGCCGCCGCGCTCACCAAAGCGGCGAAGGTCGAGCCGAGCGAGGGCCATCTTGGTCACCACTACGAGCCGATCGCCAAAGCCGCCGCGACCTTTGCCGACGCGAAGGACATCGAAGCCGCCCGATTGATCTTCGGCGAGATCTCGAAGGCATTCATCGGCCTCGTCGCCGCAGACAAGCACCTCGGCCGGGGACTGCACGCGTTCACCTGTCCGATGGCGAAGGGCTACAAGAAGTGGGTCCAGACCACCGAGAAAGTTGCCAACCCCTACATGGGAAAAACCATGGGCCAGTGCGGCTCGAAGACGGAGATGCAGCCGTGATCACACTCACACCAGTCACCAAGACCTCGCAGAACTCCCTCGCCTACGGGGCCGTCCTCGCGTTGTGGGGTCTGGGCGCCTGCTCCCCCACCGCGCCGCATGACCCGGCCCATATGCACCCGGAGGCACCTGCTGCCGCACCAGCTACGGCAGCGGCTCCCGAGCAGCCCGCGGCACCCGCTGTCGCTCCAGCCACGGCAGCCGCCCCTGAGCAGCCTTCGGCACCCGCCGCACGGGACCTGCCGATCGTCGAGGCCAGCGAAGTCTGCATGGTGAACGACAAGTTCTTCGCTCGCCCGCAGATCCCCGTGAAGGTCGAGGGCCGCACCTATTATGGATGCTGCCCGAACTGCGAAGCGAAGCTGCTCAACGAAGCGGCGACGCGGACCGCGAAAGATCCGGTGTCGGGCGAGCCGGTCGACAAGGCCACGGCCGTGATCTTAGCTTTGCCCGGCGACGCGGTGCTATATTTCGCGAGTCACGACAACGCCAGCCGCTACTGGGTCTCTCGCGACCACTGACAGGCTCTGACCCGGACGCCACCCGGAGTCCCGTATGACTCGATACTCTCGCCGGCATGTGGCGGCGCTCGCTCTGTTGTCGAGTCTGGCCGTCGCGAGCTGCGCACGCCCCTCTCGGGAGGCGGCGTTTCGCGACGTACAGGCCAGGGTCGAGGCGCGGATCGGCCAGAAGGTGCACTGGGAGAGCGCTGGCGGTGACGACGACGCGATCGCGCGGGCGGTGCGCGGGCTCTTTAGCGAGCCGCTGACGGCGGATTCGGCGGTTCAGGTGGCACTTCTACAGAGCCCGCACCTTCAGCGTACTTTCGAATCGCTGGGGGTCGCGCGGGCGGAGTTCGTGCAAGCCGGGCTGCTCGCCAACCCCGAGGGGTCGGGGAGCTTGCGCTTCCCCATGAGCGGTGGCGGCGGGCTGAATGTCGGCATCGACGTGGTGCAAAGCCTGCTCTCGCTCTTCACCTTGCCCGCCCGCAAGCGCGTCGCCCGCGAGCACATGGAGTCCGTCAAGCTCGAGGTGGCGGCGGCGGCGCTTGAGCTAGCAGCCCAGACCCGCCAAGCCTTCTGGGACGCCCAGGCGGCGGCGGCGATTTTGCGAGTCCACGGCGACATCGCGACGGCTGCCGACGCCGCCGCGGAGTTGGCGCAGCGCGTGGCCGCCGCCGGGAACATGAGCGAGCTTGAGCTGGCGGCGGTCGAAGCCGAAGCGCAGCAAGCCCGCGTGGACCTGCTCCAGAGCCGCGGTGAAGCGAAGCGGACTCGCGAGGCGCTGACCCGCGCGATGGGGGCGTCGGGCGGGCAGGTCGGCTGGACCATGTCCGACCAGCTCCCGGCGGTGCCCGAGGTCGAGCCGCCGCTTGAGGCGCTGCAGGCGAAGGCGCTGGACCGGCTGGAGGTTCAGGCGGCGCGGCGCGAGCTGGCTTCGCGGGCGCGGGCCTCGAAGTCCGAGTCGCGGACGCGGCTTTTTGAGACGCTGGACGTGGGCGCAAGCGCAGAACGCGAGCCGGACGGGGCCTGGGTGCTTGGGCCCTCGCTGAGCCTGAGCATCCCGCTCTTCGACGGCGGCCAGGGGCGCAGCGCGTGCAGGGCCTCGAAATACTCGGCTTCCGCGCGGGCGCTGCACGCGCTGCGGGCGCTGGTGGTCGCCGTGCTCTCCGAGCTGCGAGTGGCCGAGGTCGAACTGGCGGTGGCGCGCGAGGTGGCCATCCACTACCGCGACAAGGTGGTGCCGCTGTGGGAGCGCGTCGTGGCGCTCAGCCTCAAGGAGTACAACTTCATGCTCATCGCGCCCTTTCAGCTCATCCAAACACGACGCGACGCCTACGCGGCGTATCAGGGCTATCTCGAGGCCGTGCGCGACTACTGGGTCGCCCGCGCCAGCCTCGAGCACGCCATCGGCCTCGACCTGCCGCCCTCGCCGACCGCGGTCGAGCCGCTGAAGCCCCCCGAACCCGCGCCGGCGCCCGACATGCCGAGTCACCATCACCCCGAGGGAGGCTGACCATGTGGAGCCGTCGCAAAATCCTAGGCGGCGCCTTGCTCGCCGGGGCCGCGTCCGTGGTCCAAAAGGCCCGCGCGGCGGTGCCAGGAGCGGCGCCCGAGATCCCGCCTTCCCCCGACCCCGGGGACCCCACGATTCAGCCACCGACGAGAGACTTGACCAATTAGGCCACCGCGCGCCACAAGCCGTCGAGAACGTAGCAATTGTTGACGGCGATGTGGCGGCGAAGGTCGAAGTCGTTCTTCTCGCGGCCACGGTAGCGGGCGCGCGTGCCCTTGAGTTGGGCGATGCGGGCCAAGCCGTGCTCGATGGCGACCCGTTCGCGGTAGGCTGCGCGGCCTTTCGGCGTGCGTTGGGCGGCGCGAAGCCTCGCCTGTAGGGGTTCCTGTTCGTGGATGCGGACTTGCCTCCCCCGGGTGTGTGCGGTCGTGCATCGGGAGGACAGCGGGCATGCGGCGCAACGCGCTGCGGGAAAACTGACGATCTTGCCCAGCTGCATCGGCATCGTCACTTCGCCAGGGCAGCGGATGGTCATCGCCTCGAAGTCCAGCGCGAACTCCGCCTTGCTCAGCCGGCCCTGGTTTCCCACCGGATGCGGCTTGGCCACCAGGCGAAGCGCCGGTCGCTCGCGCACCGGCGCGCTGTCGACATACGCCCGGTCGATGTGCAACTCGCCGAGCGGCTCACCCTGACACTCGACCTTGGCGATGAGCGGACCGGCGGCCTCCGCCTCGGGGACGTTGGCTGGTGTGACCAGCCCGCCCCGGATCAATCCCGGGATGTCCAGGTCGCTCACCACGTGCTGCTTGTACCCATTGAAGCGTTTGCTCGTGCTCTTGCGGCCATGGCGCATGTCCGGATCGTGAATGCTGATGCGCCGATCGCGCTCGACGCCGCGTTTGATGCGGGGGCCGCCGCCGTCAGGGTCCGGCTCGATGTCTTGTTCGCGCACCTGCCGGAGCGTCTCCAACTGCGCCTCGAGTGGCGGCTGCTGGCACGCCTCGGCCAGCTCCGCTGCCAGCCACTTCTCAAGCGCATCGACCTGGCCGAGCAACGTCCGCAAGCCCTCGGTCCGCGCGGCCTCATCCGACCAATCGAGGTCCAGCGCCGCCTTGACGCTCGACGCCGTCACCAGTGGGATTCCCGCCATCCGGGCGACCTCGTTCACCGGCTGACCCAGCCGCTCGGCCGCCGAACGCACCACCAGCGCCGCAGCCCGCGCGATGAGGTTGAACGTGTCCTCGACCCGCCCGGCGCCCCACAGCGGGCTCGAGTCCAACGCCGCCCGCAGCGTGGCGGCGCTGTAGCCCTTGGTCTCCTTCGCGAGCTGCACGGTCCGCTCGATGAGCAACTGGTCGAACCCGTACTCAATGGCACGCATTCGGAAGTTGAAGACACTGCCCTGGCTGATCACCGGGGTATCCGCACCCAGGCAATCGAGCACCATCTGCCAGCGCGTGTCACACGCCGTGAGCTCAGGCACCTCGTGGTCCGGCACTCCGAACGCCGCTTGCATCAGCATCGCCAACGCCATCTGTGCCGGCGGCAGCGCGTCCTTGCCACGCGGCGGCCCGTAGGCCTCCAGCAGCTTGGCCTGGGTCGCGTCATCGAACAGCTCGTGCCGGTGCTCACGGAAAAACCGGAACAGCGGCCGCTTCTTCACCCGAGCCATCAGCCGTTGTTCGCGCTCGCTCAACTCTACCGGCGGATCCCATCTCTCAGCCATCGGTGACCTCCTTGGCCACCGAGTAGATCCCAGCCCCGATCCCGTGTCGATCCCACGGTTTGTCGAAACTGATCGAGTCTCTAGGGCGCGCCCTGGACGTCGAGCTTCAGCGCCGTGGAGAAGTTGTTGCTCTCGGTGCCGTTGGTGATGGTCACGTCCATCACCGTGCTGATGTCGTCGGTCGAGCTGCAGTCGAACTCGATCTCGATGACCTTGGTCTCGCCCGGGCCCACGGTGACCGCGCCCGAGGGGGTGAAGTCGATGGCGACGATGTCGCGCACGGACACGGTCACGGTGGCGTCGACGGTGCTGTTGTTCGTGACCTCCAGCGTGCCGAGCGGGGTCGGGCAGGGCGAGCCGGCCGGCGGCGTGCCGAAGTGGTGGATCTCGTCGACCTCCGTCACCACGGCGCCCGAGGGATCCTTCAGCACGGCCACGAGCTTGCTGTCGGGGTTGGGAGGGGTGGTGTCGGGGACGACCACGTCCGGGGTCTTCGTGTCACCGACCGCGTCGGGCAGCACGAACACGGTGTTGCCCGAGCTGTTGTCGCACGCGACGACGCCGGCGAAGGCGAGGACCAGACAGAAAGTGCGGATGGACATGCGAACTCCTCGAATCGATGAAGGGATGGCGCGAGAGGGCAGGGCGGGCCTGGTGTCGGCGACGCCGCGGGGTCAGGGGGCGCTCGCCCCGCTCGACGTGAAGACGCCGTAGGGGGCCAGATCGGAGAGCGTCACCCGGTTGTTGAACTCGTCGGCCAGGGTCCAGCAGTAGAAGTCGGTGCCCTGGGGTTCGCCGAGCATCTTGCCGAAGTAGCCGACCGTGCCGGTGTGGACGTTGTGCGAAGGGCACGGGAACTGCGCCGTCGTTATGGTGGTGCCGAAATCCGAGTCCACCCAAGGCGTGGTCTGGAAGATGGCGGCCCCGGTCTTGTTGGCTGCGCCCTCGGCGAGCAGCTCGACGCCGGCGTCCAGCGTGCGCTCCTGGCCCGAGATGAAGAGCCAGCCGCTGCTGACGTGCGAGCCGGCGCGCATGCGGGTCTTGAAGCCGCGCTGGCGCAGGTTGGTGCCCATGATCTGCACCTGACCGCCGCCGATGCCCAGCCAGCAACCGAACACCACCGTGTCCACCTCGGGGTGGGCAGCGACCACGTGCTGGAACGCGCGGTATGTGTCGTCGACGAAGTAGCCCTGGACCAGCACCTCGTTGGGGGCCAGCGGCAGGGGCGTGTCGTCGCTGAAGTTGAGGGTCGTGCCCAGGGTATTCTGGCGCGAGGCGGTGAACTCGAAATCCCGCGTGTTCGTCGGTGCGCCGGCCTGGGCGGCGGTCCCGAGCCCGCTGTACGTGGTGGGCGCGGAGCTGACGGTCGCGCCGGTGGTCTCGAAGGTGGTGCCGTTCTCCAGCACCACCCGCACCCGACCGGTGGGCTTGCCATCGGGATAGGCCGCCGTCAGGAAGACCTGGAGTTCGACCAGGGAGGGGCGGCAGTCGTAGCGCAGCGCGATGGCGTCGCCGAACTGGGCGTTGTTGAAGGGCACGATCGCCAGCAGCGGGTAGCGGACGCCGTCGACCTTGACGGAGCCGGTGGTGGTATCCGTGCTCCCGTAGAGCTTGTGGTCTTCGTGGCTGACGGTCTCAGCCGCGTCCACGGCGTCGGCGTCCGGTGCCTCCGCGTCGGCGTCGACCGTATCGGGCCCGACGCTGTCCGGGCCGACCGTGTCCGGGCCGACCGTGTCCGGGCCGACCGTGTCCGGGCTGGTCGAGTCGGGCTGCTGGGCGTCGGGCGACTGCCCGGTGGTCTGGCAGGTCCCGATGGACTGAGCGCCGGCGAAGGGGGGGCGCGTGAAGTCGCATACGCGATCCGCACCGCAGTCGGCGTTGGAGACGCAGAGCCAGGAGACGCCCGAGGTCTGCAGCGGCAGGGACTCCTGGCAGCCAGCCGCGGCGGCCGCGGCGCACGCGACAGCGAGCAGGGTCCAGAGGCCGCGCAGGCGCAGGGGCGCGCTTCGCGTCGGAAGAAGCTTCCAGATCATGGGCCAGCTCTCGGGTCGGTGACTCGGCGGGTGGGCGCCGAGGTGGGGTACGAGACGCCTCACGCGGGCGCTCAGAAGCGTCCAGAGGCCGAGAACATCGCGCCGCCATCGCGGGGCTGCGCGCCGAAGCTCACGCCTTGCTCCACGGTGCGTCCGCGCGTCACCAGCGCCACGACGAGGCCGGTCACGGCCAGCGCGCCGCCGGTAGCCAGGGTGGCCACGCCGATGGCTGCGTTGCGGTTGGCATCCGACTCCAGGCCCTCGGCGTCGGTCAGGCTCATGTCGGTGACGAACCCGGCCCGGGCGTTGTCGATGGCCGAGTGCACCGAATCCCGCTTGACCTTGGCGTCCACCAGCATGCCGGCGCCGGTGGCCAGGGCCGCCACGCCGGTGCCGAGCAGCACCCAGCTCCACACGCTGGGGCGGCTCTTCTGCGGCTCGTAGGTCTGGGAGAGCGTCGTGCTCGCGGGGGCGGGCTCGCTCGCCTCGGGCTTCGCCACCACCGCTGGCGGCTCCGCGCCCCGCTGGGCGTCCAGCTCGCCTTGCAGCTTCTTGATCAGCTCCGCGTTGCGGTCGGACTCGGCCTCGGTGATCTCCTTGCGGAGCTCCAGGGCCCGATCCTCCTGAGTCTTGGCGTCGTGGCACGCCTGCTCCCCCCCTGCTGTGGGCCGCCGGTCGGCTAGAGTCCGTGGCGTGGAACGAGCCTACTCCCCCGGAGCGTCGCCGACCCCTCCACCCCCGGCCCCCGGCCTCACGGGGTCTTTCGTCCGCAACCTGCCCCTGCGACGAGTGCCCAGTTCTAGCGCAAGCTCGCGACCTCTCACTTGACAAGGATTCAGTCCTTGTCCAAACAAGGATTCATGAGCAAGGTCACATCAAAGCTACAAGTCACCATTCCCAAGTCTGTCGCCGACGCGTACGGGATCGTCGCAGGGAGTGAGGTGTTCTTCGAGCCGGCTGGCGCCACCATCCGGCTTCGCGTGGCGACAGCGCCTCTGAACCTCGACCTCGACGAGCGACTCGCGCTCTTCGATGCGGAGACGGAGCGCCAAGCCCAACGCGACTCGGCTCGCTGCGCCGTGCCGCCTCCGAGTGACCGCGGTTGGACACGCGAGGAGTTGTACGATCGTGCCCTTCCTCGTTGACACGAACGTCCTGGTCTATCGGCACGACGGGCGCTTCCAAGAAAAGCAGCGGGTTGCGCAGGATTTGCTGAGACAGGGGCTGGCCAGCGGCGAAGCGCGCGTCTCGCATCAAGCCATCCTCGAGACGGTCGCGGCCCTGACTCGCGGACGCGGCGGCACCCAGCCTCTGATGGTTGCGTCCGATGCTACGCGAGTCGCGGAAGAACTGACCCTGCAATTTCCGGTCATCTACCCGGACGAGGCCGTCCTGCGCCTCGCTCTGCGCGGTTGGGGAGCCTACGGCCTGTCGTGGTTTGACGCGCACATGTGGGCGAGCGCCGAACGTCACGGCATTCCAACGCTGTACTCCGAAGACTTCCAGAGCGGCCGGATCTATGGCTCAGTGCGCGTCGTCAACCCGTTCTCGGCTGCCTGACAGGCCCGGGTCGACGAGCGTCGGCGCTTGCGGCAAGCGCCACAGGGCGGGGGACGGCCCGGCCGCTAGCGGTTGGGCGTGGGTGGTCAGCCAAGTGAGCAGCCCGGGGTGAGCGGGCAGCCCGCCGGTGGGGTCGGCGTAGTAGCGGGCGCCGCGTTCGGCGAGGTCGGCGAGGGTCTCGGGGGCCCAGCGTTCGTCCGAGGGCAGCACCCAGCCGCGGGCGCCGGCGACGTAGAGCAGGCGGGGGTCTTCGTAGTTGTTGGCGGTGCCCCAGGCCTGATCGCGGGCCGGGGCGCGCGAGCGGACCACCACGAGGTCGCCGGGCGCGAGGTGCGGGCGCAGGGCCTCGCCGAGGGCTATCTCGGCGTGGGCCCAGCCGTGGCCGTAGGTGCGGCGGGCGTCCAAGGCGGTGGCGAACCACGCGACGAGGGCCAGCAGCGCGACGGCGGCGGCGGCGCGACGGAGCAGCGGAGTGGTCAGACTCGGCGCGATGTCGCTCGCGGCGTGGGCGAGCAGCCAGGCGCCCAGCAAGGTCGTGGGCAGGTGGTAGTGCGAGCCGAGCCACTCTTGGCTCGAGTAGCGCATGGACACGAGGAGCAGCAGGGCGCTGGCGGCGAAGAGCGCCCACTCGGCGGGCTGGACGCGGCGGCGGACCACCAGCCACGCGCCGGCGAGGGCGCCGGGCAGGCCGATACCCCAAAATAGCGAGACGCGGGCGAGGTCCCAGTAGCGTCCGGGGCGCAGCAGATCTCGGGCGGCGGGGAACTTGCTGTCGCCGCCGGAGACCGTCCCGAAGCTGAGCCCGGTGCGGGCGTGGATGCCGGCCGCCCAGATGAGCCAGGCGCCCACGACGGCGAGGGCGAGGCCCCAGCCGACCCAGGGCGCGACGCTCCGCAGCGCCCGCGGCCGGATGAGCAGCAGCAGCAAGGCTTCGGCGACGCCGATGTGCAGCGCGGTGGGCTTGGTGAGGCCCGCAAGCGCCGTGGCGACGACCGCGAGACCGAGGACGCGGCGCGCGTGGCGCGGGTCGCCGGGCGACTCGGCGTAGGCCAGGAAGGCGACGAAGGCCACGGTTGTGAGCAGCAGCGCCAGACTATCGGGCTGCACCGTGGTGCCGGCGAAGAGCGCGGCGGGGGAGGCGACGAAGAAGGCGACGGCCAGCGCCGCGGGGCCAGCGCCGTAGCGTCTGCGTAGCGTGCGGTAGAACAATGGCGCGGTGAATAGGACCGCCAGGAGTGAGAGCAGGCGGCCCGGCCACTCGGGCTGACCGGGGGCTACCCGCAAGACGGCGCTGACCAGCGCGGCGTAGACCGGGGCCTCCGACTCGACCGCGTACGGCCCCGAACCTCCCCAATCGACCTCGGGCTCCAAGACGCGGAAATCCTCGGCCAGGTGCCGCGCGATGACCTGCGTGTCGGCCTGTCGCCAGCCCATCCAGTCGCCGACCAACGAATCGGGCCACGCGATGGTGAGCTCGATCGCGCAAAAGGCGCCGACCAACGCTAGGGGCACGGCGAGTGACCGGGCGGCTGTGGGCACGGGATCGGTCCTTTGAGCGGCGGCTGGACGGGGTCCTGTGTTGACGCCATCTGACGGAGGTTCGGGAAGGCGCGGGCGTTTGGGCGGCGGGCGTCTCGCGAGAGGCGGAGCCTCAGGAGAGGCCGAAGTTCTAGGCGCTGGGCTGCCGCTTCTCAGCGCTTGGTCGACGGTCGGTTTGTGTGACCGCGCTGCGACCCGCGCCGCGGCGCACTCGAGCCACCGCGAGCCCGGTTGCAGTCCTCGTGCCACTGCCGCGCAGGCGGGCGCACCACGCCGTAAAGCCCGGCGCGTATAGACCTTCGTGTGCTCAGGGAGGCGTGACGCCAGCGAGCCTCACGCGCGCGAGACCGATACGGTCACAGATCAGTGGCCGCATCGGTCACAGGGTGCCCAAGGCCCGAAGACGCGCCGGCTTGACGCCGTACCTGCCGAGCAAACGGCAGCACGTTTCGCGCTCCGTATCGCCCGGTCAGCCGGAGGGGGCGACCGCCGGGTCGAGACGGCCGAGAAACCGGCGCTGTCGCCATGCTCCGTGGCTTCGGCAGCAGCGCGAACGACCTCCGGCGACGCTCCGGGGGGCGTTGAGATAGGGCTGGATACCTCCATCACGGGGCGGAACCCGCGCGTGCCTGCGCGGACCGCGCACCCATCTGGTCGGTCAGGTCCCGGATCAAGGCGACGCAGCGGCCGGGCTGAGTGAGCGGCAGGTCGTGTCCGCCCGGCCACGCGTGCAGATGGACCTGGGTGTTGTCGCGATCGAGTTGTTCGAGGCGGGCGCGGTCGGGCACCGGGTCATCTTGACCGGTCACCAGATGCACCGGGATCATGGCGGCGCTCACGAGGTTCGCAGAGTCGCTCTCGAGGACAACTCGCAGCAACGTGGCGGAGTAGGAGGTCCACGTGTGCTGGACGCCGTCCCTGGCGATCGGCGCCGGGAGGTCGGGGCGCGCGAGCGGCGCCAGCCACGCGGCCAGCTCGCGATGTGCGCAGATCCACTCGCAGAAAGCGCGCGCGAACCGTGTCTCGATGGTCATCAGCCGCACCATCCAACCCATTTGAGTCAGACGGCGGCGGGCCTCCACGCTCGAGGCGTATATGGGCGGCCCAAAGGCGATGACGCCGGCGACGCGTTCGGGGTGCAGGGCGGCGAGCTCGAGCGCGAGAACGGAGCCCGTGGAGTGCCCCACCGCCCAGAAGCGAGCCGAAATTCGCAATGAATCGAGGACATCCAGCACGGCCGCGACGTGCTCCTCGACCGAATAGGATGCTTGTTTGGGGCGTGGAGAGCGCCCGAACCCGAGCAAGTCCGGAACGACCAACCGATGCTCCGAGGCCAGCGCCTCGAACGCCGCGCCGAAGTACCGTCCCGAAGCCGCCAGCCCGTGCAGCAGGACGATGGGCGGGTCGCCCGAGCCGAGGTCGCGCACGTGCAGACCCAGCGCCCGCCCCAGCCCCGACGGTGGGGCCCAGCTCAGGCGCCGCCGAACCCGCACTAGGCGCGCAATCAGCCAGCCCGCCCCCGCCGCAATCGCGGCCGCCGTCAGCCAGGCGACGGTTAGCACGACTGGACCGCGTGGCCCGGCGCTACCCATCTACGCCTCACGAGGTGACCTCGACCGGTGCAGCCTCCAGCTCGCGCGCGAACTCGCGGCGCTCTCGCCAAAAGACGACGAGGGCATAGACCGCTGGGATGATGACCAGGGTGAGGATCGTGCTGGTGACCAGGCCGCCCACCATGGGCGCCGCGATGCGCTTCATGACTTGCGCGCCGGTCTCGTCGTCCCCCGAGAACATCACGGGGAGCAACCCAATCACGGTGGTCGCCACGGTCATGAGCTTCGGCCTGACCCGGTCGACCGCGCCCTGCATGATCGCGAGGTCCAGCGTGGCGCGGAACAGCGCCGGAGAGAACGCGCCCGCCTGCCGCATCCGCGCGAACACCTCCGGGCGCAAGCGCTGCCATGCCTCGTTCAGATACACGAGCATCACGACGCCCGTCTCGGCAGCCAGCCCCCCGAGCGCGATGAACCCGACGTCGACCGCGACCGATCGATTGTAGCCGAGGAAGTACATCAACCAGATGCCGCCCACCAACGCGAACGGGAGCGAGAGAAGCACGATGAGCGTCTCCCACATGTTGCGGAAGTGCATGAAGAGCAGCAGCACCACGATGGCCAGCGTGATGGGGATGATCATCCGAAGTCGCTTGGCCGCCGCCTGCATGTACTCCCACTGCCCCGACCACACGATGTCGACGGGCAGGTCGGCGCTTATGGAGATCGCGCCGGACTTTCGCGCGCTGTCCACGGCGGTTATCGCGCGCTCCACGTAGTCCCCGACGGCGACCTTGTTGCTGTCGATGTCCACATAGATCCACGCGGTCTTGCGCGCGCTCTCGCTCTTGATCCCCGGCGGACCCTTGTGGATGTTGGGCGTCGCGAGCTGTCCGAGCGGCACCTGCGCCCCGGTCGGCGTCGGCACCAGCACCCGCGCCAGCGCCTCGGGATGGTCTCGCAGCTCACGACCGTAGCGCAGGTTGACCGGGTAGCGCTCCAGCCCTTCGACCGTCTCGGTGATGTTCATGCCCCCGATGGCCGACATCACGACGTCCTGCACATCCCCCACCGTCATGCCGTACCGCGCGGCCTCGCGCCGGTCGATGTCGAAGTCGTAGTAGTTTCCGCCGGTGACCCGCTCGGCGTACACACTTCGGGTACCGGGAATGTCGCGGACAACCGCCTCAATCTCCTGACCGATCCGCGCCAACTCCGCCAGGTCCGCCCCCATCAACTTGATACCGACGGGCGTCTTGATGCCGGTGCTCAGCATGTCGATGCGGGTCTTGATCGGCATCGTCCACGCATCGGTCAGGCCGGGGTACCGAATCGCCTCCAGAAGCTCGCCGACGATGTCGTCGGAGGTGATCCCCTCGCGCCACTCCGAGCGCGGTTTCAATATCACGGTCGTCTCGATCATCGACAGCGGCGCGGGGTCCGTCGCGGTCTCGGCGCGGCCGATCTTGCCGAACACTCGCTCCACCTCGGGATGCGCTTTGATGATGCGGTCGGTCTGCTGGAGGATCTCCTTGGCCTTCGTGATGCTCACCCCCGGTAGCATCGTCGGCATATAGAGGAGATCACCCTCATTGAGCGGCGGCATGAACTCGCCGCCCAATCGGCTCGCCGGCCAAGCCGTAATCAGCAGCGCCGCGCCCGCCGCGGCCAGCGTCCACCAGCGGCGCCGGAGCACCCACGCGATGACCGGTCGGTACAGCCAGATAAAGAAGCGACTCAGCGGATTCCGGCTCTCCGGACGAATCTTGCCCCGGACGAGATAATACATCGCGACCGGGATGATCGTGATGGCCAGCACGGCGCTGGATGCCATCGCAAACGTCTTCGTGTAGGCGAGCGGCGAGAACATCTTCCCCGACTGCCCGCCCAACGCGAACACCGGCAGAAACGAGACGGTGACGATGAGCAGCGAGTAGAAGAGCGCCGGTCCCACCTCTTTGGAAGACGCCAGGATGATCTGGAACTGCGTCTTTCCGTGGGCGACGTCGTGCTCCAGGTGCTTGTGGGCATTTTCCACCATGACGACGGAGGCGTCGACCATGACGCCGATGGCGATGGCGATGCCGCCGAGAGACATGATGTTGGCGTTGATTCCGAGCAAGTACATGCCCAACACGCTGACCAACACGCCGAGGGGCAGCACGATGAACGCGACGAACGCGCTGCGCACATGCAACAGGAAGATGAGCATGATGAGGCCGACGACGATCATCTCTTCGACGAGCTTGACGGACAGCGTGTCGACGGCGTCCTCGATGAGCTTCGACCGGTCGTAGGTCGTGACCAGCTCGACGTCCAAGCTCTCCAGGGTGGGGCCGAGCTCAGCCAGCTTGGCTTTGACCCGTTCGATGACCGCTAGGGCGTTCTCGCCGAAGCGCATGACCACGATGCCGCCGACGACCTCGCCTTGGCCGTCGAGCTCTGCGAGGCCGCGTCGAATCTCGGGACCGAGCTGCACCGTGCCGACCTGGTGCAGCAGGATCGGTGTGCCGTGCTCGTCGACGCCGAGGGGCACGTTTCGCAGGTCATCGAGGCTCTCGATGTAGCCCCGCCCCCGCACCATGAACTCCGTTTCGCCCAGCTCGAGCAGGCGGCCGCCCACGTCGCTGTTCGAGCGCTGAATCGCCTCCTTCACCTTGCGGAGCGGGATGTTGTAGGCGCGCAGCCGTCGCGGGTCGACCTCGACCTGATACTGCTTTACGTATCCACCGATGCTCGCGACCTCCGAGACGCCGGAGACCGCGGTGAGCGCATAGCGGAGATACCAGTCCTGGATGCTTCGCAGCTCATCGAGCGTCTTCGTTTCACTCTTGAGGGAATATTCGTAGACCCAGCCCACGCCGGTGGCGTCCGGCCCGAGCTGCGGCGTCACACCTTTGGGCAGCCTGCTGGCGACGAAGTTCAAGTACTCGAGCACCCGACTGCGCGCCCAGTAGATGTCGGTCCCGTCCTCAAAGAGCACATAGACAAACGACAGTCCGAAGAATGAGTACCCGCGCACCACCTTCGAGCCGGGAACGCCCAGCATCGATGTCGCCAGGGGGTAGGTGACCTGGTCCTCCACCACCTGGGGCGCCTGCCCCGGGAACTCGGTGAAGATGATGACCTGCGTGTCGGAGACGTCGGGAATTGCGTCCAGCGAGATGCGCTGTGCGGCGTAGATCCCGGCCAGCACGAGGCCCACTGTCGCGAGGACGACGAGCCAGCGGTTCCGCAGGGATCCCTCGATGATGCCGTGGATCATGGCTGTCCGCCGTGCTCGTGCACTGCGCCACCGTCTGGCGTGGGCGGCGCGGCCTCGGTAGGCGGCGGCGCGGCCACGGGAGGCGGCGGCGCGGCCTCGACCTGCGCCCGGTGCTGCTCGAGCAGCGTCGGGATCGGCTGCATCGCCATCCCGCACTCGGGACACGGGCCCGGCTCTTGGCCGCACACATGGAAGTGCTCCGGCATCGGGCAGGTATAGCTACAGCCCTCCTCCAGGCGCTGCTCGAGCATCCCGACGGCGCCGCCGTGCTCGTGCGGCGCGCTGTCCATCTCGTACTTGCCGATCGCTTCCTTCAGCCGGCTCTCGCTGTCGAGCATGAACTGGCCCTTGATCACGACCTTCTCACCCGCCCGAATACCGGCGGTGATCTCGACGCGCTCGTCGAGCTGTCGCCCGAGCTTCACGACACGCGGGGTATAGCTGCCGGGCTCGGTCTGAACGAACACCACATTTCGCACCCCCGTGCGGATGACCGCCGAATCGTCGACCAGCAGCCCGTCTTCGCCCAGGTCCGCCCTGAGATCCACGTCCACGAACATCTCGGGCTTCAGCCGGCCCTCGGCGTTCGAGAGCACGATGCGGGCCTTCACCTCGCGCGTCTTGGCGTCGAGCCACGGGAAGACATAGTCGATCGTCCCCTCGATGGGCGGGCCGCCGTCGTACGGCACGCGCACCCTCGCCGACGCGCCGACCGCGACGAAGGGGGCGTCCATCTCGTAGAAGTGCGCGAACACCCAGACCTGCGAGAGGTCCGCGATACGGAAGAGCTCCGTGTCCGATCGCACGTACTTCCCTTCGAGCGCGTTCTTGTGGACTACCACGCCGTCGGCGGGTGACTCGATGGTCAAGGTCTGCGCCACCTCGCCGGAGCTCTCGATCCCTTCGATCTGCTTGGACGAGATATCCCAGTACCGAAGCCGCTGGCGCGCCGCCTCGAGGATGCCTCGGTCCGCCTGGCTCCCCGTTCGCTCGAACGCCCGCCTCGCGCTCACGAGTTCTTGCTGCGTCGAGACAAGCTGCGGCGCGTCGATGGTGAAGAGCGGGTCGCCCTTCTTCACCGTCTCGCCGGTAAAATCGACGTACATCTCTCGGACCCAGCCGTCGAGCTTGGTCGTGATGACCGTGACGCGGCGCTCGTCGTACGCGACGTGGCCCAGCGTCGCGATGGACTTCCTAAGCGGCGCGAGCACGGCGACGTCGGTGCGTATGCCCATGTTCTGGCGAACGCGACTGTCGATGGAGATACCGCCCACTGCCTCAAGTTCATCGGTCTCACAGACCGGCACAAGGTCCATGCCCATCGGGGATT
>JACKFB010000034.1 GCA_020632695.1 Deltaproteobacteria bacterium
GACGCGGCCTCGGACACGGACGCGGCCTCGGACACGGCCACCGAGACCGACACCGAGGCCGAGACCGACACCGGGACCGAGACCGACACCGGGACCGGGACCGACACCGGGACCGAGACCGACACCGGGACCGAGACCGACACAGGGACCGAGACCGACACCGAGGCCGGGACCGACACCGACACCGGGACCGCCCCCGACACCGCCCCCGACACCGCCCCCGACACCGCCTCCGACACCGCCTCCGACACCGCCTGCTCCGATGAGTGCCCGTCTGCCGGCGCGGCGTCCTGCGTCGACAACGCGCTGCTCACCTGCGCCGACACGGACGCCGACGCCTGCCTGGAGTGGTCTCCCCCGTCGCCCTGTGCGCCCGGTATGCTCTGCGTGGCGTCCTCGGGGTCCTGCGAGTTCCCGCCGCTGGCCAATTACCTCTGGAACGTCCACGCCGGCTCGAGCGGGAGCGACTGGGCGCGTGCGGTGGTGACCGGGCCGGATGGCGACGTCTTCGTCGCCGGGACCTTCGACGGCACCTTCATGCTGGGGCCGGATCCGCTGACCTACGGGAACACCGACATCTTCCTGGCCCGCATCAGCGCGGCGGGCGAGGTGCTGTGGGCGCGCGACATCGGCGGCGGCAACGTGGACACCGTCGAGGCGCTGGCCATCGACTCGAAGGGCGATCTCATCATCACCGGCTGGTTCGCCGGCTCGACGACCATCGGCGGCACCGCCATGACGGGCAACGGCACCTCCTGGGAGGTCTACCTGGCCAAGTACGACGCCGACGGCGCACCGGTCTGGGGCAAGCTGTTCAGCGGCGTCGGCTCCAACGAGGGGCTGGCCGTCACCGTGGACGCCGACGACAACATCTACATGGCGGGGGCCTTCGAGAAGAGCTGGTCCCTGGGCGGCTCGGCGCTGGTGGCCGCCCTCACCGACGCCTTCGTGGCCCGCTTCGACCCCGACGGCAAGCACGTGTGGAGCCTCTCGGTGGGCGGGGCCGCCAACGACCGCGCGAACGGCGTGGCCGTGGACGGCGCGGGCAACGTCACCATCACCGGGTCGGTGGGCAGCTTCGTGGACTTCGACCCGGGCGCGGGCACCCACCAGGGCGGGCCCGGCCTCTTCGTCGCGCAGTACGACGCGTCCGGGAAGTACCGCTGGCACCTGACCCGCTCTAGCGCGCACGGGCAGGCGGTGGTCGCCAACGGCCAGGGCCAGCTCTACGTGGGGGGCACGCTGACAGCGGCCGTCAACCTGGGCGGGGGCAGCCAGCCCTACGCCGGCGGCAGCAGCGACGCCTTCCTGATGAAGCTCAGCCAGAACGGCGCCTACATGTGGAGCACGCAGCTCGGCTCGACCGGCGCCGACCGGATGCGCGCGGTGGCCACGGACCCGCTGGGCAACGTGCTGTGCACCGGCGAGTACAGCGGGCCGTTGGTGTGGCAGGGCACGCCGCTGGCCTTCGGGGGCAAGGAGTTCTCCGCCAACCAGGAGGACGCCTTCGTCGCGCGGCTCACCCCGGCGGGCGCGCTGTTGTGGGTGGACCGCCTCGGCGGCTCGGGGCAGGAGTGGGGCCACGCGGTGACCTCGGACCCCTCCGGGCACGTCGTGTGGGCGGGGCATTTCGGCGACACGATGACGCTCGGCGACGAGGTGCTGACCAGCGAGGGCTTCGGCGACCTCGTCGTCATCCGCTTCGCGCCGGGCGGCGACGGCGGGCCGGGCTGCTTCGCGCCGGGCGTGTACTGCACGGGGCACGGCGCCTGCGCGGAGAGCCCCGAGGGGCCGCTGTGCGCGTGCGACGCGGGCTACGCCGACGAGGACTGCGGCGGCTGCGCCGCGGGCTACGTGCCCGACGGGGGCGGCGAGGCCTGCGTGGGGCTCTGCGAGGCCGAGGGGCTCTCCTGCGGCGCCCACGCGCACTGCCAGGCCAGCGCGACCGAGACGAGCTGCGCCTGCGACGCCGGCTGGGCTGCCCCCGACTGCGCGAGCTGCGCGCCCGACTACCACGACCCCCAGGCCTGCGCCGTCACCCCGTGCGCGTGCGTGCCCGACTGCGACGCCGACGGCGGCCCGGAGCGCTGCGACGGCTGCCTGGACGCCCCTGAGCTCTGGCCCGGCGAGGGGACGCTCACCGGCTTCCTGGTGGGGGACGGCTCGGACGCCACCGGCGGCTGCGGCGGCTTCGGGCCCGACCACGCGCTGCGCTTCGAGCTGACCCGCACCACGCGCGTCGCCTTCACGCTCGCCACCGCGTCGGCGGTGCTCTACATCCGCGGCGTCTGCGACGACCCGGAGAGCCAGCTCGCGTGCGACGCCGGCCAGGGCGGCGCGCCGGCGGAGGTGGTCGAGTTCCTGCCGCCGGGCAGCTACACCGTCTGGATCGACAGCCAGGACGGGACCGGCGACGCCTACACGCTGAGCTACAGCTTCCGCACCGACCCGTGCCCGGCGGTCTCCTGTGCTGGCGACCTCGCGTGCGTCTCCGACGACTGGCTGGCCACGAGCTGCCAGTGCCCGCCGGGCACCGAGACCGACGCCGTCGACCCCGAGACCTGCGACCCCATCCTGCCGCCCCTCGACCTGGGCGTCGCCATCGGCATCAGCAACACCTGCGAGCTGTCGGTGTGGCCGGACTTCCTGGTGGTGCCGGCCGGCCGCGAGGCCTCGCTGACCTTCGACAACCAGAGCGCCGACTACCACGCCGACGTCGAGCTGACGCCGGGGGTCAGCACCTTCGGCCTGGAGCCGGGCGCCTCCTGGACGGACCCGAAGCCCTGGTGCCGCGACGGGGTGAGCGGCTACGCCGACATCTCGGCGTCCGAGGGCTGCAGCGCGACCTGGCGCCTGCACATCACCTGCCTGAAGTGAGGGCAGCGTGCGCCTCGCTCGCCGCGCGGGGCGGCGCCCGCGGAATGCCCGGCGGGCGAGCGCCGTTGGGGGGCGCTCGAACCGGGTGGCCTGCTGGACGATCGCCGAGAACGGTGGGACAAGGGGCCTCGCGAGCACCCGGGGTCGGCGGCCGCGTCTCGCGCCGGCAGCGCTGAGCTCGCGCGAGAGGAGTCATGGTGGATCTGGACGACAGCAGCAACGACAGCGAGCGGCGCTGGTCGGGCGGCGAGCTCGAGCCACGGCGTCGCGGGGGCGGCTGGCTCCTGCTGCTCGCGCTGGCGGCGGTGTTCGGCGCGGTGATGGCCGGCGTCTCGACGCGGGACTTCATCAGCCACCTCGACGGTCAGGTGCACGCCATCGCCTGCTCGGTGATGCCGGGCGGGGAGGCCGTGATCGGCCAGAGCGGCTGCAAGGAGGCGATGCTGTCTCCGTGGAGCTCGCTGTTCCGTCAGCGCTACTGGGGCGGCCTGCCGGTGAGCCTGCTGGGCTTCGCGGTGTTCGCGTTCATGGCGGCGCTGGGCGTCGCGGTGGCCGTGCGGGGGCGCATCACGCGCCGCGACACCGGGTTCGTGCTGCTGGCCTCGCTGGTGCCCGTCGGCGCGAGCGTGGTGTGGGGGACCCTGGCGGCCACCCGACTGGGCGAGTTCTGCCAGGTCTGCGTCGGCATGTACGTGGCGTCGGGGTTGATCCTGCTCTTCGGGCTCATCGCGCATGTGCGGGCCGCGCCCGGCTCGGGCCCGTGGCCCTGGGGTCGCCATGGCGTCTGGTTCCTCGAGGGCGTGCTGGCGGTGGGGCTTCTGGCGGGCCTCTACGCGATGCGCGCGCCCGAGGACCGGAAGAGCCTGGACGGCTGCGGCAGCCTGGTGTCGCCCGAGGACAAGAAGGGGGTGCTGCTGAGCATGCCGGGGCAGGGGCAGACGCCGGCGCTGGCGGTGCTGGATCCGCTGTGCCCCGCCTGCCGGAGCTTCGACCAGCGCCTGCGGCTGAGCGGCCTGGACGCGCAGATGTCGCTGAAGGTGCTGCTCTTCCCGCTGGATTCGCAGTGCAACTGGATGGTGAAGACCTCGCTACACCCCGGCGCCTGCCAGGTGAGCGAGGCCATGCTCTGCTCGCCGGCGGAGGCCGACGACATCCTCGCCTGGTCCTTCGAGAACCAGGAGCACCTGCTGGAGCTGGGCCAGAACGACCCGAAGGCGCTGGGCGATGAGATCCTGGCCCGTTGGCCGGCGGCCAAGGGCTGCCTGGGCACCGCGCGCGCCAGGGACCGCGTCACCAGCGGGCTGCGCTGGGCGGTGGACAACGCGCTGCCGGTGCTGACGCCGCAGCTCTACGTGGACGGCACGCGGCTCTGCGACGAGGACACCGACCTGGGCCTCGAATTCACGCTGCACCGCATGCTGCAGCGCGGGGGCGCCGCCGCTCCCGGAGGGGAGTAGCGATGCCCGTGCTGCGCAATCTCATCCCGATGGCCTTCGGCCTGGCGCTGCCGGCCTTCTTCGTCTCCGGTTGGCTGGGAGACGCCGGGGCCAGCCTGCGCGCGGCCGAGCCGGGGGCCAAGGACGTCGCCGTCGCGGCGATGGCCGAGGAGGGCTACTGCACCGCGAACCTCAAGCAGATCGTCCGCCGGGTGGCCGGCGCCTGCGGGCTGCTCGACGCCCAGGGGCGGGGCTGCCAGCCGGCGGACGCGGCGAAGATCGTCGCGCTGTCGGGAGACGACTTCAACGCGCTCTTCCTGCCGCTCAAGGACCGGGTGCACATCATCCAGTTCGACAAGAAGTCGATCGAGCTCGACGAGGGCGCCCGCGCGGCCATCGAGACCGCCTGGTCGGCGCGCGGCGGCGCCTCGTTCTTCTTCGTGGTCTCGCGCGCCTCGCCGGAGGGCTCGGTGGAGTCGAACCAGGAGCTGTCCAACGGGCGTGCCCAGAGCGTGCTGGCCCACCTCGAGGCCACCTATCAGGACCCGGACATCAAGAAGCGGGTCGGGTTGCTGCAGCTCGGTGAGGAGTTCGCCCAGCTCCCGCTCGAGTTCTGTGAGTGGAATCGCAGCCGCGAGGGGGAGACGTGCGACGAGAAGCAGATCAACCGCAGCGCCATCATCGCGTGGATCGATTGCGCCATCTGATCCTGCTGCCGCTGCTGGCGGCCCTCGCCGCCTGTGAGCTGAAGGCGCCGCCCAAGCCCGCGTCGCCCTCGGC
The DNA here is from genome assembly GCA_020632695.1 of Deltaproteobacteria bacterium. Classification (GTDB taxonomy): domain Bacteria; phylum Myxococcota_A; class UBA9042; order PHBI01; family JACKFB01; genus JACKFB01. The sequence continues at coordinate 5,094 of JACKFB010000034.1, forward strand.
GAGCCGCGTGGCGGCGGTGCGCGCCGACCCCGAGGCCAGCTCCGCGGGTGAGCCCGGGGCGGCCTCCGCGTCGCCCAAGGACCGCGAGGCGGAGGAGCTGCGAGCGGCCGCCGCGTTCTGCGACAAGCATTGGCTGGCCGCCGACGCGCCCGACTTCACCGGGCCGGCCTTGAAGCCCCTGAGCCCCGAGCCGGCTCCGCCCGCCGGCGCCTGGCGCTGGGTGAACTTCTGGGCGACCTGGTGCGGCCCCTGCATCGAGGAGATGCCGCTGCTCGCCCGCTGGCGCGACGCCCTGGCCAAGGAGGACCACCCCCTCGAGCTGGAGCTGTGGAGCGTCGACGTCGACGAGGCGAAGCTGCGCGCCCGCGCCGAGCGCGGGATGCCCGGCACCGTACGCTGGACGGAGAGCCCCGAGGCCCTGGCGAGCTACCTGACCACCCTGGGCCTCTCCGGCGATTCCGCCATCCCCATCCACATGCTGGTCGACCCCCAAGGCAAGCTCCGCTGCGTCCGCGTAGGCAGCGTCAAGCCAGAGAACTGGGGTGGCATCCGAGCCCTCCTGGGGGATTGATCGAGGCGGCGGCTGAGGCGGCCGCGCACGCCGTGGGCGGCGTCGCTCGCTCGGGTCGCGTGTGCGGCGGGCCTGG
>JACKFB010000035.1 GCA_020632695.1 Deltaproteobacteria bacterium
ACGCCGCCGCCGCCGAGCAGCTCGACGGCTGGCGCGAGGCGGTGAGCATCTTGCCGGGCATCGATCCGAGCTGGGGCCGGGGCTGGCTGCTCGAAGGCCGACTCGCCCGCATGCAGGCCCGCACCGACGCCGCCGAGCAGGCCGCCGCCCGGGCCCTGGCCGCCGCCGAGCGCTTCGGCTGGCTCTCGGAGCGCGCCGCGGCCCTGCTCGAGCAGGGCATCCTCGCCCGCCACCTGGGCCGGGTCGCCGACTCCGAGGCGCTCTTGCGCACCGCGGTGCAGGTCGTCGGCGACGATACGGCGCTGCGGGCGGCCTGCGGCGAGGAGCTGGGCCTGACCCTGCTGCGCCAGGGCGAGCGGGCCCGCGCGGCGGCGGCCCTGGAGACCGCTCGGGTGGCCTACACCGCGGTCGGCGATCCGCTGGGCCTCGGCCGCAGCCTCTTCGGCCTCGCCCGAGCCCACCTGCAAGCGGGCGAGACCGACGCCGCCCGCCGCCGCAACGAGTCGGCCCGCGCCGCCTTCGAGGCCGGCGGCGCCCGGGGCGCGGTGGCGACCTGCCGCATCATGGACGGCGAGCTGGCCCGTCAGGCGGGCGACCTGGAGGCCGCCGCCGAGCACTACCGGGCGGCCCTGAAGCTCTTCGAGAGCATCGGCGCGGCGAACGCGACCTACGCCCGCCTCAACCTCGGCTTCACGCTGCTCGAGGCCGACCGCTTCGACGAGGCCTGGGCCCCGCTGGAGTCGGCGCTGGCCGAGCTGGGCCCGCAGGGCGCCCGGGTGGCCCAGGCGGCGACCCGCGCCGGCCTGCTGCCGATCGCGGCGGCGTCGGGCGACTGGTACAGCTTCGACGCCCACGTCGTGGCCCTGGCCGAGCTGCTGGAGGCCAGCGATCTGAGCGACGTGGATACGGCGCGGCTGAGCGAGAAGGGCGCCCGCGAGGCGCTCAAGGCGGGCGACGTGCTGCGCGCGCGGCGGGCGGCGACGCTGGCGGTGGAGATGTGGAGCCGGCTGGGGCACGGGGACAAGGCGGCGGAGCTGCTGGCGCTGGTGGGGTGAGCCGCGGGTGCCGGGTCGCCGGTGGCATGGCACCCGCCGCGGCCGAGCAGCCGGCAGCACGGCGCGACACCCGGTGGCCCGACGCAACTGGCGGCAGGGCACCCCATCGCACGCTGCGGCTGTGACCCAAGCGGGTCGAGCGCGCAGCGCGAGACGCGGCGGGCGAAGCCCGGAGCACGCGAGCGAAGCGAGCCGCCGAGCGCAGCGAAGGCATCCGGGCTGGCCCGGACGGGTGTGCGCCCGGCATGGGCGCAGGACCGGGGGTGGAAGTCCCCCACGAGCCCACTGGAGGGAATCGGACGTGAAAGGCAGCTGCACCAGAAAGCCGCACCGGGCGACCGGCGCGGCGGACGAATCCGCGAGGAGGTGTGGGATGGAAGCCCGTAGCGAACCACGGCACCGAACGAGAGTGAACCCCTGTGCAGGCCGGACCACCCGGGTGAGCGAGCACCCGAGCGCGATGCCCGAAATCCAGTCGGGGTGGTCAGGTAGTGGGGGCGGCGGTCGTGGGAAGTCCTGTGCTCTTACCCGGGGAGATCTCTCCGGATCCGCCACGCGCGGTAGCCCCGTCGGAGACGGCGGGGCGACGCCCGGGGAGAAGTCGGATCGCCCCATAGTAGCGCTGAAGCCGGGTAATGCCGGTGGAGCGAAGGGGGCGACACGTTGAGAAGCGTGGAGTCACGTCAACTGTCATTCGTGTTCGCCGACAGCCCTCCGGGGAGCGGGGACGTGGCGCCGGCCGGCGGACCGGTCGGCAAGGCGTTCCTGCAGCTCACAGCGAAGGCAAGGAAGACGAGCGACCCCACCACCACCGCAGCCGGGGATACGTCCCGGCTGCTCGACGCGGCGGCGCATCCGGTCAATCTGGCCCGAGCGCTGCTGCACGTCGCGCGAAACAAGGGCGCGGCCGGAGTGGACGGTCGGAGCGTGGACGAGGTCATGGCGGATGCTCACCGCCTGCTGCCTCGCCTGCGTGTGGCTCTGCTCGATGGGGCGTATGTCCCCGGCGACGTTCGGCGGGTCTGGATCCCCAAGCCCGGCGGAGGCCAGCGCGGCCTCGGCATCCCGAACGTGGTCGATCGTTGGGTTCAGCAGGCGGTGCACCAGATCCTGGCGCCCGTCTTCGAGCCGACGTTCAGCGAGCACAGCCACGGCTTCCGCCCCGGACGCGGCGCGCAGACGGCCATCGCCGATGCGAAGAGGCACCTCGGAGCGGGTCTCACCTGGGTGGTGAGCGTCGACCTGTCGAAGTTCTTCGACCGGGTGAACCATCAGCGGCTGCTGGCCCGGTTGGGCCGGCGGGTCGCCGACGGGCGCCTGCTGAAGCTGGTGCATCGGATGCTGAAGGCGAAGGTCGTGCTGCCCGACGGCACGCGGGTGTCCACCGAGGAGGGCACGCCGCAAGGCGGGCCGCTCTCGCCGTTGCTGAGCAACATCGTGCTCGACGAGCTCGACCGCGAGCTCGAGCGACGGGGGCATCACTTCGTGCGCTACGCGGATGACTTCAATGTCTTCGTGCGCAGCGAACGGGCGGGCTTTCGGGTGATGGCCTCGACGACGCGCTTCATCGAACGCCGCCTGCGGCTGAAGGTGAACGCCGAGAAGAGCGCCGTCGCGCGCTCGGGAGAGATCCACTTCCTTGGTTTCAGCCTGCCCGTGCGGGCTGACGGGGTGGTGGAGATCGGTCTCTCGAAGCGCACCGAGAAGCGGATGGCTGCCAGGATCCGGGCGCTGACGCCCCGGAACTGGGGCCAGCCGATCGAGGTGTGCATCGAGGGGATCGATGGTTACCTGCGGGGATGGTTCGGCTACTTCCGGATAGTCACACGCTTCGGCGCGAGCCGCATGCGAGCGTTCGATGGCCGCATCCGGCGACGGCTGCGCGCGATCATCGTCAAGCAGAAGAAGCGTCCGCGGTACCTCTACCGGCACCTCGTCGAACGCGGCGTCAGACCTCGGACCGCTGCCGGCCACGCCTGGAGCGGGTGGGGCGCCTGGCGGCAGAGCCTCGGCGCCATGCATCGGGCGTATCCCAATGCGTGGTTCCATCGGCGGCTCTACTGCCTGGAGCACGAGTGGCGGCGGCTCCATGGTCCGTAGGCGGTGGTTTCGACCGGCCGGTGATTCCACCGGTCTCGACATGTCGACGTGAAGAGCCGGATGTGAGGTCCACAAGTCCGGTTCTGTGAGAGGCGCCCCGGGGTGACCCGGGGCGCCTACTCGACCGGAGCAAGGAGGAGGCCGCAGGCCGACGACGCAGCGCAGATCCCGCCCGAGCGAAGCGAGGGTGCCGCAGCGAGCACGGCACAGCAAACACTGTGGACCAGGTCCCGAGGCGCGCGCAGCGCGAGACGCGGAGGGCGAAGCCCGGAGCACGCGAGCGCAGCGAGCCGCCGAGCGCAGCGAAGGCATCCGGGCTGGCCC
>JACKFB010000036.1 GCA_020632695.1 Deltaproteobacteria bacterium
GGACACGGTTGGAGATCAGGCCGAAGGGACCGCCATAGCGGCTGGCGGCGGCGTCCAGGAGCTGGATGGCGTCGTCCACCTCGAAGTCCATGCCGGGACCCACGGTGGCAATGATGTAGCCATCGGGGTGAAACTCGTAATTGACCTTGTTTCCTAGACTTCCCGGCACCTGTGACCTCCGCCTGACAAACGGGGCACTATACCCCGACAGGTTGAGGGGCTGCAAGTTCTAGATGCCTCAGTCCTCGGCGGAGGCTTGCCAGAGCGCGGCGACGGCGCCGGCCGGGTCGCGGATCACCGCCAGCCGGCCGCCGCCCATGCTGCGGGGTCCGTCGAGGACGGCGCCGCCCAGCGAGGTCGCGCGGGCCGCGGCGGCGTCGACGTCGGCGACGCTGATGTAGAGCAGCCACTGGGGCGGCACCTTGGCGTTGGAGCCCCGGGCGTGGCAGATGCCGGCGGCGCAGTCGCCGTCGGGGGCGAGCATCTCGTAGTCGTCGTAGCCGTCCATGGGGTGGGCCTTGGGGGTCCAGCCGGCCACCTGGGCGTAGAACGCGCTCACCGCGTCCGCGTCGGGGACGGTGAGGTCGAACCAGCCGATCTTGCCGAGGGTGTCGTCGCTCATGATTCCCAATTTAGTCCGACATCGGCGATTTGTCAGCCCTTGCTTTCCCGGCGGGCGAAGGCGAGGCCCGACCAGGTGGCGTCGATCGCCGCGATCTTGAAGTCCACCCAGCCGCGGTCGAGGCCGTGGGCGCGCACGGCGTGCTGGGTGATGTCCGTCGCCACCCCGGACGCCTGCTTGGGCCAGCAGATCCAGAGGCGGCCGCCGTCGGCCACGGCCTTGGTGGCGCCGGGCCAGCGGCGGGTCAGGTCGGCCGCGCGGGCGGCAAACAGCAGGACGATGCGCGCTCGGCCCGAGGCGCGGTGGCGCAGGGTGACGTCGGCGGGCAGCGTGCCCAGCGTGTCGGCGAAGTCGGGCGGCGCGCCGAGCAGGATCACCCTGTCGCCGGCCTTCACGCCGAGCTTGGTGGGCAGCGACTGCCCCGAGTAGCCGGCCATCGCGCCCGGCACGGCGGGCTTGGACGGAGGCGCGGCCATGGCGCGCGCGATGGCGCCGCGGATCCCGCGCCAGCTCGTGAAGGTGGCGTCGGGGAGCAGCGCCCGTGTGCGGGCGGTCTTGTCGGGGTCGCCTTCCACGAAGACCAGCGGCAGATGGCGGCTCGTCCGGTTGCGCCGCAGCCAGCCGCCCAGCTCGCGGCCGTGGCTCGGCATGCGCGCGAGGTCGATCACCACCGCATCCAGCGCGCTCGACGCCAGCCGCTTGTACTCGGCCGGCGACTGCGGCGCGCTGATCACGGTGACGTCGTGGCCGGCCTTGCGCAGGCGGGCGGCGCGTTCGTCGGCTTCGGCGGCGTTCCAGTGGGCGAGCAGCAGGCGGGCCATGAGACTCCTCTCAGAACTGCGCGGTGAACTGGAGACCGGTGGCATACCCGCCCCCGGGGGCGGGCTGGAGCACCGGGGCGAGCGCCACCCGCAGACGGCGGTTCTGCACGACCAGCACGCCCCCCAGCACGAGATCCGCCGCCGCCATCCCCGTGAGGAAGGCACTGAAGAGGCTGCCGTCGTAGTCCTTGAAGGCCAGCGTCGCGGCGCCGATAAGGCCGCCGGCCGCGGCGAGCAGCAGGCGCGGCGGCTGGGCCGTGAACTCGGAGATCTCGAGGAAGACCAGGTAGGTGTTTATCCCAAAGGCCATGACTTCGTTGGTCGTGAGGGTGTCGTCCACGGTGTCGGCGCGGGTTGGCGCGGCTGACAACACCGTTGTCAGTGACGCCAGCGTTGCCACAAGGGCAACTGCCAACCCAGTTGTCACCTGCATCAGCGCATGACCACCTTGGCGTCAGGTGCCTCCCGGTACACACCGGCGTGCCCCGGCACCCACTGGCCGTCCTTGAGGTACTCCGAGCGGGTGTGCAGGCTGCCGTCGGGATGCAGCTCGCCGGAGGACCTGACTTCCGTGATGCCCCCGGCGCCGCCCGTCACCATCTCGTGGGCGACGTACTTGCCCTCCTCGACGGTCATCGTGCCGTGGGTGTAGAAGCCCGCGGAGGTGAAGTAGTAGTAGACCAGGCTTTCCGCCGCGGGATCCCAGAAGACCAGGGACTCGCCGCAGTAGTCGCCGTCGTTGATCGAGTGCAGGTTGCGCACGGCCATGCCATTGAGGGTGCGCTCGTAATGCGTGACGTCGAACACGGGTTTCTCGGGCGTGGACTCCGCCATCTCGCCGCGATAGGTCTTGCCGAGGAAGGGCGCCAGGGGGGCGAGATGCGGGTCGAGGAAGGGTTCGTCGGCGTGGGCGAAGCCCGGCGCGAGCAGGAGCGCGATCAGCGCGAACGCGAACAGGTGGCGCATGGGAACCTCCGTCGTAGGGGACGGAGTGTGTCGGATCCGGCACGCCCGTGCAAGGGGCCGGCCTAGCTCCCCCCGCTGGGCAGCAGGTCGTCCTGGGTGGTGGGCACCGTGAGGCGCGCGAGCGTCTCGCGCAGCGCGCTCAGATTGAACGGCTTGACGATGTAGCCGTCCATCCCATGGCGGAGGCAGGCCTCGCGATCCGTGTCGCTGGCCAGTGCGGTCAGCGCCACGATCGGCACGCGGCTGCGTGGACCCGCCAGTGCGCGGATCTGTCGCGTGGCCTGGATGCCGTCGAGTTCGGGCATCGCGCAGTCCATGAGGATGAGATCAAAGGTCGCCTCGGCAGCCCGCGCCACCGCCTCCGCACCGTCGGCGACGGTTTCCACCTGCGCACCGAGCTTCTCGAGCATGCGCCGGGCGAGCAGGCGGTTCGTGGCGTTGTCGTCGGCGACGAGAATACGCAGGTGTTCGGCGCCGTGCAGGGGATCCGTCGTCGCCGTGATGCCGGTGGGCACCGCGGCGTCCGCATCGCGGACCACCGGCGGCGCCTCGATCTCGAAGTGGAAGACGCTGCCCACGCCCTTCATGCTCTCGGCCACGATCGACCCGCCCATCCGCTCGACGAGATTCCGGCAGATGGCGAGGCCGAGGCCCGTGCCGCCGAAGCGGCGCGTGGTGCTCTCGTCCTCCTGGCTGAACATCTCGAAGATCAGCGTGAGCTTGTCGGCCTCGATGCCGATGCCCGTGTCGCTCACGGCGAAGCCGAGCCGCGTCGGGCCCGAACCCGGACGCACCCGCACGACCACCTCGCCCTGGGCGGTGAACTTGATCGCGTTGCCCACGAGGTTCGCCAGCACCTGGCGGATGCGCACCGGGTCGCCCAGCACGAGGCGCGGGACGCCGGCTCCACCGTCGCGCGCAGCGCAAGCCCTTGGACGACGCCGCCGAACGCATGCTTCCACCAGCTTCGTCACGAAGTTCGCGATGTCGATCTCGCGCTCTTCGAAGGTGAGCGCGTCGGCTTCGATCTTGGAGTAGTCGAGGATGTCGTTGAGGATCTGCAGCAACGCCGACGCCGACTCGTGAGCGACCTGCGCAAGCTCCTGCTGTTCGCGATCGAGCGCGGTGTGCAGCAGAGCTCGAGCATGCCGATCATGCCGTTCATCGGCGTGCGGATCTCGTGGCTCATCACCGCCAGGAAACGGCTCTTCGACGCGCTCGCCGCTCGGCGCGCGCCTTCCTCCTGGAGGGTTGTCACCGACTCGCCCAGCTCGCGGTAGCTCTTCATGAGCGCCCGCTTGCTCTGCGAGGACATCGAGTCGGAGGTCTCCGCCGTGCGCCGCCACTGCTCCGCGGCGCGCTGGGTGCGCTTCAGCTCCTTCGCGAGGCGTTGGAGCTCGGCTTCCAGTTCTTCGACCGTGCGCGACACCTGAGTCTACTCGCTTCCGATCAGCACCGTGATGCAGGTCTCGTTGCAGCAGGCAGGACTCGCCGCCGTCCTGGGGCGGGGCGATCTCGCCGAACACATAGAGGCCCGCGAGGTCCAGCTCGCCGAAGCCGAGCTTGGGCAGCTCGGAGAGGACGCTGTCGAGCTCGCTCTCCGCGCGCGAGCCGAGCACCCACTTGCGCGCGGCGCAGGTGAAGAGCAGGGCCAGCTCGGGCTGCTTGCCGGGGTAGCGCTTCGCGGCCTGTCGCACCGACTCCATCGTGCCGGACAGGATGCCGTCGGTGACCACCTCGGTCATGCGCACGCGGCTGCCCGGGGCCACGCCGCCGGCGAGGCGCACCTCGCCCGTCTCCGCGTCCGTGCCCAGCACCGCGCGAAGGCTCCACTCGGCGTCGGCGCCGTCCTCGTAGACCGCGAGCGGATACTCGCCGAGGCTGCCCTGGCTCACCTCGCCGTAGTAGAGCTTGTAGACGTCCAGGGCCGGCGCGCCGTCGATCTCCTGGATGATGTGCCCCGCCGACCTGGTGATCTCGCGGAACTCGCCGATCGGCTCCCAGCCGGAGCCGATGCCCCAGCTCACCGTGATGTCGCCGGTGAGGAAGAGGATCGGCAGCGAGTCGTGCAGCACCTCGGTGCCGCAGAACTCGATCATGCGCGAGAACTCGCGGTGGTCGCCGCTCAGCCCGCCGACCACGGGGCAGGGGATGCCCGGGAGGCGGCGGTTGATGGCGCGCAGCACTTCGCTGGCGTCGGTGGAGGGCGCGAAGGTGGTGAGCGCGAGCGAGGGCGTCTCGCCCGCGGGGATGGCGCCGAGCGCCTGGGCGACGGCCGCGTCGATGTCCTGGCTCAGGTTGTGGCCGAGGCCCAGGTGGACGTCCACCTGGTCATCGCAGAGCAGCGTGAGCAGCACGGAGTCCATGGTGAAGCCGGCGTGGGAGGAGACCTCGCCGTCGCTGCTGGCGCCGATCACGGGCAGGCCGGGCCAGGCGCGCGCGATGGCGTCGAGCACGACCTGGTGCTCGTAGTCCACCGACATGAAGAGGAGGCCGGCCTTGGGGGTGCCGCCGCCCAGCTGGTCCCGGCATTGGCGGATGACGTCGTCGATCGCGTCCGACGTCTCGACGTCGTCGCTGTGGCCGATGATGGCGCGCATGGCGGTTCGCTCCTCTGGCAGTGCCCAGGGGTCGCCGCAGGCGCGGCTGGCGGTGGGCGTTATCGGGAGGATCGACGCCGCAAGCCGTTGTCTTGATGTAATATTCGGAGTTGGGCCACGGGGATCCGGGACGCCGAAGGTAGGCGCGAGCGACGGCAGCGTGCGGAGGGAAAGGCTGGGGAGCGATCAGGCGGGGTGCTGCGGAAGGGCTGCGAGGGTCCAGAGCGCATCGACGGCAGACGCGCGCATCGAAGTCGTCTCCTCGAAGCCTGATACAACATGAATGGCGTGTATTGACACAGCGTTAAAGGCGTGCAAATATACAGCACGAAA
>JACKFB010000037.1 GCA_020632695.1 Deltaproteobacteria bacterium
GAGCACCTGGTCGAGCATCTCCCGGTGCTGGCCCGTCACGCAGACGCGGCTGTCGAAGTCGGGGGCGGCGTCGAAGGCGCGGACGACGGGGGCCATCTTGATGGCCTCGGGGCGGGTTCCGAAGACGCTGAGCACGCGGGGCATGAGGGGCTCCTGGGCGAGGGATTCTTAGCTTGTACGACCGAACTTCTTGGCGATGCGGCGGCGGGCGGGGGCCAGCAGGGCCTCGTCCTCGGGCTCCCGGCCGGCGCTCCAGGCGAAGACCATGAAGGCCAGCACGGCCAGCGCGGTCGCCAGGAGCTGCACGGCGAGGGGCTGGTCGGCGCTCAGGGCCCGGCCGCCGAAGGCCAGCACCAGCGTGGCCACGACCAGGGCCAGGGCGCGCGGCGAGAAGGCCTGGGTGCCCATGAGCCACCAGACCTGGGCGACCCGCCAGAGTGACCAGAGGGCCAGCGTGGCGCCGGTGGCCATGGCCGCGCCGGTCACGCCGTAGGTGGGGATGAGCACCCCGTTGAGGCCCACGTTCAGCAGCGCGGCGGCGGTGGCGTTGATCAGGTTGAGTCGCGCCCGCCCGGACATGGGGATGAGGGCGACCACCGGCACGCAGGCCACGTAGACGGCCTGGCCCCAGACCAGCACGCTCAGGGCGTCGGCGCTGTCGCCGTAGGCGGTGTCGTAGAAGGCGAGGGCGAGGTCCTGGCCGACGTAGATGCCGATGTAGACGGGGCCGGCGAGGATGAGCATCCAGCGGGTGACGATGCGCACGACCTCGCGCAGGCGCTGCTCGTCGCCGGCGTAGACCAGCTCGGCGACGACGGGCTGGAACATGGTGTTCACGGCCACGGAGGGCAGCTCGCCGAGCATGGCCAGGGAGACGGCCACCCGGTAGAGCCCGACCTCGTCCATGGTGGCCAGGGCGCCGACCATGAGCGTATCGGTCCACTGGTTCACCCGGAAGAGCATCGAGGAGAGGCCCTCGGGCAGCGAGAAGGCCAGCAGAGGACCCAGCTCCCATCGGGGCTTCAGCGAACGGTCCGTCAGCACGCCCCGGTAGGCTCGCCACATCCGCGGCGCGGTGGCCAGCAGGGAGAGCAGGTTGGCCAGCACGAAGCCGATGAGCACGCCCTCCAGGTCCCAGCCCAGGGCCACGGCGGCCGCCGCGGTGGCCAGCATGCCCACGGGCAGCACGACCAGGTAGGAGATCGTCTGCCCGCGCATGTCCTTGGCCCCGCGCAGCGCGCCGACGCCCACCAGCAGCACGGACCAGATGGCCACGGCCGGGGCGCTCAGGCGCAGGGCGCGGGCGAGGGCGGGGTCCTGCACCCAGCCAGTGGCCAGCAGCAGGCCGGCGGTCAGCGCGGGGCCGCCCAGGGCGGCGATGCCGAGGCTGGCCAGCAGGGCGCCCTTGAGCCGCTCCCGCTCCCCGGAGGCCCGGTAGCGCGCGCCGAAGAGCACCATGCCCTTGTCCGCGCCCAGGGGGGCCAGAGAGGCCAGGATGGTCACGACGGTGCGGGCCAGCTCGTAGAGGCCGTAGCCCGCGGTGCCCAGGGCGCCCGAGAGGAACCAGTTCGTGATCAGGCGCAGCGCCCGGTTGAGCAGGTTGCCCGCGAACACCACGCCGGAGCCGCGCGCGACCTCCGCCGCCTGGTCGGCCGCGCCGCTGCTCGGGGTCGTCACTGAGCGACGGGCTCCGCCGTCCTCTTCCGCTTGGGCGCGAGCCAGTGGCTCAGGTCCCGGCCCAGGAGCGCGCCGATGGCCTCGATCTCGGGGGTCAGCTCGCGTGCGAGCGCGGCCCTCAGCTCGGGGTCCATGGGGGCGCGGTCGACGTAGCGGATGTTGAGGCGGCGCATGGCGCGCAGGGCGAAGCGGTAGCCGGGCAGGGGCGTGGGGCGCACGGCCTCCAACACCTGCTGGCGCGCGGGGTGCACCAGGAAGTCCTGCACGGCGCGGCTGTAGACGGTGCGGTTGGAGTTCCGGGCGCGCTGGTTCGGCGTGAAGACCTCCTCGAAGCCCGGGAAGTCCTCGTCGACGTCCAGGAAGCGGCAGGCGCCCCGGAACACGGCCCGGGGGTCGGCCCGGAAGTCGTCGTTGAGGATGACGTGCACCTGCTCCGGGCCGAAGACCTCGAGGTAGCGCCGGACCTGGGGCGCGTAGTCGGCGATGCGGCGGTAGTGCAGGGCCTTGGCCGGGATGGTGTAGGGCGGCTGGCGGCGGCCCTCGCGGCGGTCGGCCTCGGCGGCCAGGGCCTCGCCGAAGTCGGCGATGTCCTCGTCGCCCCGGAAGACGAAGTGGCTGTGCAGGCTGTGCAGCATGTCCAGCGGGTTGCGCAGCAGGATGAGGATGCGGGCGCTGGGCGTGAAGTCGTGGATCTCCTGGGCCGCCCGCTCGGAGAACAGGTACCAGGTCGAGGCCTCGCCGACGCGGCGCTCGCCCCGGGCGTCCTTGAAGAAGGACAGGTAGTTCTCGGTGCTCCGGGGCGGGTCGTGGTAGCCCAGGTCCGTGCCGAAGAAGTGCAGCTCCTTCTTCGCCATGAAGATGTCGGGGTGGCGGGAGAGGTAGCCGTTGAGCTGGCCGGATCCGCTGCGCGGGTGCCCGACGAGGAAGGTGTCCGGAGCGCGCATCAGACCGCCGACTCCCCGATGAAGACCTGGTCGTCGGGCCTCAGCTCGAAGTCGATCTCCCGGCCGCGCAGGATGCGGCCGAGCTTGACCTCGAGGCGCTTGCCGTCGCGCAGCACGAAGACCTTGCGGGTGCGGGCGAGGGAGGTGAGCCCGCCGGCCTCGTTGATGGCCTGGGTGATGGTCATGCCCTTCCGGAAGGGCAGGGCGCCGGGCTGGCCCACCTGGCCGGCCACGTAGACGACCAGCCCCTCGGGGATGAAGATGCGGTCGCCGTGGCGGAGCTCGACGTTGCCGAGGCCCAGGTGGATCAGCTCATCGTAGTTGATCTCCTGCTCGGGCTCGCCCTCGCGGGTGACGCGCACCCGACTCACCGTGTCGTCGGTCACGCCGCCCGCGCGGGCGAGCACCTCGAGCAGGGTGGTGGGGCCGCAGAGCGGGAACTCGCCGGGGCTGCTGACCTGGCCGAGCACGTAGACGCGCTGGCTGCTGCAGCGCTCGACCCGCACGCTGACCCGGGGGTCCTCGAGCAGGCTGACCTGCAGGGCCTGGGCCATCTCGCGGCTGATGGTGTCGGCGGTCTTGCCGACCACCACGAGGTTGTCGAGCATGGGGTAGTTGAGGACGCCGCCGACGCCGACGGTGAAGCTGCCGCTCATGTCGTCCTCGCCGTAGATCTCGACGCGGAGCACGTCGCCCTCGCCGACCTTGTATTCGGCGGAGACAGCCGGCAAGGAGGGCTGCGTCGTGTTCTTGGAGCCGGACTCCTGGGCCGCCGCGGCGGGGCCGACCAGGAGGAGCAGCAGGAGGGCGTAGAGCTTGTGCATCGGATTCGGGTCTCTATGTGGCGAGGGATCCTGTGCAGCAGGACCCGCGGGGGCCACGCACCATGCCGGACGCATCAGGTCGAGGATCGGATCAGGGTGATCCGAGGAGGCCCTCGGGGCGTCCGTGTGCACAGGCGGATATCGTGGACACCATGCGCGAGCACCTCAGGAGCCTCATCCCCAGCACCCCCGGGGCGCTGGGATCGCTGGAAGTGATCTCCGGCTCGGTGCTGACCTTCGTCCTCATCGCGCTGATCCTGGTGACCTCCCCCAAGGTCGTGCTGGCCGGCATCCTGGCGATCGTCGGCGGGCTGTATTTCTTCGCCCGCCCGGCCGTCTCCCTGGTCGCCGTGTTCATGGGCCGCGTGCTGGTCGACCTGCTCTGGTGGATCCCCGGCAGCTTCGGCGGGCTCAACGTCCTGGAGGCCTTCGGCGGCGGCGTGGCGGCCCTGGCCGCGGTGCTCTTCTACCTGGAGCTGCGCCGGGTCGAGCGCCAGCCGGGCTTCCTGCCGCTGCTGATCTACCTCGGCGTCATGGCCATCGCGGTGGTGCGCAGCGGCGAGGTGCGCGACGCCGCCGAGATCCTCGCGAAGTACGTGAGCCCTCTGCTGCTCATGTTCCTCGTCTCGACGCTCATGGACGACGACAAGCGTCGCCGGCAGTTCGTCACCATGGTCACCGCGGCGGGCCTGGTCTCGCTGAGCGTCAGCGTCTACCACCTCGCGACGGGGCAGCGCTTCCAGTTCTTCCGGCAGGGCTACTACCGCCTGCACGGCGGCTACGGAAACCTGCACAACCACGCCCTCTTCCTGCTCTTCCTCAACGCCCTGCTCTTCTTCTGGTTCATGACCAGCGAGCGGCGCTGGCAGAAGGTGCTCTCGGCGGGGCTGATGGCCGTCGGCATGGTCTGCCTCTACTTCACCTTCGTGCGTACGGCGCTGACGGGCGTGGCGGCCTTCGTGGTCATCTACCTGGTGCTCGAGAAGCGCTGGGGCCTGCTGGGCCTGGCGGGCCTGGCCGGGGTGCTCTTCCTGCTCTCCAGCGAGACGCTGCAGGACCGCTTCAGCGACATCATCGCCGTGTTCGGGGAGGGGGACGAGGCCTCCAAGCGCACTCTGGGCAGCGGGCGCTTCGGCATCTGGACCATGTCCGTGCGCGAGTACCTGCACAAGAGCCCGCTCGACATCCTGCTGGGGCTCGGCCTGGGCGGCCACTACGAGGTCACCGACGCCTACGCCGACCTCTACCGCTCGACCAAGAAGTCCGAGAACCTCGACTCCCACAACGACTACCTCACGCTGCTCTTCCAGCTCGGGCCCATCGCGGTGGCCTGCTACGTGTGGCTGCAGGTCATCGTCATCCAGCACGGCCTCGAGCTGCACCGCTGGGCCAAGGACCACTGGGACGCCAGCTTCGGCCGCTACATGGTCGCCATGTGCGTGGTGGTCTTCGTGACCAACGCCCTCAGCAACTCCTTCGTGCAGCGCGTCACGGTGGCCTGGCTGTTCTGGGGCATGGTGGGCGTGCTCTTCGCCCTGCACCGGAAGTGGAGCCTGATCCGCGCGGCGGAGGAGCGGGAGAGGGCGGCGGCGGAGGAGGCGACGCGGGCGCTGGGGCGGGCCCTGGGCTGAGCGGGGCTCAGAGGTCTGATCAATAGTCCAGGTCGTCGCAGCCGACGACCAGCCAGACGGCTCGCAAGGTGCAGGCATGCAGAAGCCTGCCGATGTTGTGGGCGAGGACCTTGAGGATGACCTCAGCCTGCACGGTGACGAGGTCGCGAGAGGAGGCGCGCTGGAAACGAAACGCGTCCTCGAGACTGGCGAATACAGGCTCGACGATGGCCATGCGCCCTCCGTACATGGCCGCGGCGTCTGGCTGGGCCATGCGAGCCCTCATCTCCGCTCTCGCGACTTCGAACTCGGGCCGGAGGGTCACGACGCGGTCGTCCTTGGACTTGGTGCATCTCGGCTTGAGCGGACACGACGCGCAGTCATCCCCTCGCCACCACAGCTCTTCGCCCTTGTAGAGGCGTGGGCCAATCATCGTGCGTCCGGCTGGGCAGATGACCGTGTTGTCGCTCCGGAAGTCGAAGTCCTCGCGCGAGAAGTAGCCGGGCTTTCCAGAAGCTGAGCGCCTCGTCGTCGAGCCCTCCCGGATGAGGACGTCGGCCCAATGCCGATTGTCGCGGGCGAACTTCAGGTCGGCTTCCGAGTGGTAGCCCGGGTCCGCGGTGATGAGGAGCTGGTCCGGACGGGCCTCGATGCGGTCGAGGAGCTCCCGCGTTCCGATGACGGCGCGCTCAAGGTGGCCGTAGTCGCAGTTGTCCGCGGTCAGGAAGACATGGAGGATGAACCGACGGCGTCTCCCGGCCGCCATCGCGGTCACGCGGTAGCCGGGCGCCGAAGCCCCGTTGGGGAACTTCAACAGGCCAGCGCCCGGCGCACTCAGCACCAGGTTGGTGCGGTCCTGGTCGGCCAGCGCCTGGAGGGCGCCTTCGTGCTTGGCCAACTTCGCGGTGTGACGCGCCTGCTCCTCTTCGGTGAGACCGCTCGTGTCGACCGCTTGAAGCTCTGCGAGCCGTCGCTTCGAGCGCCTGACGGTGCGCACCGCGGAGGTCGACGCGTCGGCTCGGAGGCGGAGACTGTCGACCGCCAGCTCGCTGGTGTCGAGCAGCCCTCGTTCATGAGCGAGGGACAGGACACGCTCGTTGGCGACCGCGAACAACTCCCCACCCTTGCGGCGAAACCGCTTGAGCGTGGGCGACGATGGCGTGTGCCCTCCTGCCAACCACCGCAGCGCGGCGTCCGTCTTGAGCTGTCTGCACAGCGCCTCGGCCGTGTGGAGGCCGATACGGCTCGCATGGACCCAGAGAGCCAGCAGCCAACGGGGGTGGTACGGCGGCTGACGACGTCGGTGCTCGCGGCCCTCGAAGGCTGTCGTGTCGATCTGTTCAACGACAGACCAAATCAGACGAACAGGGTGGTCCTGAGGCACCAGTCCCTCAACCGCTGGCCACCCCGAGTGGGCGACACAGCGGAGGTCAGGGCGGAACCGGACGACAGGGGCAGACACGGGGTCAGGCATCGCATGAGATCACCTGTCCATTGGCGGCTGTCGACTACTGAACGATCCTCTCAGGTCAGCTCGGCGTCCAGGCTGGCGGCCGCGGCGGCCTGTCAGCCCGGGAAGTCGCACCCGAAGGGCAGACGCAGCGCCTCGACGCCCGGCGCGCGCTTGGCCATCTCCAGTCACTCCTTGAGCTGCAGCAGGCGGCCCTTGAACTCCAGCATCTGCTGGTGCGTCATCTCGCGCAGCACGTCGTCATGAGGCTGAACGGGGGCCTTCACGATCAGGCGCTGGCGGGTCCCCACGCTGGACGGGATCTCCAGGAACTGGCCGACCATCTGGGCCACCAGGCGTCGCATCGCCTCCAGGTCATCGTACCGACCCTGGCCACCGTCAGCCGGGCCGACAGCCTGGAACCACTTCAGCCCGGCGAGGGTGAGGCCGATGCCGATCGGGGCCGCGTTGCCCTCCGAGGAGAAGTTGCGCGGAGCCGGGCCAGGACATGGTCCCGCTTCTGCCGGAGCTGAGCGTGCTCGTCGTTCCAGCCGAGCTGAATGTCCTGGTGGAAGCGAAGGAAGCGGGACTGGTGACTCATGGGGGACCTCCTGAGCAGGGACATGGCGCCCGTCGGCGCGGCTGTGCGCAGTCTCTCGCAGCGCTGCCCCCAAAGCAGCCGGAGCGCCCACATCTGGGGCGCTCCGGGGCGATAGGGCAGGGCGCTCAGCCCGTCTGACGCGGGGAGTCCTCCTCCTCGTCCTCGCCGTAGTAGCCGTAGTGGCCGTAGCCGTAGCCGTAGCCGTAGCCGTAGCCGTAGCCCCCGTAGCCGTAGCGGCCGTAGCCGTAGTAGCCCTCAGCCCGCTCGTCCACGCGGTTGCCGATGGCGCCGAGCACGTTGGCCCCGACGTCGGTGAGGCGGCGGCGGCAGTCCAGCACCTGCTTCTTGTGGGCGAGGCGGAAGCGCACGACCATGATGACGCCGTGCACGAGGTGGCTGAGGATGAGGGGGTCGGCCACCGGGGAGATGGGCGGGGAGTCGATGAGGATGAAGTCGTAGCCCTCGATGCCGTCGAGCATGCGCTCCATGGCGTCGGAGGAGAAGAGGCGGTCGACGTCCTCGGGCCGCGGGCCGGCGGGCAGCAGGTCGAGGCCCGGCACGACGCTGTGGTGGATGGCCTCCTCGAGGGGGAGCTCGCCGGAGAGCACGTTCGAGAGCCCGATGCCGTTGCCGGCCGCGAAGATCTCGTGCTGGCGGGGGCGGCGGAGGTCGGCGTCGATGAGCAGGATGCGGCTGCCGGACATCGCGACGATGGCCGCGAGGTTGGAGCTGACGAAGGACTTGCCCTCCTGCGGGATCGCGCTGGTGATGAGCAGGCGTCGGGTGCCCTCCTTCGCGGGGGTGCGGAAGAGGATGTTGGTCCGGATGGTGCGCACCTGCTCGGAGAGCGGGGAGCGCGGGCGGGCGAAGACGTAGAGCTTGTTCGGCAGCTCCTTGAAGACGTCCTGGTCCAGCAGGGAGAGGGCGCCCAGCAGGGGCACGCCGACGTAGTGCTCGATGTCCTCGGTGCTCTTGACCTGGGCCTCGTCCGGGCGGATGTACTCGATGAAGAAGGCCAGGCCGACGCTGCCCATCAGGCCAGCCAGCAGGGCGATGGCCAGGTTGGGGATGAGCCGGGGGCGCACGGGGTCGCGGGTCGCGATGGGCGCGTCCACCCAGGCCACGTTGTTCTGGCGGATGACGTTGGAGAGGCGGGCCTCCGCGAGGCGCTGGCCCAGCTCGCGGTAGAGCTCCTCGCGGCGCTCGGCCTCGGACTCCTCGCGGTCGGCCTTGAGCTTGGCCTCCTCGAGGGTCTGGAGCTCGCGGGTCAGCTCCTCGAGCTGGGCGGTGAGGCTGGTCTCGCGCTGCTTGAGCAGCTCCATGCGGGAGCGGCGGCCGTCGATGTACTCGCGGACCTGCTTGCGCAGCAGCTCCTCCATGCCCTCCAGCTTGGCGTTGAGGCGCAGCACCTTGGGGTGCTCGTCCTTGTAGCGGCCGGCGGAGGCGACCTCCTCCTGGCGCAGCTCCTGGAGCTTCTGGTAGGAGCCGCGGAGGGCCTGGTTGTCGTCGGTGGCCAGGTGGCTGGCCAGGGCGAGCCAGCCCTGGGAGGCGAGCTGGCGGTTGAGGTCCTCGTACTCGGTCTCGAGGGCGGGCAGCTTGGTGTTGACCTCGGCCAGGTCCGTCTGCACGCGGCGGATGGTCTCCTCGACCGTGCGGTACTTCTGGGCGAGGATGAGGCCGCTCTCGCGGTCGGACTCGTCGCCGTCGATCTCGCGGGTGACCGTGGCGTACTGGTCCTTCTGCTTGCGCAGCTCCTCGAGCGCGTGCTCGCTTCGACGCCGGGCCCGGTCGATGTTCTCGTCCATGTAGGTCTCCGCGAGGGTCTTCGCGAAGAGGCGGGCCATCTCCGGGTCGGGGTGCTCGATGGTGAGGTGCACGAGCTCGGTCTCACCCTCGGGGGTGAGGGTGAGGAGCTTGAGGAAGTCCTCGATGGGGTCCTCGGACTCGAGGAAGTCGGTGACCGCGTGCGCGTCCTGCAGGCGGCGGATGGTCTCGCCGATGACGGTGCGGCTCTTGATGATGCGGTACTGGGTCGTGTAGTAGCTGCGCCGCTCGTCGGAGAAGCGCACCTCGACGAGGTCGAAGACCTCCTGCACGTCCAGGAGGTTCGGCGCCCGCGGGTCGATCTCCAGGGTCGCCGTGGCCGCGTAGTAGGGGGTCATCAGCTTGGTGCTGATGCCGACGCCGAGCACGACGCAGGTCGTGATCAGCGCGATGAAGCGCCTGTACTTCTTGATCGTCAGCCAGTACTGGAGCAGGCTGACTTCTTGATGCTGTGTCGGCTCGGGGACGCTCATGGGCACCTGCAGGAAGACCTGCGGGGACAGAGCGCGGCGGGTCGGATACGGATCACCAGAAAAGCCCGCGCCTCCGCGGAGGTCGATGGGCCCAGGTAGCACGCCATGGACCCTGCAGCACAGACCCGAGGCCCGTGGCGCCTGCCCCGTCCGCCGATCTGGGCCCTGGGCGCCTTGTTCCCCCTCGCCCTGGCCCCCTTCGCCACGGTGCACGCCGGGCCGCGCACGGTGATGGGCCTGCTGGCCGCGCTGCTGGGCACCTGGGCGCTGGTGCACGGGGTCCGCCAGCGGCGCCCCTCCCGCGAGGTCGGCTGGCTCGCGCTGGGCGGCGTCGCCGCGACCCTGCTCTCGGGGCTGTCCTTCATCTCGGTCGGCCCGGAGGCCCGGCAGGCCCTGCAGCCGGCCTTCGCCGCGGTCGTGCTCGAGTCGCTCTCCGTGGCCGGCGCCGAGCGGGCCCCCCTGGCCCTCGACCCCCACCACGGCCTCATGACCTGGGGGGTGTCGGCGCAGCTGCTGCTCCTGGCGCTGGGCACGGCCCTGGCCCTGCGCAGCTCCGGCCGGGCCGCGCGGCTCGCGGGGGTGCTCCTGGGCGCGGGCTGCGCGCTCGTGGCCATCGCGGCGGCGCATCGCCTGACCGGCGCGGAGAGCATCTGGTGGGTGAGCCAGGTGCCCAGCTTCTCCCGCGCCCCCTTCTTCGGGCCCTTCGTGAACCCGAACCACGGCGGCGTCACCTGCGCGGCGCTGCTGCCCATCGCGGCGGCGCTGGCCATCAGCCGTCGCTCCAGCAACCAGCTCGCCGGGGGCGTCGCGCTGCTCGTGTTGCTGGTGGGCCTGCGCCTCTCCGGCAGCCGGGGGGCGCTCCTGGCCGGCGCAGCGGGGCTGCTGAGCTTCTTGGCGCTCATCGGCGGGCGGCGGGTGCAGCTGGGGCTCGGCGCCGTGGCGGCGCTCGCCGGGGTCGGCGTGGGCGTCGTGGGCCTCGACGTGGTGGGGGAGGCGCTGAGCGCCTGGCTCGTGCCGGAGGCGCTCGGGCCCGGCGAGGACCTCTACACCGGCCGCGGCGAGGTCTGGGCGGACGTGCTGCGCATGATCGAGGGCGCGCCCCTGCTCGGCGTGGGGCCGGCGGGCTTCGACGACGGCTTCCAGCTGGTCAAGACCTCCCCGACCTTCTCCCGCCTGGATCACGCGCACCAGGAGCTGCTGCAGCTGGCCGCCGAGGGCGGCGTCGTGGTGCTCGGGATCTGGGTGATGCTGCTCGCCCGCGTCGCCTGGGTCGCCGCCCGGCGCTGCCTGGATCCGGAGCAGAGCCGCCCCCGCCGCCGCCTGATCGCGGGCTACCTCGGGGCCGCCGTGGCGATGGGGGTCGCCTGCCTCTACACCTTCCCCCTCCGCATCGGCGCGCTGCAGCTGCTCGCGGCGCTGCTGGTCGGCGCGCTGGTGGGCCTCAGCAGCGGGCAGGACGGTCGGCGCTCCCTG
Organism: Deltaproteobacteria bacterium; assembly: GCA_020632695.1. Lineage (GTDB taxonomy): Bacteria > Myxococcota_A > UBA9042 > PHBI01 > JACKFB01 > JACKFB01. Next base: position 10,877 of record JACKFB010000037.1, read on the forward strand.
CCGGCGCGCGCGGTGACCCTGCTGGCCTTGACCCTGCTCCTGCTCTCCCTGGGCGCTGAGGCCCTGGCCTGGGGCACGCGCGACTCGGAGCGCTCCCGCTGGGGCGACGCCGACGCGGCGATGCAGCGCGGGGAGCTGGCCCGCACCAGCGAGGCCCCCGACGCCTTCGACGCGGCGATGGGCTGGTACAAGCTCGCCCTGCTGCGTCAGCCGCTGCGCCGGGAGCCCCTGCAGCTCATGTCCCGGCTGGAGCGCTACCACGGCGGCAGCTTCCAGGGCGCGGTCGCCGCGCTGGAGGTCGCTACCCACGTCTACCCGACCTTGCCCTGGCCCCACCGGGACCTCGCCCGCCTGCGGGCCGCGGCGATGGACGAGGTCGAGGCGCGCGCCGCCTGGAGGGCCGCGCTGGCCTGCGACCTGCCCGAGGGCATGGAGGAGGAGCTGGTCGCCGAGGCCCTGAAGGGCTCCGCGGACCCCGCGCTGCTGCTGGCCGAGGCCATCCCGCCGCGCGCCGACCGCTTGGCCGCCGCGGGGCACGTGCTCGAGAAGCGCGGGGCCCACGCGGTCGCGGAGCAGGCCTTCCGGGAGGCGGCGGCGCTGGACCCGCACTACGGCGCGCACCTGGGCGCGGCGCTGCTCCGGCGCGGGCAGGCGGACGCGGCGCTCGAGGTCGCGCGCCAGGTCGAGCCCCCCAGCTGCTTCTCCCTGCGTGTGCGCGCCGAGGCCCTCGGTGAGCTGGGCCAGCGGGAGGAGGCGCTGGAGGAGACCCGACAGGCCATGAAGGCCTGCGGCGCGAAGCACGACCGGGAGCTGCGCCTGCTGAGCGCGGGCATCCGCCTCTCCGACGGCGACGCGCGCGCGCTGGAGGTCTACGAGGCCCTGCTCAAGGAGGTGCCCGGCGACCACCCGGTGCGGCGACTGCTGGTGGCCGAGCTGCGGGCGCGGCGCTGGGAGGAGCAGCTCGCGCGGCAGCTGCGGGTGCTGGTGGACGCCGGCGCGGCGACCCCGGCGGAGGAGAAGGAGCTGGCGGGCTTGGCGGCGAGGGGGATCAGCGGGCACTGATGGTGCAAGAATGTAGGCGCCGCTGACATCGAATTGACGTGCCCGGAGCGCGTCGTTACCGGGCTTGACGCCCGCACTCCCAAAGCCTGCCCCGAGAGGTCGACTTGGACGAAGCCGAACGCCAGAGCCTCGAGGCTGAGCTGCAGGAGCAGCTCCAGCAGGAGCACCAGGAGCGCTTGGCCAAGACCGGCACGCGCGCCCGCCGCGGCGTGAACCGCTCGGAGGAGTACGAGCGCATGGTCGTCGCCAAGGAGCTCCGGGAGCGCTTCTACGAGGAGCACGGCTACGTCCGCTACACGAACTCCCGGGGGGAGACCGAGTGGCTCCTGCCCGATGAGGCGGAGCGCCGCCAGAAGTCCCGACGTCGTCGGCGAAAGAGCCGAAAGAAGCACAGCGCGCAGGCCCCCGTGGATCGGGAGCCCTTCAGCGGGCGCACCTGGGCGCTCCTGGCCGCGGCGGCCCTCTTCCTGAGCGTCTTCCTGGGCTACTTCGTGCTTCGTGGGTAACTTGGTCGGGTGACCAAATTACCTGCTGTCAGGCCCGGGTGCTCTCAAAGGCGCTCACCGTGTAGCGCACGGCGTCCCGCCAGCCCCACTCCTTGACCCGGAAGCGCAGCAGCTGGGCGGCGTCGAGGGCTTGGTAGGCCGTCATGCGCGGCTTGCTCAGCCGGCGGGCGGGGCGGACCACGGGGTGCACCAGGGGATAGCCGAGGTCCTGGAGCAGCTCGCCGCAGATGGCCTCCACCGCCTCGAGCTGACGCGGCGCCATGCGCTCTCGCCACTTCTCGGTGTTGCCGGCGACGATGCGGTCCTCGCCCCGCGTATCGCCCAGGTTCTCCGAGACGCGCCCCGGCCGGGTCATGGCCTCCTCGAAGGGCAGCTCCAGGAAGGCGCAGACGGCCGAGAGCTCGGCCTCCGGGCGCTGCAGGAGGTCCTCGTAGCGGAGCTCGTGGTAGACGCGCTCCCCGGGCGCGGCCTGGGCGAGGGCCCGCCCGTCGCGCCGGCAGCCGGCGACCTCGTCGGTCCAGCGCTGGGCGTTGCGCAGCACGGCCTTCTTCCAGGCCTTGTGGGAGGAGAGGCAGACGTCGCGCGCGTCTCGGATGATGTGGATGAAGCGGGCCTGGGGCCAGAGCGTGCGCAGCAGGGGCAGGTGGGCGCGGTAGTTCGGCGACTTGTCGCCCCAGATGTCGTCGGGGCCGACCTCCGCGTCGTGGCGGATCAGCGCCTCGAAGACGCCCTGCACGTCGTAGCTCCGGCAGGCCTCGCGCCAGGTCTGCTCGGGGATCAGGGTGCCATCCTCGGCCATGTACTTGAAGTACATGAAGCGCGTGACCCAGGCGTAGAAGCGGGAGAAGGCCTCGGGGTCCGAGAGCTCGCCCAGCTCGCTCGCCAGGTGGGCGTGCCGCGGCAGGTACTCCGTCTCGTAGATCGGGATCCCGATCCGCGAGTGTTGGCGGAGCAGATCGCGGAAGAGCTTGGTGCCCGAGCGCGGGGCGCCGACGACGAAGAGGGGACCGTTGAACATGCTGTGCAGCCTCTAACCCGAGCGGACGGGGAGGGGTTAGAGGGTCCGGATGTCCCTGCGATTCGACGATGAGGCCCGCACGCTCGTGCTCGGTGTGCACGATCTCATCGAGGCCGGGCCGCGCTCGGGGCACCTGCGCGTGCAGCTCGCCCAGAGCCGCATGGCCCGCCTGGCCGCGGGGCGCGAGGTCCATCAGACCTACCAGGCCTGGCGTCAGGAGCTGGACGAGGACTACCAGGCTGAGGTCCCGGTCAAGGTCTCCGTCGTCGTCCGGGGCTGGGAGTGCAAGGTGCGGGGGCGCCTGGACGGGGTGTGCCGCGAGGGCGGCGCGCTGGTCGTCGAGGAGATCAAGTCCAGCGCCCTGGACGGCGCCGCGCTCCGCCGCACCCAGATCGAGGACTGGCCCGACTACGCCGAGCAGGTCGCGCTCTATCGCTACCTGCTGCACGCCGGCGGCTCGGGCGACGCGATCGGCCGGCTGGTCCTCGTCAGCCTGCTCGACAGCGCCCGCCACGTGCTCCAGGTGGATGACCCCCTCGAGGAGATCCGCCTCCGGGTCGAGGCCCGCCTGGAGTGGATCATCCGGCAGCGCGAGGCCCGGAACGCCTGGATGGCGGTGCGCCGCGCGGCGAGCGTGGACTTCCCCCACGCCGAGCCCAGGCCGCTCCAGGCCGAGATCAGCGCCGAGGTCGCCGAGGCCATGCGCCGGGGGCAGCAGCTCCTGGTGTCGGCGCCGACCGGGGTGGGGAAGACCGCGGCGGTCATGCACGGCGCCCTCACCGAGGCCTACACCCACGACATGCGCGTGTTCTTCGCGACGGCCAAGGGCACCCAGCAGGAGATCTTCGACCGCACCCTGGCCAACTTCGCCCGCAAGGGCCTCCCGCTGCGCGCGGTGACCATCCGCGCGAAGGAGAAGTCCTGCCTCAACGGGGTCGTGGACTGCCGCCCCGAGTCCTGCCCCTACGCCGAGGGCTACTTCGACCGGGCGAGCGAGGTCGTGGAGTCGCTCATCCCGCTCGGGGTGCACCGGGCCGAGGCGCTCATCGCCGAGGCCGAGCGCCGCCGGGTCTGCCCCTTCGAGCTCACCCTCGATCTCTCCGAGCACGTGGACGTCGTGGTCGGGGACTACAACTACGTGTTCAACCCCCGGGCCTCGCTCAAGCGGCACTTCGGGGACCGCTACAAGGACTGGATCCTGGTCGTGGACGAGGCCCACAACCTCGTCGAGCGCTGCCGGGACCAGCTCTCGCCCTCCCTGAGCGCCGCCGCCGCCAACGCCGCGTCGCTGGCCCTGGGCCGCGAGGACCCCAAGGGCCTCGCCGCCTACGTCGAGCTCTGCCGGGACATCCGGGTGGCCATCGAGGACCTCGAGCTGGACATCGAGGGGCCGGTCAGCCGGGACGGCGAGGCCGTGGTGGGCGTCACCTGGCGCATCTTCCGTGACCTCCGTGACCGGGCGGACGAGCTGGCGCTCGACTACGCCTTCCTGCGCCGGGACAAGCCCGCGGCCGGGGACACGGACCACTACCTCGACCTCGCCCGCGCCCTCATCCACTTCGTGGACGTGCTGGAGGAGAGCCGGAAGCTGGGGGAGGGGGGCGAGATCGTGCCCATCCTCCGCACCAAGCCCACGCTCGAGGTGCAGCTGGTCTGCGTGGACCCCTCGCCCTGGGTGAAGCGCATCCTGGACGGCTTCGGCGGCGTGGTGCTGATGTCGGCGACCCTGGAGCCGCCGCGCTTCTACCAGGACCTGCTCGGCCTCGACGAGCAGCGGGTGGCCATGGCCCGCTTCGCCTCGCCCTTCCCGCCGGAGAACCTCGGCGTCGTGCTGGCGACCAAGGTGTCCACCGCCTGGCGCGACCGTCAGCAGCATCGCGAGCGCACCGCGGCGCTGCTCTGCGAGCTGATCGAGGCCACGCCGGGCAACGTCGCGATCTACTACTCGGCCTTCTCCCTGCTCCAGCAGCTCTCCCCGATGACCGAGGTGGCCGGGCGGGAGTCGCTGGTGCAGACGCCCAGGATGAGCGAGGCCGATCGCCTCGAGCTCATCGACAGGCTCCGCCAGATCGGCCACCCCCGCGTGCTGCACGCCGTGCTGGGCGGCATCTTCGCCGAGGGCATGGACCTGCCCGGCGGGGTGCTGGACGGCATCTTCATCGTCGGGCCGGCGCTGCCCCGTGTGGGGCTGGATCGCGACCTCATGCGCGCGCGCTATGAGGAGCGCTACGGCGACGGCTTCGGCTACGCCTTCCTCGTCCCGGGCATGTCCCGGGTCATCCAGGCGGCGGGGCGCCTCGTGCGGGGGCCCCAGGACCGAGGCGCGGTCGTGCTCGTCGGTCGCCGCTTCGGTTGGTCGGCCTACAGCGCCTTCTTCCCATCGTTCTGGGAGCTGCGCTCCGAGGACCATCCCGCCGAGGCTGTCCGCGCGTTCTGGTCGGAGCAGGAGCCAGCCGGTTAGACCTCTGCAGGCAGGAGCAGCGATGTGAGCCAGGTGTTGAGCAGCCGAGAGCTGCTGGAGCATCGAAAGCCCTTCGAGGACCTGGAGGCCGAGGTCCTGGAGCGCTTCTTGGCGGACCCCCGGGATCTGGGGGGTCGGCTCATCGCCGGGCTGCGCTACGTGCTCAACTTCGCGAAGCTGACCACGCTCCGGAACCGGGACGGCGAGGACATCGACGTGCAGGGGGCGCTCCGCGCGCACGCCTGGCGGGTCCGTGAGCGGATCGAGAAGAGCCTGGGGGAGCGACGCGCGGACGGCCTCTGGGGCGTGGTGCGTGAGCTCCCCGAGCTGGTGCGAGAGACCCGAGACCAGCGGCGGCACCTGCTCGAGCACTTCCCGCTCGACCGCGTGAGCCTCGACCGCGAGGTCTGCACCCGCAAGTTCGTGCTGGTGCTCGGGGGCGGCGGCGGCGCCGGCTACGGCTACGCGGGCGTGTTCACCCAGCTCCACCGGCACGACCTCAACCCCTCCCTGATCTGCGGCACCTCGATCGGCGCGCTGCTGGGCATCTTCCGCGCCCGCTCGCGGGCCTACGACGCCGCGCTGCTGCTCCAGGCGAACAAGAGCCTGACCTGGAACAAGCTCTTCAAGCTCGGGCCCGAGGAGTCCCGCTACGGCCTGCCGGCCACCCTGCGCATGCACCTCCGCGCCAGCCTCGGGGAGTTCCTGCGCAACGAGGACGGCGAGGTCATGCGGATCTCGCAGCTCCCGGTGCCGCTGCACGTCGTGGCGACCGGGCTCACCGTCGACGCGCTGCGCCACGAGCTCGCCTACTACGAGCACTTCCTCGACGACGTCGTGAAGCAGGGCCTGGGTTTCCGCACCAAGCGCCTCTCCCAGGTGGCCAACCTCGCCAACATCATGCGGGAGTTCGCGGCGAACCCTCAGGCCCTGCGCGAGGTGGTCTTCGGCCGCGACGAGGGCACCCTGGACATGGACTGCATCGACTGCGCAGGCTTCTCCGCCAGCGTGCCCGGGCTGCTGCACTACGACGTACACCGCGACGACCAGCGCATGAAGCACCTGCTGGATCAGCTCTACGCGGCCCGGGGCATCACCCGCCTGACCGAGGGCGGCGTGGTCAACAACGTGCCCGCGCGGGTCGGCTTCCGCTCTGCGATGGAGGGGCGCCTCGACGGCCACCGGAACGTGTCCATCCTGGCGGTGGACTGCTTCCCGGTGCGGCGGACCTCGCTGCTCTTCTACCCGCTGATGCAGGTCGCCCGCGCCAACGTGGTCAAGAACATCCCCTACGCCAACATCTACGTGGCGCTGCCGCGCACCCTGAGCCCGCTCAACCTGGTGCCCCGCGTCGACGACGTCGCGAAAGCGAGCCGCTGGGCGATGGACGCGCTCGAGCCCAGGCTCCCCCTGCTCCGGGAGCTCAACCGCCCCTTCGCCCCTCTCCGAGACGAGCACTGAGCCGCGGGCGGGCGGATAGAAATGGCATGTAATTGAAGGGTCCAGAAAACTCGGCGATCCTTCCCGGGCCCCGCGTACAAGATGCGCCCCCGGAGGAACGCCATGAGCTCTGACCGCACGGTCCGTCTGTTGTCCCTTGTCGCCGTCGCAGGCCTGACCAGCCCGCTGGCCTTCGGCGCCGGCGTGAGCGACGGGACCTACACGGTGTCCACCCAGGGCACCATCCTCAACGCCTACGCCGAGCTGGGCGCGAGCATCACCGCCGGGGACACGAGCTTCAGCGTCACCGACATCACGGACCTCGATGATCCGGCCGGGGGCGCCTACAGCAGCACCTCCGTGGCCGCGGGCACGCTGCTCATGGTCATCCAGCTGCACGGCGCGAGCATCGACAGCAGCGACATCGCCACCTTCGGCGACGTGACGGCGCTCAACGGGGCGGGGCAGTACGAGCTGGTGCGGGTGGCGAGCGTCTCCGGCGACACGATCAGCATCGACACGACGGAGCTGCCGAGCGGCTTCGCGAATGACTACGACGTGGCCAACGCGGTGCAGGTCGTTCGTGTGCCCCAGTACGAGAGCCTCACCATCTCCTCCGGCGCGAGCCTGGAGCCCCTGAGCTGGGATGGCGCGACGGGCGGCGTGGTCGCGGTGAGCGTCACGGGGCCGCTCACCCTGGACGGGGACATCGACGTCAGCGGGCAGGGCTACCAGGGCGGCGCGCGTGAGAACACCTCCGGCGGCTCGGGCACGGACTGGGTGCTCTACGTGGGCAACAACGCCGAGGACGGCGGTGAGAAGGGCGAGAGCATCGGCGGCGACGCCGACGTCTACGCCAGCCTCACCGGCGAGTACGGCCGGGGCGCGCCGGCCAACGGCGGCGGCGGCGGCAACGCCCACAACGCGGGCGGCGGCGGCGGCGCCAACGGCGACGGGGGTACGGACCCCTGGACGGGCGCTGGCGTGATGGACAGCGACGCGGCCTGGGCGCTGGACCCTGTCTACGTCACCAACGGCGGCCCCACCAACGAGGTGGGCGGCGGCCGCGGCGGCTACACCTACTCGAGCAGCAACCAGGACGCCTACACGGTCGCGCCGGGCGCCAGCGCCTGGAGCGGCAACCGGCGGCGTGAGCGCGGCGGTCTCGGCGGCCGGCCAGTCGACAACGACCCGCTGAGCCAGCTCTACTTCGGCGGCGGCGGCGGCGCGGGCGACGGCAACAACAGCTACGGCGCCAGCGGCGGCGCGGGCGGCGGCCTGGCGCTGATCTTCGCGCAGGACGGCGTCAGCGGGGCGGGCAGCATCCTCGCGAACGGCGCGAACGGCGGCGACGCGGGGTCTGCGAGCAACCGCGCGGGGCGTGACGGCGCGGGCGGCGCGGGCGGCGGCGGCACCGTCGTGGTGGTGTCCTCCTCCGTCACCGGAATCAGCATCGACGCGCTGGGCGGCGACGGCGGCTTCCAGTACTGCTCCCTGAGCGAGGCCGAGGGCCCCGGCGGCGGCGGCGGCGGTGGCTTCGTGGCCACACCCTCGAGCAGCTCCGCCACCGTGGACATCAGCGGCGGCGTGGGCGGCGTCTCCGACAGCCCTCACCTCACCGAGTGGACGACGAACGGGGCGACGGACGGCGCGGCGGGCGAGGTGGACACGACGCCGGAGTGGACGGACTGGCCGATCTGCCCCTACCTGGACTGCGACTCCGATGGCGACGGGCTGACGGACGACGAGGAGACGAACACCTACGGGACGGACCCGAACGACCCGGACACGGACGGGGACGGTCTGAACGACGGGGAGGAGGTGCTGACCTACGGGACGGACCCCCTGAACGCGGACACGGACGGGGACGGGTGCTCGGACTACGACGAGGTGGTGACGTACGGCAGCGACCCGCTGGTGACGGACACGGACGGGGACGGGCTGGACGACTGCGAGGAGTCGACGGTGTACGGGACGGACCCGAACAACGCCGACACGGACGGTGAGGGCCTGACGGACGGTGAGGAGGTGAACACCTACGGGACGGACCCTCTGGACGCGGACAGCGACGGAGACGGGCTCAACGACTACCGTGAGGTGGCGCGCGCGGGCACGGACCCGAACAACCCGGACACGGACGGGGACGGCCTGAACGACCGGCTGGAGTTCAACGTCTACGGGACGGACCCGCTGGTGTCGGACACGGACGGGGACGGCTGCAGTGACGGTGACGAGGTGAACACCCACGGCACGGACCCCTTGGTGGCGGACAGCGACGGGGACGGGATCAACGACTGCGACGAGGTGAACCAGGGCACGGACCCGAGCGACGGGGACAGCGACGGGGACGGCCTGAGCGACGGGGAGGAGGCGACCCAGGGCACGGACCCGAACAACGCGGACAGCGACGGGGACGGCCTGGGCGACGGTGACGAGGTGAACACCACGGGCACGGATCCGACCGACGACGACAGCGACGGCGACGGCCTGAGCGACGGCGACGAGGTGAACACCACGGGCACGGATCCGAACGACGCGGACAGCGACGGGGACGGCCTGAGCGACGGTGACGAGGTGAACAGCACCGGCACGGACCCGAACGTGGCGGACAGCGACGGGGACGGCCTGAGCGACGGCGACGAGGTGAACACCACGGGCACCGACCCGCTGGACGCGGACAGCGACGACGACGGCCTGAGCGACGGCGACGAGGTGAACACGACGTCCACGGACCCGAACGACGCGGACAGCGACGACGACGGGCTCAACGACGGCGACGAGGTGAACACCCACGGCACGGACCCGAACGACGCGGACAGCGACGACGACCGCCTGAGCGACGGCCGTGAGGTCAACGAGACGGGCACGGACCCGCTGGACGAGGACACCGACGACGGCGGGCGCTCGGACGGGGAGGAGGTGGACATCGACAACACCGATCCCTTCGACCCCGCGGACGATCTGGTGGACAGCGACGGCGACGGCATCACGGACTTCGTCGAGGAGGAGCTGGGCACCGACCCCACGAACCCGGACACGGACGGCGACGGCCTGCTGGACGGCGAGGAGGTCTACGACGTCGGGAGCGACCCGCTGAACCCGGACACCGACGGCGACGGCCTCGGCGACGGGGACGAGGTCAACGACATCGGCACCGACCCGCTGAACCCGGACACGGACGGTGACGGACTCGAGGACGGCGACGAGGTCACCGACATCGGCACGGACCCGCTGAACCCGGACACGGACGGCGACGGCCTGGAGGACGGCCAGGAGGTCAACGAGACCTCCACCGATCCCCTCAACCCCGACAGCGACGGGGACGGCCTGAGCGACGGCGACGAGGTGAACACCCACGGCACGGACCCGAACGACGCGGACACCGACGACGGCGGCGTGCCCGACGGCGCGGAGGTCGACGCGGGCACCGACCCGCTCGACCCCTCCGATGACGTCGAGGTCCCCGACGACACCGGGCCCGTGGCCGACGACAGCGGCGACCCGGGCAAGTACGCCGGCGGTGGCGGCTGTGGCTGCTCCAGCGCCGCGCCCAGCACCCCGGCCCTCGCCTGGATGCTCGGCCTGCTCGCCCTCGTCGGGCTCCGGCGCCGCCGGGCCTAGTTGGCCTCGCGGGCCTCGGGGCGAATGCGCAGCGCCACCAGCGTCCCGAGGCCCAGCAGCGCCGAGCCCGCCACGAAGGAGGCGGACATCGCGACGTGCTGGAACAGGAAGCCGCCGAGCGCCGGCGCGGTGGCGCGAGCGAGGGCGGAGAGGGACTGGTTCGTCCCCAGCACGAAGCCCTGCTCCTCCTCGGAGGTGCGCTTGGAGATCAGGGCCTGGGTGCTGGGCTGCAGCAGGCTCTGGAAGACCGCCAGGAAGCCGCAGACGACCAGCAGGGGCACCCAGGGCGGCGCGAAGGCCAGGCCCAGCAGGGACACCGAGAGCCCGGCGATGCCCAGCCGAATCAGGGGCACCTCCCCGAAGCGCTTCGACAGCCGCCCGATCAGCCCACCCTGGATGATGATCCCGATGACGCCGATGAGCCCGAGCAGTCGACCTACCTCCTGCGCGCCCAGGTGGTGCTGGTGCTCCTCGAAGAGCGCGAAGGTCGACTCCATCATGGAGAAGGCGAAGGTCATCAGGAAGGTCAACGAGATCGCGCGCCCCACGGCCGGGTGCCGCAGCACCTCCACGAAGGCCGTGGGGTTGAGCGTGCGGCGCCGGGCGCTGCGCTTGCGCTCGGGCTCGGGCACGAGCAGCCAGGCGAGCAGGAAGTTGAGCGCGGAGAGCCCGGACGCGAGCCAGATCGGGGCCGAGAGGCCGTACACGCTCAGCTCGCCGCCGATCCACGGCCCCAGGCTGAAGCCCAGGCCGAAGGCCGCCCCGATCATGCCCATGCCCTTCGCGCGGTCCTCCTGGCTGGTGACGTCGGCGACGTAGGCCTGCGCCACGGAGATGTTGGCCGCGAAGACGCCGTGCAGGCTGCGAAAGACGAAGAGCAGCCAGAGCTCGGAGGCCCAGGCGAAGCCGGCGAGCATCAGGCTGCCCATGCCGATCGAGATGAGCAGCACCGGGCGCCGGCCCAGGCGATCCGAGAGGCTGCCCCACAGCGGCGCGAACAGGAACTGCGTGGCCGAGTAGCAGGCCATCAGCAGTGTGACCTGCATCGCTGTTGCGCCCGTCCCCTCGGCGTAGAAGGTCAGGAGCGGGATCACGATCCCGAACCCGATGAGGTCCAGCACGACGGTCAGGAAGATGACGAGGAGAGGCTTCACTGGGCCTCCGCGTATCCCTTGACGGGGGTGCTTTCCACCGCCGGGTTATGCCCAAGGCCACAAGGAGGCAGCGAAGATGGATCTCCAGGCAGTGCATGATCTGGCCGTGGCGGCTGCGCGCGAAGCGGGCGCCGCGATCAAGGGCTACTACCAGGACAGCTACACCGTGACGGACAAGGGGGAGGACAACCCCCTCACGGACGCCGATCTCGCGTCCGACCGCATCCTGGAGCAGCGGCTCAAGGACGCCTTCCCGAACACGGGCTGGCTCTCCGAGGAGACGCGGGACGACCCGATCCGCCTCGACCAGCCCTACGCGTGGATCGTCGATCCCCTCGACGGCACCCGTGAGTTCACGAAGGGCATCCCCGAGTTCGTCGTGTCCATCGCCTTCATCGTCGGCGACGAGGCCCAGGTGGGGGTGCTCTACAACCCCATCACCGAGCAGATCTTCTCCGGCATCGTCGGCGTGGGCGCCTGGTACAACGGGCAGCCCTGCCACACCACCCGCCACGCTGAGCTCGACGGGGCGCGGGTCGTCTGCTCGCGCACCGAGGCCTCCAAGGGCTGGTTCGACCCCTGGAAGGACCAGCTCAACCTGATCCCCACGGGCTCGGTGGCCTACAAGTTCGGGCTCGTGGCCGCGGGCCTGGCCGAGGCGACCTTCACCAACAAGCCCCGCAACGCCTGGGACATCGCGGGCGGCGTGGCCATCATCCACGCCGCCGGCGGGCGCTGCAGCGACCGGCACGGCCAGCCCTACCGCTTCAACCAGCCCAACCCGCTCAAGGACGGGGTGTGTGGCACTAACGGGGACGTGCACGAGGCCATCCTCGGGGTCATGAAGCAGCAGGGCTGAGCGGCGCCTCACCGGGGCAGCTCCAGCTCCAGCAGGGGCCGGAGCGCCGCGCTCAGCTGGGCGCGGGCGCGCGGGTCGGTCAGCAGCATGCGCCGGCCCCGGTCCGCGCACTTCGCCGCCCCGCGAGGGGTCAGGCAGAACAGCCAGGCGAGGGCGCTGAGCGGCGAGAGCATGACGTCCGCGCAGATCGCGATGAGCGCGGCCCGGACGGGCGTGAGCTCGCCGACCCGGCTGCCCTTGAAGGCGCCGGGGCGCTGCCCCAGGAGCGCGCTCATGTACTCGAGCAGCTGCTCTGGGCTCGGCGGACAAGGGCCACGATGCACGGGCCAGCCGCGGGTGAAGAGCAGCGGAGCGGGCCGGTCGTCCGGGCCTGGGGCCTCCCAGCGGCTCGGATCGAGGACCGGGGTGGGCCCGAGCGTATCGCTGCGTGGCGGAGGAGGGGGGAGTGCGGGGGAGGGGGAGTGCTGCATGACGCGCTCCGGGGTGAGCGTCGCCGGGAGTTCGGCGGGCCTCCCCTCGCGTTGCAACGGTCATGCCGGCCACATTTCGGGGGCTTGGCACGCAGCTCGGGCGAAAAGTGTCCGAGTTCCGACACCCCCCGGCGAAAATTAGGACACCTTCGACAGCGGCGACGCCCCCCAGCGCCCGCGGGGTGATTCAGCGCGGCGCCCGGTCAGCGCGCGTTCACCCACTCCATGAGCCGCGAGGACTCCTCGTCGATGCGCGGGGCCAGGGAGGGGCCCAGGGAGTTGGTCTCCTCGTAGTGGTCGCCCTCCGCCTCGTCGAACCAGGGGTTGAAGTCGTCCAGCACGAAGTTGTAGGGCGGCACGATGTAGCCCAGCTCGTCGTTGGCGAGGCCGAGGATGAGCCGGTGCTCCCGGGTCATGTAGTCCTTGAGGTAGGGCCCCTCTGGCGCCTGGCTCAGGTCAGGCGGGTTCGGGTTGTCCTCGTCGATGATCTCCTGGTAGCTCGTGCCGACCTTGCTGCCGTCGTAGCCGCCGATGGCGAGCTCGGGGAGCAGCTCCCCGGGCACGGTGAGCATCTCCAGGGGGCCCAGGGCGATGTGGTCGATCTCGGTCTCGACCGTGGGCATGTTCTCGTCGGAGACCGCCTGGGCGGGGTCCCAGTCGAAGGTCTCCCGGTCCAGGATGTTGCTCAGGAAGAGCGCCTGGAAGCCCCAGTTCTCCACGGGGAGGCGGAACACGACCCGCGCGAAGGAGAGGTCCGGGTCCTGCACCGGCGTCGCGGCCTCGATGGCGTCCATGGCCCACTCGGCCTTGAGCTTGCCCATCGCGATGACCCTCGGGAAGGTGTACTCCCGCTGCTCGTTGCCGTCCGGGTCGCGGACCGTGATGCCCAGCGGGGTCATCATGCCGCCGACCGTGCCCGTGAAGAACAGGGAGACGCCGCCGTAGCCCTCGCGGGTGTAGCTGTCCCACACGACCCCGCTCTCCAGGCCCTCACGCAGGCTGTAGATGTAGTCGGCGGTGATGAGCCCGTTCTCGTCGGCCATCGCCTCCGGGTGGTTGCCGAAGTGGGCGAAGGTGGCGATGGTCTCGCCCGCCGTGTCGCGGAAGATGCCCGCCGTGAAGGTGGTGTCGACGATCTTGGGGTCGCGCTTGTCCTGGAGCACGCTCAGGATGCCGTACTCGGAGTAGCTGGCCGCGTCGACGGAGCCGACCTTGTACTCGCCCACCTCGCGCAGGTCGGCGACGGCCAGGCGCACCGCCTCCACCGCCTGCTGGCGGATGAAGGCCATGTACTCGGGAGGGTTGCCCGCCACGCTCTCCGTCGGGCCCCACAGGCCCACGGAGTCGGGGCCCTCGTGGGCGTGGCTGCTCATGACCAGCACGTGGTCGACCTCGAGCCCCGCGGCGTCCACGCCCTCGCGGATGGCCTGGACCTGGTCATAGAAGAGCCCCACCAGGTCCACCACCACGATGGCCACGCGGGTGTCGCCCTTGTCCAGCACCAGGGCCCGGGCCTGGATGGGGTCGTGCACGCCCTGGGCGGGCCGGTTGTTCTGGAAGCCCGCGAGCCAGACCACCTGGAACTCCCCGTCGCCTTCACCGGCGTCCGGGCCCGGGTAGCCCTCGTCGCCCTCACACAGGCGGTCGCAGCCGCAGTCCAGGAAGACCTCGTTCGAGTCCCACTCCGCGTCCTCGTCCAGGTCCTCGAAGGCCTCGAAGCACTCCGGCACCAGCGAGGTCAGGGCCGCCCCCGCGGAGAGCGCGCCCTCGGCGCTCTCGCAGCCCGCGGCGCCCGGGCACCAGGCGTCCGGCGCCCAGGCCGCCGCGCCGCTGTCGTCGATGACCTCGTCCTTGTCGCTGTTGCAGGAGAGCAGGGCCAGCGTGAGCAGAGGGAGGGTGCGTCTCATCGTGCATCTCGGGGTGTGGCGGGGTGAGTGTACTAGAGGACCCGCCTGCACGCCCGCGCCTCACTCCGGCTGGGTCGCCAGGGTCCACAAGAGGGCTGCGCGGCCATCCCCGTCCGGGTCGCCCGAGGCGAGCTGGGCGCCGAGGTGGCTCAGCAGGGCCTCGCTGGCCAGGCGCTCGCTGGCGTCCTCGACCCCGCCCAGCGAGGGCCAGCCCTCGAGGCCCACGGTCCCCGCGAAGCGGTACACGGCGCCGGCCTCGAAGCTCAGCTCGCCCTCCCTCGGCGCGCCCGCCAGCAGGTCTGCGAGCCCGTCCCCGTCGGCGTCGGCGATGAGCAGGCTGGCGCCGAGGCGGGCCCGCCCCTCCGGCCCCTCGAGCCGCGTTCGGGGGCGCGCGCTCCCGCTCTGCAGCGCGCTGCCCTCGAACACGGACACCCAGCCTCGGGTGCCGTCCCGACCCGGGGCGCCCACTGCCAGCTCCGCGAGCCCATCGCCGCTCAGGTCCCCCGTGGCGATCGCCGCCCCGAACCAGCTGTTGGCCGTGCTCCCCGAGAGCGTGAGGTCCGAGACCGCGCTGACATCGCCGTCAGGGTGCTCCACGCCGCTGAGGAGCAGGAACACGGAGCCTGCGGCGTCCCGGCCGGCGACGTCCTGGTAGGGGGCGCCGAGGGCGAGGTCGGCGAGGCCGTCGCCGTCGAGGTCAGCGCTGCAGGACATGGCCTGCCCCAGGCGCGCGCCGGGGGCCGACGAGGTCCAGCTGTGACGCAGCTGCCCGCTCAGCACCTCGCGCGCCAGGGTGTCCGGCTCGTCTCCGTCGATGAGGTGCACGCGCCCGCCCAGCGCCGCGCCGCTGCTGTCCCAGGGGGCGGACACGAGCAGCTCGGGGAGCCCGTCGCCGTCGTGGTCGCCGCAGGCCTCGATGACCTCGCCCAGCCGGTCCGCGGCGAGCTCCGAGAGCACCCGCGTGCTGGCCTCGGTGGCCGCGTCCAAGGTCTCATCGGCCCGCGTGGCCCAGTCGACGAAGCGGTACACCGCGCCGGCGCCCACGGCCGTGCCGGGGCCCTGCATGTCCGGGGCGCCGACCCAGAGGTCCACGCTGCCGTCCGGCTGAGGCAGCGTGGCGAAGGCCGCCCCGAAGCGGTCCGCGTCCCCCTCACCGAGCAGGACCCCGGAGCGCAGGCTCGCGTCGTCTGGGCTGAGCGAGCCGCTGAGCGCCATGGCCCCGATCAGCGGACGCACCTGACCGAGGCTGGGCAGGCCCAGCAGGATGTCGTCCTCGTAGACCCGCGGCGCCCAGTCGACCCCGTGGGCGCTCGTGCCCGTGATCCGCAGCGCGCCGGTGTCCGGGCTGTCGCTGCCCAGGCCTGCGCTGTCCCGGACCACGAGCGTATTCGCCGTGAACTGCGCGGCGCAGTCCACGCCTTCGCAGTCGCCCGTGCAGGCCGGAGCCAAGCCGAGCGCAAGGAGCGTCTGCAACGATTTGAGGCGGACGACGCCTCTGGCTTGCCCAGCGGTCAGCACACCAGTACCCTAACCGCCCTCTCTCGTCTTCGGAGGGCCAGATGAACCGCTGCATCACCGTCATCCTCGGGGGAGGTCGCGGCAGCCGCCTCTACCCCCTGACCGCCCAGCGCGCGAAGCCGGCCGTGCCGCTCGCCGGCAAGTACCGTCTGATTGACATCCCGATCAGCAACTCCATCAACAGCGGCCTCCAGAACATCTACGTGCTGACGCAGTTCCTCTCGAACTCGCTCAACACGCACATCAACAAGACCTACCGCTTCGACGTCTTCTCCGACGGCTTCGTGGAGATCATCGCCGCGGAGCAGCGCGACGGCGTGCAGGAGGACTGGTTCCAGGGCACGGCCGACGCCGTGCGCAAGGGCCTCATGCACATGCGCCCCAAGGGGCCCGCCGACGAGGTGCTCATCCTCTCCGGCGACCACCTCTATCGGCAGGACTACCAGGAGCTCCTGGCCACCCACCGCGCCGCCGGGGCCGACATCACCGTGTCCTGCATCCCCGTCACCCGCGCGCAGTGCAGCGGCTTCGGCGTGCTCGCTCAGAACGAGGAGGGCCGGGTCGTCTCCTTCATGGAGAAGCCCGCCGACGACGCCGACCTCTCCGACTTCGAGCTCCCCGAGAGCCGCCGCGAGGGCCTGGGCGACCGGATCTTCATGGCCTCCATGGGCGTCTACGTCTTCAACTGGGGCGTGCTGCAGGAGCTGCTCGCCGACGAGGGCAAGATCGACTTCGGCAAGGACATCCTGCCGGCCGCGCTCAGCACCCACCGCGTCGCGGGCCACGTCTTCGACGGCTACTGGGAGGACATCGGCACCATCCGCAGCTTCTTCGAGGCCAACCTCATGCTCGCGGACCCCAAGCCGGCCTTCCGCTTCTACGCGCCCGAGGCCCCCATCTACACACGGCCGCGCTTCCTGCCGCCCTCGGCGCTGCGCGGCACGCGGGTCGTCGACTCCCTGATCTCCGACGGCTGCCTGGTCGAGGCCGAGTCCATCCGCCGCTCCATCATCGGCCTGCGCAGCCGCATCGCCAGCGACGCGGTCGTGCGCAGCAGCGTGCTCATGGGCGCCGACTACTTCGAGGACGCGCGCACCCGCGCCCGCAACCTCGACGAGGGGCGCCCCGACTTCGGCGTGGGCCACAGCAGCGTCGTTGAGAACGCCATCGTCGACAAGAACGCCCGCATCGGCGCCCACTGCGTCATCCGCGGCACCCCCGGCCCGGACGAGCACCACGAGGACGCCGGCTGGTCCATGGTCGACGGCATCGCCATCATCCACAAGAACGCCCTCATCCCCGACGGCACCGTGATCGGCGGCTGAGCTCGCGGGCGGTTCAGCCGCCCTCGACCTTGCGCTCCGAGTCCGTCGCCGCGTCGCGCTCGCCGTCGCGGCGGGCCTTGTAGCGCTCCATGAAGATCACGTTGCCGATCTGCACGGGGTCGGGGTGGCCCATGCCCACCAGGTGCAGCCCGCCGAAGGTGATGGCC
>JACKFB010000038.1 GCA_020632695.1 Deltaproteobacteria bacterium
TGGACTCCGAAGGTCGGACGGCCGGTTAGTTGCCCCGCCCCCGGCCATCTACTAGCCTCTGGCCATGCATCTCGACCCGCCCACCCCGGCCGCGGCCCCTGCTGACTCTCCCCCGGCGCTGAAGGCTCGCCCGCGCGCCGAGGCTCGATCGGTGGAGTCGCTGGTGCAAGACATCCTGGGCGGGCAGGTGCGGATTCCGACGTGGCAGCGCACGCTGAAGTGGCTCGTCGACGATGTCATGAAGCTGCTCGACAGCATCTATCGGGGCTATCCCATCGGGACGCTCCTGCTGTGGAAGCGACGGGCGCCTGCCGAAGAGATCGCCTTCGGCACGGTGACCATCACTGCAATGGAGCGAAGCGACGCCCTGTTTGTCATCGACGGGCAGCAGCGCCTGACTTCCCTGGTTCGTGTCCTCGCTGGCGCCGGGGCGCCGGATGAGAAGTTCGCGCTCTTTTTCAACATGAAAGACGAGACCTTCGTCGCGCCCCCGAAGGGCGAGGTGGGACCGACCCTGATCCCGCTCACCGAGGTCCTGGACTCGCGGCGCCTGGTGAAGTGGCTTCTGCAGCACCCGACGGCCGATCAAGACAGGGCCATCGAGCTGGGCAAGCGCGTCCGCGAGTACACGGTGCCGCTGTACACCGTCGAGACGGACGACGAGCGCGCGGTGCGTGACATCTTCGAGCGCACCAACAACACCGGCCGGGCGCTGGACGCGGCGGATGTCTTCGACGGCCGATTCGCCGGCGCGGGGAAACGCAAGCCCTCGGGCATCCGCGACGTGGCGGACGCGGTCGGGGCGATGGCGTTCGGCAAGCTCGACGAAGACGAGCTCCACAAGATGATGCTCGCCCTCGTCTCGACGGATCCCACGAAGTCCTCCACGGAAGGCTGGACCTCCGAGGTGGCACACAGAGTCCTGGCCGACCTCCTGGCTGCGACGGAGCGGGTGGTGTCCTTCCTCGTGGGAGAGGCCGGCATCCCCCACCGCACCTACCTGCCCTACGCCCAGCCGCTGCTCACGCTCGCCCGCTTCTTCCATGCCTTCCCTGCGCCCCACGCCCGCAACCGCGCGCTCCTCGTGCGCTGGCTCTGGCGCGGCGCCAGCGCGGGCCTCCATGGCGGCGTCTCCGTCGACACCCGGGCCGCGCTCGCGGCCATCCAGGCCGACGACGACGGCCGGCGGGCGGAACGCCGGGAGGATGAGAGCGTGCAGGCGCTCCTCGCCCAGGTGGAGCCCGGCCGCCAGGCTCCGTTCGATCCCCAGGTCGATCACTTCAACGGCGGGCACGCTCGCGGCAAGATCTGCATCCTGGCGCTGGCGGAGCTCGGCCCGCGCCACCTCGTCACCGGCGAGGCGCTGCGCCACGAGGCCAGCTCCCCGCGTCGTCTGGCAGACGGCGTGCCCGGCCAGGCCAGCCTCGGCAACCGCCTGCTTCACCCCCCCGTCAAGGGCGGCCTGCGGGCCGCGGTGGCGCGCTGCACGGATCCCGCGATCCTGGCGTCCCATGCCATCGAGCCGGGCGACCAGCACCTCGTCGCGGCGGACGTCACCGCGTTCATCGATCGGCGGGCGGCGCGCCTCGACAAGGCGGTGCGCGCGCTGGTGGCGCGCCGCGCGGCCTGGGACGAGCGTGACCATCCCCCCCTCCGAGCGTTCTGGGACGAGGACGATGGCGGCGGTTGACATCTACCTGCATGACACGTTCGTCGGCGTCCTCACCCATCGCTCCACCCTCGGGGACGCGACGGAGTTCCGCCTGGATGACGCCTACCGCGACGACCCTCGCCGACCCGTCCTGGGGCAGGTCTTCGAGGACGACCCGGGCCGCGTCTGGCGCACCACCCACCGGGTGCCCTCCTGGTTCAGCAACCTGCTGCCGGAAGGCCAGCTCCGCACGCTGCTGGCCGAGCACAGCGGCGTGCACCCTGAGCGCGAGCTGCACCTGCTGGCCGCGCTCGGCGAGGACCTGCCCGGCGCCGTGACGGCCGTGCCCCGGGACGGGGACGGGCTGACGGCGGCCCCGTTGCGGCCCGCTCATGGTCCCGTCGACCCTGACGAGGCGCTGCGCTTCTCGCTCGCCGGGATGCAGCTCAAGTTCTCCATGGACCGAGACGAGAAGGGCCTCACCCTGCCCGTCCGCGGCCGTGGTGGTCGATGGATCGTGAAGCTGCCCGATCCGAGGTACGAGGCCGTGCCGGTCAACGAGGCGACGATGCTCTCCTGGGCCGAGGCGTCGGGCATCGACGTGCCCGCCCACGCCCTCATCGAGCCGGAGGACATCCGCGGTCTCCCTGCGTCCATCGGCGCGCTCGCCCCCGGCCCCGCCCTCGCGGTGCGGCGCTTCGACCGGCCGGACGCCGGCGGCCGGGTCCACATCGAGGACTTCGCCCAGATCCGCGGGGTCTGGGAGAGCGACAAGTACCGGGCAGCGAGCTACGACAACATTGGCCAGGTCTTGCTGGCCCTGTGTGGCGAGGCCTGCGCCGAGCAATATGTGCGGCGGCTTGCCTTCATGCTGCTGTCGGGCAACGCCGACATGCACCTCAAGAACTGGAGCCTCTGCTACCCCGACGGCCGCCACCCGCAGCTCGCGCCGGCCTATGACCTCGTGGCGACCCGGGCCTTTCCTGGGACTTCGCGGCCCCTCGCCTTGAAGCTGAGCGGGGCGCGCCACTTCGAGGCGGTCGACCGCGAGACGTTCAGGCGCTTTGCCCAGCGGCTGGGCCTGCCCCCGGACGCGGTGGTGACCTGGGTCGAGGAGACCCAGGCCCGCGCCCGAGCCGCGTGGCCCCGGTTCCGGGCGGCGCTGCCTCTCCGCCAGCAAGCGGCGATGGACGACCACCTCGCCCAGCTCCGGCTCTAGGCAGTATTCCTCCTCATATCAAGCACTTACGGCCGCTGGCCGGAGATTCCAACGTCGTCCGGGGCCCGTCCACCCTATACTGCCGCCCCTTGTCAGGCAGGAGGGGCCGATGACCGCGTGGGTGCTCGGGTTCGACGACATCGAGGCGGCGTCGGCCGACCAGGTGGGCGGCAAGGGCGCGGGGCTGGCGGCGCTGGCGCGGCTGGCGGGGGTGTCCGTGCCGCCGGGGTTCTGCGTGACGACCGCGGCGTTCGAGCGCTGGCAGGCCCCCGACGGGCCGGTGCCGGCGGAGGTGGCGGCGGCCATCGTGGAGCGGCTCGCGGGGCTGCCGGGGCCGGTGGCGGTGCGGTCGAGCGCGGTGGGTGAGGATGGCGCGGCGGCCTCGTTCGCCGGGCTGCATGACTCCTTCCTGGGGGTGGAGGGCGCCGAGGCGGTGCTGGCCGGCGTCGTGGCGTGCTGGCGGTCGGCCTCGTCCGCCCGCGCGGTGGCGTATCGGCAGGCCCGGGGGCTGCCGGCGTCGCCGATGGCCGTGGTGGTGCAGCGGATGGTCGCGCCCACCGCCGCGGGGGTCCTCTTCACGGCC
>JACKFB010000039.1 GCA_020632695.1 Deltaproteobacteria bacterium
CGGGCGCGCCGCGGGGATGATGACGGTGCACGTCGCCCGCGGAATGGCGCAGGCGTGGCCCGAGTGGACGGACGTGCGGGTGGAGCGATTGGACGCGCTGCTGCCGCTTTGACGCACGGTGCACGGCACGACCGCTTCCCTGCGTGGACGCGCCGCCTGGTTCTCTCCCAACAGTGACGGCCAGCCCCAGCTGTCAACGTAGTTGTCGCACGATCCGGGCGCCATTCAGAGGCGCCGCAAACACCGCTGGAGCGACGCGTGATCGCAACGACGACAGGGCAGCAGGCGGGGAGCGCCAGAGCTGAGGAACTCTCCCTGGAGGGCATCGTCGTCGTCGAGCCTGTGGTGACTGTGGGCAGGCGCGAAGCGGCTGTCCAAGGGGCTGTGGGCAGGCGCGAAGCGGCTGTCCAAGGGGGTTGTGGGCAGGCCGTGGGCGGCCGATGCGCGAAGCGCGGGGCCGTCCACGGGCTGTCCACAAACCCCGGCAGGCCCGGCAGTCTCCACAGGCGGCAGCGCGCAGCTCAGCGCAACGTGTGGGGCGTTGAGGAGCGACCGCATGGCGCGGTACTCGCACAAGTTCAGGATGCAGATGGTCCGCCGGATGGTCGGCGCCAACAGGATATCCGCGACCGCACTGGCGGCCGAGATCGGGATTCCGCAGCCCACTCTCTCGCGCTGGCTGCGCGAGGCCGCTACGGTCTCGACCATGAAGGCCGACGACAAGAAAACCGCGCCGGAGAAGGCGCCGGAGAAGGCGCCAAGGCGCCCGCAGGACTGGACGCCCGAGGAACGTCTACAGGCCGTCCTCGAAGCCCGGAGCCTCGAGGGCGCCGATCTCGGCGCGTTTCTGCGCAGCCGAGGGCTGCACGAGTCCGATCTGGCCGAGTGGCGCCAGGCCGCGATCGGAGCGCTGTCCACGGCCCCACGACGATCGCGGCGCGGGCGATCGCCCGAGCAGAAGCGCATCCGCCAGCTCGAGCGCGAGCTCGATCGCAAGGACAAGGCGCTCGCCGAAACCGCGGCGCTGCTGGTCATGCTGAAAAAAGCCGAAGCCCTCTGGGGGGACGAGGGCGTCGGCACCCGAGAGAAGAGCGCGAAGAAGCGCTCACGCTGATCGACGAAGCGGTGAAGTCCGGGGCGCGGCGAGCAAAGGCCGCCGCGCTCATCGGGCTGTCCCCCCGCACCACTGAACGCTGGCGCGCCGCCGAAGTCGGCGACGATCACCGAGCTGGGCCGACGACGGCGCCCGCCAACAAGCTCTCGCCGGAGGAGCGCGCGCGGATCCTCGGGATCATCAATTCGGAGGAATACCGCGACCTTCCGCCGACGCAGATCGTGCCCATGCTGGCCGACAAGGGGATCTACGTGGCCAGCGAATCCACCATCTATCGCCTGCTCCAGGAGTCGGGTCAGGGCGAGCATCGGGAGCGTTCGCGACCGGCGACGCACAAGCCGAAGGAGCATGTCGCGACCGGGCCCAACCAAGTCTGGAGCTGGGACATCACGTACCTACGGACGCCGATCAAGGGTCAGTTCGTCTTCCTCTACCTGGTCATGGACATCTGGAGCCGGAAGATCGTGGGCTGGAGGGTCCACGACGCCGAATCGATGGATGTCTCGTCCGCGCTGATTGCCGAGATCGCTTCCGCCGAGAGCATCGACGCCGATCGCATCGTGCTGCACGCCGACAACGGCGGCCCGATGAAGGGGGCGACGATGCTCGCGACGCTCCAGAAGCTGGGGATCGCAGCGTCGTTCAGTCGACCGTCGGTGAGCAACGACAACCCGTTCTCCGAGTCCCTGTTCAGGACGTTGAAGTACCGCCCCGAGTATCCAACGAAGCCGTTCGAGACCACGCAGGAGGCCGCCGCCTGGGTGGCGGCCTTCGTCGACTGGTACAACACCGAGCATCGGCACAGCGCCATCCGCATGGTGACGCCTCACGAGCGTCACAAGGGCGCCGACGTCGCCGTGCTGGAGCGTCGCCACCGCGTCTACCAGGAGGCCCGCCGGAGGAATCCGAACCGGTGGTCCGGCAACACTCGCGACTGGTCACGACCCGGCGCGGTGACGCTCAACCCCGATGCCCAGTGCGCGGCCTGATGTACATCGTTCATGCGACAACTATCTTGACAGCTACCG
>JACKFB010000004.1 GCA_020632695.1 Deltaproteobacteria bacterium
ACCCGCGCCTCTATCCCGACCTGGACGACCTGCGACCCTACTGGGAGACCGCGATGGCCCGCTGCGCCCGGCGGGGCCTCCGCTTCCGCAGCGACGTCCAGACCGGGCTGCCGCTGTGCATGATGACCGGCTACGAAGAGCGCGTGGACATGGGGATGCTCCTGCGCCCGGACCGCTTCTGGTCCGACGACATCACCTCCTTCGCGTACATGCAGAGCCACAAGCGCCACGGATCCGGCTGCGCGGAGTGCTACTTCTCCAAGGTCTGCTACGGCTTCTGGAACGAGTACCAGGACACCTACGGCGACGGCGCGCTGCGGCCGGTGCGGGCCACCCCGCGCCTCGACGAGCTCTTCCCCGAGGTGGCGGCGGGGGCCGAGGCTCCGAACGTCAGCCCCGGCGTCTACGTGAAGGCCTCGCGGATGGAGGCGCGTGCGGGCATCCGCCGCATGCCGTCCCGCGAAGCCCACAAGGTGCCGGCCCGGGCAGGCCGCGCCGTGGGGAGCGCCTGATGGCGGCGGACGGAGCCGGCATCGGCGCCCGATGACCGCGTTCGTCCCGGCGCAGCGCCTCGGTCGCGCGTGGCATGAGGCGCCGTGGACCGGACCGGGCGCCTGCACCCTGTGGTTGCTGGAGACGACGACCGCTCGCGAGGCCGTCGAGGCCATCGACGCGGCCGGGCGCGCGGGGCGCCGCCTGGTGATGCTGGCCGGCGACGAGCCGACGGCGCGCCCGGACTTCGCCGCGCTGGCGGAGCGGGTGGCGCGGCGCGGGATGGCGCTGGGGCTCTGCACCGATGGGCGACGGCTGGCCGACCCCGAGGTCGCCGCCGGGGTCGCCAGCGCCTGGGGCCTGGTGCGGGCCGAGCTCGAGGTGGGCGAGCCGGTGGCACCCCACCTCGCCGCCGCCGTGGCGAGCCTCGCCGCGGCGGGGGTCAGCGTCGCGCTGCGGGTGCGAGCGGGAGGGTTGTCAGCCGGTGCGCTCCGAGCGCTGCCCGCGCTGCCGCAGGTGTCGGAGCTGCGCGTCCTCGCACCCGCGTCGACGGATCCCACCCAGGCCGGCCCGCAGGTCGCGGCGGCCGCGCGCGAGCTGAGCGCCGCGGCGGCTCGGACCCCGGTGCGGCTGGTGGACCTTCCCGTGTGCCTCGGCGGCGACGCGCTGGCCGACCTGCCTCCGCTGTGGCGAGGCGAGGGCCTGGGCCCTCCCGTCGCGGCGGAGCGGGTCAAGCCCCCCGCCTGTGCCGGCTGCGCGCATCACTCGGCCTGCGCCGGGATGAGCGTCGCCGACTACCGGGCCTTCGGTGACGGCGCGCTCGTCCCCGTCCTCGGCTCGGAGCGCGGCGGCGGCTCGTTGCGTGGTGTGCCCCAGGCGCTCGCGAGCGCAGCCGGCTTCCGCCCTCCCGAGGACTCCCGCCTGGACCTGGCGCCGCGCTACCCGCGCACGGCGTTGGTCACGCTGATGGTCCCAGGCTGCGATCTGGCCTGTATCTTCTGCGATACGCCGCAGGGTGACCTTCCGGTGACGCCCTCGTCCCTGGCAGGCGTGCGCGCCTCGCTGGCGGCGCTGGCCGGCAGCGCCACCGGGGTCTTCTTCACCGGCGGCGAGCCCACCCAGCTCCCGTGGCTGCTGGACGCCCTGCGCGCTGCGCGCTCGATGGGCTACGCGCGGGTGCAGATGCAGTCTCACGCCGGACCTGCCGCGGACCCCGCGTACGCCCGATCGCTCGCCGACGCCGGCCTGACGGCCATCGACGTCCCGATCTACGGTGACAACCCCCGCACGCACCAGGCGGTCACCCACACGCCGCACAGCTTCTCGCGCACCGTCGCCGGCCTCGAGCGCCTCCGCGCCCTCGGGCTGCGCGCGGTGGTGCACGTGACGCTCTTCGCCCAGAACCTGCCGCGGCTGCCGCAGATCCTCCGCTTCATCGACCAGCTCGCGCCCGACGCCGCCTACCTGCAGGTCTCGGGCGACGTGGGCCCGCCCGGCACCTACGCGCGGGTGGCGCCCTCGCCGCGCGCCGTCGGCCGCGCGCTGCTCCGCGCCTTCGACGCCTGCCCGCCCGGCGTGCCGGTGTGGCTCGCCGACGTGACGCCGTGCCTGGTCCCGGGCCTCGAATCGCGCATCCTCAGCTACCGCGGCGCCCCCGACCCCGACGCCGATCCGGTGGTGCTCCCCTACGGCGAGTGGCTGATGACCTTCTCCCGCGGCCAGACGCGGGCCCAGGCTGCCCCCTGCCAGCGCTGCTCGCTGCGGGCGCGCTGCGACGGGCTGCCCCGGGAGGCCCTGGCCACCTTCGGCGACGCGGCGCTCATCCCGCGATGAGCGGCGGCCCCGAGAGCGCCGTCCCATTGCCGCGCCCCCTGCTCGAGGGGTTCGCCGAGGCGTGGTCGCGCCTCGCTGGCGGGCGCTGGGAGGGGCTGGCGCTCGCCGGCGGCTGGCTGGTGCGCTGGTGGGCGCCGGATGGCCGCGGGGAGGCGCTGCCCGACCGCATGTACGGGGTGGCCGAGGCGGTCGCCGCCGAGCTGGACGCCGAGGCCTTCCCGCCGGGCTGCGCCGTGAACCTGCCGCCGGGCGTCTCGGCCGCGGGCGCTCGGCTGCACTGCATCACCCACCGGCTCAGCACGGCCAGCGTCGACCAGGCCTGGGAGTCACTGCGGCGCGTCGGCCGGCAGGGGGTGCACAAGGCGCGGCGCACCGGCTGCGTCGTCGACCACGCGCTCGAGCCCTCGGAGTGGTTCGCGCTGTCCGCGGCGAAGTCCCGCGCGTTGGGGGGTCGGGCGCCGCACCCGGAGCTGGTCGCCACCCTGCTCGACGTCTTCGGTTCCGACGCGGTGGGCCTCACCGGCGTGCGCGTCGGCGGGCAGGCGGCGGCCTGCGTGCTCTGGGTCCTGGTCGAGGGCTACGCGCTGCTGGTCGATGGAGCCTCGGACCGCCAGGTCTGGGACCGGAACCCCAACAACCTCGCGGTCTGGGAGGCGGTCGCCGCCGCCATCGAGCGGGGCGCGCGCCACGTCGACTACGGCTTCTCGCCGCCGGGGGCGGGCGACGCGCGCTTCAAGGATCACATGGGCGGGCGCGAGCTGCCGCTGTACCGGTTACCTGCGCGAGGCCTCGCTTCGACGCCCCCCACGTGACAATCTGGACCGCGGAGGTCCTAATACTCCGCGGGGGCCGGCTCGCAAGGGCGGCATGGACGGTGATAGCGTGGTGACGATGCAGACCGACGGGCACGACGCACGCGAGGGGTTGGCGCCGGTGGAGAATCCGTTTCTCCGCAGCATCTACTCGCGCGCCAACTGCCTCCATCCGCGGGCCTTCTTCCTGCGCATCGACGGGCGCTGCAGCCAGGACTGCGACTTCTGCAACATCCTCGAGGAGGGCGGCAGCGACTTCAGCTCGCAGACCGGCTACATCAAGCGGATGCTGCGCCAGATCGCCTCGCTCAAGCCGCACGACGCCGTGGTGAACTTCACCGGCGGCGAGCCGACCTTGCGCAAGGACCTGGTGATGCTCACGGCCTACGCCAAGCACCTTGGGATCGGCCGCGTCGTGCTGCAGACCAACGGCATCCGCTTCAAGGACAAGGTCTACCTGGATGCCATGCTGCGGGCCGGGCTGGATGACGCGCTCATCAGCTTCCACAGCCACATCGAGGAGGTCTCCGACCGGATGACCCGCGCCCCGGGCACCTGGCGGAAGACCCACGAGGGCATCGCAAACGCCCTGGCCGCCGGGCTGCCGGTGTCGCTGAACGCGGTCATCACCAGCGACAACATCGACACCTTCGCCGAGACCATCGACTACATCTGCGAGCACTTCCCCGGTCTGGAAGGCGTCATCCTGTCTCCGCTGCAGCCCCACGGGCGCATCCTCAATCGGATGGAGAAGTTCCCGACCTACACCGAGCTCAAGGCCCCCATCCGGGCCGCCGCCGAGCGCCTGATGGCGGCCGACATCCACTTCTACCTGAGCTACTGCGAGAACCCGCTCTGCTGGCTGTTGGACACCTTCGACATCGAGCCCACCCCCGAGGTGCGCCAGTACATCGTGCGGCGCCTCAACGCGAACACCTGCGGCGAGTGTCACCTGTCCACGACCATGGACAAGGACAAGGTGAAGACCTCGAAGTGCGAGACCTGCTACATGCAGGACGTGTGCTTCGGGCTCTGGGGCCGCTACAACGAACACTTCGGCGCCGACGAGCTGCGCCCCGCGCCCTTCCCCGACGGGGGGCGCCGCCTGCGAAAGCCCTTCTCCGTCGCGCCCTACATCAGCCAGGGTGACCGCGTCTTCGCCGCCGGCGCCGCCTTCCGCGGCGTGCCCATCCGCTGACCGCCGCGATGGACCCCAGCCACCCGACCCAGCCGCCGACCGCGCCACGCGCCGTCGTCGTGCGCTGCGAGGCCGCCGCTGACGAGGCGCGGGCGCTGGCCGAGGCCTGGCCCGAGGTCCCCGAGGCGGGCGACGTGGCGCTGGTGGCGATGCCGGTCGGGCCGCAGGGCGAGGTCGACGCCCACGCGGTGCCCTTGTCGCTGCTGATGGCGGCGGCGCGGCGCCTGGCGTCGGGCGGGGCCAGGGTGCGGGTCGTCGCCGTCCCGACGACCCTGGATGTGCGCGAGCCCTTCGACGAGGCGGTCGCGGCGATGCGCGCGGCGGGCCTCGAGGTGTGCACGGAGGACTCCCCCACGGAGGTGCCCATCGGTGGCCAGCGCCTGGCGCGCGCCGCGCTGCTCGAACCCGTGGCCGCCGCCCAGCACCGCGTGGTCATGGCCAGCGTCGCCCCGCACCATCACCTGGGGCTGTCGGGGCCGCTGCTGGCCGCCGCCGGCATGCTCTCGGTGGCGGCGCGCGAGGGGCTCTTCCGGGCCGCGTCGCAGCCCGAGGTCCTGCGCGAGGCCCTGGGCGAGCTGGCCGCCGCCCTCGGCCCGGTGCGGGCGCTGGCGTATCTGGGCCCCGACCTGGGAGCCCTGGTGGGCGGCGAACTCGCCGACGTCGAGGCCATCGCGCGCCGCTGCCACGGGCTGGAGTCGCCGCCGGTGCAGAGCGAGGGCGTGGACCCGGCGCTGGTCTTCCGGGCCGCCGCCAGCGCGCGCGAGGCCTTGCCGGCGCCGCCGGAGCGCTACCCCGGCGTGGACGCGGGGCTGTGCACCCGCTGCGAGATCTGCACCAGCCTCTGCCCCACCGGCGCCATCGCGCTCCCCGGCGGGCGCTCGGGCACCGAGCCCCTCACCTTCGAGCTGAGCGCCTGCGTGCGCTGCGGGATCTGCGCCGCCGCCTGCCCGGACTTCGCCATCGCGCCGACCGTGCGCCCGATGGCCGCCCGGCTCGGGGCGGTCGCCGGGCTGGTGCTCACGGGCGATCCCAGGCCGCCGCGCCCTGCGGCGGTGCCGGTGGAGGCCGCCCTGGCGCTGGGCCCCGACGCCATCGACCCGCCGGCGCGCCGGCCCGCGTGGCTGGAGCGCTACGAGCCGCCCGACCGCTTCGAGCGCGCCCGCGCCCGCGAGCGTCACCCCGAGCCGCGGGCACCGCGCAGCCAGCTCGCGCCCGACGGCGCGGTGCGCCTCATCATCCCGCCGAACTGGGGCATCCGGGAAAACCACACCTCGCTCGGGGTGGCCTATCTCGCGGCCAGCCTCGACCAGGCGGGCCTGGGCTGCCACGTCGTCGACCTGGCGCGCGACACCCGGATCTGGGACCCGGCGCTGACCGAGCAGCTCGCGGTGGTCGGCGATCCCGACCCGAACGGCGGCGTCTACGGGCCGCGCGTGCCGCTCCTGTTGCAGGTGGTGGACCCCGAGGCGTGGGGGGCGGAGGCGCCGCTGCTGGCGCGGCAGGTGCACGAGAGCGCTGTGCGCGCGGCCGGCCGCATCGGCGACCCGTCCGCCTTGCACGGCCTGACCGTGGCCGACAGCTCGGTCACCTACGCGTTCGCGCTGGGCGCCGCGCTCCGGCGCATGGGTTGCCGCGTGGTGCTGGGCGGCCCGACCATGAGCCACCTGCCGACGACGGAGCTGGCCCTGCGGCTCGGCGTCGCCGACGCGGTCGTCGAAGGGGAGGGCGAGGCGGCGATGGTGGCCCTGGCCCGGGCGCACGACGCGGACGCCTGGGATGGGCTCGCCCGCGAGGGGATACCCGGCCTGAACCTGCTCGAAGGCGAGGCGCTCCGGCGCTTCCCCAACGCCCGCAACCGCGCCCTGGACGAGCTGCCACACCCCGTGTGGCGCGGCCAGCTGTTGCCCGCCGAGTTCGCGCCCATCCTCGCGGCGCGTGGCTGCGTCACCCGCTGCAGCTTCTGCAGCGAGCAGACCATCTCGCCCAAGTTCGCGCAGCGCTCGGTGGCCGACGTGCTCGCCGAGATGGACGCGATGCACGCGCGCCACGGCACCACCCGCTTCGAGTTCAACGACGACCTGCTCAACGGGCACCTGCGCTGGCTCGAGGAGCTCTGCGAGGCGCTCATCGCCCGCGGAGCGCCCTACGCCTGGCAGGGGCTCTTCCGGCCGCACCGCCTCGACCGCCGGCTGCTGGCCCTGATGAGGGCGGCCGGGTGCGACCAGGTCACCTACGGCGTGCAGCACTTCTCGTGGCGGATGCTGCAGATCATGGGCCGCAAGGAGGAGCCCGACTCCTTGCGCCGCGTGCTGGACGACACGCTGGAGCTGGGCTTCGAGTGCTTCATCGACATCATCGTCGGCCACCCGGGCGAGACCGAGGAGGACTTCCGCATCGCCCAGGACCAGGTGCGCTCGTTGATGGCGCGCTACGGCAACCTGCGCATCAACCAGAACCCCTTCAACTACATCTACGGCTCGGCGGTGGACCTGGACCCGGCGCGCTTCGGGGTCGAGGTCACCCGCCATGACGGCGCGCTGCCCGAGAGTCAGGCCGCCCTCGCGCCGGTGGTTCGGCGCTTCGTCACCGCGTTCACCCAGTCGCCGGGCGCCCAGGAGGTGGTCGAGCGGGTCAATCGCCTCGCCTGGTCGGTGTTCGCGGCCCGCCGGCCGCCCAAGATCCCCATCCTCGACGAGGAGCTGCCCTTCTGTAACGACAACTGCCTGCACTGCGGCGTCGCCGACATCATGAAGACGGCCAACGTGGTGCCCACCCAGCGCGTCATCCGCGCCCTGCACGAGCTGGTGCCGCGGTCGGGAGGGCGCGTGATGTTCGCGGTGAGCGAGCTGACCATCCGCCCCGACTTCCTCGAGATCGTCCGCGCCGCGCGCCGCGCCGGGATGCGCACCATCGCGCTGGTGACCAACGGCCGCATGTTCGTCTACCCCGAGTTCACCCGCCGCACCGTGAAGGCCGGGCTGACCCACGCCCTGGTGAGCGTGTACGGCCCCACCGCCCGGGTGCACCAGTCGATCACCCGCACCCCGGAGAGCTTCCAGCAGACCCTGGGCGGGCTCGAGAACCTGCTGGCCTGCCCGCAGGTGACCGTGATGACCAACTCGGTCATCACCAAGAAGAACTACCGCTACCTGCCGCAGATGGTGGAGCTCCTGTGCGGGCTCGGGGTGCGGAACATCAACCTGAGCTTCGTGCAGATCATCGGCGCCGCGGCGCGCTACCAGCAGGCCCTGGTGCCGCGGATCCGCGAGGTGCTGCCCGCGCTGCGCGAGGCGGTGGACCTGGGCGTGGCCATGGGCGCGCGCATGGGCATCGGGGGCCTCCCCTACTGCGTGCTGAAGGGCTACGAGCACCACTTCGGGGTCGACGACCTCACCGAGATCGCCAACGGCGACGCCAGCGACACCATCACCGAGCGCAGCCCCTACGCCAAGGCGAAGGCGTGCGAGCGCTGCGCGATGAACGCCGTGTGCCTGGGGATGCAGGAGGAATACCTCTCCCAGTTCGGCGAAGACGAGCTCGAGCCGTACCATGGGCGGCGGTTGGAGCGGCGACCGGACAGTGAGATCGTGCGCGCGATGTTCCCCGACATGCAGTGGTCTCCCGAGGGGCTGCCCTCCTCGCTGCTGGCGGTGCGGCGTCCAGTGGCCCTCGAGGGCGCGGGCGCGGCTCGCGCCGGGGGGGCCTGAGGGTGGCCAAGTTCCTCACGCTCACCGACAAGTGCAACCTGCGCTGCGCCTTCTGCTACGAGATCAGCCCCGACGGCGCCGAGCACACCTTCGAGGCCGAGGCCGCGAGCTTCGGCCCCGAGCTCTACGCGGCGATGCATGACGAGGGGTGGCGCGACGTCGTCATCACCGGCGGCGAGCCGACCATCATGCCGACCTTCTTCGAGGCCATCGCCGAGTCGAAGCGTCAGGGCTACGAGCGCATCATCGTCGCCTCCAACGGGCGCCGCTTCGCCTACCCGGACTTCACGCGCCGCGCCCACCAGGCCGGGCTCACCCACGCCAACATCAGCATCTTCGGCCACGACCGCGTCATCCATGACGGGACCACCAAGGTGCGCGGCAGCTTCGAGCAGACCTCGGCCGGCATCCGCAACCTCGTGGCCGCCGGCATCGACGTGAGCTGCTCCATCGTGGTCAACCGCCGGAACGTCGAGACCCTCGAACCGCTGATGGACCACATCTGGAGCCTGGGCGCCCGCCGCCTGCTGGTGATGGGGCTCAAGCCCTTCGGCGGGGCCTTCACCGAGCGCGAGCGCGTGTTCTACGACTTCGCGTGGGGGGCGCCCTTCGTCAACGCGGCGCTCCGCCACGGCCTGGCGCGCGGCTTCGAGATCACCACCATGGGGCTGCCCTCGCCGCCCTTCGACGTCAGCGGCACCATCGACGACAACATCCGGGCGCTGAAGTATTTCGACTACGTGCTCAAGCGCCTCAACATGGACGTGCCCTACTGCAAGGGCCACCTCTGCGACCGGTGCTTCGGACGCCAGGTCTGCGCGCACGGCGCGGACCCGGGCCAGCTCCTCATCTGCAAGTGCAAGCTGGTCACCGAGCAGACCATCCGCGAGGCGGTGCAGGCCGGCGCCTCGACGGTGCGCCAGGTGCGCGACCGCACCGACGCCTGCACCGGGTGCACCACCTGCGCGCCCGACATCAAGCACCTCATCCGCTGCGAGCGCGAGGGGCGCCCCTACGACCCGCGCGACGTCCCGCTGCCGGGCGCCACGCGCCACGGCGCCAGCGACGCCACGGGGCTGACCCTGGCTGGCGGGTTGCGCGAGGAGCCGGCCGAGACCCCGGAGGCGCGCCCATGACCGCGACCGTCCCCACAAAGAACCTCTTCCGCGGCACCCGGCGCGAGCCCGTCCCCGACGCGGCGCCCGGCGCCCTGGCCGACTTCCCGATGGCGGTCTCCGTGCCCGCGGACTGCGACGGCGAGCGCCCCGGCTGCGCCTGGAACACGCCGCACCTGCTGGCGCCCTCGCTGGCCTGCGGGCAGCGCTGCCAGCTCGGCGCCGAGCCCGCCGGGAGCGCCGGCTGGTACAAGGCGCTGGTGGCGCGCGCTCGCGAGATCGGCACCCCGATCTACCTGCTGGGCTCGCGCGGCGGTCAGGCGGCGCGGCTGGCCTTCGTCGATCGCGGGCTCCTGCTGCGCGACGATCTGGTCGGCGCGGTGATGCCCGTGCCCGCGGGGACCACCGACCCGGAGGAGCTGCTCCCCAAGGGCGCCCGGCGCGACGCGCGCATCGGCGAGCGTGGCGGCCTCAGCGCGCGCATCGACACCTCGGACGCCGCCATCGAGGCCTGCTACGCCATCTACCGCGACACCTGCGAGCGGCTCTCGCTGCGCCCGCTGCCCATCTCCTTCATCACCCACGAGCGCGACCGCGCCCCCGACGCCTTCCGCCTGATCCTGGCCGAGCTGGACGGCCGCGTGGTCGCCGGCAAGGTCTACCTGTCGCAGGACGGCTGGGTGCGGATCATCGAGGGCTCCTCGCTGCGCGACGACGCCGTGGCGCCGCTGATGCCCGACGTGTTCCTCACCCGCGAGCTGCTGCGCGACGCGCTGGCCTCCGGTGCCCGCTTCGTGGACTACGGCATCACCGAGGGCGTGAACGTCGGCCTGCGGAACTTCAAGCGGCGCATGGGTTTCCTCGAGGATCCGCGGGTGGTCTCCGTCGAGGAGCTGCCCGACCTGGGCATCGGCCGCCAGGACGTCTCGCTCCTCGAGGCCTGCAACTTCGGCTGCGGCTTCTGCTACCGCGAGCCGTGGGCGCCCAACTTCTCCACCGCCGAGGCCAAGGCCGAGATCGACGCGGTGGCCCGGCAGCGCGAGCACTCGGGGATCGCCCTGTCCGGCGGCGAGCCCACCCTGCGAGAGGACCTGCCCGAGCTCATCGCCCACGCGCGCAGCCGCGGCATCCGCGACATCCAGCTCCACTCCAACGGGTGGGGGCTGGTGGAGCCGGGCTACGCCGAGTCCCTCGAGGCGGCCGGGCTCTCCAGCGCGATGATCAGCCTGCACGCGTACACGCCCGAGGTGTTCGCGCGGGTGACCTCGACGAAGCCGGAGTACTTCGATCGGACCCTGTTCGCCATCGACCGGGCGCGCGAGGCGGGCATCCGGACCATCCTCAGCCACGTCGTCAACGCCTACAACTACAAGGACCTGCCCGAGTGGGTGCGCTTCATCCATCAGCGCTTCCCGGGCATCGAGGTCTTCTTCTTCTTCGTCTACCCGTCGGTCAAGGGCCTGTCGGCGCCCGACATGTACCCGCGCCTGAGCGAGGTCGAGCCCTACTGGTACGACGCCCTGCGCGTGGTGGACGAGCTGGGCGTGCGCATCACCGTCGACAACCTGGCCGGCTTCCCGCCCTGCTTCATGCGCGGCTTCGAGCACCACTCGCGCTACTGGTTCACCCGCGACATCGCGTCGCGGATCGGCGACGAGTGCGACGACCACACCATCAAGGTCCCCGAGATGCGCCACGCGCCCGGCTGCGCTGGATGTCGCTGGGAGGACGTGTGCCCCGGGTTCTGGATCGACTACCTCGACCGCTTCGGCGACGGCGAGCTGCAGGCGGTGCCCTGAGCTCGGCGAGCGGCCCCGCTACTCCTCGAAGTCGATCCCCATGGCCTTGACCAGCCGGGTGTCGAGCAGCCGATCGGGCAGCACCTTCCGGGCGAGGAGCATGGCCGCGGTGGCGCGGGAGACGGCGTAGCGGGCCTTGGGGCGCGAGGCGCTCAACGCGCGGTCGATGACCACGGCGACGTCGTGCGGCGTGGCGGCGCGCTGGATGAGCTGGTGGTAGGTCTCGGTCATCACCGTAGCGATGTCGGCGTAGGGGCTCTGCGGGCCGACGCCGAAGAGCGAGCTTGCCGAGACGCCGCGAACGCCGTCGGGGGCGACCCGGTCGCGGATGAGGCCCGGCTCCACCAGCACCACGTCGACGCCGAAGATGCCTAGCTCCAGGCGCAGGGCGTCGCAGAGGCCCTCCAGCGCGTAGCGCGACGCGCTGTAGGCGCCGGAGAGCGGGAGGCCGATGCGCCCGGCCGCGGTGGAGACGCAGATGACGGTGCCCTGTCGCCGGGCGCGCAGGCGAGGCGCGGCGGCCTGGATGAGGCGGAGCGGCGCCAGGAAGTTCGCCTCGAGCAGCGCGCGGATGCGATCCTCGGAGGCCTCCTCGACCGGGCCGAAGCTGGCCAGCCCGCCGGTGGAGACCAGGCCGTCGAAGCGGCCGAAGAGCTCGGCGACCCGGTCGAGCGCCGCCTCGCAGCCGCGTCGGTCCTCGAGCGGCTGGTGGGTGATCTCGATGAGGCCGCCGCGGTTGGTCTCGCGCGGGAGGTCGGCCATCGACGCGGCGTCCTCGCCCTGGGCCAGCACACGCGCGCCACGCTCCGCCAGCAGGAGCGCGGTCTCCCGCCCCACGCCACGGTCGGCGTCGGTCACCAGGATGGACTTGGGGGTGCCAGACATGGATGCGCGGGGGTGCGAGGAGGGTGGGGCGCGGCCGGCGCGGTCGCGCGGGCCGAAGTCCAGATTCTACCCGAAGGGGTGGGCGAGGGGAGCGAAGGCGAGGCGCGTGCCGCCCGGTGGGCGCTGGGGCAGGGACGCGCGGAACGCCTGGTAGGGGGGATGGGCGAGCAGGCGCGGCGCGTGGGTGAGCTGTTCGGCGATGACGGGGCCGTGCTCCGGGTGCTCGATGACGAAGCGGAAGCGGTCCCAGACCACGATCGGCGCCGCCAGCAGCTCCGCCAGCGCGGCGGCGTGGGTGGGGTCGGACGCGTGGAGCGTCTCCAGGGCGCGCTCGCCGAGGGCCTGCGACGTGGGGCAGTCCAGCCGGCACGGGAAGTGGCTGATGAGCTGGTGCGAGAGCACGAAGAGGTTGTTCACCGCCGGCGGCGGCGGCGTCTGTCCGGAGCCGAGCAGCCGGCCGAAGCAGGCGTCTTCGCCCTGGTCGGTGGCCAGGGTGTGGGCGGCCACGCAGCAGGTAGGGTAGCCCAGCAGGAGCCCCAGCGCGCGCTCGGCCTCGCGGCGCTCGGCACCCGCGGCTCGGCTGGCCCGCGCCTCGAGCTCCAGCGCCTCGGCCAGGGTCGGCGCGTCGCGGGCGTAGAAGCAGGTGTGCGCCGAGCCCGCGCCACGTTTGACCTCGGCGCTCTGGTCGGCGTGGCCGTAGGCGCCGGGCGCCGACGCGACGTAGAGGCCCTCGGCCCTCAGCGCTGCGGCCTCGCCCGGGTCGGCGAACTCGCGCTTCACCAGGCGGCGCCAGCCGTGGCGCAGCCCGGCGAGCTCCACGTCCCAGGCGCGCTCGAGCCCCGGCAGCAGCGAAAGCGGCGGGCTCACGAGGCCCGCCGCCCTGCCGACGCCTCGCGCTCGACCTCGGCGATGGCGCGTGCGAGCCGGTCGATCTCGTCGCGGCCGGAGATGGGCGCCGGCCCGTTGAGCAGCTCCCAGACGCGGGCGGCCGCCGGGTCGGCGAAGCGGTAGGGGATCTCTGCCTGGTAGCCGGTCTGCGCCGCGTTGTCCTCGTCGGGGCGTGCGTGGGCCGGAGCGACCAGCCCGTCGGCCTCGGCGCGGCGCAGGATGGCCGCGTCGGGGTTGAGCCGCAGCTTCGAGCGGGTGAGCCCGCCGCGCAGCCGGTGGAAGCCGACGCGCCTCAGCGCCAGCGCGTTGAGGCGCAGATCCTCGAGGGTGGTCCAGGGGCCGAAGAGGATGAAACCCTGGGAGCGTGAGAGCCCCAGGTTCGGCCAGCGCTCGGCGAGCTGGATAAGCAGCAGCGCCGCCGCCTCGGTCTCCGCGGCGGTCTGCCCCTTGTTGTATCGGCGCAGCTCGGCGTCGGAGAAGTTCTCGAACCCGATGAGGTAGGGGGTGATGACGCCGTGGTCTCCCAGGCGCTCGAGCGCACGCTGCAGCACGGCTTGCTGGCGGCTCAGGTCCTCGACCCGCGCGCGCACCATCAGCTCCACACCGCGCGGCGCGTGCGCCAGGGCCAGCTCCACCAGCACGTCCAGGTCGCGGAAGATGTACTCGTCCTGCACCACCAGCCGCGCGTAGGGGCCGTGCCCGCTCAGGGCCTGGAGCTGCCGCTCCATCAGCGCCCGCCGCTCGGCCCCGGTCTGGGCCTCGTAGGGACCCACGTTGCAGAAGGTGCAGCCGCGGTCTCCCCAGGGCGTGCCGGTCTGGAGGCCGGCGAGGAAGCCGCTGTCGTTGTCGGCGCCACGGTAGGGGCAGCCCATGTTCATCAGCAGGTAGCGCGTGCCAGAGGCCTCCTCGGGGGCCAGGCCCACCGTGCAGCCCAGGTCGTAGGCCAGGTCGAGGGGGGCGGCCATCTCGCGCGCCACCGCGAGCGGTTCGACCGCGGGCGGCGGGAGCCACTCACCGGCCTCGGAGCGGGTCCACAGGTTCGGCGTCCCGGCGGCACCGTCGCCATCGCCCGCCGCGACCGCAGCGGCCAACACCGCCAGTGCGCGGCGTGACACGGGCGCGACCCGGAAGCGCACCTCGGGCCACATCGCGGGGCTCTCCCACTGGGTGATCACCAGCTCGGCGCCTCCGGCGGCCCGCTGGAGCGCCACGAGCGTCTCGCGCGACCAGACCCGGTCGAGCACGAGCAGGTCCCAGGGGCCTTCGCTGGCGACGCGCGCGAGCAGCTCCCCCCACGCCACCTCGCCGGGAGCGTGAAGGAAGCCCTTGAAGATCCGGGCGCGGTGACCCGCTCGCCGGAGATCGCCCGCCTGCGCGGCGTTCAAGCTATCGCAGAAGTAGCTCGGCCACTGGCGGTACAACTCGACGAAAGCGACAGCGCACGAGGCGTCGCCGGTGCCGGAGACACGACCTCCGGCGACTCGCAGGGTGCCGGCGGAGGTCGTTTCGATTCCGGTGCTACTCGCTGATCGGCTCGAGGTGGTCGATCGGGTCGAAGGCCTGCAGGCGCTCGGTCTTGCCGAGCAGCCGCGCCGCGCCGGGGAGCAGTTCCTCGGCGCCGGTCAGGCGCGTGGCGAGCCGGCGGGCGAGGGCGACCTCGTCGTCGGGGGTCAGCGCGCGGCCGTCCTTGCCGTCGTTCATCAGGAAGAGGTCCACGGCGCCAGTGGAGGCGATGGCATGGCTGCCAGCCTCGGCCCGGCAGATGGCCAGGTTCGCCAGCCGGTTCGTGCGGGCGTGCAGGGCGACGACGCGCAGGGCGCCCGCCTCGACACCACCCATGCTCTGGACGGCCCAGCCGCCTCCGAGATCGCTGCCGACCCCGATCATGCCGCCCTTCGAGACGGCGGTGACGCCCTTGGCGAGGGCGGACGACGCGCTGGCCACGACCGCGGCGCCGGCCGCGGACGCTGCGAGGAACGCCCGACGGTCCACGGTGCTCTGGTCCTTCTGGCTTGCCATTGGGAACTCCTGCGAAATGCCTGTCTTTGGCGAGGTTAGTCGGCCCCTGAGGGCCTTGTCAATTCAGCGCCTGCGGCGCAATCGACCCTGTTCGACGTCCAGCCGGTGCCCCGGTACCGGATCGCCCCCTCCCTGGACGATGCCTCGTGCGTGCGGGGGACACAAGCATCCCGCGCGCGGCGCATGTTACCGACCCAACGGGACCCCTTGTTGCCGCGACGTCGGGGCGCCTGCTAGGGTGCCTCCTGTCGACGGACGCGCGGGGGCCCGGCGTGCGTCGGAGCAGGGCAAGCGCGCGTCGCTTCGGGTGGCGCGCCTCGGAGCAGCGTGGCGCAAGGTCTCAAAGACGCCGTCCTCGTCCGGACGGGATACGGCTGCAACAACGCGTGCGTCTTCTGCAACCAGGGCGACTGGCGCAGCACGCGCGGCGACCGCTCGGCAGAGGACGTGCAGGCGGACGTCATCGACGGCGCGCGTCGAGCCGCCCAGGGTTCGGGCGTGCTGGTGCTGGCCGGCGGTGAGGTGACGCTGCGCCACGAGCTGCCGCACTGGATCGAGACGGCCCGGCGCCACGGCGCCCGGCGCGTGGTGGTGCAGACCAACGGTCGGATGCTGGCATATCCGCGCTTCGCCGAGACGCTGTGCACCTCGGGCGCCGACATCTTCGCGGTGGCGCTCCACGGCCCCACCGCCGAGCTGCACGACTGGCTCACCCAGGCGCCCGGCTCCTTCGACCAGGCCGTGCGCGGCATCCGCAACGTCGTCCGCGCCGGCGCCCGCGTCTTCATCAACACGGTGGTGACGCGCTCGGGGTTCCGCCACCTGCCCGAGGTGTCCGCCCTGCTGCCGGGGCTCGGCGCCAGCGGGATCCGCTTCATCTGGCCCGACGCCGACGGTCGCGCGCTGGATCTGGCACCCAGCGTCATCCCCCACCCTCATATGGTCGCGCCGCACCTCTGGCGCGCGGTGGCCCTGGCGCGAGCCAGGGGCTGCCGCGTAGTCTTCGAGGGGCCGCCCGATTTCCCCGGTCCGGAGCAAGCGCATGCCGTCCATGGAACTTAGGACGCCCGACCAGCGGGGTGGGGTCATCGACGAGGAGATGCAGGCGGAGATCGCCCGCGCGCTCGAGTCGAAGGACCTCACGAAGGAGGCCGCGGTCAAGCATCGGCGCCACTGGGTGCGCCTCACGCGCCTGTGCAACCAGCGCTGCATCTTCTGTCTCGACGCCTGGAACCACAACGGGACCTACGTCGACACCGAGCAGCTCGAGCAGTACATCGAGCTGGGGATGAAGCTCGGCAGCGAGCGCCTCATCCTGTCCGGCGGCGAGCCCACCATCCACCCGGACTACGTGCGCCTGGTGCGGCACGGGCGCAGCGTCGGCTACGACTGGATCCAGACCGTCACCAACGGGATGATGTTCGCCTACCCGGAGTTCACCCGGAAGGTGCTGCAGGCCGGCCTGGACGAGATGACCGTCTCGATCCACGGGCACACGCCCAAGCTCCAGGACCGGCTGGTCGGCGTGAAGGGGGCCTTCGACAAGGCCATCCAGGGCATCCGCAACGTCCAGGCGCTGTCGGGCGGCAAGACCGTCATCAACATCGACATCGTCATCAACAAGCAGAACATCCCGTACCTGCGCGAGACGATCGACCTGTTCCGCGGGATGGGCATCCACGAGTTCGACCTGCTCTACATCGTGCCCTTCGGGCGCGGGTTCGCCGAGTACCGCAAGCAGCTCTACTTCAACATGGACGATCACCACGACGACCTGCAGCGGGCGCTCGAGGTCTCCCGTGAGCCGGGCGTGTTCATCTGGACCAACCGGCTGCCGCCCGAGCACCTCGAGGGCTACGAGGAGCTGATCCAGGACCCGCACAAGCTGCACTCGGAGGTGCAGGGCGGCCTGCACAACTTCGAGGGCTTCATGAAGATGGGAGTGCCGCCGGACTGCCACGGCGAGCGCTGCGACCACTGCTTCCTGAAGAGCCTCTGCCACGATCACATGTTCATGTATCGGGAGCGGCTGGGCGCCGGCACCTTCGAGCGGGTGCGCGTCGATCTGGCGCAGCCTGTGGCCAGCGACACGGCGGCGGCGGTGCTGGACTCGCAGCGCCCGCGGGTGCTGCACGTCCAGGGCGCGGACGCGGCGGCGGTGCGGGCCTACGTGGCCGACAACCCCTACCGCGAGGTCGAGGGGCTGGACGTGGTGGTCGAGGCCCGCGGCGAGCCGGAGGCGGCCGCGGAGCTGGTGGCCGACAGCGGGTACGCGCGGGTGCGGGTCACCACCGTCGAGGGGCTCGCGGCGGCGACGGCGGCGCTGGCTGCGCGCATGGACGCGCAGGCGTCCGAGGACGAGCTGCCCGAGATCGAGGTGCGGCTCTCCACCGAGACGGCGGCGTGGCTGCTGGCGGAGCGGGAGCGGCTGGACGCGCTGGTGGCCGCCGGGCGCATCGTCGGTCACCTGCCGAACTTCGAGTACGTCTCCGAGGTGCGCGACAACGGCGTGGAGCCGCCGGTGCTCGACGCGCTGGCGCAGGCCGGCTATCGGCTGATGAACGTCACGGCCTGCCTCGGCGGGGCGCGCACCGAGCCGGGAGCGCACTTCGAGATCGCCAGGGAGATGCTGGACGAACACGGCAAGATGAAGGTCTCGCCCTACGTGCAGCGGTACATCATGGGCGAGTACTACAAGAAGAGCGTCCGGTGCCGGGGTTGCGCGCTGGACGCGAGCTGCCGCGGCATGCACATCCAGTATCTGCGGGCCCACGGGTTCCGAGCCCTGCAGCCCATCCCGGCCGTCGCCGGCGCGGCCGTGGAGCCGCAGCGAGGCGAGGCGACGGCCTGACGACCGGCTGAGGGCGGTGCATCCGGCGCCACTTCGGAGTAGAAGATGGGGCGGCGCCGGCGGGTGCGCCCGGCTCGAGAGCCGGGGGGCCGCCTGTCGGGTGAGGAGCGGCGTATGACCCTGCACGGCTCGGCAGCCCTGTCCCTGACGCTGCCTACGGACGCGGCCGCGTCGACGCGGCGCACGACCCTGCGCTTCCTCAAGCGGTTGGCGCGCGACACGCTGCGGCTTCCGCCGGCGCTCTTCTCCGAGGGCGCGGCCGAGGCGGCGCGGGTGGTCCACGAGCGGGTGGCCTGGTTCGGCGAGCACGCGCCGGCGGCGCTCTTCAGCGTGTTGCGGCGGCCCAACGTCCACGTGCTGCTGACGACCGCGCTGCGCTCGTTGGAGGAGGGCGACTCGGCGCGGGCGCGCGACCGGGCCGAGGCGTACGCGCTGCAGCTCGTCTTCGAGCTGGCCTGCGACGGCCGCCTCGGCACCGCCGTGCGCTTCGAGGCGCGTACGCCGCTGGCGGCGCTGGCCAGCCCGAACCGGCGCCTGTACCTGGCGCTGCCCGAGGGGACCACCCGGCTGACGCTACGTGACGGCGCGGTGGAGCTGCCCGGCGGGGAGCGCCTCGCGCTGGACCCGGCGCCGAGCGAGCGCTTCCTGCCCGTCGCGGCCGGCATGGTGCTGTCGCTCGAGGACAACAACCCCATCAGCGACTTCGAGGCGCACCCCGACAAGCAGGGGAATCAGCTCGACCTCGGCTCGGCGCCGGCCGAGCGCTGGGTCGAGAGCCTTCAGGCCGGCCTGGCGCTCATCGAGCGCCACATGCCCGAGCTGCGGCACGAGATGGACCTGCTGCTGCAGCAGTTCGTGCCGGTGGGCACCGACGACGAGCGGCACCTGTCGGCCAGCTACCGCGAGGCCATCGGGACCGTGTACCTGACGCTACACCCGCGGCTGATGACGATGACCGAGGCCATCGTCCACGAGTACCAGCACAACAAGCTCAACGCGCTCTTCCATCTGGACGCGGTGATGGACAACGCCTGGTGGCCGCTCTTCCGCTCGCCGGTGCGGCCCGACCCGCGGCCGCTGCACGGGGTGCTCCTGGCGGCGCACGCCTTCGTGCCGGTGGCCGAGCTGTATCTGCGCATGCTCGAGGCCGACGCGCCGGAGGCTGGGGTGGGCGGGTTCCGCGAGCGCCTCCAGCAGATCGTCGCGAAGAACGACGAGGCGCTGCAGGTGCTCCAGCAGCACGCCGAGCCGACGGCGCACGGCGCGCAGGTCATCGACGAGCTGAGCCGCCTGCACGACGCACACCGAGCGCAGATCTCGTGAAGGCGAGGGCGCGCGCGTGCCAGCAGCCCACCGGTCGCCTGCTGCCGCTGCTGGCCCTGTGCGCGCTCGGGGGCTGCTTCGAGTCGGGGCCGCTGGGAGTCGGCCTGGAGTTGGAGGCCTCGCCGACCGACGCCAGCGAGGACCGGGGCCCGGGCCCGGACGTGAGCGAGGACCTGCCGATCGGCACGCCGGACGCCCGGGTCGACGCCGACGCCGCCGCCGACGCCACCGCCGACGCCGGCACGCCCTGCACCTTCGACGGCCAGTGCGCGGGCGCCGGGGCCGACCTGTGCGTGGCGCCGGTGCGCTGCATCGACTTCACCTGCCAGCCGGACCCGGCCTGGGTAGCGCCCTGCGAGGCCTCGGCCGACCCCTGCGTCGAGGTCGCGTGCGTGCCATCCACCGGCGCCTGCGTCCCGCGCCCGGTGTGCACCTGCGAGCCCGCCTCCGCGCCGCTCGCCTGCGGGGCGCCGCGCGGCTTCTCGACGGCCGACGCCGGCGCCACCGCCGTCGTCTCGGGCTACTCCTGCGGCGGCGCCGCCGGAGCCTTCCCCGAGCACGCCTTCCGCTTCACGGCGGCGGCGACCCAGGGGGTGGAGGTCACGCTCGACGGCGGAGCGGCAGGCGGCGTCTACGTGCTCGAGGGGGAGGGCGCCTGCGATCCCTCGGCGTGCGTCGCCGGCGGCACGCCACCCTTCGTCTTCGCGGCCGTCGCGGGGCGCAGCTACCTGGTGGTCGTCGAGCACTCGGGCGGGCCGCCGGTGGCGCTCTCGCTGCGGCTGGACTGCGGCCTCGGCCCGGAGACCCACTGCCAGGACGGCGCCGACGACGACATGGACGGCGCCACCGACTGCGCCGACGCCGACTGCGTCCAGGCCCCCGAATGCCTGCAGACCTGTACGCCGACGCCCGACGCGATCGGCTGCGGCTTCAGCCAGGAGCTCAGCACGGCCACGGGCGCCTCGAGCGCCACCGACTACCCCTGCGGACCGCCGTCGCCCGGCCCGGAGATCGCGTACCGGTTCCAGCCGCAGGCGGCCGGCGTGGCCACCGCGACGCTGAGCTCGGCGCAGGCGGGCGCGCGGCTCTACGTCCTGCGCGACCAGGGCTTCGGCTGCGCGCCCGAGACCTGCGAGACCTGGGACGAGGCCGCCTCCGACGACCCGGCGGTGGTGAAGTTCGTCGTGGGGGCGGGCCAGACCTGGTACCTGGTCGTCGACGGGGCGGAGGCCTCGCAGGCGTTGTCCTGCTCCCTGGCGCTGGCCTGCGAGCCCTGATGACCTGAGCCGGGTCGGGCCCCGCCGGCGGGCCTGACGAATCTGCTCAAGGGTTCGGGCGAAGGGGTCGATACCCCGGCGGAGCCAGAAAACCGGGCCGTAGCTGCGATACGGCAGGTGCTGGCACACCCATGACCCAGGACGGCGCACAGACGCGTGCGCCGCTCGGGGAGACCGCCATGCTGCACCCGCACCTCCGTCCTCCGGTGTCCCCGAGCTCCGCCCTGCTGGCGTGCCTGCTGGGCCTCTCGATCGCCGCGGCGGGCTGCGGCGGCGGCTCGCCCGAGCCGACGCCCCCCGGCGGCGCCGCCTGCCAGGTGGAGGCCGACTGCCAGGGCTGGCTGGCCGACCAGGGGCTGGCCGGTGGCTGCGTGCGCGCGGCCTGCACCTTCGGCCAGTGCCGCGCCGCCGCGGACCCCGCCGTGTGCGATGACCAGGATCCCTGCACCGCCGATAGCTGCGACCCGGCGAGCGGCGCCTGCGGTCACGCGGTCGCCACCGGCGCCTCATGCGATGACGGCGCGGCCTGCACCACCACCGACCGCTGCGGTGACGACGGCGCCTGCCACGGCGTGCCCACCGCGGCCTGCGGCTGCGGCACCGCGGCCGACTGCCCGGTGCCCGTGGGCGTCGACCTCTGCAGCACGGCCATCGTCTGCACCGCGAGCCACGTGTGTGCGACCGAGGCGCGCGAGCCGGTGGTCTGCGGGGCCGCGGCCGACCCCTGCCAGCTGCTCACCTGCCGGGCGTCCACCGGCGAGTGCGCCGCCGGGCCGGTCCCCGACGGGGCCTCCTGCGTGCCCACCGACGACGTGGCCACCGAGGGGACCTGCGTCGCCGGCGCCTGCCAGCCCCTCGAGGGCTGCAAGATCGGCCAGCCCTGCTGCGACGACGGCGATCCGTGCACCCGGGACATCCCCGACGGCAGCGAGGGGTGCCTGCACCTGCCCGACACGGGCACGCTCTGCGACGACGGCGACGCCTGCACCCTGGCCGACGTCTGCGTCGTCGGCGCGTGCCAGGGCAAGCCCGTCACCTGCGACGACGGCAACCCCTGCACCGAGGACGCGTGCGACGGGGCCACCGGCACCTGCGCGCACGTCCCCACCAGCGCGGCCTGCGACGACGGCGATCCCTGCACCACCGGCGATCTGTGCCAGGGCGGCTCCTGCAACGGCACGGCCCTCGCTTGCGACGACGGCAACCCCTGCACCTCGGACGCCTGCGAGGCGGTGGCCGGTGAGGCCTCATGCGCCCATGTGGCCGAGGACTTCGGCTGCGACGATGGCGACCCCTTCACCGAGCCCGACCTCTGCCACGAGGGCGCGTG
This sequence comes from Deltaproteobacteria bacterium, assembly GCA_020632695.1. Taxonomy (GTDB): domain Bacteria; phylum Myxococcota_A; class UBA9042; order PHBI01; family JACKFB01; genus JACKFB01. The sequence goes on from JACKFB010000004.1 coordinate 21,530, forward strand.
CGTCCCCGGGCCGCGCCAGCCCTGCACCGACTCCACCGACTGCGACGCCATCGCCGGCTCCGACCTCTGCGTCGGCTCCTGGTACTGCGAGCTCGAGAGCGGCACCTGCGTCGCCGTCCCGGAGTCGGTGGTGCACTGCCCGCCCTCGGAGACGCCGTGCACGAACAACGCGTGCGTCCCGGAGACCGGACTCTGCGCCCAGGTGCCGAAGGAAGACGGCTTCCCCTGCGACGACGGCGACGCCTGCACCGAGGCCGGCGTGTGCGTGGACGGGGGCTGCGTGTCGCAGCCCATCGACTGCGACGACGTCGATCCCTGCACCGCCGATCTCTGCAGCGCCGGTGAGTGCGAGTACCTGGATCTGGTCGGCGGCGCCTCGCTCTTCGCGCCCGACCTGAGCGCCGGGATGCCCGCCGGGTGGACCGGGACCTCGACCTCGGCCGAGCTCGGCTGGCGCGTCCTCGCGGGCGAGCTGCTGCTCACCGGCCCGGACGGGAGCTACGACCATGGCGCCCAGCGCGTGGAGGTGCGCTCGTCCGAGTTCTGGCTCTACGGCGCCGAGATCGCGGCCACCTTCGACTACCAGTTCGCCAACGCCGACCCGCAGCCCTCCTGCCTGGGAGACCACCTGGCCGTGCTGGTCGAGCACGACGGCGTCCGCGACCAGGTCGCCTGCATCAGCGAGGCCGCCCACGACTGGCGCAGCGTCAGCGTCGACCTGGCGGCGTTCGCCAACCGGCGGGTGCGGCTGGTGCTGGCCTTCGTCTCCAACGCCTCCGACAACGCCGGCTTCGGAGCCCGCGTCGCCTCGCTGGCCGTCACGGCCTCCTACACCTGCGATCCGTCCCAGCCCTGCGCGACCGGCCTGTGCGCCGCCGAGGGCTGCAAGCCCCACGCGATCGTCTGCGACGACGGCGACCCCTGCACCGCGGACGCCTGTGACGTCTTCACCGGCGGCTGCACCTCGACCCCGCTCGCCCACTGCGCGTGCGACGCCTCGAGCACCTGCCCGGGCAGCGGCCCCTGCGCCGTGGCGTCCTGCGGGCCCGACGGCTTCTGCGCGCTCGAGGCCCTCGAGGGCGCCTGCGACGACGGCAACGCCTGTACCACCGGCGACGCCTGCGCTGCCGGCGAGTGCGTCGGCGCGGTGCTGGACTGCGACGACGGCGATCCCTGCACCCAGGACAGCTGCGATCCGGCGGTCGGCTGCGTGCACCAGTTCGCGGCGATGGCCTGCGACGACGGGGACCCCTGCACCGTGGACGACGCGTGCGTCGAGGGCGCCGGCTGCCAGGGCACGCCCAAGGTGTGCGAGAGCTGGAGCACCTGCGCGGTCGGCGTCTGCGGCCCCGGCGGCGCCTGCAGCTTCGACATCAAGCAGGACGGCCAGCCCGAGGCCAAGGAGGGCTTCGACAGCGTGGTCCCGGGCGCCCTGCCGGCGGGCTGGCAGGTCAGCTCGAACGACCCCGCCCTGACCTGGGACGCCCGCCCCACCGGCGCGCCCAGCCTGCCCAACGCGCTGGTCCTGGACGCGACCGTCGCCCCGCACCCCGACCTGTCGGTGGCCGTCGAGAGCCCGGTGGTGAGCATCCCGCCCGCGGGCGGCACCCTGCGCTTCTGGCTCTCCGCCGCGCTGCCCGACGCGAGCTGCGACAGCGACGTGGTCACCGTGACCATCGACGGGCGCATCGCCACCCTGGTCTGCAGCAGCACCGACGGCTTCGTGCAGCTCAGCGTGGACCTGGGCCCCGAGGGCCTGGACCTGGGCGGGCGCGACGTCACCCTCGAGTTCCACGTCCTCAGCCTCGCCAGCGAAGGCCCCGGGCCCCACGTCGCCATCGACGGCGTCGAGGTCCTGGGCGCCTGGCCCTGCGACGACGGCAACGCCTGCACGGCCGGCGACCGCTGCCAGCTCGGCCTCTGCAAGGGCGCGCCCGTGTCGGCGTGCCAGTGATGTCCCGCATCGATCCCCGTGACGTCGTCCCCACCTCCCATCGAGGTAGCTCCATGATCGTCTCCCATCACGTCTCCCTCACCCGCTGGACCGCCTTGAGCTCGGTCGCCGTCGGGCTGCTCGCGCTCGCTGGCTGCGGCTCGGGGGGCCTCGACCCCGCGTCCGAGGGCGCCCCGCTCGGCTCCCCGGCGGTGACGAGCGCCGAGGCCTCCGCCAGTCTCACCGCCCGCCGCCCCAAGGGCCCCTCGTCGGCGTTCGTGGGTCCCACCCGCGAGCTGGCCGCCGAAGCCCCCGGCGCGGACGCGCTGGCGGCCGGCACCACCGCGGCCGGCACTCTCAGCCTGGCCAACACCCAGGTCACCTTCGCCCCGGGTTCGCTCATCATCCCGATGGACGTCGCCTCGCAGGACGAGGAGATCTTCCTGGCGTTCGGGCTGGTCTACGAGCTGCTGCGCAACAACGTCCCCGTCCAGTGGGTCGTGCAGCCCGGGAAGTCGGCAGACGACGTGGACTTCGTGGCGTCCACCGTCGACTTCGACTCTGGCGACGCGCACCCCAACCGCGCCTACCGCGGCGGCCCCTTCGTCATCCTGGCCAGCGACGCTGCCGCCGCCGAGCCGGTGATCGCCGACTGGCAGCACGACGGCGAGCCGGTCGTGCACCGCGCCTCCAGCGCCTTCGACGCGCAGATCGCCCGCACCCTGGTGGTCGCGCCCACCATCGCGATGTTCCGCGACGACGGCGAGTCCATCACCCGCGACTACCTCCGGGCCGCCGACATCCCCGATTCTGCCGGCGACACCGAGTGGAAGGGCGGCAGCCCCGACACCTTCGAGCTCGACGAGCTCGAGGGAGCCAGCGCCACCGACCACCGCGACGGCGCGCTCTTCGATGAGGACGGCGACCCGGTCTACTGCCAGCTCGTCTCGACGCACTTCAAGTTCTCCGAGGCGCGTGACAACCCGGAGGTCGGCGCCGAGGTGCGCAGCTTCCTGGAGGCTCCGACCCAGCTCTTCGCCGGATGCGAGGCGGCGCTGGCCTTCGAGAACCTCCCGCAGTCCGGGCACATGCTCTCGCCCAACGGCTTGCTGGCGCGGAGCTTCACCGGCGCCGGCGACGTGCTGCGCGCCGACCGGGTGCTGGCCCAGCTCGACGGCGAGTTCAAGGGCGTCAAGGGCAGCGCGCGCTCGTTCAGCCCCTGCCAGGACGCACCCCCGGCGGAGTGCGAGGCGGGCGGGGCCTACCTGCCGAACGTGGAGGCCATGGTGGTCCGCAGCGGGTACGCCGCGGGCAGCTACGACGTGTGGCTGAGCGGGCATCTCGGCGGCGCCTGCCCGCCGGACATCGAGCTCTGCGAGCCTTCGCCCGGCCAGTGGGCCGGCCGCATCAACTACCTCGGCGGTCACGACTACCAGCAGAAGCTGCCGATCAGCGAGCACCCGAAGTCGCAGGGCACGCGCCTGTTCCTGCAGTCGCTGCTCGCGGCGCCCTGCGCGTCGGCGGCGGGGCAGCCCGTGGTGAGCGTGGTCGCCGAGGCGCCTGCCAGCACGACGACGGCGACCCTGACCGTCACGCTGCACGCCAGCAACGCCGGGCCCACCACCGCGCTGGCGGCGACGCTGCGCTACACCATCCCGGCCGGTGCCTCCTTCGCGTCGGCGAGCGGCGGCGGCCAGGCCGCGGCGGGCGTGGTGAGCTGGGACCTGGGCAACCTGGGCGCGGGCGAGACCCAGACCCGCCAGGTGGTGTTGAGCCTGGGCGCGACGGGCACCTACGCCAGCGCCGCGCGGGTGCTCTACCAGGTCGGCCTCAACAGCTTCTCGCGGACCGGCGCCGCGGTGCAGACCGTGTACGGCGGCGACTCCGACGGCGACGGCGTCATGGACGGCGACGACATCTGCCCGGCCGTGGCCAACCCGCTGCAGGATCTGGCCATCGACCCGGCGAGCTGCGGGGCGTGCGGGCTGGTGTGCGCCATCGACGCCGGCGTGCCGGGCTGCGTCGACGGCGAGTGCGTCGTGGCGGGCTGCGACGCCGGCCACGCCGACTGCGACGGCGACGTGGGCAACGGCTGCGAGTACGACACGGCGGACTTCGCCAGCGACGCGGCCCACTGCGGCGGCTGCGGCGTGGTGTGCGCCGCGCCGCACGGCACGGTCGCGTGCAGCGAGGGCGCCTGCGTCATGGAGAGCTGCCCGGCGGGGCTGGCCGACTGCAACGGCGACACCTCGGACGGCTGCGAGTACGACGTGGCGGGGCTCGAGAGCGACGACGCCAACTGCGGCGCCTGCGGAGTGGTCTGCGACCCGGCGCACGGTGCGGGCGAGTGCTCGGGCGGCGCGTGCACGATCGTGAGCTGCGACGAGGGGCACTGGGACTGCAACGGCGACCCGGCGGACGGCTGCGAGCACGACGAGGCGAGCCTCGAGTCCGACGTGGACAACTGCGGCGGCTGCGGGGTGGTGTGCACGGCGGACCAGGGCGAGCCCGCGTGCGTGACGGGCGTGTGCACCCTGGGCGCTTGCGATGCGGGCCACGCCAACTGCAACGGCGACCCGAGCGACGGCTGCGAGTACGACGCCAGCGGGTTCGCCAGCGACCACGACAACTGCGGCGGGTGCGGCGTCACCTGCGACATGACCGGCGGCGTCGGCGCGTGCGTCGACGGGGCCTGCGCGCTGGTGTCCTGCGACGCAGACGCCCACGACTGCAACGGCGACCCCACCGACGGCTGCGAGGTGAGCGACGCTGCCTTCGCCACCGACCCCTTCAACTGCGGGGGCTGCGGCGTGGTGTGCTCCGACCCGCTCTGGGCGACGACCTGCAACGCTGGCGTCTGCGAGCTGGCGGCCTGCGACTCGACCTTCGTGGGTGAGAGCTGCGGGCTGGGCGTGTGCGAGCGCTTCGAGAGCTGTGAGGGCGGGCACGTGCGCAAGTGCCAGCCCGGCGCGCCGACCATGCCGGTCGAGGCCGGAAACTGCGACACCCTCGACAACGACTGCGACGGGCTCACCGACGAGGCCTACGACGACGGCGTGGCCTGCACCACGAGCGCGTGCGTGAACGGCGTGGCGATCAACGTGCCCGACGACAGCCTCTGCGGCGACGACAACCCCTGCACCGACGACTGGTGCCACCCGACCTTCGGCTGCGTGAGCTTCCCCGACGACACCAACGCGCCCGACCCGGCGGCGGACGACGGCGAGCCGTGCACCGACCTCATCTGCAGCTTCGGCAGCTCCATCAACGTGCCCGACGACAGCAACGTGCCCGACGACGGCCTCGCCTGCACGGTGGACTCCTGCGACAACGGCACCGAGCTGCACACCGTCACCGCCGACACCTGCCTCATCGACGGCGCCTGCTACGGCGCGGGCGCGGTGGGCCCGGGCGCTCCCTGCGGCGTCTGCAATCCGGACCTGGACCACTACGGCTTCGAGTCCACCATCTTCCAGGACGGCTTCGACGACGGCGACGTCTCCAACTGGACGATCGCCCGTCTCAGCGCCGGCGCCTCCACCTGGCAGCTCTCGGGCAAGCGCGCGTGGTCACCGTCCAAGTCGCTCTGGTTCGGCCGCGCCGGCACCAGCGGCTACGGCGACGGCACCAAGCAGGTCCAGGCCTACGCCCAGACCCCGGAGATGCACCTGCCCGCCGGCACGACGCCGCAGCTCAGCTTCCGCCTGTGGCTGAAGACCCAGGGCTACATCTCGTCGGTGCGCAAGGACGTGCTCTACGTCGAGGTGGTGGACGCCGGTGGCCACGTCACGGCCATCTGGAACTCGACCAGCGCCCTCGAGGGGACCACCTCGGACGACTTCTATCCGATCTTCGTGGGGCTCGGCGACTGGGCCGGCCAGTCGATCCGCGTGCGCTTCCGCTTCGACAGCTACGACGGGAGCTCCAACGACTTCGAGGGCGCCTACCTCGATGACGTCTCGGTGGACACGGCCTGCTGCCTGGCCTCGTCGGACTGCGACGATGACGACGCGTGCACCGTGGACCTCTGCCGCGACGCGAGCTGCGGCCACGTCGACACCTGCGTGTGCGCGCCGGCCCGCTCCGAGCTGCTCGTGCTGCTCGACTTCTCCGGCAGCATGGAGGATCCGGCGGAGATCGGCGGCTCGGTCAGCAAGTGGGAGGCGGCGGTCAGCGCCCTGGGCGACTCGCTGTCCTACTTCGCGCCGCTGCTCATCACCGCGCTCAAGCTCTTCCGGACGCCCGGCTCCTCGTCGAGCTGCACGGTGGTGGCGCGCTCGCTCGAGCAGCCCTTCGGCGCCGAGCCGGCCCAGATCACCTCCTATCTCGAGTCCAAGTGGCCTGCCGGCTCCACCCCGATGGCGGCGGGTCTGCAGGGCGCGCGCGACGTGTACGCCTCCAGCCCCGAGGTCGGTGACGCCCGCTTCGTCCTGCTGGTCACCGACGGCAAGGAGACCTGCGGCGGCGACCCGGTGGCGCGGATCAAGGACCTGGCCAGCGACGGCATCGCCACCTACGTGCTGGGCTTCGGCACCGGCGTGGACCCGAAGGTCCTCAACGCCGCGGCCATCTCGGGAGGCCGCGCGCGGCCGCAGCTCTACCCCGGTGACAAGGCCTACTGGAGCGCCACCAGCGCCGAGGAGGTCGAGCTGGCCATCTCGAAGATCATCGCCGAGGTCGCGAGCGAGCAGTGCAACGGCGAGGACGACGACTGCGACGGCCTGACCGACGAGGGGATCTCGGACATCGGCTGCGAGGCCGCCGACTGCAACGGATCGCCCCTGGCCGGGGTGAGCCGCTGCGTCGACGGGGCCTGGAGCGAGTGCGCGGCCGACCCGAGCACGGAGACCTGCAACGGGCTGGACGACAACTGCAACGGCATCGTCGACGACCGCTGGCGCGACGAGCAGGGGCCCGTGCTGGGGACGCCGTGCGCGGTGGGGCGCGGAGCCTGCAAGCGCTGGGGGACGTGGGTGTGCCCGGTCGATGGCGTCAGCGAGGCGACGTGCAGCGCGGCGCCGGGTGCGCCGACGCCGGAGGTGTGCGACGACATCGACAACGACTGTGACGGCGTCACCGACGAGGGCCAGGTGCGAAGCTGCAGCGCCGGCTGCAGCACCGGCACCGAGAGCTGCTTCAAGGGCTCGTGGGTGCTGTGCACGGCCGTGGCCGAGGCCGACAACCAGTGCGACGGCATCGACAACGACTGCGACGGGGTCACCGACCCGCTCTACCCGATGCGCGGGCTGGCCTGCGACGGGGCCGACTCGGACTTCTGCGCCAACGGCACATGGACCTGCAAGGCCAGCGGGTTCGGCGTCGAGTGCGCCAACGAGCACCCGGCGGACATCCTGGAGGTGTGCGGCGGCGGCGACGAGGACTGCGACGGGGCCACCGACGAGGAGGGCGCCGTCGGGTGCACCAACTACTGGGTGGACAAGGACAAGGACGGCTTCGGCGCGGGCGCACCGCGCTGCCTCTGCGCGCCGCGAGGTGCGTACAACACGCCGAACGGGGCCGACTGCGACGACACGCGGGCGTCGGTGAATCCGAACGGGGTCGAGGTCTGCAACGGGCTCGACGACGACTGCGACGGGCTCACCGACGAGGACCCCCACGACCCGTCCCAGCCGCTCCGACAGAGCTGCTACACGGGTGAGCCCGAGACCCTGGACGTGGGCGCCTGCCACGCCGGCACCGAGACCTGCACGGGCGGCGCGTGGGGAGCCTGCACCGGCGAGGTGACGCCCGCGCCCGAGCTGTGCGATGGGATCGACGGCGACTGCGACGGGGTAGGGGACCTGGACGAGCCGACCGAGCTCGAGACGCCCGAGGACCACCCCTGCGCCGCGACGTCCTACTGCTGGTTCGACACCTGCTACTGCGTGCTCAACCGCGACGTCGACGCCTGGCAGTGCATCCTCGAGTAGCCGACGGCGCCGGGCGGGATCGGCGTGTCCGATCCCGCCCGGCGGTCGCGAATCGCCGCGCGCCCGACGCGCTCAGAGGCGCGCCAGGGCCAGCTTGGCGGCCTCGGCCCACGGGCCGGTCTGCTCGAGCTTCAAGAAGGCCTCGTAGCTCTTCTTGGCGTCCTTCTTCTTGCCGTCGCGCTCCTGCAGGCGCGCCAGGTTGAAGGTGGCCGCCGACTTGCTCCCCGGGCTGGACTGGGCGTCGGCGAAGGCGCTCATCGCGTCCGATCCGGCGCCCGCCTCGGCCCGCACGACCCCGCGGAGGTTCGCCAGCTCGCCCTTGTCGTAGGTGGGGCTCGACTCCAGGGTCGCCAGCTCCTGGCTGGCCTCCTCGATCTTCCGGATGGCCAGGTAGCACAAGGTCAGGTTGACGCGCGCCTTGTCGTATTTCGGCGAGCGGTCCAGCGCGGCCTTGAACTGCTTCACCGCCTGGTGCAGCTCGCGCGGGATGAAGGGCGCCGCTTCGGCCGGGGCGCCGCGCCGCTTGCGCTTCTTCGAGTCTTCGGTCGTCTCGCGGATGCTGACGTACTTCAACGCGAGGGTGCGCTCGACCGAGAAGCTGGTGTTCCACGTGTGCAGCGGGTTGTCGGGGCCGACCATCCGGTAGATGCCGATCTTGGCGTAGGCGATGCCCAGGTCGTTGAGGGTCTCGGGCGTGGGCTTCAGGGTCTGGTTGAAGCGGGTGAAGTCCTCCACCGCCTCGCGGTAGAGCGCCTCGGCCTTGGCCAGGTCGGTGTGCTCGGCGCGGCGCGCCTCGTCCATGTGGGTCAGGCCGAAGGAGAAGGACATCCAGGCGTACTTCACGTCGTTGGACCAGTACTCCTCCAGATACTGGATGCGCTCGTCGTAGGTCGGGTGGTCCAGGTGCGGCGGGATCTCGCCGGCCTTGCCCCGCGCCTCCATGAACTCGATGCCGCCGCGGGGGTGATAGCCGGCCATGGCTGCCAGCACCATGCCCTCACGGTCGGCCTCGATCTCGTGGATGCGCGTCATGTGCACCAGCACGCTGGAATCCAGTGAGCTGGACGCGTCCCCGACAGCCTGCTGGAAGACCTGGCTGCGCACCACGTGCTGCCGGAGCACGTGCACGATCTCGTGCGCCAGGACGTGGGCCATCGGCGCGTGGTCGATGTCGATGGGGCGGTCGGGCAGCGTCTTCTTCATGAACTGGAAGAAGCCCTTGGTGAAGTAGATGTTGCCGTTGGGCAGCGCGAAGGCGTTCACGTCGAGGGTGTTCAGGACGGCGATGCGGAAGGTGTAGCGCGTCTCCACGTCGGCCACGTCGAGGATGCGCTCGAGCATCCCCTCGAGCACCCGCTGCTCGGGGGCGTCGAGATCCACCCCGCCGAAGCGCCGCTCGAAGGCCGCCACGGCGCTCTTGAACTTCTCGGACGAGAACACGTCGCCCTCGACGTTTCCGAAGCGGAGCCGCTGCTGCACGAGCTGGTTGTGCGGGTCGAGGATGTTGATCTCGCCGATGGCCTTGGCGGCCAGCGACGAGGCGCTGTCGATGCGGACGGCCTGGGTGAAGGACTCGATCGCCTCGGTGTCGGCCCCGTCGAGCTTCTGGGCGATGCCCAGCTCGACCCAGGCCCGCTGGTTGTTGCGATCCAGGTTGAGCGCCGCCAGCAGCTCCTTCTTGGCCCGCGCGTCGTCGGCCTCCTTGCGCGCGATCACCGCCAGCTCCACGTGGGCGTCGGCGAGCGCCGGGGCCTTCTCCAGCTCGGCGCGGGCCTTGGCGAGGTCGTACTGGTCGGAGGCCTTGACCGACGAGAAGACCAGCCCGAGGTAGTAGTGGCACAGCGCGTTGTCGGGCTGGAGCTGGACGCAGCGCTCGAAGCCCGCGCGAGCCTTGGCCATCCCGCGGTTGATGCTGCTGAACGAGGGGTCGTTCCACGCGTCGTCGTAGGCCGAGCGCGCGTCGTAGATGACCCGCGCCAGCTCGCCGCCGGTCAGCTCGGCCAGCAGCCGCTCGGCGTGGCGCGAGTCCGGGTCGCGCCGCCCCTTGGCGGCGGCGAGGTAGGCCTGCAGCGCGGTGGTCAGCTCGGCCTTCACGCTGGTGTCACCGCCCGCGTACCGGCTGCTGAGCAGGCGCGCCACCTTGCTCAGGGCCTCGACGTCCTTCGGGTTCACCTCCACGGCCTTGCGATACGCCTCCAGCGCCGCGCCGAGGTCGCCGGCCTGGCGCTGCATCTCGGCCAGCTCCCGCCAGATCGCCGAGTTGGTCGGGTTGTCCTTGGCCAGACGCTTCAGGCGCTTCGCCGCCGGGGCGACCTTGCCGCTGGCGGCCTCGAGGCGCGCCGCCGCCATCGTGGCGTCCACGTGCTTGCGGTCGAGCGCCAGCACCGCCCGGTACTCCTTGAGCGCCGCGGCGGGGTCGTGCTCCTGCAGCTCGAGGTATTTCGCCATCATCAGGTGGCGCCCGATCTGCAGCTCCTTCTTCGAGGGCTTGGCGTCCTGGGCGGACGCCGCGGCGGGCGCGCGTGGGGCCGCCGCCGTCGCGGGGACAGCCGCGGCCATGAGTGCAATGGCGAGGACGGCGCCCAGCAGGCGCGTTCGCGGAAGAGGTGCGTTCACGGTTCCTCCCTCAGATGATCGTGGATTGCAGGAGCGTGCCCCGCAACGGCGGCGCGTGCCCCGCCATTCCGCCCGGCCGGATCGACGGCCATCTCGAGCGGTGGCGGCTACTATCGCAGACCCTGCGAGGATGATCGATGGCTTCCCATCGCTCGCCCCGTGCTCTCCGGAGCGCTCGGCCGCCAGCGCCGCGCCGGGCGCCGCTTGCCTCCCGGCCGCGCTGCCCCGTAGGATTTGAGCGTCACTCCGAAAACTCGAACCGCGGCTAGAGGGGCGGTCCAACATGTCACACGGTTCCGACCGGGTCGGGACATCGCTGCGTCGTACGCGATTGACGCAGGCCATCCTCGACGCCCAGGGCGGCGGGCCCGTGGTCACGACCGTGGTCGCGCCAGCGGGCTACGGGAAGAGCGCCCTGCTCGACGCCACCGCCCAGCGTGCGCGCGAGCTCTCCGGAGCGCCGGCCGCCATCCGGCTCTCCCTCGAGGACTGTGAGAACCACCCCTCGCTGGCGCTGGACCTGCTCGCGGCGGCGATGCAGGCAGCGCTCCCCACGGCCGACCTCTCCCCCCTCATCCAGCTCAAGCGCACGGCGTCCCTGGATGAGTACGGACACCGCCTGCCCTACGTGCTGGCGCGCATCCTCGACAGCCTCGAACAGCCCGAGGTGATGCTCCTCGTCGACGACGCCGAGACCGCGCGCGAGGGCGAGCCGCTGGGCGAGATGCTCTCCGGGCTCATGTCGGCGGAGCCCCGCAGGCTGCGCCTGGTGCTGGCGTCCCGGCGGGCGCTGCCCCTGGATCTCCGCCGGTGGCGGGCCAGCGGCGAGCTGCTCGAGCTCAACGGCGCCGATCTTGCCTTCACCGAGGGTGAGATCGGCGAGTTCCTGGGCGCCGCGCTCGACCGCCCGCCGCCGCCGGCGATCGTGACGCGGCTGTGGCGACGCACCCGCGGATGGCCGGGCGTGCTGGCGCTGCTGACGCGGGTGATGCAGGGGCGCACCGACGCCCAGATCGCAGCCCTGGTCGACGAGATGGCCAACGACCGCGCCGCGATCGCGACCTTCGTCCTGGACCGGGTGCTGGCGGAGTACCCGCCGCCGCTCCAGTACTTCACCAAGGTCATCTCGGTGCTGGAGCGCATCGAGCCGTCGCTGGTGCGAGCGCTCTTCCAGGACGCCGCGCAGGGGCCCCGCGGGCGCCGCGGCGGCTCCCGCTTCGTCATCGCGCTGCCCGACGAGCACATCCCCGGCTACCTGGACCGGCTGGCCGAGACGCAGCTCCTGACCCGCGCCGAGGGCAGCGACGACGCCTTCGAGTTCAACCCCCTGGTGCGCGAGACGCTGCGGCACCTGCTGGAGAGCGAGGACACACGCGTGTTCCGCGAGGCCCACCGCCGGGCGGCCGATTGGCGCCTGCGCGCCGGTGGGCCCGCCGACGCCGTGTGCTTCGGGCACCTCATGGCCGCTGGCGAGTTCGACCGCGTGCTGGCGCTGCTCGAGGATCAGGCGGAGGCCTTCTTCGCGTCGGGCTCGCGCCGTCAGCTCGGCCACTGGCTGACGCAGCTCGAAGCGCACTACGCCGCGTTGCCCTTCTGGGCGAACTACTACGTGGGCCGGATCGCCGTGCTGGCGGGCGATTGGGACAAGGCCCGCGCCTACCTCGACGCCTGTCGGGTGCAGCTCGGCGAGCGGCGCGGCACCACCGACACCTGGCGCTGGCAGCCCCGGCTGCAGCTCGGATACGCGGCCATGTACTGGCGCCGCGGGGTCCGGGCCGAGGCCAGCACCTACTGCCGGCGGGGCCTCGACTATCTTCGCCAGCTCACGCTCCCGGCCGACGTGAGCGACGAGCAGCGCCACGAGCTGGCTCGGGTCCAGCTCGACCTGCTCAATCTCCTCGGGACCGTGCGCATGGAGATGGGCTCCTACGACAAGGCCCAGGAGGTGTGCGTCGAGGCCCGGGACCTGTCGCTCGCGCACGGCTTCGCCTTCGAGGAGGCGGTGGCGCTGCGCAATCTCGGGCGTATCGCGGCGAGGCAGGGGAGGATCCTGGAGGCGCGCGACCACCTCGAGCGGGCGCTCTCGCGCGTCGAAGCCGACGACGCGGCGGAGCTGGCGGCGAGCCTGAGGTACCTGCTGGGCCTCACCGATCACATGACCGGACAGCATCGCGCCGCCATGGACAATCTGCGGGAGGCGCTGCGGCGGGCCCTCGGGGCCGGAAACCCCGAATCGGTGGCCGCGATGCAGGCCAGCGAGGGCGCGCTCTGGCTGGTGCTCGGCGAGGGCGAACGGGCCGGCGCGGCCTGTCGGCAGGCGCTCGGCACCCTCGAGGCGGTCACCGACGACAAGGTGCGCGCCGAGGTGCTCGACGAGTGCGCCATCGTGCTGGCTCGCGCCGGCGACCGGCGGCGGGCCGCGGCCCTGGTGGAGGAGGCGACGCCCCTGGTGAGCGGACTGCTGCGGGGGGACACCCACGCGGCGGCCCGCCACGCGGAGGCGCGCGCCGAGCTGGCGGTGGAGCGCGACATGGAGCGGGCGCTGCAGCACCTGCAGGCCAGCCAGGAACGCTACGAGCGCATCGGCTGCGGCTGGCACGCGGCGCGCCTGGCCTGGCGCAGCGCGCTGTGGCAGCACGTCCGGTTCGCCGAGGGGACGGCGGACACGCCGGGCGAGGTCGGCGACGAGCTGGAGAAGGCCTGCAGCGCAGCGCTCCAGCACGGATACCGCTTCGAGACCGGGCCGGAGTATCACGAGCTCCTGCACGTGGGCGCGGCCTACGGGGGAGAGGCGACGCGGGCCTGCTGCCAGGGCTGGCTGGCGACGCTGGACCCGGCGGTGCGCGACGCCGGTCTGTCGGAGCGGACGGCGACGCGCTATCGCGACTATCGTCGGCGCGCCGAGCTGGCGGACGACTACGTGGTCATCGATCGCGACGAGCGGCGCGGCGCCAACGCCCGCCAGGTCGAGCAGCTGATCCAGGAGGCCTCGCCCGACGCGCTCATCCTGGTGGTCCACGAGCAGTTCCTCATCCTGGGCGGCGAGCGCGTCTCCCTGGGCGAGAAGCGGGTGATCCTGCCGCTGCTCCTGCACTTCCTGCGCTTCCCCGACCAGATCTTCACCATGGACCAGCTCGCCGCGGAGGTGTGGGGGGCCGACGACGGGCGCACCTCGATGCAGACCAAGGTGAAGGTGGCGATCTCGCGGCTGCGCGCGCTCCTGGGCAAGGACCGGCCCTACATCAACACCAGCCGGGTGGACCTCCCCGACGGGAGCGGATCGGTGGTGGGCTACGGGCTGGCGCCGGATCTGCGCTTCCAGCTCGTGGAGCAGCTCGAGGAGCCCGGCGGCGGCGCGAGCTGAAGGCTTCACAGGTTCAGCGAGCACATGGGTCGGACTGGATCGGCCGCACCGTCGAGCTGACCCGGTCGTCCGCACCCCGAGAGATGCCCGCCGGTATCTCGCAGTGGTTGCGGACGGCCGAGGCGGGCGATGGAGTGGTCGAGATGCCCGGCAGCTCTTCTCGCTGAACCTGTCAGGGCAGCGTGAAGAGGCAGGCGCCGTCGAGGCACTGCTCGCCGGTCGGTGCCAGCCCGTCGTCACAGTCGGTGGCGCTCGAGCAGGTGAGCGGCTGACAGTCGGAGCGCACCGAGAGCGCGTCGACGTGGGGCCCTCCCATCGCGTTGTTGTTGGCGTCCCCCGTCATGAACCGCCACTCGAGGCGCAGGGTGTGCCCGGCGAACGCGCTGAGGTCACGGTCGAGCACGAGCCACTTCTGCTGCGCGCTGAACGATGGGGGCTTGGCCCACAGCAGCACCTCCGTATCCGGCGCGGCCACGGCGACCAGGGAGAGCGCGTCCAGCGAGGACGGCACCTCGACGTCGAGCCAGATCCGCGTCACCAGCTTCCAGCGCACGCCGGTGGCCAGGCTCAGCTCCGGTGAGCGGGCGACGCCGGCCGTGCTGCCGCAGTCGTAGTCGGTGCCGTTGCCGTAGACGAGGACGCCGCCGTCGGTGCCGGGCGGACCGCTGGCCTCGAGATGCCACGCGCATCCGCCGCCGCCGCCTTCGAAGCTCCAGTCGGCGGCGTCGCCGTTGAAGCCCTGGTCCAGCGCGACCTCGGCGCAGCACTCGGGCGCCATCGAGGGCGGGTGCTCGCAGAGTTCGTCGGTGCAGGTCTCCAGCGTGCAAGGATCTCCGTCGTCCGGGCAGTCGGAGGCCGTCGCGCAGCAGGTGGGCGTGATGACGCAGGAGTGGCCGACGCAGGCGGTGGCGGTGCAGGGGTCGGCGTCCTCGCAGTCCGCCGCCGCGTCGCAGCAGCCCGGCAGCGCCGCGGTCGGATGGCTGCACGTCGTGATCCCGTCGCCATCGCACAGGTCGTCGGTGCAGGGGTCGCCATCGTCGCAGTCCGCGGCGCTGTTGCAGCAGCTCTCCTCGCTCACCGGCGCGTGAGCGCAGATGCCCGCCACGCAGGAGTCCAGCGTGCACGTGTCCCCGTCGTCGCAGTCGTCGGGCAGCGCGCAGCAGCTCGCGGTGACGGTGTAGACGCACTCGGAGTCGGCGCAGCTCTGCTGCGTGCAGCGCACCTGATCGTCGCAGGCCTCGTCCGAGTCGCAGGCGGGCGCGGGCGCGCACCCGGTGAGCACCCAGATCCCGTCCAGATAGAGGCCCTCGGTCCCGTTGAGCGTCGACTCGACGCTGTCGAACTCGAAGTGCAGGGTGATGGTGTGGCCGGCCCAGGCGGAGAGGTCGACCGTCCGCCGCTGCCACGTCTTGGCCACCCAGTCCCCGCCCTTCACCCAGGCCGGCACCGACACGCCGTCGGCCTCCACGCGGACGACCAGGAGATCCCAGGCCGAGCCTGCCTCCACGTCGCCCCACGCGTGGAAGATCAGCCGCGCGGGAGTCTGCGCAGGGAGCGCCACCGGAGCCAGCGTGAGCCGCCCCGCGACGCGCGCGCCGTTGTCGTAGTCGAGGTGCGCGGGGTCACCGAAATACCAGCTCGCCGCACCCGTGAACGCCCGATGCGAGGAGCGGTTCCAGCCGATGGGCTGCGCCTCCGAGGGCGCCAGATCGACGACGCTCACCGCCTCCTCCTCCTCCTCGGCCCCCTCGGACACCAGCACCCCCGCGAAGCAGCACGACGGACCCGACGCCAGCACGCTCGAGCACGTCCCCCCAGCCCCGCACTGCGCCTCGAGACAAGGATCGGGCGCCACGCAGCCCGTAGGATCGCAAGGCCCGATCTCCCCATCCTCCTCCGAGTCCGCGTCGGTCTCGGCCCCGGCCTCGGCCTCGGCCTCGGCCCCGGTCTCGGTCCCGGTCTCGGTCCCGGTCTCGGTCTCGGCCCCGGTCTCGGCCCCGGTCTCGGTCCCGGTCTCGGTCCCGGCCTCGGCCCCGGTCTCGGCCTCGGCCTCGCTCAGGGGCGGGTGAGGACCAGGTAGGGCGGGGCGAACGCTATGGACCAGGCGATCAGCGGCGGCGCGTCCTGGCCGTGGAGCGCCAGGAGGACGAAGAAGAAAGCCGCGGCGGGGATGCGCAGGGCCAGGTCGCGGGTGGGGACGCGGCGGTGGGCGTCGCGGGCCCAGGCCCAGGCGGCGAGGGTGAGCGAGAGGGTCCAGGCCAGGGCCACGGCGGGCCAGGGCGGGACGGTGTGGTTGAGCCAGCGGAGGGCTCCCCACCAGACGGCCAGGAGGACCAGGTGGGTGAGGGCGGCGGGGAGCGTGAAGACCGCCAGGGCCGTGAGGGGGCCGAAGCGGCGCTGTCCGGGGGCCTGGCGGCGGGCGCGTTCGAAGAGCGCTACGGCGAAGCCGGCGAAGATGGCCCAGCCGAGGATGCCGATGGGGGGGACGGCGAAGAGGCCGGGCTCGGTCCAGGACCAGAGGCCGGAGTGGACGGCGATGGGCTCGATGAGCGAGGCGTCGGCGAGGACCAGCGCGGCGGCGACCAGGGCGGTGCGGGGGCCGCTCAGGGCGGGGCCGAGGTGGCGGGCGAGGTCCCAGGCGGAGTGGATGACCACCGGCCAGATGAGGAGGATCATGAGCGGCACGCGGTCGACGAAGACCGACCAGCCGGCGCTGTAGCCGTAGAAGCCGTAGGCGTGGATGACGGTGTTCTCGGCGAGCCAGCTCGCGCAGGCGAGCAGCGCCAGGCGGCCGAGCAGGGCCGGGCGGTCGGGCTCCCAGGCGAGGCGGAAGGCGAACCAGAGGCCGATGATGGCGACGCAGGCGCACTCGATGATGGCCATGGTGCTCATGCTCAGGCGTCCACGCCGGGCAGGCCCAGCGCCACCCAGAGGTGGTAGGCGACCAGCAGCGCGGCGCCGGCCCAGGTCAGCGCGATGCAGTCGCGCGACGTGATGCCGCGGGCCAGCGCGCGCTTGTACCAGACCAGGTTGATGACCGGTGCCAGCGCCATGCAGGCGATGCGCCAGGGCACGAGGCCCGTGGCGTAGCCCAGCACCAGGGCGGCGAGCGAGGCGGCGATGAGGCCGTCGATGATGCGGGTGGCCGTGCGCTCGCCGTGGACGACCGGGTAGGTGCGGACGCCGGCGAGGCGGTCGCCGGGAGCGTCGCGCAGGTCGTAGATGACCTCGTAGCTCAGCTCGAAGCAGACGAAGAACACGCCCGAGAGCCATATGGTGGCGGGCTGGATGCCGGGGGCGAGGGCCGCGTGGTCGGTGCCCCAGCCGGCCACGGCCAGCGGATAGGCGAAGACCGTCAGGACGAAGCCGGTGGCCGAGGCCGTGTTCTTCCAGAAGTAGAGTTCCTTGATGCGGCGGCCGCCCGGCAAGAGCCGCCAGTTGTAGGCGAAGCCGAGGGTGTGGAAGGCCACCCGCAGGAGCGTGATCTGGGGCAGCACGAGGTGCACCGACACGAGGCTCGCCGCCAGCGCCCCGAACCCGAGCGCCAGGATGGCGCGGCGGTTGCGGGAGACGAAGCCGACGCCGGTGATGGCGTTCTCGGTGTCCTCCTTCAGGTCCACCACGCGGTTGAGGAGGTTCACGATGAACCAGTCCAACGCGCAGACGGCCGCCAGCGCCCACGGGCGGGTCCCGGTGAAGAGCCACCCGAAGGTCAGGGTCCCCAGCGCCGCGATGGCGACGATGTGGAAGCGGCTCACGCTCAGGAACAGGCGCGCGGCGGACTCGCGCGGGGGCGCGGCGGCTTCGAGGGTCGTGTTCACGGCGGCAGACCGTAGCAGGCTACGCCGCGCGCGGCACCTCGGTTCTGCGGCGGGGGAGGGCATCCGGGCACGGCGCGCCGTCCTGCTGGCGCGTCCCGGCGCTACGCCACGGGCGCGAGGTGCTCCTCGATGGCGCGCTCGAGGTCGGTGAGCGGGATGTGCAGCAAGCGGGTCCGGTCGAGGCGCTCCTCGCGCCGCCCACCGTCGAAGCCGGCGACGAGCATCACCAACTCGGGTTGGTACGCCTCGACGAAGCTGCGCAAGGACCGCGTCACGCGCTGGCGGCCGCTGGCCTTGACCTCGACGCCGACGAGCCGATCTCCGCCGACCAGCACGAAGTCCACCTCGGCGCCGCCCTTGGAGCGCCAGTAGTGGATGTCCCAGCCTCGCGGGAGGACCTTCGCCAGCGTGGTGAACACCCAGCCCTCCGCGAGCGCGCCTCGGTCCGCGCGGCGCTCGAGCGCGGGCTCGAACCGACTCAGGAGCGCGTTGCGAATCCCCAGATCGTAGAAGTGTACGCGTCCGGCCGCGGTGATCTCGTTGCGGCGCCCGCCCGCGAAGGCCGGAACCTGCCTCAGCACCCAGGTCTCCTCGAGGAGGCCCACCCACGCCCTGACCGTCGCCGCGGAGACGCCGAGGTTGGTCGCCCACTCGCTGTAGTTCATCATCTGGCCCACCTGCCCCGCAGCGAAGACCAGGAGCCGCCGAAAGCCTTGCGGATCGCGGATCGCGAAGCGGTCGGATGCGTCGCGCAGCACGAAGGCCTCGACGAGGTCGCCGAGGTGGCGCTCCGGCTCGGGGTGGAACCAGACGCCGGGGTAGGCCCCGAGGATCTGTTGCCGTGCCGCGACCTGGCGCTCGAGCTGCGTGCGGACGGCAGGCACGGCGGGCGCTTCGAAGTCGACGAGCTCTCCGAGCGTCAGCGGCAGGAGCTGACGGCGGATCGCGCGTCCGGCCAGGCTCTCCCGTGTGCGAGCCAGGAGGTGGTAGGAAGACGAGCCGGTGACGACGATCTCCCAGTCGCGGTGGGCGTCGACCAGCCCCTTGATGAAGAGTCCGGCCTCGTCGAGCTGCTGAGCCTCCTCGACGAAGACCCGTCGAACGGTGGGAAACTCGGACTCGATGTCGTGGACGACCTGGACCGGCGACTGCGCCCACCGCCGGACGAGCGGCTCCTCCGCCTGGAGCACCAGCACCTGATCAGGCTGCATCGACTGCAGGCCAGACCAGACCAGCGAGGACTTTCCGACCTGACGAGGACCCACGACCAGGCAAGCGCGCCGAGCCTCCAAGGCATCTTCGAGTGCGAGCCGCCGAGCGACGAAGGGTTGCGGGATGTGGCGCCGACACTCGGTCGCGAAGGCGGGAGGGTGGCGGAACCACGGATTGAGCAGGAGCAGGCGGTCGAGGATCTCGGTGTCCATGAGTGAGTCACTACCACGGATCAGGTCGACTCATCAGTAGTAGTAAACTGGATCAGTCGACCTGATCGGAGCTTGGAGCGCCGTTCGCTGAGCGCGGGACAGGCTCCGCGGCCGGTGCCGAGGCTCGCGAGGACCGCTTCGCGTGGCGGGTGCGGGAAGGCTGGGGTAGGCTCCGGGCGTCGCTCGGGACAGGTTGGAACCGCGGATGGCTGCCCCCTTCAATGTGCTGATCTCCTCGGCCGGTCGCCGGGTGGCGCTGCTGCGCACCTTCCGGGGCGCGCTGGCGGAGCTGGGGCTCGAGGGGCGGCTGCTGGCCGTGGACATCTCGCGCGCCTCGGCGGCCTTCCACGACGCCGACCTGGGTCTTCAGGTGCCGCGGTGCGACAGCGCCGAGTTCATCCCGGCGATGCTCGAGATCTGCCGCGCCCACGAGGTGCGGCTGGTGGTGCCCACCCTGGACCCGGAGCTGCTTCCCTACGCCGCCCACCGCGCCGAGTTCGCCGCCATCGGCACCACGGTCGCCATCTCCAGTCCCCAGGTGGTGGCCATCGGCTCGGACAAGGTGCAGACGCACGCGTGGCTCAGCAGCCAGGGCTTCCCGGCGCCGCGGCAGGCCCTGCCCGAGGACGTGCTGGCGGCGCCCGACGACTGGCCCTGGCCGCTCATCGTCAAGCCGGTGCGCGGCAGCTCGTCCATCG
Organism: Deltaproteobacteria bacterium; assembly: GCA_020632695.1. Classification (GTDB taxonomy): domain Bacteria; phylum Myxococcota_A; class UBA9042; order PHBI01; family JACKFB01; genus JACKFB01. The sequence continues at coordinate 41,316 of JACKFB010000004.1, forward strand.
GTGTCGCTCGGGTGGAGACGCCCTCGGCCCTGCGGATGGCCGCTCGGGCCGGCGACCACATCGTCCAGACCTGCGCGCCCGGCAAGGAGTACACGGTAAGCGTCTACGTGGACCACCACGGGCGCTGCCAGTGCGCGGTGCCGCGCCGCCGCCTGGAGGTGCGGGCGGGCGAGGTCCAGAAGGGCATGGCCGTGCGCGCGCCGGCGGTCCAGGCGCTGGCGCGCGACATCGCCGAGCGCCTGCCCGGGGCCTACGGCGTGCTCAACGTGCAGATCTTCTGGGACGAGGCCACCGGCGCGCTGACGGTCATCGAGCTGAACGCCCGCTTCGGCGGCGGCTACCCGCTGGCCTGGGAGGCGGGCGCGCGGTACTCGCGCTGGCTCATCGAGGACCTGCTGGGACTGCCCTCCACGGCCTCCTGGGACGCGTGGCGCGACGGGCTGGTGATGCTGCGCTACGACGACGCGGTCTTCGTCAGCCGCGACGACGCCGGGGTGGGCCCTCTTGACTGAGGGGCGCCGGGCGCCGGGCGGGTGGCAGGACCTGGCCCGGCGCGCGCTGGACGTGGGCGGGGCGGCCGCGGCGCTGACCCTGACCGCGCCGGTGATGGCCGGGGCGGCGCTGGCGGTCGCCGCCACGATGGGCCGGCCCGTGCTCTTTCGCCAGGAGAGGCCCGGGCTGCACGGCCGCACCTTCCGGCTGATGAAGTTCCGCACCATGCGCGCGCCGCGCCCCGGCGAGGAGGGCCCCGAGGCCGACGCGGCGCGCCTGACGCGCACCGGCCGGTTCATGCGCGCCACCAGCGTCGACGAGCTGCCGACGCTCTTCAACGTGCTGCGCGGCGACATGAGCCTGGTGGGGCCACGGCCGCTGCTGGTGCGATACCTGCCGCGCTACTCGCCCGAGCAGGCGCGCCGGCACGAGGTGCGGCCGGGCATCACCGGCTGGGCGCAGGTCAACGGGCGCAACGCCATCGGCTGGGAGCAGAAGCTGGCGCTGGACGTGTGGTACGTGGACCACCGCTCGCTGGCGCTGGACCTGCGCATCCTGGCGATGACGGTGCTCAAGGTGCTGCGGCGCTCCGACATCAGCCAGGAGGGCCACGCCACCATGCCAGAGTTCATGGGCTCGGAGGCGCCCCAGGGTCGGGATCCCGCCGGGTGAGCGAGGCGAGGAAGTCGCGCCAGCGCACCGCGAGCCGCCCGATGTCGTAGTGCTCGCTCGCGGCGGCCCGCGCGGCGGCGCGCATCGAGGCCAGCGCCTCCGCGTCGTCGGCCAGGGCTCCCAGGGTCGCCACCAGCCCGTCCACGTCCCCCGGCGCCACCTGGCGGCCGCAGCCGTGCCGGCGCACCAGCTCGGCCAGGTCCGAATCCTCCGGCGCGATGACGCAGAGCGCCTCGCCGGCGGCCAGCGCGCTGAAGGCCTTCGAGGGGATGCAGGTCCGGCTGGCCTCGTCCCGCAGCGTGACGAAGGCGATGGCCGCGCGCACGAGCAGCCGGGCCCAGGCGCGGTCGCCGAGCGGCGGCTCGAAGCGCACTCGTGTGGCCGGCAGGTCACGCCACGCCTCGCGCAGGGCCTCCACCCCGGGGCCCGACGCCGCCACGACCACGGCCAGCGGCGCGCCGCCGCCGCCGGCCAGCGCCCGGGGGACGGCGTCCCGCAAGGTCGCCACGTCGTGCATCCGCCCCATGTTGCCGACGTAGGCGGCCACCAGCTTGCCCTCGCACCAGCGCTCCAGGTCGCTCTCGGCGGCCTCGGGCCCGACCGCGTCGGCGGCCAGCTCGGCGCTGTCGGCGCCGGTCTCGATGACCGTCCAGCGCCTGGGTTCGCCGTAGCGGGCGATGGCGAAGCGGGCCATGCGCTCGCCGATGAAGACCACCCCGTCGGCGCGGGCGAACCAGTAGCGGTTGGCAGCCTCGCCGAGCCGCGACGCCCAGCCGCCGGCCCGGGCGATGCCGCCGGCCTCCAGCGCGTCGGGCCAGAGATCGTAGACCAGCGGCGTCACCGAGCGGCGGTGCAGGCCGCGCAGGGCTACCGCCACCAGCGGGAGGATGAAGGGGTTGGTGGTGGGCACCATCACGGAGGCGTCGTGGCGCAGGGCCTCGGCGGTCATGCGGGCCGGGAAGCGCACGAAGGCGCCGAGCCGGCCGCGCGCGCGCCCCCAGGGGCCGGCCGCCATGGTGCGCCGCCAGGCCTCGGCCGAGTACTCGGCGACCACCCGCGAGGGCACGCCGCGCTCGGCCAGGCGCCGGGCCAGCCGCTCCATCGGGCCGCCGCCCACGCAGGACGCGATGTGTACGTCGCGGGACACCCGGCGGCTCAGCGCTGGTAGCGGGTCACGAGGTCCCGCATGCGCCGCGCCCCGCGGGCGAGGTTGGTGGGGAGGTGGCGAAGGTCCAGCTGGTCGCGCTCGGTGTCGAAGACCGAGGCCGCCAGCCCGGCGGCGTCGTCGTAGAGCAGCGCCACGAAGGCCATCATGTCGGGGCGGCGGAACTTGCGCTGGTCGGGTTCGAACACGTCGACGCGCGCCAGCCAGCCGGTGATCGCGGCGACCTTCCAGGCCGGCGGCTCGAGCGCCCGCAACGCGGACTCGGGGACGGGCGTGTCCAGCAGCGCTCGGGCCATGGCCAGCGAGAAGTAGACCGCCGTCTTCACCTCCAGGCGCCGGGCCATGGCGACGACGGCGTCCCAGTCGGGCGGCGTGAAGAGGGCGAGCCGGTCGACGTCGGTGTGCAACCGCAGGCCCGGCGCCCGCACGTAGGTGTGCTTGGCGGTGTGCAGCGCCACCTGGATCATGTTGTCGACCGGCTCCAGCAGGCGCACGGCGCTGCCGGCGATCGGCACCGAGCGGGCCAGCAGGGCGTCCGGGTCGGGCTCCTGGTCGCGGCGGATCCAGCGGCCGGCGACCGGACGCCACTGCAGCTCGAACCACACCTCCTCGCCGCCCACCTGCTTGATGTACTCGGTGCCGCCCGACTCCAGACCCGCCTCCACGTCGGCCGGCTCGATGGCGGCGCGGCTCTGCAGCGCGAAGCCGGCCTCCAGGATCAGCGCGTGGGCCTCCCGGAAGCGGTGGCGCGAGACCAGCACGTCCAGGTCCCCCATGGGGCAGAGCGCCGGGTCGTCGAAGATGCCGCGGGCGATGCCGGCGTTCTTCAGGGCGACCATGCGCAGGCCGGCGCCCTCGAGGCGCGCCGCGACCGCGTCCAGCTCGTCCATCAGCACCCGCATCCGGCGACCGGAGTCCTCGTAGATGCGCCGGGCGCGCGCCTGGCCGTCGAAGCCGTCGGGGAAGGCCTCCAACAGCGCCTTGGCGACGATGGGCCCGATGCGGTTGCGCTCGCCGAAGTCGAGGAAGTCCCCGGTGCGCCCAGCGCCCAGCGCGGCGATGCGCCCGAGGCGCGCCGGACGGTCGCCGGCGGCCATCGCGTCGAGCGCCGCGTGGCGGAGCGCGGCGTCAGCGTGGCTCTCGACGAAGCGCGCTCGGGAGATCTGGTCGACGCGACGGGTCACTCAGCCGCCACCTTCCGCGGGCGGCCGCCGACCCCAGAGCCAGCACAGCGCGAGCTCGATGGCCTCGAAGGGCGCCGCGCGAACCGACGCGTCGCCGGTGCAGGTGCCCGAGAGCAGCCAGTGTTCGCCGCGTCGCTCGAACACCTCGAGCGCTTCATCGAGCGGGTCGAGAAACCAGCAGTGCTCCACCCCCGCTCGCGCATAGAAGGGTAGCTTCAGCAAGCGGTCGGCTCGCTGTGTGCCTGGCGACGGGATCTCGCACACCCACTGCGGCGTGACGTGGATCTGCGCGGTATCCGGGACCTCGGGCAACACCTCCACGCGCCAGCCGGCGAGATCAGGCACCACCGGATCGTAGCCCGGGTCGACGCCGAGACTCAGCTCCGGCTCATCGAGGATCAGCCAGCCGCCGGGGCCCGAGATCCCCAGGTCGAAGGGTCCCCCCAGCAGGGCGCCCAACCGACTCGCCGCCCGTGCATGCCTCGGAGCCGGCCGCGGGCTGGCGAACAGTTCACCCCCGAGGATCTCCCCGACCAGGTGCGGCGGCAGCGCCACCACGTCCGCATAGGTCGGACCCCTCTCATGTTCAGCCGCGCTGCCCATGCCCGGAGTCTAGCGACGCGACCCTGCGAAGTCGACGCCGCGCCGCGATCCGCGGCTCGCGAGCCGCGGGGCAGCAGCGCGGTTGCAACGCAGGTCCGACCGGCTTGGTGGCGCTCGAAGCGCTGCGGGGAGACCTCCACCAGCTCAGCCGAGCACGCCCGGCAGCGGTCTGGCCGGGGCCGGGGCCGAGGCCGGGGCCGGGGCCGGGGCCGGGGCCGAGGCCGGGGCCGGGGCCGGGGCCGAGGCCGAGGAGGCCGAGAGGGCTGAGGGGAGGCTGAGACCAGGGAGGCCGAGGCCGGGGCCGAGACCGGGGGCGGGGAGGCCGGAGCTGAGCCGAGAGGCCGAGGCCGAGGCCGGGGCCGAGGCCGAGACCTGGGGCCAGAGGCCGGGGCTGAGGCTGAGGCCAGGGGCCGAGACCGAGGGCCGAGGGGCCAGGCCGAGGCTCCGGGGCCGAGGCCGAGGCCGAGACCGGGGCCGAGGCCGAGGCCGAGGCCGGGGCCGAGGCCGAGACCGGGGCCGGGGCCGAGACCGGGGCCGGGGCCGAGACCGGGGCCGAGGCCGAAACCGGGGCCGAGACCGGGGCCGAGACCGGCGCCGAGACCGTCACCGAGACCGGCGCCGTCACTGAGACTGCCACCGAGACCGCCACCGAGACCGTCAGCGGCTCGCGCCGGGACCGTTGCTGGGAGTCGTGCTAGATGGGGGTTGGCTCTGGGATCGGGGAGGTCGCCGTGGCTGGGTATCGGGCGTTGCTGATCGGTGGGTTGCTGGCGCTTGGGGGGTGCGGGACGACCGGGGCTGCTTCGGAGCCGACGCCGGGGCCGGGGGAGGAGACGCCGGGGCTGGTGGAGGTGGACCCGGAGATCGAGCAGGAGTGTGTGGTCCAGGCGGACGGGTCCATGACCCGAGAGGCCGTGCAGGCCTGCATCCACGCGCGGCTCGGGCCGGTGCAGCAGTGCTACGTCAAGTCGCTGATGTCCGACCGATCGCGGCAGGGCAAGACCACCCTGCACCTGGCCGTGGGCGCCAGCGGTGAGATGGAGTCCACCGGCGTCAGCACCGAGGGGTTCAGCGACCCGGAGTTCGACTCCTGCGTGTTGAAGAAGGTTAGGGACTGGAAGTGGCCGGCCCGACCGGGGGCCTCGGGGCCGCTGCTGGTGAACTACCCGGTGTTCCTGAAGACGATGTAGGAGGCGGGGCCGGGGGCGAGACCGGGGCCGGGGCCGGGGCCGGGGCCGGGGCCGGGGCCGAGACCGAGGCCGGGGCCGGGGCCGGGGCCGAGTCCGAGACCGGGGCCGAGACCGAGACCGGGGCCGGGGCCGAGACCGAGACCGAGACCGGGGCCGGGGCCGGGGCCGAGACCGGGGTCGGGGCCGAGTCCGGGACCGTCACCGAGACCGAGACCGAGACCGAGGCCGAGGCCGGGGCCGGGGCCGGGGCCGGGGCCGGGGCCGGGACCGCCACTGCCTACGGCTTGGCGGTGCGCCAGGGGATGGATGTGTTGCCGTAGAGGCGGACGCGGCGGAGGAGGACGTCGAGGAGGAGCAGGATCAGGGCCAGGTAGAGTGGGGGTTGCCAGCGGGGTTCGCGGCGCTCGGTGGTGCGGCCTTCGGTGTCGAAGAGCTGGGCGTTGGTGGGGGCGGCGGTGCCTCCGGTGGCCTCGCTCAGGGCGCGGACGGCGCTCAGGTCGGGCGGGCCCAGGAGGTGTTCGGTGGGGAAGGGCCAGGCGACGGCGGCGTAGGAGCGGTGGACCGGGGCCTCGGGCTCGGGGGCGTGGTGGCTGCCGCGCACGGTCCAGGGGCCGTAGGCGTCCAGGGCCAGGGTGCCCTCGTAGCGGCCGGGTGCCGTCTGGGCCAGGGTCACCTCGCGGTCCTGGCCGTCGGGGCCGGTCACGGTCATCTGGCTCTCGAGGCCGTCGATGAAGCGATCCTCGGCGTCCACCGCGTCGACGCCCACCGTCAGGACCCCGTCGGCGATGTCGGTCAGCGTCTGCATCGCCGGGTCCTCGCGCTCGACCCGCAGGGTGTCGCGCACGAGCTGGCGCCAGAACTGCGCGTAGCCGGGCCACGCCAGCCAGAAGTGCGCCCACTTGTTCTTCACGTCGCTGGTCCAGACCACCACCTGGCCCAGCCCCAGCCGCCAGCGCGCGAGGATCGGCTCGTCGTGGTTCGACAGCATCAGCACCTCGGCCCGCGGCTTGGCCCGGGTCGACACGTAGCCCAGCAGCGGCGGCGCCCGCTCGATGCCCGTGCCCTTGAACATCTGGAGGTTGCGGAAGCGCCTGGCCACCACCGGCCGGAAGGGGTCCTCGACCAGCGCGCGGCGGGTGACCTCGCTGGTCTCCTTGAGGAAGAGCTTGGGGATGTTCTCGGCGCGGTCGGTGAAGTAGTAGCGGCCGCCGCCCTCCTCGGCCACGCGCATCATCAGCTCCTGGTCGCTGTTCAGGCCCACGGCGACGGTGGAGATGGTGATCTTGTCGGCGCTGCTCTGGGACACCAGCTCCAGGATGCCGGTGCGCGTCGACTGGCCGTCGGTGAGCAGGATGATGTGCTTGACCTTGGCCTGCGTGCCGGCCAGGGCGCGGTAGGCCTGGACCAGGGCCGGGCGGATGTTGGTACCGCCGCTGGGCGAGAGCCGCGCCAGGTTGTCGGTGATCTTCAGGCGATTGGCCGCGCGCTGTAGCCGCACCACCACGGTCGGCGCCGAGTCGAAGGCGATGATCCCCAGCTTGTCCGAGGGCTGCAGCGCGTCCAGGGTGGCCCGGGCGGCCTCCTTGGCCAGCTCGATCTTGTCGCCGGTCATCGAGCCCGAGCGGTCGATGACCAGCATCAGCGCCAGCGACGGCACGTCCTCCTTCTTCTCCACGTCCAGCTCGACGGGCAGTACGTGCTCCTCCAGCCAGGTGCCGCCGTAGCCGCCCGGCCCGAACGAGCTCTCGCCACCGGCGAAGACCAGGCCGCCGCCGTCGCGGGCGTAGCTCTCGAGCACCTGCATCTGGTCCCGGGTCATGTAGGCCCCGCCCGAGCCGCCCACCCGCGGCACGTCGCTGATGAAGATCAGGTCGAACTGGCGCGCGTCGGCGGCCGAGGAGGGCACCCCGTGCGCGTCGCGCAGCTCCACGTCGAAGTCGTGCCCCAGCGCCGAGACCAGGTTCTGCCGGAGCTGCCGCTCGCCCTCCACGTAGAGCACCTTGGGCAGCGTCTTGACGTGGATGGGCACCTCGAACCGGTTGTTGGACGGGAAGCGGTCCTGGTCCGGGTCCTTGGGCGCGCACTGCACCGAGAGCCGCTTGTCGCCGCCCTCCTTCACCCGCGCCTCGATGGCCACCTCGGTGTCGCCGGGCGCCAGCGCCACGTCCTGGCCCTCGGCCAGCACGCCGTCGACGAAGAGCTCGCAGCGGGCCGCCATCGCCCCCGTCGCCCGCACGGTGGCGCGGGCGACAAACGGCACCCGGGGCTCCAGGGCCTTCGGGGCCGAGAGCCCGGTGACCATCAGCTCGGCCGGGCGCGGCAGGTCGCTCAGGTCCAGGTGATGCACCCGCACGCCGAAGCGCCTGGCCGTGGCTTCCTCCTCGCTGAGCGCCCCGCGGGTCTCCAGCCCGTCGGTCACCAGCACCAGCCGCCCGAGCCGGCCCTCGGGCAGCAGGCTCTCGGCCAGGCGCAGGCCGGCCTGGACGTCGGTGGCGAGGCCCTCGTCGCCCGGCAGCCGGGTCAGCTCGGGCACCGCCGGCGCCGACGCCCCCGCGCCCGGCGGCGGACCCAGCGGCACCTCGTGGGCCTCACGCCCGAACACCACCAGGCGCACCTCGCCCTCGCCCCGCTTCTGCCACGCGTCCTCCACCCGCGCCCGCGCCTGCTCCAGCGCGGCGTCGGGCATCGACGCGCTGGCGTCCACCACGAAGACCGTGGCCGTGCTCACCGGCTCGTGGGCGACCTCCTCGACGCCCACCAGCGCCGCCACCAGCGCCAGCACGAAGCCGGTGCGCAGCAGCAGCGAGAGCGCCTGCTGCGCGCGCGGCAGGTCCGACAGCGTGTGGGCGCGCAGCACCAGCAGGGCCGGGATGGCCAGCAGCGCCCAGAGGTAGCCCGGCGCCGACAGGACCAGGTCCATGGCCTCGAGCCGCTCGCTCAGCGCGGGCCCGAAGCGGCGCAGCGCCGCCCAGCCGCCCAGGCCCAGCGCCAGCGCGCCCAGATGGTGGGCCAGCACGATGGCGCGGCGCCGGCTCACAGGGTCAGGCTCCGGTGCCAGGTCAGCCACTCGACCATCGAGACGCCGAGCGCGATGAGCAGCAGCGCACGCCACACGGTGCCGGGCCAGGGCGGGCTGGCCGGAGTCCACGGCGCGGGCGGGCTCCAGGCCGGCAGCTCGGCCCGCGGCGTGATGACGCTCTCGGCCGGGTCCATCAGGTTCAGCGCCACCCGCAGGGGCTCTTCGGCGCCGGGGGTGCTCAGCTCGTAGATGCCGGCGCGGTCGGCGCGCAGGGCGATGCGGTCGGCCAGGCGCCGCGCCTCGACCGGGCCAGCCTCGGGGGGCCCCGAGACCGTGAGCGGCCCCTCGGGCAGGGTCGCCGGCAGGCTCACCGTGCGCCCGGCGTGGTGGGTGGGCACCAGCCCGTCGGGTTGGGGCTGGAACCAGTTGAGCGCGTTCACGACCAGCAGCGGGAAGGCGTAGTTCACCGGCAGCAGGCTGCGGGTCAGGTCGAAGGGCAGCACAACGAAGCTGCGGCCGCTCTCTGGGGCGTCGCGCACGAAGAGCAGGGGCGTGCCGTCCTCGGCGCTGGCGACCGTCGTGTCGCCGTCGCGGCGCTCGAAGCGGCTGGCCGAAGGGATGCCGAGATCGGCCAGCACCAGGCCGCGGGCCAGCGGGTGGTCCTGGGCCACGTGGGCGACGGTGGGCTCCTCGACCGAGCCGGTGATGCGGAAGTCGTCGCCGGGCGCGGGGTCCAGCATGAGGTAGCGGCCCGGCCTGGAGATGTCGACGTCGGCGCGATCGACGATGGTCACGTCGTAGCCCTCGGGCCCGCGGTAGTCGGCGGGCGCGATGGCCTCGAAGTCGACGTTCTCGCGCACCAGCAGGCTGGCCTGGACGAAGAGGTTGCCCTCGCTGACCAGCTGCACGCGGAGCCTGCGCCGAGGCGGGACCAGCGCGAGCGCCACGTCGTCGCGGGCCAGCGGGTCGGCGGTGTCCTCGGCCGGGTCGATGACCACCCGGGCGGCCAGGCGGCTGCCCTCGAACTCGAGGTCGCCAAGCACGTCGCGCGCCACGCCCCGGGCGGGGAGCGTCAGGGCCACCGAGGCCACGATGCGCGCGTCGTCGATGAAGTCGGCGGGGCTTCGGCCCTCCTCGTTGGCGTAGAGGTAGAGCGTGGCGCGCAGCGGGCGCGGGCCCGTGTTGCGCACGGCGTAGAAGAGCGCGTAGGTGAGGCTGTCATCGAGGTAGGGCCGCACGTTGAGCGCCTCGATGCCCACGTTGGCGCCCGGCTCGCCGACCTGCTCGACCGAGAGCCCGACGGCCTCGGCCAGCGCGGCGGACGGGGGCTCCCAGGCGGCGTCGCTGACCAGCACGGTCTCGGCGCCGGCGCGGCCGCGCAGCACGTCGCGGGCCAGCTCCAGCGCGTGGGGGATGTCGGTGGCCGTGTCGCGCGCGCCGGCGGCCAGCCAGGACGCGACGGCGGCGTGGGCCTGGGCGCGGTCGCTGGTCCACAGGGTCAGCGGGCGCAGGTCGGTGTCGACGGCGGCCACCATCACGCGGTGCGCAGGGTTCGCGCCGAGGGCGTCGATGACCGCGTTGGCCTTGGCGGCGCCGCGCTCCATGCGGGTGCGGCCGCGCTCGAAGGTGGCCATGGAGGCCGAGCTGTCCAGCAGCAGGAGCGTGTGGCGCTCGGGCGGCGGCGGGGCCGGCTCGAAGCCGCAGCCCTGGCCCGCCGACAGGCGCGGGTCGCCCATGGCCAGCACGATGAGCGCCAGGATGGTGAGCTGGACGAGCAGGCTGAGCAGGCGGCGCAGGCGGCGGAACAGCGCCGAGGACTGGCGCTCCTCGACCAGCCGCGCCCACAAAGGCGCGAAGGGCACCTCGACCCGGCGCCGCCGCAGCTTCAGCACGTAGAGCAGCACCATCGCGCCGCCCAGCGCTCCAAAGAGCGTCAGCATCTCGCCGATGCTCATGAGGGCGAAGCTCATCGCAGAAAGCCCCCGCTGCGGAAGAGCCCGAGCACGAGCTGGTCGAAGGGGGTCTGCACCGGGGCCTCGAAGTAGCCGACGTGGCGCTCGGTGCAGAAGCGCTCGACGCCGCCCCGCCACTCGGCGTGGGCGCGGCGGTAGCGCTCGAGCAGGCGCGGCGTCACCGTGACCTCGCGCACGGCGCCCGTCTCGCAGTCGACGAGCTGCAGGTCGCCTCGCAGATCGGGCTCCAGCTCGCGCCGGTCGGTCAGGTGCAGCACCAGCGGTTCGAACTTGTGGTAGCGCAGCACGTTGAGGCCGCCCTCGAAGCCGTCCTGGGCGTAGAGGTCGCTCAAGACCACCGCCAGGCCCCGGCGCTTGGACTGGTGCACGAAGGTCTCCAGCGCCCGGCCCATCGCGGTGGGGCCGCCCGGTTCGATCGCGCGGAGGAAGTCGAACACCTTGAAGATCTGGCCCTTGCCCCGCACCGGAAAGAGGCGCGGGCCCAGCGCGTCGGAGAAGCTGACGATGCTGACCCGGTCGAGGCCCGACAGCGTGATGAAGGCCAGGGCCGCGGCCAGGCGCAGGGCCTGGTCCAGCTTCTGGCGGTCACCGACGGCCATGGACGCCGAGGCGTCGATGAGCAGCGTGACGGTGAGGTCCTCCTCCTCCTCGTAGAGGCGGAGCAGCAGCTTGCCCAGGCGCTGGTAGACGTTCCAGTCCACGTGGCGGAAGTCGTCGCCGGGCGAGTAGCGCCGGTAGTCGGCGAACTCGAGGCCCGCGCCCAGCTTCTTCGAGCGGCGCTCGCCTCGCGCCGAGCCGGCGAAGGCGCGCTTGGCGACGATCTCCAGGTACTCGAGGCGCGCCATGAACGCCTCGTCGAAGAGCGGGTCGCCGGCCCCGCGGGAGCCGCTCTGACCACGGCGTTCGCCGAGCAGCGCCACGCTCAGGCCTTCTCGGGCACGAGGCGCAGGATGTCGTCGAGCACCCGGTCGGTGGTCACGCCCTCGGCCTCGCCCTCGAAGTTGCGGATGATGCGGTGGCGCAGCGCCGGGCGGGCCACGTGGCGGATGTCGTCGCAGGACACGGCGAAGCGGCCCGAGAGCACCGCGCGCACCTTGGCGGTCAGCACGATGGCCTGAGCGCCGCGCGGCGAAGCGCCGTAGCGGATGAAGCGCCGCGTGGCCTCGGGCGCCGACGGGCGCTCGGGGTGGGTGGCCTCGACCACGCGCACGGCGAAGTCCTGGACGTGGCGCGCGATGGGCACGTCCATGGCCAGGCGGCGCAGCTCCAGCAGCTCGGCCTTGCCCAGCACGGGTGCTATGGCCTCGTCGTGGCCGTGGGTGGTGCGGTCCAGGATGGCGTGGAGCTCCTCGGCGCTCGGGAAATCCACGTGCAGCTTGAAGAGGAAGCGGTCGAGCTGGGCCTCGGGCAGCGGGTAGGTTCCGTCCATCTCCAGCGGGTTCTGGGTGGCCAGCACGAAGAAGGGCTCCTCCAGGGAGTGCGTGGTGCGGCCCACCGTCACCGAGCGCTCCTGCATCGCCTCGAGCATGGCCGACTGGGTGCGCGGGGTGGCGCGGTTGACCTCGTCGGCCAGCACCACGTTGGCGAAGATGGGCCCGCGCTCGAACTCGAGCACCGTGCGCCCCTCGGCGTCGTGGATCGCCACCTTGGTGCCGGTGATGTCCGAGGGCATCAGGTCGGGCGTGAACTGGATGCGCGAGAAGCTCAGGTCCAGCGCGTCGGCCAGGGTGCGCACCAGGCGCGTCTTGCCCAGGCCGGGTACCCCCTCCAGCAGCGCGTGGCCCCCGGCGATGAGCGCCATCAGCACCCCCTCGAACACCTCGTCCTGGCCCACGATGACCTTGCCCACCTCGCGGGTGAGCCGGCGGGTGGCCTCCTCGAAGGCCCGGACGCGCGCTTCCACTTCCGCTTGCATGCTCGATGCCTCCGGTGCCCTCAGCGAGGGCGGATCAGGTCGAAGTAGCGTCGCACGTAGCGCCGCTGTCCGGCGGGGATCTCCTGGCGCTCCAGCGCCTGCTCCACCACCTGGCTGTAGTCCTGGTGCACGGCCCGCCAGGACTGCGTCGCGAAGCCGCGGCTGGCCGCCGAGCGGATGACCCGGCTCTGCGACGGGCCGGCGCCCTCGCTGCCCCGCACCTGGTCCTCGACGCCCGCGGCCTGCTGCTCGGTCCGCTCGCCCAGCACCCTGGGGTCGTGCCCCTCGCCGATCCCGTCGGCGGCCGCGCCCAGCCTGGCCGAGCCGGGACCCTGTCCTGGGACCGGCGGTCCCTGCGCCCCCTGCCCGGGCCCCCCCTTCACCCCGCCCGCCTTCGAGCGCCCGGGCGACAGCAGCGTCACGTCGTCGCCGCGCCGCGTCTCCGGCTGCTGGCCGTTCTTGCCCTGGCCCTTCTTGCCCCCGGGCTCGTCGCCGCCCGCCCGGACCAGGAAGCGCTCCCGCTGACCGCCCTCGTCCTGGCCGCCCTCGTCCTGGCCGCCCTCGCCCTGGCCGTCCTTGCCCTGCCCGTCCTTGCCCTGGCCGACCTGCTGCCCCGCCCTGCGCATCATCTCCTCGAGGTCGATGAGCCTCCCCCGCGCCACCCGCATCTGCCGCTGCCCCGCGGTCAGCTCGCCCAGGCGCCGCATGATGTCCTCGGCCCGCCGCATCTGCTCCGCGCTCGGCTGCTGATCGGGATCGCCCTGCTGCCGCCGCGCCAGGTCCTGCGCCGCCCGGTCCAGCTCGCGCTGCAGCCGCTCGAGCTGCCGCCGCGCCTCGCCTGCGCCCTGCTCCTCGCGCCGCAGCCGCTCCAGCTCGCGCTCCGCCTTCGCCAGCCGGTCCCGGTCCCGCCGCCCGAAGCGGTCCTTGGCCTCCGCCTCCTTCTTCTTCAGCCGGTCGCGCTCCCGCTTCGCCTTCCGCTCGCGCGCCTGCCGCTCCGACTCGAGCCCCCGGGCCAGCGCGGCCAGGTCCCGCTGCACCGCCCGCGCCTCGCCCCCCGACAGGTCGCCCCGCTCGGTCTTCTCGCGCAGCTCCCGCATCGCCCGCGCCGCCGCCGCCCACTGCTCGGCCCGCAGCGCCTCCAGGAGCGGGCTGGTCGTCCGATGCGGACGCCGCACCGCCTCTGCCGCCTCCCGCGCGCGGGAGGCCAGCTCCTGCATGCCCTCGCCCACCTTCTCCGACCACTCGTCGCGCGCCCGCGAGAGCCGCGCGATGCGGGCGTGGGCCTCCTCCGGCGTGATCCTCCCCTCCTGAAGCGCCCGCACCAGCTCGTTGAGCTCGGCCACCCACGAGCGCACCTCGGGGTCCTCGATGGCCGCCGCCTGCTCGGCCAGCCGCACCGCCTCCTCGGCCAGCTCGCGGCGGTCCTCGGGCGCCAGGGTCACCCGCTGTCGCGCCGGCGGCCGCGGGAAGTGCAGCGGCGAGAGCCCGCGCCCTTCGGCGGGCCCCACCGGCACCACCATCAGCCAGGCCCCCACCCCCAGCGCCGCCACCGCCAGCAGCGCCCAGCCTCGGCGAGGCCACACCAACGGCGCCGCCGCCCGCGGATCGGCCCGGCCCACGTGGGCCTCGGCGTCGCGGATCGCCGCCTCCTCCATCGGCGTCGGCTCGGGCCGCGCCCCGAACGCGATCGCGCTGCCCAGCCGATCGTGGAGCCCCGCGGCGCGGTCCAGGCGCTGAGCGGCCTGCAGGTCGCTCACCCGCCGCAAGAGCCCGCTGAGCACCGCCAGCCCCACCGTCGCGGCCGCCGCCCCCAGCGCCGGTCCCAGCGCTCCTGCCTCCAGGACCCGCAGGCGCACCAGCACCAGCACCACGAGCGCCACCCCGCCGCCGAGCAGCCCCGCCAGCACCCCACGCTCGATGGCGCTCCGGGCGCGGGTCCGCCAGCGCACGCGGCGGCACAGCGAGAGCAGGGGGCCGGACGGTCGATGCATGGAACCCAGGGCGCTCTCCCGTGAACTCATGGGCTGCGGCCCCTCTGTGATGATACGGAGGCCGGCACGTGATGGCGAAAACGGGCACCGCCGGCGCGGAATTTCCGGGCCTCGGCCGCGCCACCGGGCCGGGGCGGCCGGGGATCGCCTCCCGCTACCGCCCGGGCGGCCCCAGCGGCAGCTCCAGCATGGTCTCGCCGCCGTAGAGCCAATGATAGCGGGCCAGCGAGCGCGTCACCCGCTTGGCGTAGCCGCGGGCCTCCCGGTAGGGGATGCGCTCGACGAACTCGTCCAGGTCCACCTCGCCGAAGAGCCGCCGCCACTTCGCCACCGCGCCGCCGCCGGCGTTGTAGCCCGCGCTGGCCAGGCTCACGATGGGGTGCCGCGCCAGGAGCGACGCCAGGTACTTGGTCCCGAGCTCGATGGCGACCTCGGGCTTCTGCAGGTTCTCGCGGGTGGGCTCGATGTCGGTCCCGCGCGCCAGCATCCTCGCCGTGGGCAGGATGATCTGCATCAGCCCGATCGCGTTGGCCCAGCTCTCGATGCGCGGGTTGAAGCCCGACTCCTCGCGCATGATCGACCACACCCAGTGCGGGTCGATGCCGCGCGCCGAGGCCCAGCGGTCCACCAGCGGCGCGAAGGGGCGCGGGTGGGCCAGCTCCCACAGCGCGCGCATCGGCCCCACCGGCCACAGCGCGCCGAAGCGCGGCTCCTCGGCGCGCGAGAGCCGGGTCGCCTGCTCCCAGGCGCCGGCGAGCTGGTAGATCACCACCCGGGTCCAGGTCCAGGCCAGGCGGTCGGCCGGCGGCGGCGCGGCGGTGGCGGCGATCTCGCGGCGGGCGCTGGACTGGAGGCCCATGCGCGCCAGGGCCACGCCGGCCAGGAAGTGCCGGTCGGCCAGCAGCGAGGCGGGCAGGGCCGCCAGCGGGTCGGGCGGGGGCCGGCTCGCGGCGATGGCGGCGTGCAGCGCCGAGGACGCGGCCTCGGGGTCCCGCGCGCGCAGCCGGCCGTAGGCGAGGACCGCGTACCAGCTCAGCGGATACTCGGCCAGCACGCGCCCGTAGCCGGCCTCGGCGTCGCCGACCTTGCCGAGGCGGTCCAGCGCGCGGGCTCGCCAGTAGAGCGTGCGCCCCTCGGCGCGGTAGCTGCTCTCGCGCGGCACCAGCTTCAGCACCCGGTCGGCCATGGCCAGGACGTACTTCCAGCGGTGGGCCTCCACGTGCGGCCACAACAGCGCCCAGGCCGCCTCGTCCACCATGTCGCCGTCGGGCCAGCGGGTGAGCAGCTCCAGCAGCCGCTCGTCGGCCACCTTGTCCTCCCCGGTCTCGCGGTAGCTCTGGGCGATCATGAGCTGGACGTCGTCGACGGTGGAGCGCTCGGGGAAGGTCGCGATGTGGCGCTGGAAGAGCTTGCGCGCGGTGGTCCGGTCGCCCGCGGCCAGGCGGTTGCGACCGCCGGCGAAGGTCGCGTCGGCCAGGGGCTCGCCCTTGCAGCTCAGCGCCAGCTTGAAGTACGGCCACGCCTTCGACGCCTGCTTCTTCTTCTCCCAGGTGCGGGCGAGCAGGGTCAGCGCCTCGCAGGCGACGGGGCTCTGCGGCGGCGCCAGCGACAGGGTGCGGGTGAGCGCCTCGATGGCCCGGTCGTGGGCCTGGGCGCCGGCGTAGAAGCGGGCGATGCGGAGCTGCTGGGTCGCGTCGAAGTCCGGTTCGGAGCCGAGGGCGGTCATGGCCATGCGGCCCTCGGGCTTGGAGGGGAAGCGGCTGGCCAGCTCGCGGCGCGCGTCGTCGACCCGGTCGGAGCTCCCCCGCAGCTCGATGAGCGCGAGCCAGAGCCCCGGGCGCTCGTCCGGGTCGGCGGCGACCGCGGCCTCGGCGGCCTCGAGCGCCTCGGGCTTCCGGTCGGCCGCGACCAGGGCCTCGACGCGCAGCTCGGCGGTGCGCGCGGCCAGGGTGGTGTCCTCGGGCATCGCGTCGAGCACGCGCAGCGCCTCGGCCGGGCGCCCGGCGTGCAGGTGGGCGCTGGCGGCGTAGAAGAGCGCGTAGTCCCGCAGCGCCGGCCACCGGGTGGCCATCTCCTCGAGGCCGGCGGCGGTGGGGTCGAAGACGCCGCCGTCGTGCCGCGCCAGCAGCGCGACGAAGCGGGCGGCGCGGCCCCGGGGGGTGTCGGGCTCGGCGTCGGCGAGGGCCTCCAGCGCGCGGGCGGCGGGGTGATTGCGGCCGGCCTCGAAGTCGTCGACGGCGGCGCGCAGCTCGGGCTCGGTGAAGTAGGGGGTGAGGTCGGCGACGGTCTCGAGCCGCTCCGTCAGAGGGGCTGCCGGGGCTGCGGGCGCGGGGGCGGCGGGCGGCTCCGGCGGCGGGGCGGGGGCGGCGGCCACCACGGGAGGGGGCGGCGGCGCGGCGACGGGGCCCGCGGCGGGGCGCGACGCCTCGCACGCGGCGAAGGTGGTGATCAGCAGGGCCAGTAGTGGAATGGCGTGCATGCGCGGCAGCATAGGATGGAGGTCCGGTGGCGTCGAACAAGGGGCGCGGCGCACCTGCGGGGCCGCCTCGAGGCCCGCAACGGGCGCCGCGAGGCGCGGATTCCGGGGAGCCGGAGCGCCCGGGCTGAGGTCGTCCTTGCGCGTCGGCGACGGGGGGCCATAGTCTGCCGGCCGGATCCGAGCCCCGAGGGACATGACATGGCCGATCTCTTCGATCCCAGCGACGAGCACCGCGCGCTGCGCGAGATGGTGCGCAGCTTCGTCCAGCGCGAGGTGGACCCACAAGCCGCCGAGCACGACCGCGCCGAGCGCTTCAACGCGCCGCTCTTTCGCAAGCTGGGGCCCCTGGGCCTGCTCGGCATCACGGTGGACGAGCGCTTCGGCGGGGCCGGCATGGACGCGGTGGCGGCGGTCATCGCCCACGAGGAGCTGGCCGCGTCCGATCCGGGCTTCACCCTGGCCTATCTGGCCCACGCGATGCTCTTCGCCAACAACCTGGCCCGCAACGGCAACGACGAGCAGCGCATGCGCTACCTGCCCGGCGCCTGCTCGGGCGAGCTCATCGGCGGGATGGGCATGAGCGAGCCGGGCGCCGGCACCGACGTGCTGGGCATGCGCACCCAGGCGCGGCGCGACGGCGACGCCTATATAATGAATGGCTCGAAGATGTGGATCACCAACGGCGCCATCAGCGACACGGAGCTGGGCGACGTGTTCCTCATCTACGCCCACACCAGCGGCGGGCCGCGGGGGCTGTCGCTCTTCCTGGTCGAGAAGGGGACGCCGGGCTTCCGCCTGGGGCAGAAGATCCGCGACAAGCTGGGGATGCGGGCCTCGACGACGGCGGAGCTGGTCTTCGAGGACTGCCGCGTGCCGGCGGACAACCTCGTCGGGCGCGAGGGCGACGCGGTGCTGCACATGATGCGCAACCTGGAGATGGAGCGCCTCACCCTGGCGGCCATGAGCCTGGGCATCGCGCGGCGCTCGCTGGAGATCATGAACCGCTACGCGAACGAGCGGGAGGCCTTCGGGCAGCCGATCAGCGGCTTCGGGCAGATCCAGGCGCACATCGCCAACAGCTACGCCGAGTACATGGCCGGGCGCAGCTACGTGTACCAGGTGGCCGGGCGCATGGACGTGGAGCGGGCGGGCAACCGGGTGGACTCGGACGGCGTGAAGCTCTACTGCGCGAGGATGGCCAAGGACGTGGCCGACCGGGCGATCCAGGTGCTGGGCGGCTACGGCTACGTCGGCGAGTACCAGGTGGAGCGGCTGTGGCGCGACGCCAAGCTGCTGGAGATCGGCGGCGGCACCCTCGAGGCGCACCAGAAGAACATGACCCGGGACCTGTCGAAGGCCGAGCGCATCGGCTGAGGCGTCCGGGAGGCGCGTCAGGGGGCCGGCGGCTCGAAGACCACCACCAGCGGGGGGCCGGCGAGGACGGTGGCCGGGGCGCCGAACGCCGCTTCGAGGGTGGGGGCGCGGAGCACCTCGGCCGGCGGGCCGTCGGCGAGCAGCCTACCCGAGGCGAGCAGCAGCGCCCGATCGGCGATGCGGGCGGCGAAGGTGAGGTCGTGCAGCACGCACACCACCGTGCGGCCGGCGCGGGCCAGGGCGCGCAGCTCGCCGCCCAGGCGCAGGGCGTGGGCGGGGTCCTGATGGCTGGTGGGCTCGTCCAGCAGCAGGCAAGGCGTGTCCTGGCACAGCGCGCGGGCGACCAGGACGCGCTGGCGTTCGCCCGACGACAGCTCGGTGATGGCGCGCTCGGCCAGGGACTCGGCGCCCGCGCGGCGCAGGGCGTCGCGGGCCAGCGTCAGCTCGGCGGCGCCCTCGAAGCGGCCGCGGCCCAGGTGCGGCGCGCGGGCCATCAGCACCACCTCCAGGGCGGACCAGGCGAAGGGCAGCTCGGGCTCGCCGCCGCTCAGGGCGACGGTGCGGGCGCGCTCGGCGGGCGCCAGGGCGGAGAGCGCGCGCTCACCGAAGCGTACGTCGCCGCCGGTCGGGCGAGTCACGCCGGCGAGCAGGCGGACCAGCGTGGACTTGCCGGCGCCGTTGGGGCCCAGCAGGGCGGTGACGGTGCCCGGCTCGAGGGCGAGGCTCAGCGGGTGCAGCACCGTGCGGGCGCCGTAGCGGTGGGTCAGGTCGTGGCAGGAGAGCGCGGTGATGGGGGGCTCCAAGACGGTCAGGAGGTGGCGCCGGACTCGCGGCGCAGGAGCCAGAGGAAGACCGGGCCGCCGACCGCGGTGGTCAGCACGCCCACGGGCAGCTCGGTGCCCAGCGGTCCGGTGAGGGTGCGCACCAGCAGGTCGGCCAGCAGCACGAACACGCCGCCGGCCAGCGCCGACGCGGGCAGGAGCAGGCGGTGGTCGGGGCCCAGGGCCAGGCGGACGCCGTGGGGCACGATGAGGCCGACGAAGCCGATGAGGCCGGTCGTGGCGACCACGGCGCCGATGGGCACCGAGAGGGCGACGAAGAGGCGGCGGCGCAGGCGATCGGGGTCCACGCCCAGGGCGCGGGCGCCGTCGTCGCCCAGGGCCAGCAGATCCAGGTCCCGGGCGTGGGCCATGGTCAGCGCCAGCCCCAGGGCCGAGGCCGCCAGGACCAGGGGCAGGGTGAGCGGCTGGCTCGGGTCCACCGCCAGGCTGCCCATCAGGCGCAGGACCACGCGCTGGACGGCCGCGGGTCCGGCGAGGGCCTGGAGGAACATCAGCAGCGCGCCGGCGAAGGCGTTGACCACCACGCCCACCAGCAGCATGTGCAAGGGCGAGATGCCGCGGCGGCGCGAGGCCAGGGCGGTCACCAGGAAGAGCGCGGCCACGGCGCCGGCGAAGCCGCCCAGGGGGGCGGCGATGAAGGCGGCCAGGCCGGTGAGGCCGACGGCGGCGCCTCCCAGGGCGGCGCCGCCGGACACGCCGAGGATGAAGGGGTCGGCCAGGGCGTTGCGGAGGAGGCCCTGGAGCGCGGCGCCGCTGGCGGCGAGCACCGCGCCGGTGGCGAGGCCCATGAGCATGCGCGGCAGGCGATGATCGAAGAGGATGGCGTGGTCGGGGGAGTCGGGGGCGCCGAGGGCGCGGCCGAGATCGATGGTGACCGAGCCGATCAGCAGGGCCAGCGCGGCCGCGGCCAGGGTGGCGAGGGTCAGCGCGAGGAGCACGCGGGCACGGCGCGCGCGGGTCAGGGGGGGCCGGGTCACCGGGGAGCCGTCGGGGTGGCGGCGGCCCGGGGCTGGGCGGCGGCGGCCTCGACCAGGGCGCTGAGGCGGTCCACCGCGCGGGCCAGCCCCGGGCCGTGGGTCGCCAGGCTGGCGTCGGGCCAGACGTGGACCCGGCCGGCGTGCACGGCCGGGAGGTCGGGCATCACCGCGCGCCACCAGGCCAGCGCCGCGGCGTCGTCGGGGAACTGCGGGTCGGGGGCGGCGTGGATGATGAGGTCGGGGCGCGAGGTCTCGAGCTGCTCGAGGGGCAGGCGCGTCGTCAGCGGCCCCCCGGCGGCGACGTTGCGGGCCCCGACGGCGCTGAGCAGCTCGGCCAGATGGTCACCTCCGCCGGTGGTGTAGACGTAGCCGTCGCCCGCGTCGAAGACCAGCAGCACTGCGGGCTCCTTGCCCCCGGGCCGCGAAGCCGCCCTGGCGCGGGCCCGGGCCAGCGCCGCGTCCAGCGTCTGCACCAGCGCCTCGGCAGCCGGCCGCGCGTCCAGGTGCGCCCCCAGCGCACGCAACGCCCGCCGCGCGTCGTCCAGGCTGTCCAGCGGCAGCGACAGCACGTCGAGCCCCATGGCCGACAAGGCCTCGGTGGCCGGCGTGACGGAGGCGTACTGCCCCGCCACCACCAGATCGGGCCGCGCCGCCAGGATCCGCTCGATCTGCGGCTTCGCGTCCATGACCACCGCCACCCCCGGCGCGTCGCAGAACCGCGTCACCCCCACCAACCGATCCCCCCGCCCCAACCCCACGATCATCTGCGTCAACGAAGGCGCCAGCGAAACCACCCGCCCCGCCCCCCCACGCACCGCCGCCGCCTCCGAAGCAGCGTCGGTATCCGCCCGCGAACACCCCCCGACCACCCCGCAGCAGACCAGCACCACCCCCCCCACCCGGCCGAGCCACCCAGCGGCGAAGGCAGCCTCCGCGCCAACCCCGGCCTCAGCGCCGGCCCGAGCCCCGGCCCCGGTGACCTCGGCCCGGCCCCGGCCCCGGCCTCGGTCTCGGTCTCGGCCCTCGGTCTCGGTCTCGGTCTCGGCCTCGGTCTCGGCCCCGGCCCTGGCCCCGGTCCGGCCTCGGCCCCGGCCTCGGCCGGCCCTCGGTCTCGGCCCCGGCCTCGGCCTCGGCCTGGTCTCGGCCCCGGCCTCGGCCCGGCCTCGGCCACGGCGCCGGCCCCGGCCCCGGCCACGGTCTCGGTCTCGGTCTCGGCCCCGGCCTCGGTGACGGTGACGGTCTCGGCCTCGGTGACGGTCTCGGCCCCGGTCTCGGTGACAGTGCCGGCCTCGGCCCCGGTCTCGGCCCCGGCCCCGGCCCCGGCCTCGGCCCCGGTCACCGCCCCGGCCCCACCCCCCGCCCCCCCCCCCCCAACCGCCCCCACCAGCCCCGATGTAGAGGCGCCGAATGAGGCGAGCGAGGCCGCCGCTGGCGGCGGCGCGACCGAGGGCAGCCCGAGTCGGGCCCCAGGCCCGTCGCAGGGCTGACCCGAGGGAGCGACGTCGCCAGCGGTGGCCGTAGCCGCCTCAGGCGGTGCCTCGGTCACTCCAGGCGGTGCCTCGGTCACCGGTTGCGCGCCCGAGCGCCTTCTTGCTAAGACCAGGGCCACGCGGGTGGGGGTCCTTGGACGAGGTTCAGGCGGTGCTCGGAGGCGGCTTGATCAATCCCGCCGGCCTGAGCAACCCGAGGTTGATACGTCGCCACGCAGGACGGCTGCAACCCGGTGAGCGCACGAGGCGCCGCCCGAGCACGGAGAGACGCGGTCCATGAGCGAACGGAAGAAGGCCCTCATTACGGGCATCACGGGCCAGGACGGCTCCTACCTCGCCGAGCTGCTGCTGCAGAAGGGCTATGAGGTGCACGGCGTGATCCGGCGCTCCAGCTCCTTCAACACGGCGCGCATCGACCACATCTATCAGGACCCGCACGCCCGCGGGCAGGACCTCTTCCTGCACTACGGCGACCTGACCGACGCATCGAACCTCTCGCGCCTGGTCGAGCGCATCGCGCCGGCCGAGATCTACAACCTCGGCGCCCAGAGCCACGTCAAGGTGAGCTTCGAGGTGCCCGAGTACACCGCGCAGGTCGACGGCCTGGGCACCCTGCGCCTGCTGGACGCCATCAAGGAGACCGGCCTGCGCACGCGCTTCTACCAGGCGTCGACCAGCGAGCTCTACGGCAAGATCCAGGAGATGCCGCAGCGGGAGACCACCCCCTTCTACCCGCGCAGCCCCTACGCCGTGGCGAAGCTGTACGGGTTCTGGCTGGTGGTGAACTACCGCGAGGCCTACGGGCTCTTTGCCACCAACGGCATCCTCTTCAACCACGAGAGCCCGCGCCGCGGCCGCACCTTCGTCACCCGGAAGATAAGCCACGCCGCTGCCCGCATCGCCCAGGGGCTGCAGGACAAGCTCTACCTGGGCAACCTGGACGCCCGCCGCGACTGGGGCTACGCGCCGGAGTACGTCGAGGCCATGTGGCGCATGCTGCAGGTCGACGAGCCCGAGGACTTCGTCATCGCCACCGGGGAGACGCGCACGGTGCGCGAGTTCTGCGACCGCGCGTTCGCCCGCGTCGGCATCCCGCTCACCTGGGAGGGCGAGGGCGCGGACGAGCGCGGCCTGGCCCAGGACGGGCGCGTGCTCATCGAGGTGGACCCGGCCTACTTCCGGCCCACCGAGGTCGACGTGCTCTGCGGCGACCCCAGCAAGGCGCGCGAACGGCTGGGGTGGAAGCCCGAGATCACCTTCAGCGCGCTGGTGGACTTGATGGTGGACGCGGACATGGAGCTGGTCCGCCGCGAGGTCACCCTCAAGAACGCGGGATTCACAGGTTCTGGAGGCGACGCATGACGTCCTGGCGCCCGACGGGCGATGAGCTGGATCTGGCGTCTCGACGCGTGCTGGTGACCGGCGGCGCCGGTTTCCTCGGCTCCTACGTGGTCGAGGCGCTGGAGCGGCGCGGCACCCAGCACATCTTCGTGCCTCGCTCCGCCGAGTTCGACCTGCGCGACCGCGCGGCCATCGAGCGCATGCTCGAGGTGGCGCGCCCCGATCTGGTCATCCACCTGGCGGCGGTGGTGGGCGGCATCGGCGCCAACCGCGAGAACCCGGGCCGGTTCTTCTACGAGAACATGGTGATGGGCATCGAGCTCATCGAGCAGTGCCGGCGCTTCGAGGTGGAGAAGACCGTCGTCGCCGGCACCATCTGCGCCTACCCCAAGCACACGCCGGTGCCCTTCCGGGAGGACAACCTCTGGGACGGCTACCCCGAGGAGACCAACGCCCCGTACGGCGTGGCGAAGAAGGCGCTGCTGGTGCAGTGCCAGGCCTACCGCGAGCAGTACGGCATGAACGCCATCTACCTGCTGCCGGTGAACCTCTACGGGCCGCGCGACAACTTCGACCTGCAGAGCTCGCATGTCATCCCGGCGCTGATCCGCAAGTGCGTCGAGGCGCGCGACGCCGGCGCCACCCACATCGACGCCTGGGGCGACGGCTCGCCGAGTCGCGAGTTCCTGCACGCCCGCGACGCCGCCGAGGGCCTGCTGGCCGCCGCCGAGCGCTACGACGGCGCCGACCCGGTCAACCTGGGCACCGGCTCCGAGATCACCATCCGCGACCTGGTGGAGCTCATCGCGCGCCTCACCGGCTTCGAAGGCGAGATCCGCTGGCAGCCGGGCCAGCCCAACGGCCAGCCGCGCCGGCGCCTGGATGTGAGCCGCGCGCTCGAGCGTTTCGGCTGGCGTGCGCGCATCCCCTTCGAGGAGGGCCTGCGCGAGACCATCGCCTGGTACGAGTCCATCACCTGACGGCCAAGCCATGCAACTCCGACTCTTCGTCGCCATCGATCTGCCCGAGACCATCCGGGACGACCTCGCCGAGATCATGCTGGGCGTCCCCGGTGCGCGCTGGGTCGATGACGACAACCTCCACGTCACCCTGCGCTTCGTCGGCGAGGTGGACGGCCACGCCTTCGAGGACGTCGCCGACGCGCTCTCGACGCTGCGCAAGCCCGGCTTCCAGCTCGCCCTCACCGGCACCGGGCACTTCCCGCCGCGGGGCCAGCCGACCGTGCTCTGGGCCGGCGTCTCGCCCGAGCCGGGCCTGCTGGCGCTGCGCGGCGCCGTGGACCGCGCCGTCATCCGCGCCGGCATCGAGCCCGAGCACCGCAAGTACATGCCCCACGTGACCCTGGCGCGCCTGAACGGCAGCCCGCCCGGCAAGGTGGCCCAGTTCCTCGCCCACCACTCGCTCTTCCAGACCGAGCCCTTCCAGGTCGACACCTTCCATCTCTACTCGTCGGTGCTGCGCGCCTCGGGAGCCGAGCACACCCTCGAGGTGAGCTACCCGCTGCTGCCGCCCGACCCCACGCCCGCGTCGGGCCCGGAGTGAGCCCGGCGACCGCGAAGGTGCGCGAGCGCGCGCTGCGCCTGGCGCTGGTGGGCACGCGCCAGCTCTCGGACCGCCTCAGCGACCTCACCCGGGTCGCCGGGCGGCCGCCGCTGTTGCTGGGCTCGGCCTACTCGGCGCTGGACCAGTGGCTGGCGACCTGCCGCCGCCACCGCCAGCCCGCCCGCGACGTGCGCATCGGCGTGCTGATGCTGCGCAACCGCTTCTGGGCCGAGTGGGCCACCTACTGCTGCTGCCGCCTCTACCTGATGGGCTACGACCCCGTCCTGCTCTACTCGGGCGACGAGGTGCGCCGCCGCTTCCGCCAGCGCCCGCTCATCGATCCCGACACCCGCGGCTTCTTCGCCAAGGTGCGCCGCCAGCCGGTCTTCGCCGTGGTCGACCTGGACGCCTACGTCGAGCACGGCGAGCCCCCCACGGAGGCCGAGCGGGCCGAGCTGCGCCTGGCCGCCCAGATGAGCGTCGCCTACGACGCCGGCAAGGAGTTCGCCTTCGACGAGGAGAAGATCGCCCGCGCCACCGAGCGCATCGTCCGGCTGCAGCGCGCCGCCGTCGCCATCGCCCGCACCTGCCGCCTCGACCGCGCCGCCCTCCCCAGCGGCATCATCGGCCTCACCGCCGGCATGCTGCGGGGCTTCCAGCAGGCCGGGCTGCCGCTGGTCACCGTCGAGGACTGGGGCCTGCAGCCGCGCCACATGGTCTACAACATCGACCGCCCGGTCTTCGCCTTCGACTACGCCGCCTGGTTCCGCGCCCTGCCGGCCCTCACGCCGGCCCAGCAGGCGCTGGTCGACTCCTACGTGTCCTTCCAGGACGACCCGGCCGGCGCCCGCACCGAGGCCTGGAGCGACTACCGCGCCTACCAGCCCGCGGCCGCCCACGACCCGCTGCCGCCCGAGCTCGAGGCCTTCTTGGACCAGGGCCGCCCGACGGCGCTGCTGGGCACCAACGTCATCGGCGACTCGGCGACCCTGGGCCGCGAGCGCTGCTTCGAGAGCCAGCTCGCCTGGCTCGAGGCCACGCTGGCCTGGTTCGCCGAGCGGCCCGACCGCGGCCTGGTCATCCGCATCCACCCCGGCGAGGCCATGGGCCCCTGCCCCATGCCCCTGGCGCCCTGGGTCGAGCCGCGGGTGGCCGGCCTTCCCAACGTCCACGTCGTCGGCCCCACGACCGCCGTCAACACCTACGCCATCGCCCGCCGCGCCAGAGCCGGCCTGCTCTACGTCTCGAACCTGGGAGCCGACCTCATCGCCCGCGGCCTGCCGGCCATCGCCGTCGGCAAGGCCCCCTACGACGGCCTCGGCATCGCCTGGGAGCCCGCCACGCCGGAAGCCTACCTGGCGCTGCTCGACAGCGCGCTGCGAGGCGACCTGGCCGTCTCGCCAGAGGCCAGCGAGCGCGCCAGCCGCCTCATCTACGTCTTCACCCGCCTGATGACCGTCCCCGGAAACCCTCGCCGCAACACGTTTGCCTACGACCCGCTGGACCCGGCCCTGGACGACCCCCTCGACGAGCTGTACCGCATCATCGCCGGCGAACAGGACCGCGAAGGCCACGTCGCCTGGGACGCCAGGAGACTCGACGACTGACCACCGCCACCGGCGGCGGTTTCGGCCACGGCCGCGGCCTCGGCCTCGGCCTCGGCCCCGGTCTCGGCCTCGGTGCCGGTCTCGGTCTCGGTCTCGGTCTCGGTGCCGGTCTCGGAGTCGGTCTCGGTCCCGGCCTCGGCCTCGGTCTCGGCCCCGGTCTCGGCCACGGCCGCGGCCTCGGCCTCGGCCTCGGCCCGGCCCTGGCCTCGGCCTCGGCCCCGGCCTCGGCCTCGGCCTCGGCCCGGTCTGGCCTCTCGGCCTCGGCCCTGGCCTCGGCCCTCGGCCCCGGCCTCCGGCCCCTGGCCTCGGCCTGGCCTCGGCCTCGGCCTCGGCCTCGGCCCTGGCCTCGGCCTCGGCCCGGCCTCGGCCTCGGTCTCGGCCCGGCCCTGGCCCGGCGCCGGCCTCCGGCCCTGGTCTCGGCCCCGGCCTCTCGGCCTCGGCCCCGGCCTCCGTCACCCGGTCGGCGCGCGGAAGAACACCCCGTCGGCCTGGAGCTGGCGGCCGGTTTGGGGGTCCACGAAGCCGAGCTCCAGCGACTCCAGGCGGAAGCCGTGGGCCTCCGCGTCTCGGAGCAGGTCGGGCAGCAGGCTCTCGCCTTCGTAGAGCGCAGCGAGCGACATCTCCATCTGGAGGCCGGTCCACCGGTGCATGGTGGCTGCGCCGCCGGCCAGGATGCGGGCTTCGTAGCCCTGGGCGTCGAGCTTGAGGAAGGTGCGGGCTCCCAGCAGCTCGGGGTGTGCGGCGCACCACGCGTCCAGGGTCTCGATGCGCACGGTCTCCTTGCCGATGTAGTGGGCGTGTGGCGCTGCCTCGCGGTGCAGGGCCAGCATCGGCAGCAGCGAGCTGGACTGCGAGTTGGCGGCGACGTGGAGCTCGAAGCGGCCGGCCACGTCGCCGAAGCCCAGCGGATGGCAGCTCCAGGCGGGATCGCTCGCGGCCCGCGCCGCCAGGCGCTCGAAGGCGCTCGACAGCGGTTCGAACGATACGATCCGGCCGTCGTAGCCCGCCGCCCGCAGGAGCTGGCCGTACTGGCCGGCGTTGGCGCCCACGTCCCAGACGCAGTCGACGCCGTGGTGGCGGAGCAGCATCACGCGCCGCCCCACGTCGTCGTAGCGCGGCACCCAGCGCTTCACCTCGACGCCGGCCCGGCGCGCCAGGGGCGTGGCTCGCCGGGCCAGCCGGCCGGCGAGCGCCCGCAGCGCTCCGCTCACACCGACTCCGCCGCCGGTTGCGCCGTTGGCGTCTCGCGCTTGCGCGTGACGAACTCGCTCACCCGGTCCAGCAGCTCGTAGACCACCGGCACCACCACCAGGGTCAGAAGCGTCGACGAGATGAGGCCACCGATGACCGCCACCGCCATCGGCGCGCGCTGTTCGGCGCCCACCTCCTGGCTGATGGCCACCGGGATCATCCCGAAGATCATCGCCAGCGTGGTCATCAGGATGGGCCTGAGCCGCACCGGCCCCGCCTCCAGCAGGGCCTCGCGCCGGGTGCGCCCCTGCGCCCGCAGCGTGTTGGTGTAGTCCACCAGCAGGATGGCGTTCTTGGTCACCAGCCCCATGAGCATGATGAAGCCGATCATCGTGAAGATGTTCAGCGTCATGCCGGCGATGACCAGCGCCCCGAAGGCGCCGGTGACCGCCAGCGGCAGCGAGAACATGATGGTGAAGGGGTGGATGAAGCTCTCGAACTGCGCGGCCAGGATGAGATAGACCAGCACGATGGCCAGGATGAGCGCCTCGCCCATGTAGCCCATGCTCTCGGTCATCATGTCGGCCGAGCCGGCCCAGTCGCGCGACAGGTGCGCCGGCACCGCCTCGGCGGCCAGCTTGTCCACCTCGGCCACCGCCGCGCCCAGGGCCTTGCCTTCCAGGTTGGCGTACACGGTGACCTGGCGCTGGCGGTCCTGCCGCGTGATGCGCCCCGGCCCCTCGCCTTCGTGCACCCGCACGATCTGGTCCAGGCTCACCAGGTCGCCGCGCGCCGAACGCACGCTCAGCCCCAGGATGTCGGCGCCACCCCTCCGATGGTCCTCGTCGACGCGCGCCCGCACGTCGAAGCGCCCGGTCGGGGTGAGCACCTCGCTCACCTTCTCGCCGGCGAAGTAGGTGCGCAGCGTCGACGCCACCTGGGCGATGGGCACCCCGAGGTCGGCCGCCTGCTCGCGGTCGATCTCCACCTGCACCTCGGGCTTGCCGCCGCGAAACGAGGTGTCCAGGTCGGTGAAGCCGCCGGCCTCCTTCATCTTCGCGATGAGCGCCGCCGCCGCCGCCTGCAGCTCCTCGAGGTCCTGCCCGCGGATGTTGTACTGGATCTCCGCCGACTTGAAGGCGCTGTCGCCGCCGACCGCGTTGATCTTCTCGACGGCGAAGATCGCGTCCTGGCGCGACGCCAGCATCGCGCGCACGTGCTCCATCGCGTCGGTCATCGTGAAGGCGCGCTCCTCCTTGGGCAGCGTGTTCACCTGGATGGTCGCGCTGTTCACCTCGCCCTGGGAGCCGCCGCCGATGGTGCTGAAGGTCTGCACCACGCCCGGCACCTCGCGGATCTGGTCGGCGACCTGGCCGATGTAGGCCTCGGTGGCGGCCAGGTCGGTGCCGGTGGGCAGCTCGACCCGCACGATGAACTGGTCGCGGTCCTCGGCGGGCAGGAACTCGCCGGGCACCTGGGCGGCCAGCACGATGCTGCCGGCGAACACTCCGACCGCGACGAGCAGCGTGAGCACCTTGTGCCGCAGCGCGCCGCCCAACAGCACGCGGTAGGCGCTGTCGATGCCGTTCAGGAGCCAGTCGATGCCGCGCCCGATGAAGGTGGGCTTGCCGTGCTGGGCCCGCAACAGCCGCGACGAGTAGGCCGGCGTGATGGTGAAGGCGACGAAGAGCGACACGACCACCGCGAAGACGACGGTGAGGCCGAACTGCAGGAAGAAGCGGCCCACGATGCCCTTCATCACGGCCACGGGCAGGAACACCGCGACGATGGAGGCGGTGGTCGCCATGACGGCCAGTCCGATCTCGCTGGTGGCGTCGGCGGCGGCCTGGCGCGGCGGTTTGCCCATCTCGAGGTGGCGGTGGATGTTCTCGATGACCACGATGGCGTCGTCGATGAGGATGCCGATCGAGAGCGTCAGCGCCAGCATCGTCATGTTGTTGAAGGTGAAGTCCAGCGCGCCGATGAGCGCGAAGGTGCTGATGACCGACGCGGGCAGCGCCAGCGAGCTGATGACGGTGGCGCGCCAGTCGCGCAGGAAGAAGAGGATGATGAAGATCGCCAGCGCGCCGCCGAAGATCAGGTCGAACTGCACCGAGCTGATGGACGCCTCGATGAAGGCCGAGTTGTCGATGGGCGTGGCGAGCACCACGCCCGGCGGCAGCTCGGCGCGCAGCTCCTCGACGGCCTGATGCACGCGGTGGGCGACCTCGACGGTGTTGGTGCCCGACTGCTTGCGCACGACGAGCGCCACCGCGCGCTGACCGTTCAGGCTGGCGATGGAGCGCGCCTCCTCGGCGCCGTCCTCCACCGTGGCGACGTCGCGCACGCGGATCGGCGGGCTGGTGGGCGTCGGGATGATGAGCGCGCCGATCTGCTCGGCGGTGTGGACCTGACCGCGGGTCTTCACGGTCAGCTCGCGGGTGCCCGTCTGCAGGCGGCCGCCGGGGATCTCGACGTTCTGGGTCGCGATGGCCTGCAGCACGTCGCTGGCCGCCAGGCCGTACTGCTCGAGGCCGTCCGGGTGCAGCCACACATGGAACTCGCGCTCCTGGTCGCCGACCAGCTCCACCGAGCCCACGTCCTGCAGCGTCTGCAGCCGCGCCTTCACCACGTCGTCGGCCAGGCGGGTGAGCTCGCGCTGGGGCAGGGGCCCGCCCAGCGCCAGGTTGATGACCGGGGCGGCGCCGATGTCGAACTTCTGCACCACCGGCGGCTCGAGGTCGGGCGGCAGGTCGCTCTGGATGGCGGCGATCTTGTCGCGCATGTCCTGGGCGGCCTGGTCGGGGCTCACCCCGAGCTGGAACTGCACCACCATCGTCCCGACGTTCTCCTGGGCGGTGGCCTGCATGAAGTCGATGCCGCCGACCGAGCCGATGGCCTCCTCCAGCTTCTCGACGACCTTGGTCTCGACGCTCTCCGGGTCGGCGCCCGGGTACACGGCGGTCACCGTCACCACGGGGAACTCGACGTTGGGGAAGAGGTCGACGCCGATGTCGCCGTATGCCGCCAGGCCGAAGACGACCAGCGTGCCGACCATCACCGTCGCCAGCACCGGCCGGCGGATCGAGATGTCGGAGAGTGTCACGGGGTCACCTCCACGGCCTTGGGGCCTCCGCCCTCGACCTTGGCGTCGCGCTCCTTGGCGGCTGCCACCGGCCGCAGCCGCGCCTCGGCGAAGAGCCCCGGCGCGATGGCGCCGTCGGCGTTGGGCAGCTCGACGATGGCCACCGCGGCTCGCGAGCGCGGGTCCACCGAGGGCACCATCCGGGTCACCGTCCCGTCCAGGCTCACCCCGATGGCCGGGAAGCTCACCCGCACCGGCGTGCCGACGGTGACCTCGCGCAGCCGCACCGAGGGGACCTCCAGGCGCACGTCGATGGGCGAGCGCTGCTCGATGGTGACGAAGGCCGTCGGCGGCACGGCCGTGGCCGCCTCGCCCTCGGAGATGTGGCGCTTGACCACGACCGCGTCGTAGGGCGCGCGCATCTCGGCCTCGGAGATCGAGCGCTTGGCCATGTCACGCACCACCAGCGCCTGCTGCAGCGCCGCGCCCGCCGCGCGCTCCTGCGCCACCGCCAGGTCGGCCTGCCGCTCGGGCACCGCCTTGGACGCCAGCAGCTTCCTGGCCCGGTCGGCCTCGATCTTCGCCGTCTCCACCTGAACGCGCGCCGCCCGCACCGCGGCGTCCGCCTGGCGCAGCCGCAGGTCGAAGTCGGTGGTGTCCAGGGTCACGATCACCTGGCCGGCCTCCACCGTCTGGCCCTCCTCGACGTGCACGCCGCGCACGGTGCCCGACTGGTTGGCCGAGATCGTCGAGCGCCGATGCGGCTCGCTCGACCCGGTCAGCACCGGCTCCGCTGCCAGGCCCGCCCGCTCACCTCCGGGCTGCGCGCCCGGGCTCGCCTGCGCGCCCGAGGGCTTCGCCGCCTCCTGCTCGGCGGCGCCGGTGGCGATGGTCACCGGCACCGGCTCCTTCGGCAGCGCGGTCCCCTCGTCCTGGCGCTGGCAGCCGCCAGCCCCCAACGCCCCCACGCCCGCCACCACCAGGGCCGCGCCGACCCACATCGTCTGCCGCCTCATCGCTCACCTCCCTCGATCCCGCCATCGTCCGGTGGGCCCGTCAGCGGCGCCCCCTCCCCGTCATCGAAGAGCTCCGACGCCCGCAGCGTGTCGCCCACGGCCGCCCCCAGCGTGGCGCGGGCCAGCAGGCACCGGAACCCGGCCGCCACCCGCTGGTCGCGCGCCCGGCGCAGCGCCGCCTCGGCCGTCACCACGTCGGTGGTGGTCGCGTCGCCCGCCCCGTAGCGCACCGACTCCACCCGCAAGCTCTCGCTCGCCTGGGTCTCGGCCAGCGCCGCCACGCCCTGGACCTCGGCGGTGGCGCGCAGCTCCTGCTGGGCCGAGGCGATCTGCATCCGCAGCCGGTCGGTCAGCGCGCGGAGCTGCTGGTCGGCCTGCCGCGACCGGGCCCGCGCGATGGTGATGCCCTCGCGGGTGGCGCCCCACTCGAAGGCGTTCCAGCGCAGGTTCAAGCCGACGTAGGCCGAGTCCTTCACCGCCAGGCCCTGACCCTCCAGGTGGGTGTAGGCGGCCACGGCCGAGACCGACGGCCACATCCGCGCCCGCGCCAGATCGACGCCGAGCTCGGCCTGGCGGGTCGAGGCGCGCGCGCCGCGCAGCTCGGGCCGCACGTCGAGCGCCCGCGACAAGAGCGCGTCGACCGAGGTCGTGTCGGCCTTGCAGCGCGTCGTGTCGACCGGAGTGGGGCGCAGCTCGTCGGCCTGCTCGGGCGACAGGCCCATCAACGTGGCCAGCACGCTCTGCGCCGTCGCCACCTGGGCCCGCGCGGCGATGAGATCCTGGGCGGCCGAGGCCTGGGCCACCTCCAGGCGCAGGCGGTCGCTCTGCAGCGCGGCCCCGCCGGCCAGCAGCGCGTCGACCTGTTCGAGGCGCGGCGCATACTCCTGCACCGACTGGCTGGCCGAGCGCTCCAGGGCCAGGGCCAGGTGCAGGCGCAGCCAGGCGGCGATGGCGTCGACGGCGGCGCTGCGGGCGGCCTCGGCGCGGGCTGCCTGGGCCACGTCCAGACCGAGGGCCAGCGCCTCGCGGGTCGAGCGGGTGCTGATGAGGTCGGTCAGCGGCTGCATGATCGAGGCGCCGAAGGCGGCCGTGATCTGGTCCTGGATGCGCGTCGGGCTCGAGAACCCGTCCAGCAGCGCCGCCAGCGCCGCCTCGTAGGGCGTCGTGGGCGCGGGCAGGCTCGGCAGCCCGCCGCCACCGCCGCCGGTGAACGACACCTCCTGGGCCTGGTTCCACACCTTGAGGTCGCCGGTGACCTGGAGCACCGGCCGCAGGTGCGCCCGCCCGATGACCCGCTCGGAGCGCGCCACGTCGATGGCGGCCTCCTGGGCGACGACCTGCGGGCTGTGGGCCACCGCGGCCTCGATGGCCTGGTCCAGCGAGATCTCGGCGCCCAGCGCCGGCGCGGCAAGGGCGAGGCCGGCCGTCAGCAGGGGGAGGAGGCGCAGGCGCATCACCCGGCCTCCGGCGCCGCGGCCCCGTGGAGGAACATCTCCACGATGCGCTCCACTGCGGGCCCGACGGGTCCCGGCTCGCCGATGAAGAGCTCGTCGATGCTCAGCGAGCGGACCAGGCCCTTGAGCGCACGGGCGTAGACCGGCGGGTCGCCGGGCCGCAGCACGCCCTCGTCGAGGCCGCGCTGGACCAGGTCCTGGAAGCCGCCGACGATGTCCTCGTGACACCGGGTGACCGGCTGCCCGAGCTCGCTCTGGTGGTCCCACTCGAGGGTGGAGTTGTACGCGACGAAGGCCATGAAGAACTCCCGATGCTGCAGGGCCTGTTCGAGGTGGCGGACGAGGAACCAGCGCAGCCGGTCGACGAAGCCGAGCGACACGGGGGGCTCCTCGGCCATCTGGCGGTGGAAGCCCTCGCAGATGCTCTGGGCCACGGCCACGAACACCTCGTCCTTCGATGAGAAGTAGCGGTAGATGGCGCCCGGAGAGTAGCCGGCGCCGCGAGCGATCTCGTCCATGGTCGCGCCGTGATAGCCCTTGCGGGAGAACACGGTCATCGCCGCCTCGATGAAGGCGGACCGCGCGAGTGCGGCCTCTCGTTCCTTCCGTGGCGCAATCATGAGGCACTCCTTGCCCTGCTGAGCAGAGCGTGCCCCAGAGTGAAGACACCTTCACTCGAATGCAAGGCCTATTTCGCGGCGCGTTCGCGGGCGCCTCGGCTCCGGCAGGGCCGCGCGCTCAGCGGGTGCGCTGGACCGTGCTCTCGAGCTCCGAGGGCGGCTCGCCTGCGGCGTCGGCCTCGGCCTCGGGCGGGAAGGCCCGCCAGTCGCGGTCGGTGATGAGCCGCGCGCCGCGGTGATAGGACACGTACGCCCAGGCCCAGCGGATGAGCACGAGGATGCGGTTGCGAAAGCCCGACAGGTAGTAGATGTGCACCACCAGCCAGGCCAGCCACGCGAAGAAGCCGCCGATGCGCAGCTTGCCGCTCTGCAGGATGGCGCGGCTCCGGCCCACGGTGGCCATCTGGCCCTTGTCCCGGTAGTGGAAGGGCTTGCGCTCCTTGCCCTCGATGGTGGCGCGGATGACGGCCGCCACGTGCCGCCCCTGCTGCAACGCCACCGGCGCCAGCCCGGGCAGGGGCTTGCCGTCCTCGTCCTCGGCGTGGGCCAGGTCGCCCA
Organism: Deltaproteobacteria bacterium; assembly: GCA_020632695.1. Lineage (GTDB taxonomy): Bacteria > Myxococcota_A > UBA9042 > PHBI01 > JACKFB01 > JACKFB01. The sequence continues at coordinate 75,117 of JACKFB010000004.1, forward strand.
CCACGAACACCTCGGGGTGACCGGGCACGGAGAGGTCGGCCTCGACGCGCACGCGCCCCATCTTGTCGAGCGGCACCCCCAGGGTGGCGCCCAGCGGCGACGCCCTCACCCCGGCCGCCCAGACCACCGTGGCCGACTCGATGCGCTCGCTGCCCACGTCCACGCCGCGCGCGTCCACGCCGGTGACCATGCTCGAGGTCCAGACCTGCACCCCCATGCGCTCCAGGTCGCGCACGGCCCGGCTGGCCAGCTCGGGCGCGAAGGAGGGCAGGACGCGGTCGGTGCCCTCCAGCAGCACCACCCGCGTCAGCTTGGGGTCGATGCGCCGGAAGTCGCGGGCCAGCGTGAAGCGGCTCATCTCGGCGATGGCGCCGGCCAGCTCCACGCCGGTGGGTCCGCCGCCCACCACCACGAAGGTCAGCAGCCGCTTGCGCGCGCTGGCCTCGGGGATGCGCTCGGCGGCCTCGAAGGCCTCGAGCACCCGGCGGCGGATCTCGGTGGCCTGCGCCAGGGTCTTCAGCCCGGGGGCGAAGGGCTCCCAGTCCTCGTGGCCGAAGTAGGTGTGCTCGGTGCCGGTGGCCACGACCAGGTGGTCGTACTCGAGCGTCCCGAACTCGCCCTCGACGCGCCGCTCGGCCAGCAGGACCCGCGCCACGGCACCGCACAGCACCCGGACGTTCTCGTGGTCGGAGACCAGCGCCCGGATCGGAGCGGCGATCTCGGCCGGCGAGAGGCCGGCGGTGGCGACCTGGTACAGAAGCGGCTGGAAGAGGTGGTGGTTGCGCCGGTCGATGAGGGTCACCTCGACGTCCTTCACCCCGCCCAGAGCGCGCGCGGCGTTGAGTCCGGCGAATCCGCCACCGATGATCACGACCTTCGGCATCCCACGCCCCGTTGCACCTGCCCGTTCATACGGGCGCTCGACCGCCATATACCACGGGCGGAGCGCGCCGCCGTCCCGCGCTGCATCATCGCGTCCAGCACGCCATCCTGCTATCCTGAGGGCGTCTCGATCCCCCGGAGTCCGTCATGGCCGCCCCCCGCACCCTCGTCGGCGCGTTCGCCGCAGCCGCCGCCATCGCGCTCATCGCGCTGACCGCCCCGCCCGCCGCCGCGTGCGGTGGCTTCTTCTGCAGCTTCGTGCCCATCGACCAGACCGGCGAGCAGATCGTGTTCTCGGTCGAGCCCGGCAAGGTGACGGCGACCATCCAGATCGCCTACCAGGGCGAGGCCAAGGACTTCGCGTGGGTGGTGCCGGTCAGCGGGACCCCCAAGATCCGGGTGGGCGCACAGGGCTTCTTCAGCGCGGTCGAGCAGCGCACCCAGCCGCAGTGGTACCTGAACTGGCAGTGGGGCGATGGACAGTGCGGCTTCTTCTCGCCCGAGGAGGACGCCGCCGGACCGCCCCAGGCCGGAGGCGCAGGCGGCGACGAGGTCGTCGTGCTCGCCGAGGAGCAGGTGGGCCCCTTCGAGACGGTCACCCTGGCCGCCAACGACGCGTCGAAGCTGCTCGAGTGGCTCGACTCCCGCGGCTTCGACCAGCCGGAGGCCTCGCTGCCCATCCTCGAGCACTACGTCGACCAGGGCCTGAACTTCGTGGCGATGAAGCTCGGCCAGGACGAGGGCGTGGGCGACCTGCAGCCGGTGGTCCTGGAGATGGACTCCGACGAGCCCTGCGTGCCGCTGGTGCTGACCCGCATCGCCGCCCAGCCCGACATGCCGGTGAAGGTGTGGGTGCTGGCCGACCACCGCGCCGTTCCGACCAACTGGTACAACGTCGTCGTCAACGAGAAGAAGATCGACTGGCTCGGCTATGGCGCCAACTACACCGAGGTGGCCACCCAGGCCATCGATGACGCCGCCGGTCACGGCTTCATCACCGAGTTCGCCGGCCCGCACGACATCGGCGAGCAGCTCTGGAGCGCCGGGCGATACGACACCGACGCGCTGGCCAAGCTGAGCGACCCGGCCACCTTCCTCGACGCGATGCTGAACCAGGGCTTCCCGCGCGACGCCCAGATCCAGGCCCTCATCCGCAAGCACATGCCGATGCCGCCGGCCGACGCGCTGCCCGAGGACTGCACGGACGAGGCCGCCTTCTACAACTGGAACAAGGAGACCTGCCTCCAGCTCCTCGAGCCCGGCGCCTTCGACGCCCAGGCCTTCGCCTCCGACCTGGCGACCCGCGTGGTCGAGCCGCTCATGGACGCCCAGCAGCAGGTCGACACCCATCCCTACCTGACGCGCCTGTTCACGACGGTCTCGGCCGACGAGATGACCCGCGACCCGATGTTCGCGCTCAACGCCGAGCTCCCCGAGGTCTCCAACATCCACCAGGCCGACGCGGTGGGCACCTGCGGCGACAACGGCGTGATCGACGAGGTCACCATCACCTTGAGCTCCGGCGAGACCATCGTCATCGAAGGCCCGATCAACCAGTGGGGCGGCGACTACGTCTTCGCCGACCCTGCGCCCACCGAGGCCGCGGCCGCCCGGGTCGAGCAGCTGGCCGCCACCGGTCCCCCGACGGTGGTGGCCCTGGCCGACCTGCCGGCGCTGGAGGCGTCGATCGAGGCCAAGGACCCCACCTACCTGTCGCTGGACGGCAAGCCCGCCGTGACGCCGCCGCCCACGACCACCCCCACCTCGCAGGTCGGCGGCGGCCCCACGGGCTGCCAGGGTGGGACCGGCGCCCTCCCGCTGGCCCTGGCTGCGCTGGGGCTGCTCGGGATGGCGTGGTCCACCCGCCGCCGCCGCCACCCGATCCGCTGACCCGGTGAGCCCTGCCGCGACGCTGGCCAGCGCCGCACTCGCCGAGGCCGCCGGCGCGATCCGGCGGGCGCAGCGCGTCCTGGTGCTGACCGGCGCCGGCGTGTCGGCCGAGTCGGGGATCCCCACGTTCCGAGGGCAGGGCGGCCTGTGGGAGGGCTTCCGTGCCGAGGATCTGGCCACCCCCGAGGCCTTCCAGCGTGACCCGGCGCGGGTGTGGCGCTGGTACCGCTGGCGGCGCGCCATCTACGGCGGGTGCGAGCCGAACCCGGCGCACGCGGTCATCGCCCGGATGGAGCCCCGCTTCCCAGAGTTCCTCCTGGCCACGCAGAACGTCGACGGGCTGCACCGGCGCGCCGGCAGCCGCCGGCTGATCGAGATCCACGGCACCATCGACGTGATGCGTTGCAGCGTGTGCTCCGAGCGGGCTCCGTGGCCCGACGACGCGGTCCCCGACGCCGACCCCGTCCCGCGCTGCAACCACTGCGGCGGCGCCATGCGCCCTCACATCCTGTGGTTCGGCGAGACCTACTGGCCCGGCGTGCTCGAGCACTGCCAGCGTTTCGCCGGGGAGGCCGACGTCGTCCTGGTCGCTGGTACCTCGGCCACGGTCTGGCCCCCGGCGGCGCTGGCCCTGCACGGAAAGCGCAGCGGGGCCTTCCTCATCGACATCAACCCCGAGCCGACCCCCATCTCGGAGGTCGCCGACGTGCACCTGCGCGGCTCGGCAGGCGCGCTGCTGCCGGCGCTGTGGGACCGCTGCTCCCGACCCTGAGAGGCCTCTGCATGCTCCGTACACTGCTCATCGCCGCGCTGCTGGTGCCCCTGGGGTGCGGCGACTCCGCCACCACGGACGCCGACCTGCCCGAGCTGCCCGACCGGGACGGCGCGGGTGACGCTTCGAGCACCGACGCCGACGCGCTCCAGGTCGATGCGTCGGAGGCCGACGCCAGCGGCGACCCCCTGGACCACGCAGTCGGCGGCTGGGTGGTGCGGGTGGATCCCGACGGCTGCGTGTGGTCGGTGCGTCCCCCCGGCGTGGACGAACCCGTCCTCAGCAGCCCCGCCGGCTGCGACGCCTGGCTCGCCATCGCCCAGGGCGGCGAGCCCGAGGTCGACCAGCTCTTCGGCGCCCTGCGCATCGACCTGGACGTCATCCCGGTCAGCGCGCCGGCCAGCGCGGCGCGTCCCGAGGTGAGCATGGAGTCCGGGGCCCTGACGCTGCGGCTGGACACCGCGGCGGGGCCGGCCACGCTGCGCTTCGAGCCGCGAGACGACGGCGCGTTGCGGCTGGCCCTGGTCTCGCCCGGCGCCCGCACCGGCGCCCTCCGCTTCGCCATCGGAGCCGACGAGTCCTTCTTCGGCCTGGGCACGCAGGCGGTGGGGCTGGATCTGCGCGGCCACCGCTTCCCGCTCTGGACGCAGGAGCAGGGCATCGGCAAGCCCCCCGGCGGCGGCATCTTCCCCATCAACAACCTGCCCGAGGCGGCCTACGCGCCGATGGGGGTCTGGCACTCGACGGCGGGGTGGTCTGCGGTGCTGGACATCGACGCCTGCGCCGAGCTGGACCTGAGCGCGCCCGTGGGGACCCTGCGCAGCCACGGCGAGCTGCCGGCGCTGGTGTTGATCGCCGGCGACACGCCGCGCGAGCGTCTGGCGAGGGTCACCGACATCATCGGGCGCACAGGCACGCCGCCCGACTGGATCTTCGCGCCCTGGAACGACGCCGTGGGCGGGCCCGCGCACCTGCGGCAGGTCGCCGACACCCTGCGCGACGGCGGCGTCCCCTCCTCGGCCATCTGGAGCGAGGACTGGATCGGCGGCACCGAAGGCCCCAGCGGCTATCGCCTGTCCTACGCCTGGGCCTGGGACCCCGCCCAGTACCCCGACCTGCCCGACGACATCGCCTGGCTGCACGCGCGCGGCTTCGCGTTCCTGGCCTACTTCAACCCCTTCGTGCCCAGCAATGTCCCCATGTGGGACGAGGGCACCGCCGGCGGCTTCCTCATCCAGGCGCCGGGCGGCGGCACCTACGTGTTCCCCGACCCCGCCGGGCGCGACGCCAGCATGGTCGACCTGACCAACCCCGACGCCCGCGACTGGGTGGCGGGCTATCTGCGCACGGCCGCGCAGACCCTGGGCGTGGACGGCTGGATGGCCGATTTCGCCGAGTGGCTGCCGACAGACGCCGTGCTCTCCTCGGGCGAGGACCCCTGGGTGGCCCACAACCGCTACCCGCTCATGTGGCAGCAGATCAATCGCCAGGTGATGACCGAGGTGCACGGCGGCGGCCCGGACACCGCCGAGGGCTGGGTCTTCTTCGCGCGCAGCGGCTGGGCCTCCACCCGCGGCGCCACCGCGCCCCTGGACCCCCATGCTCTGGGGCGGCGACCAGGACACCGACTGGGACCGCGACGACGGCCTGCCCACCATCATCTCCATCGCCACCCACGTCGGCCTCTCGGGCGTGCCCGTCTTCGGCTCGGACATCGCCGGCTACTCGTCCTTCGCCGCGCCGGCGACCACCAAGGAGCTCTTCCTGCGCTGGGACGCCCTGGCCGCCCTCCAGCCGGTGATGCGCACCCACCACGGCTCCAGCGAGTGCGCCAACTGGAGCTTCGACCGGGACGCCGAGACCCTGGCCCACCACCGCCGCTGGGCCAGCGTGCACGTCCGCCTGCTGCCACTGTTCCGGGCGCTCACGAAGGAGGCGGTGGCCTCTGGACTGCCCCTGGTGCGCCACCCCTGGCTGGTCGAGCCCGACCACCCGCCGCTCTGGGCCCCCCACGCCGACCTCTTCTTTTTGGGCGACGACCTCCTGGTCGCGCCGGTGGTCACCGAGGGCGCCACCACCCGCACCCTCGATCTGCCCGGCGAGGGCTGGTGGCCGCTCCTGGGCCAGAGCCCCATCCAGGCCAAGCCCGGCCCAGACGGCCTGGTCGCCCTCGAAGCGTCCGCCCCGGTCACCGAGCTGCCCGCCTTCGTCCGCCCCGGCGCCGTCCTGCCCCTGACCCGCCAGGTGGTCGACTCCTTCTACGGCGCCACCGAGCCCGGCATCACCGACCGCAGCGACCTCGAAGGCCTGACCCTGGCGCTCTACCCCGACACGGCCGGCGCCCTCGCGCCCCAAGAGGTGGCCGGCGTCACCATCGAAGCCACCAACCTCTCACCCACCACCGACCTCACCAAGGCCACCTGGGACGGCAGCTCGCTCCCCGCCTGCACCGCCTCCTCCCCCACGCCCCCCTGCGCCACCCCCGCCGGAGCCCTCCTCCCCGGCCCCGGCACCCTGAGCGCCGGAACCGCCACCATCACCCTCACCGGCACCCCCGACGCCACCCCCATCGAGCTGGCGCTGGCCGGCCGAGCCTTCGGCACCCTCGCCAACCCTACCCCAATGACCAACCTCACCCCCGACATCCCCCCACCCTGCGAATAGCCCCCGACGGGGTCGGCGTCGGCAGCAGTGTCGGTGCCGGTCTCGGTGCCGGTGCCGGTGCCGGTGCCGGTCTCGGCCTCGGCGCCGGTCTCGGCCTCGGCGCCGGTCTCGGCCTCGGCGCCGGTCTCGGCCTCGGTCTCGGCGCCGGTCTCGGCCTCGGTCTCGGCGCCGGTCTCGGCCTCGGCGCCGGTCTCGGTCTCGGCCTCGGCGCCGGTCTCGGCCTCGGTCTCGGTGCCGGTCTCGGCCTCGGTCTCGGCGCCGGTCTCGGCCTCGGTGCCGGTCTCGGTCTCGGTCTCGGTCTCGGCCTCGGTCTCGGTGCCGGTCTCGGCGTCGGTGCCGGCGTCGGCCTCGGCGACAGCAACGGCGGCGGGCGCTGCCACGGTCTCGGTCACGGCGACCGACACCGCCTCGGCCACGGTCTCCGTTTCCGACACCGAAGCCGTCTCCGACACCGGGACCGACGCCGTCTCCGGCACCGAGACCGCCACCGCCACCGCCACCGCACCGCCACGGCGCGCGCCGCCTCCTGGGCAGCCAGTCGAGGCTGGTTGGTCGCCTTCCTCGTCGTCTCCGTCAAGGACCTTCGGAGCTTCGCTCCTCGGCCGCTTCGCGGCGGCCTTCGGCCGTCCCTGACGGAGACGACGAGGAAGGCTCGGGGGGTTGGGGGCCTCAACTGGCTGCCCAGGAGGCGGGACATGCGTGGTACGGAGAAGGCGTTGGAGGTCGAGAGGTTGGCGACGGACGCGGCGGTGGGCGTGTTCGGGCTCATCGAGGGCCTGGGGGCCACGTACAGGGCCATCGGGGACCAGGCGACCCGGGCCGTGGTGTCGGTGCCGCTGAACCTGGCGGAGGGGTCGGGGCGCTTCGGGCGCGACAAGGTGCAGTACTACCGCATCGCCTACGCCAGCTCGCGGGAGGCGTCGGCGGCGGTGCGGCTGCTGGTCGGGCTCCGGGCCGTCCCGGCGGCCGACGGCGAGCGCATCCTGGCGATGCTCGACAGCGTCCAGGCCATCACCTGGAAGCTCATCTTCCCCAACCGCTGAGAGCGCGCCGTCCCCGGCGGCGCGGGCCGCCGGGGACGGCCGGTGCCGGTGGCGGTTGCGCTCTCGGCGCCGGTCTCGGTGCCGGTCTCGGTGGCGCGGCCCGGTGTCGGTCTCGGCCTCGGTGCCGGTCTCGGCCTCGGCGCCGGTCTCGGTCTCGGCCTCGGCGGTCTCGGTCTCGGCCTCGGCCTCGGCGCCGGTCTCGGCCTCGGCGCCGGTCTCGGCCTCGGCCTCGGTGCCGGTCTCGGTGCCGGTCTCGGCCTCGGCGCCGGTCTCAGTGCCGGTCTGGTCCCTCGGCCTCGGCTCACGGTCTCGGTCCCAGTCTCGGCCCGCCGGTCCGGCCTCGGCGGCGGTCTCGCTGACCGCCGCCGACGTCGCCGTCCGCGCTACCGCCGCCGATGGATCATCCGCCAGGTCATCGCCTTGACCCGGTCCAGCAGCTCCAGCACCTCCGCGCCGGCCGCCTCCGGCACCGCCCCCGCGCCGACCATCAGCTCCAACGCCATCGACGCCTCCCGCGCGCTCCCGTACGCGATCCGGTAGTGCTGCACCCGGTCCCGTCCGAAGCGCCCGCCGCCCTCGGCCAGGTTCAGCGCCGCCGACGCCCCCGCCCGGGTCGCCTGGTCGCCCAAGCCCGCGGAACGAAGGCGACAACCCCCGCGCCAACCCGAAGAGCCCCACCGCCGCCCGCGCCGCCACCCGCTCCGCGTCCATCCCCGACTCGCCAACCATCTCTCGCCTCCAGGGCCGCCAGTTGAGCCCCCACCACCAGCCGCTTCGGCGCTGGGCCGTCAGGGACGGCCGCAGGCCGCCGCGAAGCGGCCGAGGAGCGAAGCTCCGACGGTCCTTGACGGCCCAGCGCCGGAGCGGCAGCAGCCACCTCAACTGGCGGCCCTGGAGGGCGGCGATGGCCGAAGGGCCGTGACCGGGTCCGAGGGCCCGGGTCCGGGTCCGGGTCCGAGTCCGGGTCCGGGTCAGGTCCGAGGTGACCGGTTCGTGGCCGGTTCCGGGTCCGTGACCGAGTCCGAGTCCGGCTCCGGTTCCGGGTCCGTGACCGAGTCCGAGTCCGTGGCCGGTTCCGAGTCCGTGGCCGGTTCCGAGTCCGTGGCCGGTTCCGGGTCCGTGACCGAGTCCGTGGCCGGTTCCGAGTCCGTGGCCGGGTCCGGGTCCGTGGCCGGGTCCGAGTCCGGGTCCGGGTCCGCGTCCGAGATCGGCGCCGAGTCCGGCTCCGCGGCCAAGAGCGAGGCCGCCGCTGAGACCGGAACCGTCTCCGACACCGACACCGTCTCGGCCACCGTCCCTGAGACCGACTCTGACACCGACACCGACACCGTCAACGCCCCGGCCCCGGCCCCGGCCTCGGTCCGGGTCTCGGTCTCAGAGACCGTCTCGGGTGCCGTTGCAGGTGCTCGCCCGCGGGGGTAGCGTGCACCGGCCGTATCCTGCCCGCCTCACCAGCCGGAGAAACGCGTCATGAGCTTCGTTGAACGGATCGATTCGCTCGCCAAGCGGCTTGCCGCTTCTGTTCGGGCATCTGGAGACGGAAGAAGCGACCAAGAACGCCCTGGTCATGCCTTTCATCTCTGCGCTCGGATACGACGTCTTCAACCCGCTCGAGGTCGTGCCCGAGTTCACGGCGGCGGAGCAGGGCGTTGTCGGGATGAAGAAGGGCGAGAAGGTGGACTACGCCATCCAGCGCGATGGCGAGATCATCATGCTCATCGAGTGCAAGCAGGCGCGGGTCGATCTGAGCGACGCGAACATGAGTCAGCTCTATCGGTACTTCGCGGTCACGAAGGCCCGCATCGGCGTGCTCACGAACGGGGTCGTCTACCGGTTCTACTCGGACCTGGACGAGCCCAACAAGATGGACAAGAAGCCCTTCCTCGAGTTGAACCTCGCGGACCTTCGAGAGCCGCTGGTCGCCGAGCTTCGCAAGCTCACCAAGGAGAACTTCGACCTCGAGAAGATGCTGAGCTCGGCCAACGACCTCAAGTACCTGACTGAGATCAAACGCATCATCACGAAGCAGCTCGAGGACCCCGAAGAGGAGTTCGTCCGGTTCTTCTTCACTCAGGCCCACGGGGGCCGCTTTACCGCCTCCGTCCGCGAGCAGTTCGCGGAGTTGGTACGGCGCGCGTTCCAGCAACACCTCGGCGAACGCGTCACGGATCGCCTTCGCACCGCCCTCGAGCGCAGCGAGCCCGAGGAGGCGGTGGCGCCGGAACCGCTGCCGTCCGACGAGGTCGACGAGAGCGGAGCCGACGACAACGGCATCGAGACGACCGAAGAGGAACTCGAGGGCTATCACGTGGTCCGCGCCATCGTGCGCGCGGTGATCCCCGCGAATCGGATCACATACCGCGACACCCGCTCGTACTTCGGCGTGCTGGTCGACGACAACAATCGCAAGCCGATCTGTCGGCTGCACTTCAACCGCTCGCAGAAGTACGTCGGCATCTTCGACGAGGACAAACACGAGACCCGCATACCCCTCGAGAGCGTCGACGCCATCTACGACCTCGCCGACGCGCTCCGCAGCACGGCGCTCCGATACGCGTGACCCACGATTCCGGCGGCCGCCCAGCCGGCGCACCGCGCCGGCGCCAGCGCCGCTGACGGAACCGATCTCGGTCTCGGTGCCGGTCTCGGTCTCAGTCTCGGCGCCGGTCACGGCCTCGGTCTCGGCCTCGGTGTCGGTCTCGGCCTCGGTGCCGGTCTCGGCCTCGGCGCCGGTCTCGGTCTCGGTCTCGGCGCCGGCCCCGGTCTCGGTCTCGGACACGGTCCCGGCCCCGGTCTCGCTGACGGCCGCCGCCGCCGCCTTCCGCGCTACCGCCGCGGGTGGATCATCCGCCAGGTCATCGCCTTGACCCGGTCCAGCAGCTCCAGCACCTCCGCACCGGCCGCCTCCGGCACCGCCCCCGCGCCGACCATCAGCTCCAGCGCCATCGACGCCTCCCGCGCGCTCCCATACGCGATGCGGTAGTGCTGCACCCGGTCCCGTCCGAAGCGCCCGCCGCCCTCGGCCAGGTTCAGCGCCGCCGACGCCCCCGCCCGCGTCGCCTGGTCGCCCAAGCGCGCGGAACGAAGGCGGCAACCCCCGCGCCAACCCGAAGAGCCCCACCGCCGCCCGCGCCGCCACCCGCTCCGCATCCATCCCCGACTCGCCAACCATCTCTCGCCTCCAGGGCCGCCAGTTGAGCCCCCACCACCAGCCGCTTCGGCGCTGGGCCGTCAGGGACGGCCGCAGGCCGCCGCGAAGCGGCCGAGGAGCGAAGCTCCGACGGTCCTTGACGGCCCAGCGCCGGAGCGGCAGCAGCCACCTCAACTGGCGGCCCTGGAGGGGGGCGATGGCCGAAGGGGCCGTGACCAGGTCTGAGGGTCCGGGTCCGGGTCCAGGTCTGGGTCCGGGTCCGGGTCCGTGACCGGTCTGGGTCTGGGTCCGGGTCTGTGACCGAGGCCGTGGTCTGGTCTGAGTCCGTGATTGAGTCGAGTCTGTGGACCGGTTCCGAGTCCGTGACCGAGTCGAGTCTGAGGCTGGTTCCGGGTCCGTGGCCGGGTTCTGAGTCTGTGGCCTGGTTCCTGGGTCCGTGGCCAGTTCTGAGTCTGTGGTCTGAGTCTGAGTCTGTGGCCGGTTCGAGTCCGTGGCTGGTTCTGAGTCGAGTCCAGGTCGGTGAGTCCGAGTCCGTGGCCGGTTCTGGAGTCTGGTTCCAGGTCTGCGGCCGGCGGTCTGGGTCCTGGTCTGGGTCCGTGGCCGGGTCCCAGTCCGCGGTCCGAGACCGAGTCCGTGGCCGGTCCGAGTGCCAGTCCGAGTCCGTGTCCGGTCCGAGTCCGTGGTGTGGACCGGCCGTGGCCGGCCTCGGAGTCCGGTCTCGGCCTCAGTATCGTGTCTGGCCTCGGGTCGGTCTCGGCCTCGGTGCCGGTCTCGGCCTCGGTCTCGGTCTCGGTCTCGGCCTCGGTGCTCGGTCTCTCCTCGGCCTAGACGGCGAGCGCATCCTGGCGATGCTCGACAGCGTCCAGGCCATCACCTGGAAGCTCATCTTCCCCAACCGCTGAGAGCGCGCCGTCCCCGGCGGCGCGGGCCGCCGGGGACGGCCGGTGCCGGTGGCAGTTGCGCTCTCGGCGCCGGTCTCGGTCTCGGTCTCGGTGCCGGTCTCGGTCTCGGCCTCGGCCTCGGTGCCGGTCTCGGCCTCGGCGCCGGTCTCGGCCTCGGCGCCGGTCTCGGTCTCGGCCTCGGTCTCGGCCTCGGCCCCGGTCCCGGCCCCGGTCTCGGCCTCCGTCTCGGTCCCCGCCCCCCGGTCCCCCCGCCTCCCTCGCCTACCGCTGCTTCTCCCGCTTCTGCCGCTTCTTCACCACCTGCGCGGCGCGCTTCGCCCTCGTGCGGGCTGACGGATCGCGGCCGGGGTGGGGCGGTTGTTCGGTGTGGTGTTCGTCGAAGGTGCCGGGGGCGGTGCCCAGCTCGAACAGCGTGATCTCCCGGCGGGCGCGTTCTCCGAGGCGCAGGGGCATGACGGCGGCGCCGACGCCGGCTCCGACGTAGACGGCTCCCTCCTGGCGTTCGCCGCGGCGGCAGCCGTAGAGGCCGTGGATGTAGCGGTGGCCGACCACCTTGCCCAGGGTCAGCTCGTGCATGCGCGCCAGGGTGACCTGGCCGGCGTGGGTGTGGCCGGAGAGCACCAGCGGGACGCCGGCGGCCCAGAGGGCGTCGGCCTCCTCGGCGATGTGGGACAGGCCCAGCGAGGGCAGATCGCGGCGCAGGCCGCGCAGGGCCTTGTCGCGGTCGGCGTGGCCCGTGTAGGCGTCGTCCAGGCCGACGAGCTGCAGCCGCTGGCCGCGCACCTCGACCATGGTGTGGGCGTTGTCGAGCACCTCGACGCCGGCGCGGGCCAGGGCGCGGCGCACCTCGTCGGCGCCGCACCAGTGGTCGTGGTTTCCCAGCACGCCGTAGACCGGCGCGTCGATGCCGCCGAGCACCTCGCCGAGCTGATCCAGGTAGTTCAGGCCGTGGGCCACGAAGTCGCCGGTGATGACGACGAGGTCCGGTCGGGCCTCGTTCACCAGGGCGCGGGCGGCGTGTTGCGTCGCAGCAGAGGTGACGCGTCCGAAGTGTTGATCGGTGATGTGCGCCACGCGCATCGGCACTTCGAAGTGCGGTTGATACACTACCGCGCCCGCAAACTGCCGCACCTCGATTCGGTTCGCGGCCGAGCGGGCGCGCAAGGCGGCGGGCGCTTCCATCTCGGCGAGACGGGTGCGCAACGCGCGAAGCGGGCGTGGGAGACGACTTCCAGACACGACGGCCCCAGTATAGTCACGCGGCGCCACGTGGCGAGGCTGGCCTTCGATACCTCTGCCCAGGCAAGATGAGCGGGTCCCCCCTGCCCCGAGCGCGCCGCGTGGTCCCTGTCGCCTCTCTCGCCGCCTTGCTGATGCTGGTACCCGGGGCCCCGAGCGAGGCCCGCATCCCGTTCGGGAACGGGTTCGGCACCGCGTGGGTGCTCACGCCGTCGGGGCGGCTCGACGGCTTCATGACCCACGTGTACGCCGAGCGCACCCCCGGCGACGCGGCCATCGACCTGGCCGGCGACAGCTTCGCCGGCGTCGCCATCGACGGCGCCCCTGGCGTGTGGCTCGACGATCGCGCGGCGGACAGCATCGCGTTCGAGCCCGGCACGGGCGTGCTCCGCGTGAGCCACCGGATCGGCCCGCTCGCCGTCGAGAGCTGGTGGTTCGCGCCCTGGGGCCTTGGACGGCCCGGCGTCGCGCTGGTGGCTCGGGTCACCAACGAGGATCCCCTCAGCGAGCATTCGGTCACCATCGCCGCGCTGCTGCGCTACGCGGTCGGCAGCGGCACCCCCGAGGCCTCGTCGAAGGACGAGCAGGTCACCCTGGTCGGCCCCTCGATCTTCCAGGAGGTCAGCCACTCGTCGCGCCACCGGCTGGTCTACCGGACCCTGCCCACCGCCAACCAGGTGGCCCTGAGCCCCTCCGATCCCTACGGCGACTTCGTCTCGCTGGGCGTGCTCACCGGGGGCGTGTCCGGCGGGGACGTGGCGAACCCGGTCGAGGGCGACGCCCTGGCGCTGGCCTTCGCCCGCGGCCCCATCGCGCTCGCCTCGGGGGCCCAGTCCTGGCTCACGGTGGTGTCCGCCTACGGCGACGTCAGCGAGGACCAGGAGCTGGCGCAGGCGCTGGAGCTGTGGGTGGCCGATCGCGCGCCGCGCGCGCTGCTGGACGACGAGCTGGCGGCGTGGCGTGCGTGGTCCGGGCGCGACGCCATCGCCCGACGGGTCGCGGACCAGGGCAACGTGCTGGTGGGTGACGACGAGCTGGCCGTGTGGACCCAGGCCCTGGTGAGCCTGCGGATGAGCCAGGTGCGGGAGCCCAACGACGGGCTGGTGCGGCCGGCCGGCCAGATCGTGGCGAGCCTGCTGCCCGGGCCGCGCCAACGCAGCTACCCCAGGGACCTGGCCTACGCCGCCAGCGCGCTGTCCCAGGCCGGATACGCGGACGAGGCCTGGGACGCGCTGTCCTTCGTTCTGAACGGGCACGCCGGCAGGTTGAGTGCAGCGGTCGGCGCCGACTACGCCGTCAGCGTCTCGCGCTACTACGGCGACGCCACCGAGGACACCCGGGGCGAGGCCTCGCCGACCACCCCGTCGCTGGGCTTCGACGGCTTCGGGCTCTACCTGTGGGCGCTCGGCGAGTGGGCTGACCGCCAGAGCAGCCTGGCCCGGCTCGAGCCGCACTGGCTGCTGATCCGCGAGCGCATCGCTGGCGCCCTCGAGGCCTTCACCGACCCGGAGACCGGCCTCGTCCGGGCCGACGCCGGCATCTGGGAGTACGCCGGTGACGCGCGCCAGCACGCGTCGACCACCATCGCGGCGGCGGTCGGCCTGTGCGCGGCCTCGCGCATCGCCTCGCGGATGGCCGACCCGGGGGCCGCCACGCGCTTCGCCGAGCACGCCCAGGCGCTGCGCGAGGCGCTGCTCGCGCGGTTGGTCGACCCCGACACGGGGGCGCTGGCCGGCAACCTGCAGGAGCTGGCGGCGGGGACGGCGCGCGACGCCTCCGTGGTCGAAGCCGTCAACTGGGGCCTCATCCCCGCCGACAGCGCGCTGGCCGGCGCCACCCTGGACTCGGTCGGGCTGCTGGCGCTGGGTCCGGGGCGCGGGCTGGCGCGCACCGACGACCCCGAGGACGCCGACCGCGAGTCCGTGCTGGCCGATCTGCGCGCGGCCGCGGCGCTGTCTGCCAGCGGCAGGCAGTTCGAGGCCGACTTCCTCGTGGAGCGGGTCGTCGCCCAGGCGCGGGCGCGGGCCCACGACCAGGTGCCGGAGCTCCTCAACCCGTGGGGCGGGCCGGCCGGGGGCATGCCCATGGCCGGGATGGGCGGCGCGGCGCTGGGCCTGGCGCGGCTGGAAGGCGGCCAGGTCTTCGGGCCCGAGGGCTGCCTGCCCTGGACGCCGCCCGACGCGTCGACGCCGCCCGACGAGGAGCCCGACGCCGGAGGCGAGCTCGACGCGGCGGTGGCGGAGGCGGTCGAGCCCGGACCCCGAGGACCCATCCTGGGGCCGCGCGCCCGGCCGGCCAGCGGCTGTCAGTCGAGCGGCGGCTCGCCGGCGCTCGGGCTGGTGGCCTCGCTGCTGCTGCTCAGCGCCGCCCGGCGTCGCCGCCGCGCCTGACCGAGGCGGAGAACGGCGCGTGACGCGGCGCTTGTGCCGCACGGATGTTCAGTATATGCTCGCGGCATGGCGAGCCCAGGCCAGCGCCCGAACCTCCAGCGGGTCACCAACCCTCCGAACCCGTGGTCGTCGACGGCCATCGAGTGGCTGGAGGAGGCGCCGCGCACGCGCCTGGAGGTCTTCTTCGACCACACGCGGGACATCCTCAGCCAGAACCGCAGCCCCGACATCAGCTTCCGGTGGAGCCTCAACCCCTATCGCGGTTGCTGGCACGGCTGCGCCTACTGCTACGCCCGGCCGACCCACGAGTACCTGGGCTACGGCGCCGGCACCGACTTCGAGCGCACCATCGTCGTCAAACCGGACGCGCCGGAGCTGCTGCGGGCCGCCTTCGAGCGCCCGCGCTGGACGGGCGAGGTCCTGGTCTTCTCGGGCAACACCGACTGCTACCAGCCCTTGGAGGCCAGCTACGAGCTGACCCGTCGCTGCCTCGAGGTGTGCCTGGAGTACCGGCAGCCGGTCGGCATCATCACCAAGGCCACGCTCATCGAGCGAGACGTCGAGCTGCTCTGCGCGCTGGACGCGGCCGCCTCGTGCCACGTCACCGTGAGCCTGCCCTTCATCGAGGTCGCCCACGCGCGCGCGGTGGAGCCCTACGCCGCCTCGCCAGAGCGGCGGCTGCGCACCATCGAGCGCCTGGCGGCGGCGGGGCTGCACGTGGGCGTGAACGTGGCGCCGATCATCCCCGGGCTCAACGACGCGGAGGTGCCGCGCATCCTGGCCGCCGCGCGGGAGGCCGGGGCGCGGTCGGCCGGCCACACGATGCTGCGCCTGCCGGGCCCGGTGGCGGGGATCTTCGAGGCGCGCCTCCGGGAGGCGCTGCCCGACCGCGCGGACAAGGTGATGCACGCGATCGCCGAGTGTCGCGGCGGCAAGCGGAACGACTCGCGCTTCGGCGCTCGAATGAGCGGTCAGGGCCAGCGCTGGGACGCCATCGAGGCGCTGTGGCGCTCCAGCGTCGAGCGCCTGGGCTTCGATGCCGAGCGGCCGGCGCCGCGCACCGACACCTTCGCCCGGCCCTCGCGCTCCCGCCAGCTCGAGCTCTTGTGACGGGCTCAGGGGGTGACCTCGGCCTCCTCGAGCCCGGCCCCCGCGTAGAGGTTGTAGCGACCGTCGGCGGCGAAGGCGTGCAGGGTCAGGCGGTTGGCCCGGGCCAGCGCGACCGCCAGCGAGGTGGGGGCGCCGGCGGCCACCACGGCGCCGACCCCGGCGAGCAGGGCCTTCTGCACCATCTCGAAGCTCACCCGCCCGCTGAGCCAGAGCACGCAGCTCGCGTCGGGCAGGCGCTCGTCGAGAAGCATCCGGCCGACGAGCTTGTCCACCGCGTTGTGGCGTCCGACGTCTTCGGCCACCCCCAGCAGCGCGCGCTCGGGTGCCGGTCCGAAGAGGGCGGCGCAGTGCGTGCCGCCGGTGCGGTCGAAGAGCGCCTGGTGCTCGCGAGCGCGCCCGGTCGCTTCGGCCAGCAGCGAAGCCTCGACCACGGCGTGGCTCGGGTGGGGGCGCACCACCTGCGCCAGGCTCTCGATGGACGCCTTGCCGCACAGACCACAGCTCGCGCCGGCGGTGAAGCGCCGCCGGGCCGCCTCGAGCCGCTGGCCCAGCCCTGAGCAGCCCGGCTGCAGGCGCACGTTCCAGCGGTTCGACTCGGCCCCTGCCGCCTCCGCGCTCGACGGATCGCGGCATGGCGCGAGCGCCGCCAGATCGTCGGCGCCGTCGATGAGCCCCTCGCCGAAGAGGAAGCCGGCCACCAGCTCCCGGTCGTCTCCGGGCGTCCGCAGCAGCACGGCCAGCGCCTGGCCCTCGACCCGGATCTCGAGCGGCTCCTCCACGGCCACCCGATCCAGCGCTGGGGCCCCGGCCGCGCGGCCCAGCACCTGCACCTCGCGTGTGCGGCTCACCCCCACTACGCCTCCTCCAGCGCGCCATGACACCGAGCGCCCGCAGACACTGGGTGGCGTGCTCCGTCATTGACAGGATGGCACCGGACGCGTACCTTCCGCGCCCGCCGGCTCCGGGGACCTCCGCGCTCACCGTGCCAAAGCCCCGAGGCCCCCATCAACCCCACAGAGGTGTACATGTTCGAAGTATCCTATGGCGAGGAACTGCAGACCTTCGAGACCCGCGTCCAGGCGATCGCCGCCGCGAAGGATCTCTCCAACGACAACCGCGGCGTCGTGTCCATCACCGACGAGTCGCGCCGTGAGCGCATGACCTACCAGGGCGGCGAGCTCATCAGCTACGACTACGAGACCCGCCGGAACTAGTGCGGCGCCGGCTCCGCTCGCGGAGTCGCCCCCGCTCAGCGTTCCGTCGGCGCTCAGGCCTCGGAATCGGGCTCCTGAGCCTCGTAACGCACCTCGAGGATCTCGATGACGGTCTTCTCGCCCGCGTGGCGCAGGACGACCTCATCGCCCTCGCGGCGGCGCATCAGGACCTTGCCCAGCGGCGAGCGCCACGAGATGCGGCCGCGGTCGGCCTCGATCTCGTCCTCGCCGACCAGCGAGTAGGTCCGCTCGCTCCCGTCGGGGTAGGCCAGGCATACCGTCGCCCCGAAGTAGACCGTGTCGCCGCGGTCGATGGCCGGGTCCGCGATCTCGGCGGCGTCGATGCGCCGGTCCAGCCACCCCAGGCGTCGATCGATCTCGCGCAGCTTCTTCTTGCCGTAGATGTACTCGGCGTTCTCGGAGCGGTCGCCCATGGCCGCGGCGCGCGAGACCTCCTCGACGATCGCCGGGCGCTTCACGCTGCGTAGCGAGTCCTGCTCGCGTCGGAGCCGCGCATAGCCGCGCGGGGTGATGTAGTTCTTGAAGTCTCCCATGGCCCCGACGCTACCCGATGCCCGCCGCGGGCGATAGGTTCGCCGGGTGCGCAGCCGAGGAGGACGCCGTGTGCGGCAGGTTCGGACTGAGCGCCACGCCCGAGGCGCTGGCGGACTTCCTGGAGCTGGACCCCGAGGAGGTCCCGCGCTTCTCACCGCGCTTCAACGTCGCGCCGGGGCAACAGGCGCTGGTGGTGCGGCCGCGGCGCGACGGGCGGATGGCGGTGCGTCCCGTGCGCTGGGGGCTGGTGCCCGCGCACAGCGCCGCCCGGCCGGGGCGCCCGCTGGTCAACGCGCGGGTCGAGAGCGCGGCGACGCGACCGGCCTTCCGAGACGCCATGGCGCGGCGCCGCTGCCTGGTGCCCGCCGACGGCTTCTTCGAGTGGCAGGGTCGGCGAGGCGAGGGCCGGCGGCCGTGGCACGTGGGCCTGCGCGGCGGCGCGCTCTTCGCGATGGGCGGGCTGTGGGAGCGCTGGCGCGATCCCAGCGGGGGCGACACGCTGGACACCTTCGCCATCCTGACCACGCAGCCCAACGCGCTGGTGGGCGCGCTGCACGACCGCATGCCGGTGATCGTCCCTCGCAGCGGGTTTGCGCGGTGGCTCTCGCGGGACGCGGGCCCCGCCGGTCTCGACGACCTGGTCGCGCCCCTGGACAGCGAGCTCATGGAGGCGTGGCCGGTGAGCCCCGCGGTCGGCAACGTGCGCTTCGACGAGCCGGCCTGCCGCGAGCCCCTGGCCCCGCCGCGGTAGGTCGACGACGCGTCAGCGGATGCGGTAGAGGCCGATGGGCAGGGTCGGCCCGCTGGGGTAGAGCGCGAAGCCCGCGTCGCCGCGGTTCGGAGCCTCCACGGCGACCACCGGCGTGAGCGGGAAGCGGCGCCGGAAGGCCTCGCAGCCTTCGACCATCGGCGCACCGGGGGGCGGCGGGCCGGCGGTGGCGTCCTCGCGGAGCGCCATGTAGCAGCGCATCCCCAGCAGCGCGAAGCTGCCGTCGCGGCAGATGGGGGAGGTCGGGTCCACCTCCGCCAGCCCGGTCAGGGTCGGGCGCGGGTGGCGCTCGGCCAGCAGGTAGAAGGGAAAGGAGCGCGGCGTCTTGCCCGGCGCCGGCGGGTCGGTGTCGCTGAGCGTGGCGAGGCACACGTAGCCCTCCGGCAGGGCGTCGACCGTCGCGCGGATCAGCGCCTCCTCGGCGTCGGCGTTGGTCGGCCGGTAGAGCCTGGCGGCCGTCAGGGCGGCGAGGACGAGCCAGGCCGCGGCCAGGGCCCCGCGCACGCCGGCCCGCGTCCGAGGGCTGCCCAGGCGGGCGCTGGCTTCCCAGAGCCAATCGGCGCCCAGGGCTCCGACCAGGGCGAAGAGCAGCCACGCCGGGGCGTGCACGCGGGGGATGGACACCTCGGGGAGATCGACCCGGGTGAGCGCGGTCCAGCACAGCGCCAGCAGCATGAGCCCGGCGGCGAGCCAGGCGTCGCGGCCGGTGAGGAGGCTGGTGAGCAGGAAGAGGGCGAGCAGCGGGGGACCGACGAAGAGCACCACGTGCAGGCCGCCCAGGGTCACCGCGTCGTGCAGCGCGCGGGCGGCCAGCCCGTCGAGGCCGGGCAGCGCGTGGGTGGCGACCAGCCAGTCGACCACGCGGCGGGTGATGGCGAGGTGGGGCGGGAGCAGCGCCAGCCCGGCACCCAGCGCGAGCAGAGCGCTGGCCCAGGCGCGCCAGGGGGGCGTGGAGGAGCGCGCGGGCGGCGCTGCGGGCGCGGATGGCTGGGCGGCCGGGGTGCCCCACCGGGGGCGGCGGGCGGCCAGGACCAGCGCGGCCAGGATGAGCGCGACCGGACCGAACTCGGGGCGCGAGAGCGCGGCGGTCGCCAGGCAGGGCGCGGCCAGCAGCAGCGGGAAGACCCGCCGTGAGGCCGCGGCCACGCCCAAGGCGCCGAGGAGCAGCATCGCGGTGGGGGCGACGAGGATCGACTCCGACGCGTGGTCTCGCCAGAGCAGCGGTGCGGTGGCGGTGAGCCAGGCGAGCAGGGCCGTCCGCCGCGGACGGTGTGGCCACAGGCGCGTGGCCAGGGCCCAGAGCGCCACGAGGCCGAGCAGGCCGTAGACGCGGTTGGCGAGCTGCACGGCGGCGTGGTCGGGCCAGGCCATCAGCCAGGGCGCGTAGAGCCAGTTGGTGCCGGCGCCGTAGCGCAGCGGCTCCATCGCGAGCAGCGCCTGGGTCTGCTGGTAGCCGTCGTAGACCATGACCAGCCGCGAGGGCGCCAGCGCGTGGGTGAGCAGGGCGACCGTGGCGGCGCCGGCCAGCGCCAGGCCGGCACGGCGGTCGGCGCGACCGAGCCGCGTCAGGCTTCGCAGCGCGAGCAGGACGAGCGCCAGCGCGCACACGCCGGCGAGCACGCACACCGGCCCGGCCAGCAGCAGCGCCGCGCGCTCGAGGGGGCGGTGACTGGCGATGCGGGCGGCCATCGTCGGCTCGGCGGCGGCTGCGGATGGCGGCGCTGGAGCGAGCGTCAGCCCCTGGCTTCGCGCGTCGCGCAGCACCCGCGCGACCCAGCGCTCGACCTCCGCGGATGGCTCGGCGGCGCCGCCCAACGGGGTGACCGCGGCGTGCAGGGCATCAGAGGCCGGCGAGGCGGCGCCGCTGGCGCCGCTGGCGCCGCCATCCAGGCGCACGACGGCCGATCCGTCGGCGCAGCGCACCACGACCTGCCACAGGCGCGACGTGAGCGCTGGCGGGCTCGGCTGACAGCGCTCGGCGCCCCGGCCCAGCGCCAACCAGCCGTCGGCGGGCGTCGGAGGCGGCGGCTCGGGCGGGCCCCGGTGGGGCAGCCACATGGCCATCGCGACGGCCAGCATCAGCCCGAGGGCGAGGGCCAACCGCTCGACCGTCCGGCCCGTGCGCCACGCCAGGAGCGCCGCGGCGGCGAGGGCGAGGGCCGCCAGCACCAGCCAGGGGAGCGCCTTCGGGGCGGCCGGTTCGGCCGACACGGTCGCCTCCTCCCCGGCCGCGCCTGCCGCGCTGGAAGCCCCGGCGCTCCAGCCGAAGGCCGCCGCCTGGGCGCGCGCCTCGGCGTCGTCCTGCGGGCTCATCAGCGCCTGCGCCAGCCAGGCCGTCGCCAGCTCGGGGTGGCCCGTGCCCGCCGCCAGCCGGGCGGCCCGAGCGAGCACGCGCGGTTCGTCGGCCGCCAGCGCCACCCGGCTCGGGTTGAGCCGTCCGGCCTCCAGGTCCCGCAGGATCTGCTCGGCCCAGCAGGCGCCCCGCGGCGGGCAGGGGACCGGAGCGTCCGGTGCCGCCTGGGACAGCCATCGCGAGAGGGCACCCGGCTCCGGGGGGCCGGCCGAGGGTGTGAGCTGAGCGCCGTCGTCCAGGGTGTCCCGAGCAGCGCCCGCGGCCTGCCCTGGCCGAGTCGCCGCGCTCAGCCGCTCCTGCAGCCGCGCGCGCAGCGCCTCGGCGGCGGCCCGGGCGGCGCGCGGGTCGCTCGCGCTCACCAGCCGCCGCCACCGCAGCGTCGGGCCCGCACCCTCGAGCGCCGCGCGCAGCGCCTCGACCAGCGCCGGCGGCGCCTCGGGCGGCGCTCGCAGCGCGCCGCGCGCGGTGCGGACCAGATCCGTGCCCTCGGCGTCCGGAGCCAGCACGTCCACGGCCACCGTGCCTTCGGGGCCGCGCAGCCTCAGCACCACCCGGTCCGGGAGCGCCTCGGCCTGCTCGAGTCGCCACCCGGGCGCCAGCTCGGCGCCGGGCCCACCGACCAGGCGCTGCGCCGCCCGCGCCTGGCCGGGCTCCAGCACCAGCTCGGGACCCAGCGCGTTCGCCGCTTCGGCGCGCACGGGGCGGGCGTCCCCCATCGCCGCGACGCACAGGAGCGCGCACCCCAGGGCGAGCCGGGCCATCAGGGGTTTCGGGCGGCTCGCCCGCGTCGCGACCAGGCGAGCGCTGCCACGGCGACCGCCGCCAGCGCCAGGGCGAGGCCGGCGAGCAGCATCCAGGGGGTGTCCGCCGGGCTCGGCGGGGCGGGCGCGTCGGCGGGCAGCGGGTCCCGGTTGGCGGGGTTGCCCCGGGGGTGCTCCCACGGCCCGACGCAGGGGATCGGGTCGCCCCGCTCGATGCACGCGGCCAGCAGCTCGCGCATGCGCACCACCCGGCGCGTCTTGAGCTCGTTCTGGGTGGCGCTCCCCCGCTCCTCGGCCAGGTAGCGGTCCAGATCCGCCAGGGCCAGCTCGGGGTCCGACCACCGGTAGATCTCGGCGCGGCAGTAGTAGACGTCCGGGTCGGGCGCCTCCAGCGCCATCGCCCGCTCGATGAGCGCCAGGGCCTCGTCGCGCCGGCCCAGGTTGAAGGCGTTCATCCCCATGTAGATGAAGAGCCGCGGCTGCTTCCCGAAGATGGGCACCAGGGGACGCAGCAGGGCGTCGGAGCGCTCGAACTGGCCCTCGTAATGCAGCAGCACGCCGGCGAGGAAGGCCGCGATCGGATCGTCGGGCGAGGCCGCCACCCGGGCCAGCAGCTCGTCGCGCTTGGCCGCCTGCCAGGCCGGGTCCGGCACGCGGTTGTAGGCTCCCAGCAGCGACGAGATGAGGCCGCTGTCCGGACTGGCCCAGGCCACCGGCTCCAGGGTCTCGGCGGCCTCCTTGGGCCGGCCGAGCGCCATCAGCGCCCGCGCCCGCCGCGCCCGCACCTCGGCGCTCTGCGGCTCGCGCTCGAGCAGCGGCCCGCTCACACGCAGCGCCTCCTCGAACTCGGAGGCGTCGATGAGCCAGTCGATGAGCGTGATCAGCGCGCCCTCGCAGCGCGGCTCCGCCGCCGCCGCCTCCAGCAGCGCCCGGCCGCGCGCGGTGGCCCCCGTCGCCGCGTAGGCCTCGGCCACCGGCCCGGCCTCACAGAGCGCGTCCTCGGCGCGCAGGCTGTCTCGCGCGGCCTCCCAGCCCAGGTCCTCTCCCGACAGGATCTGCGCCCGCGCGCGCCACGCCGCCGGCTGGTCGCCCAGCTCCCGGCTCGCCTGCTCGGCCACGGCCCGCCCGCGGGCGCCGTCGCCCATGCGCCACCAGGCCTCGGCCACCTCGAGCCGCGCGCCCGCGACGGCACCGCCGCCCTCGCCCAGCGCTCGCAGGCGCTGCCGCGCTCGCTCCTCGTCGCCGACGTGCCAGGCTCGGAGCGCCTCCGTCACCTCGCGCCGCGCCGCCAGGGTGGCCTCGTCGATGCCCCCGCCCCCGCCCGCGTCCTCGGGTCGCGCGACGGCGGTCCACGGATCGAAGTCCAGCGCCGCCACCCGCGCCTGCAGCGCCTTCAGGGCCTCCGCGTCCTGGGCCCCGCCCGGCACCGCCCGCGCAGCGAAGCCGCGCCCCCCCTCCGCGGGGCGGACCAGCTCGGCGTCCAGCGCGGCCGGGCCGTCCACCGATCCGCCGTAGCGCACCCGCACGCGATCGCCCTCGATCCGGGCCTCCTGGAGCACCAGTCGGCCATCGAGCGGCCCCTCGCCCTCCAGCGCCGCCCGCACCGGCCCCTCGACGCCCGGCCCCAGCACCCAGCTCGGGCCCGTCTCGGCCGCCGCCGCCGTCGCCGTCGCCAGCACGCAGCACAGCCACGCCGCCGCGACCGCCCGCTCCCGACCCAAGCCCGTCCTACGCCCGCCCATCGCTGCGCAACCTACCGCTTCAGCGGGTGTTTGCCTATCTGCTCGCGGCCCGCGCCTCTCGCCGGCCCGCGCCCGGCGTCGGGCGCTCACCCGGTCGAGCGCGACGGAATTCACGGCTCCGAAACAGACCCGAAACAATCCGCGCGTACCTTCGCCGGCCGTCACGCCGATTCGTGCGGCGTGCAGAGCATCCCTCGCACTCAACACTCCACGGCACCGGAGGCCAAACGATGGATACCATACGAGCCGAATACATCTGGATCGACGGCACGCAGCCGACCGCGCGGATGCGGTCGAAGACCAAGGTCATGCCGAAGAACGAAGAGCCCCCCGTGTGGGGCTTCGACGGCTCGAGCACGAACCAGGCCCCCGGCGACAAGTCGGACTGCGTGCTCAAGCCCGTCTACACCGTGAAGGACCCGGTACGGGGCGGCGACAACCTGCTGGTGCTCTGCGAGGTCATGCTCGTCGACGGCAGCCCGCACCCCTCCAACACGCGCGCCGCCTGCGTCGCGACGGCCGAGAAGTACGCCGCCGCCGAGTCCTGGTTCGGCATCGAGCAGGAGTACACCTTCTTCGAGGGCACGACGCCGCTGGGCTGGCCCGAGCGCGGCTTCCCCGGTCCCCAGGGTCCGTACTACTGCGGCGTCGGCGCCGACGAGGTGTTCGGCCGCCCGGTGGTCGAGGCCCACATGGACGCGTGCATGCGCGCCGGCATCGCGATCTCGGGCATCAACGCCGAGGTGATGCCGGGCCAGTGGGAGTTCCAGATCGGGCCGGCCGGTCCGGTCGAGTGCTCCGACATGCTGTGGATGGCCCGCTGGCTGCTCTACCGCATCGGTGAGGACTTCGGCGTGAACGCCACGCTGGACGCCAAGCCGGTCAAGGGCGACTGGAACGGCGCGGGCGCCCACACCAACTTCTCGACCAAGGCGATGCGCGAGGCCTACGAGCCCTGCATCGCGGCCTGCGAGGCGCTGGGCAAGAAGGCGGCGCTCCACGTGGCCAACTACGGGCACAACATCGAGGCGCGCCTCACCGGTCTGCACGAGACCTGCTCGTACAAGGAGTTCCGCTACGGCGTCTCCGACCGCGGCGCGTCGATCCGCATCCCGTGGCAGGTCGCCAAGGACGGCAAGGGCTACATCGAGGATCGTCGCCCCAACGCGAACTGCGATCCCTACGTGGTCACCCGCCTGATCGTCGACACGGTCTGCTCGGCGACCTGATCCTGCTGTGTGTCCGGGCGGCCCCGCCTCGCCGGGGCCGCCCGGGCGCCTTCGGACCGCGCTCGCGACGGAGCGCCCGCCTCGCTGCCCGGCCTCCGTCCACGATCGTTTCCGCTCCCGTTCACAGTGTCTCCCGGCGCCCTGCCAAGGGTGACGGGGGCTTCCGTGCCAGGCGTTCGCGAGGTGATGCGTCGACCCGTGGACCGTTTCGACGTTCCACGGTTCGGAGCTGCGGGCGGGAGCGGAGGCGGGTTCCCCGCGGATCGCGCGGCGCGGGCCGCCGCCGGGCTCACGCCGGGCCCCGCGCGGCGCCAGGGCTGCGATTGACAGCCCTCCTTGCTGGGGCCATGAGGTGGCCCATGGCCCACTTCGATCACGACGCCCGAGGTCTGCCCCCCCACGTCAGGCTGCGGCGTCGCCGAGCAGCGCGCGCGCTGGGCGTCTTCGTGCTGACCCTGCTCGGCTTGGGACTCATCGTGGGGCGCTGCGCCGTCGAGCGCCACGCGGCGACCGCCGCCGCCGAGCGGGGCGCAGCCGCGCTGCTGCGGGCGGTCGAGGGCGATCCATCGGCCTGGCCCGAGGTGGACGCCGCCTACGGTGAGGCCGCCCGCTCGGGCGCCATGGGCGCCGACCCCTACGCGCTCTTCGTCCTGGAGCTGACGCGCCGCCTCCGCGCCGGCGAGGTGCCCATCGAGGACCCGGCGGCCCGAGCCGTGGTCACCGCCATGGCGGCGGACGACCTCGAGTCGGCGCGCGGCGGCCTCGAGGCCGTGTCCGAGCCACTCGCAAAGGCTTGGCTTTCGCGGCTTCTCGGAGAAATCGACCGTGCGCGCGAAAAAAGATCCGCAACGCCAGGGCCCGACGCGGTCATAGGAGAGTCAGCGACAGAGCGCTGAACGAGTGCAGTCCCCCGCCGCGGCGCATGTCGCGGAAGGGGTGATCCATGAAGTTCCTGCTCTTGCTGATCGGCTGCGTCATCGGGGCCGCAGCGCCCGCGTCGGTCGCGGTCGCGTCCCTGGCCGCAGCGTCGCTGGTGGCCCTGTCGCGGCGCGTCGACCCCGCGCTCGGGCGCCTCGCCGCGTCGGCGGCCGCGCTCGTGGCCGGCGTGGCCTGGGCCAGCCTGACGGCCGTGCCGCCGGCGCCCTACGGTTCGCCCGAGGGCGTCGTGGAGGTCAGCGGCACCGTGGACGAGCGGGTCTGCGAGGCGGGGGACTCGTGCCGCGTCCGCCTGGTCGAGGTGAGCCTGGGCCCGGTCGCCATCGAGGAGCGCCTCTGGGTGCGTGGCCACTCGGATCTGGGCCAGGCCCTGCACGCCGGGGACCGCTGCACCATCACGGCCTCGGTGACCGGCGCGCGCGCCGACTCCAACCCGGGCACCGCCCCGCCCTGGGCGGCGAGGCGTTGGCGCCTGTCCGGGACCGTGTGGCTGGGGGCCGTGCCGCGCGTCCTCCCCGGCGGCGCCTCGCTGCGCGCGCGCCTGAGGGCCAAGCTCCGCGAGGCGCTGACCCTGCCGGGCGCCGAGGTGACCGCGCTCTACCGCGCCCTGCTGCTCGGCGAGCGCGGCGGCCTGTCGCCCGAGCTCCGCCTCGCCTTCGTCGACAGCGGCACCGCCCACCTGCTGGCCATCTCCGGCCTGCACCTCGCGGTGGTGGGGCTCGGGCTCTACCGCCTCTTTCTGGCCCTGCTGCTGCGCTGGCGGCGCCTCGCCCAGGCCGGGCGCCCGCCAGCGGTCGCGGCCGCGCTCGCCGGCACGCTCACCCTGGGCTACGTCGCGGTCATCGCCCCGAGCCAGGCCACCCTGCGCGCCGCGGTCGCCCTGGCCGTCGTGTTCGCCGGCGCCGTGCTGGCCCGGCGCGCCCGGCCCCTGCCCACCCTGGCCGTCGCGGCCGGCGCCCTGGTCCTCGCCGACCCCCGCGCGCCCGGCGGAGCCTCCTTCCAGCTCAGCTTCGCCGCGGCCACCGCGCTGGTGCTGCTGGCGCGCCATCTGCGGCCGCTCCTCGCGCGTCTGGACGAGCCCGGCGCCCTCCCGGCCCCCGGCTGGCGGAGGCCGGCTCGGTGGGCCCTCGCGCTCGTCGCCGTCTCGCTGGTCAGCACCGCGGTGACCACCCCGCTGGCGCTCGGCTGGTTCGGCCAGGCCAGCCTGGTCGCCCCCCTCTGCAACCTGGTGGCGGTCCCGCTCATGTCCCTGCTGGTGGTCCCCGTGGGCTTCGCCTGGTGGATCGTGGCCCTCATCGCGCCTCCGTTGGCGCAGGTCCTGGCGCCGCTGCCCACGGTCGCGGCCGGCTGGCTCCTCGATCTGGTCGAGGGCTGGGCCGAGCTGGCCGGCCCCTCCACCCACGCCGCCTGGCCTCACCTCGCCGGCGTCGCCGCCTCCCTCGCGCTGCTCCTGCTCCTGGCGGGGCGCCGCTTCCGGCCCGCCGCCGCGCTGGCCGCCGGGGTGGCGCTGGCCATCGGGCTGGCGGCGCGTCCGCCGGCCGCGGAGCTGCGCTTGACCGCCCTGGACGTCGGCCACGGCGACGCCCTCCTCGTGGAGCTGCCCGAGGGGCCGGTGCTGGTCGTCGACACCGGCGGACACCACCGGAGCGGCGCCGACGCCCGCCTCGCCACGCGCACGCTGGTGCCTGCGCTGACGCGGCTCGGCATCGCGCGCATCGATCTGCTGGTCATCACCCACGCCGACCACGACCACGTCGGCGCAGCCGCTGCGCTGGCCGACCGCGTGCCCATCGGCGCCCTGTGGTTGCCGCCCTGCGACGCCTCGGGGCCATCAACCCTGGCCGTGGCTGCGCGGGTCGCGGCCCAGGGAGGGCAGGTACGCCAGGTGCACCGGGCGCCCGCGCTGAGCTGGGGCGGCGCCCGGCTGGAGATCCTCTGGCCTCCGGCCGACGCCGCCGGTCCACGCGGCCGGTGCACGCTCTCGCGCAACGACGACGCGCTGGTGCTCTCGTTGCGCTACGCCGGGAGGCACCTGCTGCTGACGGCCGACGTGGAGGGCGCCGCCGAGGCCGCGCTGGTCGCGCGCGAGGGGGCGCGACTGCGCGCCGATGTGCTCAAGGTCGGCCACCACGGCAGCCGCACCTCGTCGAGCGAGGCCTTCCTGGACGTCGTGAGACCCGAGGTCGCGATCACCAGCGGGCGCCGCACCCGCACCGCCATGCCGCCGCACCTGGCGGTGCTGCAGCGCTACGCCCGGCGCCACATCCCGCTGTGGCTGACCGACCGCGACGGGGCCACCCGGGTCGTGGTGGGCGCCGACGGCGCGCTGAGGGTCGACTCGCGGCTGGGCCGCTCCTACCGCGCGGGGGCGCGCCGCGGCGTCTCCCCGGCACGCGCCTCGCTGACCCCGCTCAGACCTCCATGATCTCGGCCTCGCGGCGGTCCGCTTCGGCCTCCAGGGCCTTGATGGCCCGGTCGGTCATGTCCTGGATCTCCTTGAGCGCCCGGTGCTGGTCGTCCTCGCTCACGCCCTCGACGTCCTTGCTCAGGGCGTTGGCGTCGCGGCGGATGTTGCGCACGGCGATGCGGGCGTCCTCGGTCAGCCGCTTGAGCTGCTTGACCAGGTCCTGGCGCCGCTCCCCGGTGAGCGGCGGGATGGGCAGGCGAATGAGCTCGCCGTCGTTGTTGGGCGTGATCCCCAGGTTCGAGCCCACCAAGGCCTTCTCGATGGCCGTCAGGATGGTGCGATCCCAGGGCTTGATGGTGATGAGGCGCGGGTCCGGCACGCTCAGCGCGGCGACCTGGTTCAGCGGCGTGAGGCTGCCGTAGTACTCGACGCGGATTCCGTCGAGCATCTGCAGGTTGGCGCGCCCGGTGCGCAGCTTCGACAGCTCGCGTCCGAAGGCCTCGTGCGCCTTGTCCATCGACGCCTGCGCGTCCTCGATGATCTCGTCCAACATGATCTGGGCTCCAGTGCGAATCGGCTGCGCCGAGTCTACGCGCCGCCTCGCCCTTTGCAACCGGGCGCCGTCGGGCCCTGGCCCCGACGCGACCGGCCGCTCGGTCGCTCAGCCCTCGACGAAGGTCCCGATGGGCTCGCCGCACACGGCGCGCACGATGTTGCCCGGGTCGGTCAGGTCGAAGACCAGGATGGGCAGCTTGTTCTCGGCGCAGAGCGTGATGGCGGTGTGGTCCATCACCCGCAGCCCCTGCTTGAGCACGTCCAGATGGGTCAGCCGGTCGAAGCGCACCGCGTCGCTGTGGGTGGCCGGGTCCTTGTCGTAGACCCCGTCCACCTTGGTGGCCTTCATCACGATGTCGGCGTGGATCTCGGTGGCGCGCAGGGCCGCCGTCGTGTCGGTCGTGAAGTAGGGGCTGCCGGTGCCGGCGCCGAAGATGACCACGCGCCCCTTCTCCATGTGGCGCTCGGCGCGCCGCCGGATGTAGGGCTCGGCCACCTGGTGCATCTCGATGGCGGTCATCAGCCGCGTCTCGACGTGGTGCTTCTCCAGGGCGTCCTGGAGCGCCATCCCGTTCATCACCGTGGCCAGCATGCCCATGTAGTCGGCCGTGGCCCGGTCCATGCCCGCCGCCGAGCCCTTCAGCCCGCGGAAGATGTTGCCACCGCCGATCACGATGGCGACCTCGACGCCCAGCGCCACGACCTCGCGCACCTGCACCGAGATGGCGTTCAGCGTGCGGATGTCGATGCCGAACTGCTGCTCGCCCATCAGGGCCTCGCCCGAGAGCTTGAGCAGGATCCGCTTGTACCGCGCTACGCCGTCGCCCATGTGTCCATCCCGCCCCGCGAGCAGGCGCGGGAACCCGCCGAGTGAGCCAGGGCCCGGCGACCTCGGTCGCCGAGCCCCATCTGCCTACAGACCGGCCTGCGCGGCAACCTCGGCGGCGAAGTTGTCGACCTTCTTCTCGAGGCCCTCACCGACCTCGAAGCGCACGAAGCGCCGTATCGAGATCTTCTCGCCGATGCCGGCGGTGATCTCCGCGACCAGATCGCGGACGGTCTTGTCGGGGTCCTTGACGAAGGGCTGCTCCAGCAGCGCCTGGCCCCGCTCCCACTTCTTCACGCGACCTTCGACCATCTTCTCGGCGATCGCGGGCGGCTTGCCCTCCTCGATCGCCTGCGCGATGAAGATCTCCCGCTGCTTCGCCAGCACGTCCGCCGGCAGCTCCTCGACCGACACGACGGTCGGCGCCGCGGCGGCGATGTGCATCGTGATGTCCTTCACGAAGGTCTGGAAGGCCTCGTTCCGGGCCACGAAGTCGGTCTCGCAGTTGATCTCCACGAGCACGCCGATGCGGCCGCCCATGTGGATGTAGCTGCCCACCACGCCCTCGGTGGCGATGCGGCCGGCCTTCTTGTCGACCGAGGCGAGCTGCTTCTTCTGGAGGTACTCGGCGGCGGCGTCGATGTCGCCGTTCGACTCCTGGAGCGCCTTCTTGCAGTCCATCATGCCGGCGCCGGTCCGCTCGCGGAGCTCCTTCACCGTGCTTGCGC
This sequence comes from Deltaproteobacteria bacterium, assembly GCA_020632695.1. Lineage (GTDB taxonomy): Bacteria > Myxococcota_A > UBA9042 > PHBI01 > JACKFB01 > JACKFB01. The sequence goes on from JACKFB010000004.1 coordinate 105,235, forward strand.
TGATCGTCATCGGTATCTCCTCGCCTGGGGGTGACGGCTACTCGTCGTCGCCGTCGGTGTCGGTGTCGGTGTCCTCGTCGGCCTCGGCGGGCTCGGCCACCTCGGTCGCGCCGCCCTTGCGCACGACGTCGACGGGCGCCGCGCCGGACGAGCCGCCGTGGGTGCCCAGGTCGTCCCCGGAGCGCCGGTCCTTGTGGAGCGCCGCGCCCTCGATGTAGGCGTCGGCGATCGCCGCCGTGAACAGGCGGATCGACCGGATGGCGTCGTCGTTCGAGGGGATGGGGTAGGCCGTCTCGTCGGGATCCGAGTTCGTGTCCACCAGGGCCACGATCGGGATGCCCAGCGAGGTCGCCTCCTTGACGGCGATGTGCTCCTTGACCGTGTCGATGATGAACACGGCGCCGGGCAGCTTGGGCATCTCGCGGATGCCGCCCAGGTTGCGCTTGAGCTTGCTCAGCTCGCGCTCCAGTCGGATGACCTCCTTCTTGGGGAGGCGCTCGACGGTGCCGGGGCTGAGGCTCTTCTCGACCTCGGACATGCGCTCCAGCGAGATCTTGATGGTGCGGTAGTTGGTGAGCATCCCGCCCAGCCAGCGGAAGGCCACGTAGGGCTGGCGGCAGCGGGCGGCCTCCTGCTCGATGACCTCCTGGGCCTGACGCTTGGTGCCCACGAAGAGCACCTGGTCACCGCGCTGTCCCAGGCGCGACACGAAGTCGAGCGCGTCCTTCAGCAGCCGGGCGGTGAGCTGCAGGTTGATGATGTGGACGCCGTTCTTCGCGCCGAAGATGTAGCGGCGCATCTTGGGGTTCCAGCGGCCGGTCTGATGGCCGAAGTGCGAACCCGCCTCCAGCATGTCGCGCATGGTCACGGTAGCCATGAGTACGAACTCCTTCCTTTCGTTCAGCTTCCACTTCCCTGACGCCATGCCGGCGGGTCGGAGCCCAGCCGGGTCAGCGCACGAAAGGATGAGAAGTGTGCAGATTCATTGAATAAAGCGTTGGCGCCCCGCCTTCGGGGCCCGCGCGATATAGCATGGGCCCGGGGCCCGTACAAACGGGAAGTTCCGCGGCGTGCCTCAGCGGAGGCGCGTGAGCGTGTCCAGCGCCAGGCGCTTGGCGACCAGGTTTCGCAGCGGCGTGCCGGCCTCTTCGAGGAGGCCTCCGTCGGCGCGCAGCGCCCGCTCGGCAAACACGATCGCCAGCACCGTGGCCGCGTGCCGCGCCAGGCCCAGGTCCCGCACCACCAGCAGGCCGCGCAGCACGGGGGTGATGCGCTCGCTCGCGAGATCCTCCTGCACGGCCATGGCCAGCACGCCGCTGCGGCCGTCGCCGGGGTCGATGACGATGGGCGGCGCGTCCCCGGCGACGAAGATCGGGTCCTCCTCCAGGGAGGTCTCCGCGCGCTGGAGCTCGGCCCGCACGGCGGCGTCCTCCAGGTCGTTGGCCCCGAGGAAGCGGCGATACGCCTCGGTGGCCAGCGCCAGGCTCTCGTCGCGCTGCCCCTGCTTCCAGAGCTGCTGGGCGTCCGACAGCGCCGGGTCGCGCAGGCCCGCGCAGGCCGGGGCGAGCGCCGCCAGGACCACCAGCGCCGGGACCGCGCGCCTCATCGGGCACCCCAGCCGAGCTGGGCGTGGCCGACGGAGCGCAGCAGATCCAGCGCCCCCGGCCCCAGGTGGCAGGCCCGCGGGTGGTAGTCGGTGCGGGCGATCGGCTCGGAGCGCACCGAGTCGCCGTCCCGGAAGTGCAGCTCCAGCGCCATCGGACCTCCGCCCTGCGCGCGCCCCGGGGTGGGGTCCGGCGTCGGCTCCAGCGTGAGCCACAGGCGACCGGCCGCGCCGCCGGCCCAGCGCCGCATGGCCTGCTCGTGCGCGGCCGCGTCGGCGGGCGGCAGGTAGTCGCGCACCACCGACTGGAAGGCCAGCACCGGCAGCCCCGATTCGCGGCCCAGCTCGCCCAGCGCGCCCGCCGTGTCGTCCCGACCCAGGCGATGGACGCGCAGCTCCGGGGCGCGCTCGGGCGGCAGCCGCCGGGTGAAGGCCTCCAGGGAGGCCTCCAGGCGCTGGCGACGATCGGCGTCCCCGGGCCAGACGCAGGCGCGTAGCCAGCGCACGGCGTCCGGCGAGCGCACGTCGACCGGCTCCAGGTCCATGCCCAGGCGGCGCCCCGGCGAGGGGAAGTCCAGCCCGCTGACCTGCTCGCGGCCCACCCGCCAGGTGGTGGGGACCAGGTCGGCGACCAGGTTCAGGCCGCCCGAGCAGCCCAGGTCCACCAGGGCGAAGCCGCCGCCGGGCGCTCCCAGGGCCATCGCCACGATCCCCCAGCCGATGGCACGCTCGGAGGCGTTGGTCTGCACCGAGCGGGTGCGCAGCAGCTCGGGCAGGCGCGGGTCCAGCAGCGCCTCGGCCAGCCGGGCGGGCAGCTCGGGCGCCTCGCCGTCACCCAGCACCTCCATCGCCAGCGGGTGGTCCGGATCGCCCAGGGCCAGGTAGCGCAGGCTCGCCAGCACCAGGAGCGGCCGCGAGTACCAGGCGGCGAACTCCCGCTCCGCGAACGCGTCGGCCAGCACCGCCAGCAGCTCCGGGCGGGTGCGGCAGGCCATCGAGAGGCACGCGATGAGCCGCCGGTAGGAGCCCGGACCGACCGTGGTCTCCTGGCGGCCCAGGTCGTCCAAGAGCCCATCGACGCCGCGCGCCATCCACGCCTCCTCGGAGCTGCTCGGCGCCGACCGCCCGCTGCGCTATGGTCGTGCCCCCGCAGTCAGGCCCCGGCCCGGAGCGCGCGCGATGCTACGTCAGGACAAGGCCCGGCGCATAGGAGAGATCCTGGACGCCCTCTACCCCGAGCCGCCGATCCCGCTCGACCATGTCGATCCCTTCACGCTGCTGGTCTCGGTGATGCTCAGCGCCCAGACCACCGACAAGAAGGTCAACCAGGTCACGCCCCAGCTCTTCGCCGAGGCGCCGACGCCCCAGGCGATGGCCGCGCTGCCGGTCGAGCGCATCCGCGAGCACATCCGCGAGGTGGGGCTGGCGCCCACGAAGGCGAAGCACCTCCGCGAGGCCGCGCGGCTGCTGGTCGAGCGTCACGGCGGCGAGGTCCCCGCCGACCTCGAGGCCCTGGAGGCCCTGCCCGGGGTCGGCCACAAGACGGCCTCGGTGGTCATGGCCCAGGCCTTCGGGGTGCCGGCCTTCCCGGTCGACACCCACATCCACCGGCTGGCGGCGCGCTGGGGGCTGTCGAGCGGGCGCAACGTCGCCCAGACCGAAAAGGATCTGAAGCGTGCCTTCCCCGAGGAGACCTGGATACGCCGCCACCTCCAGATCATCTACTTCGGGCGCGAGCACTGCCCGGCGCGCGGCCACGACCTGACCCGCTGCCCCATCTGCAGCTTCGCGGCCACCAAGGCCCGGATCGCCGCGGAGGCGGCGGGCTCGACGCGCCCCGCGGGCCGCCCGAAGCGCTGAGCGCACACCGGGGGCTCAACCCTCGCTGAGCATCGCGTCGAGGAAGCGGCGGCTCTTGAGGACGCCGCCCGAGGCCTGCTCGATGAGGCCCTCCAGCGCGCGGCCGACGGCTGCGCGCTCGTCGTCGGGCAGGGGCAGCCACTGGCCGGCGTGCCAGGCGGTCAGCACCTCGCGCGCGCGCTGCGACAGCCCCTCGAGGGCGTCGACGCCGGGCAGCACGCCGGAGCCCTCGAGCATGCGCAGCTCGAAGAGCAGCAGCACGTCCACCGGCGGTGTGGTGGACGCCCGGTCCAGGTGACGCAGGGCGCGCAGCAGCAGCTCGTACACGCCGGGCTCGTGGCCGTGCTCGGGCACCAGGTGCAGCACCACGTCCACCATGCAGGAGGCCTGGGCGAAGCGGAGCAGGTCGGCCCGGATGCCCCCGAACACCTCCAGGGTGCGGGCGCTGTCCAGCCGCGCCAGGTCGCGGTCGCGCCGCCCCGACAGGCGGACCTCGACGCGATGGAGCAGGTCCAGGTGGCCGCCGGTGTGGCGCTTGCTGACGCGGGCCTTGCGCGCGAAGGCCGGCACGTGGCCCAGGTCGGGCGTCAGCAGATGCACGACCTTGTTGTCGTCGCTGTCCGCCGTGCGCAACACCAGGGCCTCGGTCAGCTCGGGGGGCGGCCCCACCGGGTCAGCCGCCGTGCAGGAGGCTGAGCAGCACCCTGGCGATCCCGAAGTAGGTGATGATGCCCAGGATGTCGACGGTGGTGGTCACGAAGGGGCCCGTGGCGACGGCGGGGTCGAAGGAGAGGCGGCTGAGCAGCATGGGGATGGCGGCGCCGATGGAGCTGGCGACGATCATGCCGCAGACGAAGGCGAGGCCCACCGCGAGGCCGTAGGTGGCCGTGCCGGTGAGCAGGCTGGCGACGACGCCGACGATGAGGCCGTAGATGAGCCCCATCACCAGGCCGATGGCGACCTCGCGGCGCACCACCCGCAGGCGGTTGCCCAGCGCGCCGATGTGGCCGAGCGCCAGCGCGCGCACGGTGACCGTGGCGGTCTGGGTGCCCACGTTGCCGCTCATGCCGAGGATCATGGGCAGGTAGAAGGCGAGGACCGCGTGCTTCTCGAGGGTCTCGTGGTAGCCCGACATGACGGTGGCGCCGACCAGCCCGCCGACGCAGCTCGCCAGCAGCCACGGGAAGCGGATGCGCACGTTGCGGCGGACGCTGCTGGTCTCGACCAGCTCGTCGCCGGCGCCGGCCATCTTGAGGATGTCCTCGGTGGCCTCCTCGCGCAGCACCTCGATGACGTCGTCGACCGTCACCAGGCCGAGCATCTTGTGGCTGTCGTCGACCACCGGCACCGACAGGAACCCGTAGCTGGCCACCATCCGGGCGACCACCTCCTGGTCGGTGTCCGGCGTCACGCTGATGACGTCCGACTCCATGATGTCGCCGATGCGCCGCTCGGGCTTCGCCGTGACCAGCTTGCGCAGCGAGAGCACGCCGGTGAGCTGCCCCGAGCTGTTCAGCACGTAGATGTAGTAGACCATCTCGACGTCGCCGGACTCGCGCAGCTTGACCAGCGCCTCGTGCACCGTGTCGTCCTCGGTCAGCGAGACGAACTCGGGGATCATGATGCCGCCGGCCGTATCGGCCCCGTAGCGCATCAGGTCCTCGATGGAGTCCGACTGCTCGAGGATCTCGAGCACGGCGGAGCGCAGCTCGACGTTCAGGTCGGCCAGGATGTCCGCCATGTCGTCCTGCGCCATCTCGCGCAGGATCGCGGCCACCTCCTCGGCCGGCAGCGGCGACAGGACGTTCTGGCCGAAGGGGGCGTCCATCAGGACGATGACGTCGGCCTGGCGCTCGGCGGTGGGCAGCCGCTTGAAGATCGCCTCCTGATCCTCGACCGGCATCAGCGCCATCACGGCCGCGACCTCTTCGTCGCGGGTGCGTTGAAGGAGCTTGTCCAGATGCTCCCAAGCGCCGCGGCGGAGATACCGACGCAGGCTCTCGTGGAGCAGCCGGAGCTTCTTCAACTGCATGGCGCTCTCCCGATGGCCCCCAGGAGGCCGTAGGGCATGGATGACTGGGCGTCCTCGGCCGGTTTCGGGCGCCTCGGCGTCCCGGGACCGCTGCGGCAAACCACGTGGTCTGCCTCGGGTTCCGGGACCGACTCGGCGTCGCCTCGTCTCGCCGATCCACCTCGAAACCGTCTCGAATCCACCTCAGTCCCTCATGCCCTGCGGGCTCCTACCGCGTGATGCTGCCGACGGCGTCGACCCGCTGCTGGATCTCGGGCCTCAGCTCGGGTTGGGCGGTGGTCTGCTCGGGAGCGTTGCGGTGGCCGGAGATGAGCCAGGCGGCCAGGAACATGCCGATGGCGAGCAACACCAGCACCACGTGGCTGGCGTGGGGGCCGCGGCGCGACTCGACGGCGTCGCCGAAGAGGATGCGTGAGCCGGCGCCCTTGTCCAGGGCGGCGTTGGAGCGGCTGCTCGACCCCGGCATGCTCGGCGCGACGCTGCGGTGGGCGCGCTCGATGTCGCCGCGCACCAGGCGCAGCACCTCGTGGGGATCGATGCCCACCGCCACGGCGTAGGCGCGCACGAAGCCGCGCAGGTAGACCGGGGCGGGGAGCTGGCTGCGGTCGCCCTCCTCCAGCGCGTGGAGCACACGACCGGACACCTTCGTGACCTGCGCGACCTGCTCGACGGTCATGCCGCGAGCCTCCCGCGCCGCCCTCAGAACCTGTCCGACCTCGTTCATGCCCGCCTCGTCGCCGGTGGGATCGACCTCGTCGACCGCGCCCGCCCGCCGGTCATAGTCACCGCACTCGCGCACTGTCAATGGCGCATTCCCGCCGAGCCGGCGCGCCCGGCGGCCGCTCGACCCGCTCAATCGACCGCGCGCAGGCCTCCCACCACCGACTTCGCGGCGGCCCGCCCTGCGCTGTACTGGGTCGCGCCGAGGGTGCACACCGCGGTGGCCACCGCCACCAGGACCAGGTCCAGCGGGTCGAGCTGCACCGGCAGCCGGTCGATGAGGTAGACCGAGGCGTCCAGGCGGTACTCCACCGCCGACACCAGCGCGCACGCGCCTACCCCGAAGACCAGCCCCACCGCCGTCCCGATGCCGGCGACGAAGAGGCCCTGCAGGGTGAAGATGGCCCGGATGGTCGCGGTGGTGGCCCCCATGGCGCGGAGGATGGCGATGTCGGGGGTCTTCTCGTGGATGACCATGATCTGCGAGCCGACCACCACGAAGGCGCCGACGACGATGATGATGAGGAAGAACATGGTGAGGACCACCTTCTGGAGCTTCAGCGCGCGGAAGAGGTTGGTGTTCATCTCCTTCCAGTCGATGAGCCGGAAGCGCGGGTGGTATCCGAAGTCCATCTCCTGATATTTCACCAGGTTGACGAGGTTGATGACGTTGCGGAGGCCGCCGACGAAGGAGCCGTCCTCCGACAGCGAGGAGTCGCGCACCTCGCCCTTGGCGTAGCGGGCCAGCTTCTCGTCGAAGCCGTTGACCTGACCCACCAGCGAGACGATGTCGTAGGGGTCGACCAGCGCAGCCACCCGGCGCTTGACCGCGTCCACGCGGAGCAGGTCGTCGGTGCGCACCTCGAGCCAGCGGATCACCGGCCCGCGGTTGAGGAATCGCTGGGCCGCCTCCAGGTTCACCAGCGCCAGCCTCACGTCGTACTCGTAGAAGCCGCTCTCGAAGATGCCCGAGACCACGTGGTGGACGCTGGACGGCGCCATCCCGTAAGGGCCCATCATCTTGTTGTCGATGCCGCGGAGCGGCGTCACCAGCGTGACCTCGTCGCCGGGGCGGGCGTGCAGCCGGCGGGCCAGCTCCGAGCCCAGGATGATCCCCGGCAGCCGGGCTCGCACCGGCTGATATCCGGTGAACTCCCCCGGCTCGACCGCCGGACCCATCGGCGCGCCGTCGGGCCCGGCCAGGCGCAGCGCCTCGCCGCTGCTGCGCGCGTCGAGCAGGCGTACCATGGCCGTCAGGTCGTCGCGGGGAAGCCTGGCGTCCTCCACCAGCACGCGCAGCCCGGGCGCGCCGCCCGCGCCGGCCGGCATGCGCACCAGCGTCACCAGCGTGTCCGGGTCCAGGCGCACCAGCGGACCGTCGGCCCCCGCGCGCCACGCCCCGGCGTCCAGCTCCTGGATGTCGGCGCGCTCGCCCGGTGCGCGCGCCGCCAGCAGGGCCACCCCCTCGTCGGGGGCCTCCGGCTCGTGGGAGGGCAGAAGCCCGGGGAAGGGCGACCGATCCTTGCCCCGCCGGCTCCCGTTCTTGTCGGCCGCGTCCAGCGCCTCGCCGGTCGCCTCGCCCTCGTCGGGCAGCTCGGCCGTCGCTTCGCCCGCCTCCAGCGCACCCTCGGGCGGCGCCTCGCCCGACCCGGGCTCGGGCGCCGGCTCGCCCGCCTCCTCGCGCTCGAGGCGCAGCGCCCCGCCCTGGCCGCTGAGGTCCAGCACCCGCACCCGCACCCGCCCGGCGTCCGGCGGTGTGCGGTCGTCCTCGGCCACCGCGAGCCCCGAGTCGGTCACGGCCACCGTCATCCAGTGCCCGTCCACGACGGAGGCCACCACGACCCGCTCGCCCTCGCGGCGCACGACCGGCGTCTCGTCCAGCCCCTCGAGGCTGCCCTCGCGCACCAGCTCCTCCAGGTCCACGACCCCGCGCACGCTGGACAGCTCCACGCCCTTGATGACCGCGCCCGAGCGATGCACGCCGGCGGCCACCATCATGTCGTCGTAGGTCGCTGGCGACGCGGCCGCCACGCCGGGCGTCCCGCGCACCTCCTCGAGCAGCTCGGGGTACTCGCTGAAGTCGCCCGCCCGCTTGATGACCACCAGGTGCGGGTAGAGGCCGAGGATGCGCTCCTGGAACGCGGCCTGGAACCCGCCGGTGACCCCCAGCACGATGGTCAGGGCCCAGACGCCGAAGGCCACGCCGAGTATCGAGATGAAGGTGACGGCCGACAGCCTCCGCGACCGCCGGGAGCGAACCAGGCGCAGCGCGACGAAGGCGGTGAGCGCGGAGCGGCGAAGTGGGGCGAGCAATTCGGTTTGACGCCTCGAAGGGACCTTGTGTAGAACGCTCCGAACGGCGTCCGGCCCCTTACCACCGGCGGCGCGCAGTCGGCAAGGCCAAGGTCGGGCTGGGCCTGCCGTCCCGGAGCGGCCCAGACGCGACGCGCAAGGTGGTGGGGCATGAAGTGGAACGCGGGTAGAGACGGATCGCGGCGCCTGGTCGCGCTGGGCGTGGCGTTCGGTCTGGCGGCGGGCCTCGCGGCGTGCGGTGACGAGAGCCTCGACGGTCTCGGCGACTCCGACGTGCCAGCCGGCGACCTGGGCTTCTTCGACGTGGACGCGCCGGGCTCCGATGCCGACGTCACGCCGGATGCGCTCCCGGACATCACCCCCGACGCCGCTCCCGACACCACCACCGACGCGGTCCCGGACACGAGCGCCGAGGTCACCCCCGACACGGTGACCCCCGACGAGGGCCCGGAGATCCCGCCGGACACGACGCCCCCGACGGTCATCCTGTCCAGCCCCGAGCAGGGCGAGAGCGACGTGGCCGTGCCCTTCACGATCACCATCGTCTTCAGCGAGCCCGTCTCGACCAACAACATCGTCAACCAGACGGTGAAGCTCTACGACGTCGACGGCAAGGAGGTCCCCATCGTCATCGCCATCGGCGCCGACAAGATGACGGTCAACATCCTGCCGCAGACGCAGACCTTCCTGCGGGCCTCGTCGTACCGGCTGCGCATCCAGGGCAGCATCGTGGCCGACTTCGCCGGCAACAAGATGGTCGACCCCTACGAGCTGCGCTTCTTCACCGAGAGCTACCCGGGGATGGAGGCCTACGCCGAGGTGGCCGCCCGCTACGCGCCGCGGCTGGTCGCGGACACCACCGACGTGCTCTCACGGGCGCGGGTGCCGCTGGCCTTCGACGCCGACGGCGACTGGGACGGCAGCAACACCCAGCAGTGGCTGCAGAAGGACGCCGCCGAGCTGAGCCCGGCGGTCTACTTCGACGTCGCCGAGACCTACACGCACTACTTCATCCACTACACCTTCATCTTCCCGTGGGGCCAGACCTCCGACACGGCGCTGGCCCGGGCGAACGCGGTCAGCGGCCTGATGGTCACCGTGGCCAAGGCGACGGACGACACGCCCGAGCGCCCCATCGCCGCGACCACCTACTGGCGGCAGGGCACCGGCGAGACCAACCAGGTCTTCGCCACCACCGAGGGCGGGTTGGTCGGCCCGCAGGGCAAGGGCCAGTACGGCGACGTCACCGAGGTCTATGCCCAGGACACGCTCTTCCCCGGCGGCCACTTCAGCGTCTACCTCTCCCCCACCTACGAGAGCTGCGCCTGGATCCACACCACCAACCCCGGCGCCTTCGCGACCTGCGTGCTCAACGAGGGCGTCAAGGCCACCATGACCAGGCTGATCTTCGCCCACGACCCCGAGGGGCCGACGCTCATCTCGAAGGTCAACGGCTGGCCCTCCGACATCAGCGAGCTGGTCGACGAGAACGACCAGCCCCTCGAGGCCATCGGCTACGAGCTGGTCCCCACCCTGCCCTCGCTGTGGGCGCGCCGCACCCAGGTCGGCGACGCGCTGGTCTACTCGAGCACCTTCGACTATGCGACCGAGGCCGGGCGTCCCGGGGACGGCTCCAAGCTGCCCGACAAGTTCGTCGACTCGGTCAACGACACCGACGCCCAGTTCGGGCGCCCGCCGTGGGCGTGGCGGCACGAGCCCACCTCGGGCAAGCTCTTCGGCATCAAGGCCGGCTGGCTCGGCATGGACCCCGCGCTCTACACCTGCAAGCGCCACGGCAGCGTGGCCGGCGACAGCGCCGTCCCGGCCTGCAACGCCACCAGCGCCTCGACCTTCTCGACGGTGTACTGCTTCGACGGCTACGCGGCCATCGACCAGCGGGCTGACAACGCGCTCTGCCAGTAGCGTCCGCGAAGCCCGCAGGCGCTACTCGAGCTCGAGCTGCTCGGGGCTGAGCGAGGCGTTGCGCCCGCCCGCCTCGACCCGGTACTCGGTGCGGTCGCCCACGGTGGCCAGCGCGCGCAGGGTGACGCGCGTCCCCTCGGCCCACGGGCCCGCCGCCGCCTTGAGCCGCGCCGCGCGCCCGCGCACGCTGAAGTCCAGCGTCGCGAAGAGGTAGGGCTCCTCGCGGGGGTTCTCCAGCAGCGCGACGGGCACCTCGGGGAACTCGCGCTCGTCCCAGCGCACGGTCACGCTGCCCGGGTGGGCCGGCAGATACCCGGTCACCATCAGGCGCATCTCGCGGTCCATGCTGAAGCTGACCAGCACGTCGACCAGCCCCAGCCCCTCGATGACCGGCAGCTCGAGGCGGTCGGCGTGGGCGTGCAGCTCCCGCGCCAGATCGCGGGCGAAGTCCTCGTCGAAGCGCTCGCGGCCGTGGCCGAGCTGCTCGATGAGCGCCGCCAGCGTCCCCTCGTGGGTCATCGGATCTCCTCGCCGCACGCTCGCGCCGCCTGGGCGGTCTCCGCGCGCACCACGCAGCGGTAGGTCGACACGCTCATGCCCAGCCCCAGGAGGCGGTCGCGGCAGTCCAGCAGGAGCCGCGTCTCGTCGTCCATCGCCGAGCACGCGCTCGCCGCCACCGCGTTCGCCAGCCCGGCCACCGCCGAGTCGGTGGCTCCGGTGGCGTCCATGATGCCCAGCTTGCAGAGATGGCGGCAGGCGTGTCGCGCCTGGGCCTCGTCGGCGGACAGCACGTGCTCGTGGAGGCGCAGCGAGTAGGCGGCCAGCACGAGCCCCACGACCGCCATCAGCGTCAGCACCGTCTTCATGGACATCGCGGGGGCTCCAGCGGCGAATCCGCGCCCAGTATCGGTTGGAATCGACCTCGTGTCGACGCCGCCCTGAATCGTGGCCGCCCGCGGGCCGTCGGTGCATCGTCGCGGGAAGGTCTCGGCCCGTCCCCGCCTTTGACAGCGACAGTCGCGTTCGGTACTACGCTCGCCCCCTCCGGGGGTGATTGCATATGCTCCCGTCGTCTGGCTGGCTCACGTATCTTCAGGCTCTTCCGCGCCTCGCTCTCATGCTGAGGGCATGCGCCCTCGGCTCGCAAGCGCCTGAGAACACGTCGCTGGCGCCAGGCTCGGTCCGCATCTGCAAGCACCCCCTCACGCGGGGCCGGAGGACTCCCCCATGACCACGCTCTCGCGCCTCGCCATCGCGCTGACCCTGCTGCTCGCGCCCGCCTCGGCCCTGGCTGCCGAGCCCGCGAAGGCGAAGCCAGCCCCCACGACGGCGGTGGACCCGGCGAAGGTCACCCTCGACCAGGCCATCGACGGCGTCCACGCCTTCTACTCGGGCGTCACCGACTTCAAGGCGCGCTTCCGTCAGACCATGACCCGCAAGCACCTGCCGCGCCCGCTCAAGAAGAGCGGCATGGTCTACTTCAAGAAGCCGGGCATGATGCGCTGGGACTACACCCAGCCCGACAAGGTCTACTACGTGTCGGACGGCGAGATCCTCTGGTCCTACGAGCCCGCGGAGAAGGTCGTCTACAAGCTGGACGTGCGGGAGAGCGAGCTGTACTCGGCGCTCAAGTTCCTGGTGGGTCAGGGCGATCTGCGGGCCGAGTTCGACGTCGCCCTGCTGCCGCCCCGCGACGGCATGGTCGTGCTGGCGCTGACGCCCAAGCGGGACCAGTCCAACTACAAGCAGCTCCGGCTGATGGTCTCGCCGGATCGCTTCGAGATCCGGGGCACCGAGCTGGTCGATCCCCTCGACAACGTCAGCCACATCGTGTTCGAGGATGCGTCCTACGACGCCCTCAAGCCCGAGGGCTTCAAGTTCCAGCCACCCAAGGGCGTGCGCGTCGAGGACCTCGAAGGTCGCGGCGCGGGCCGCGCAGGAGACGCGCAGTGACCGTGGAGCTCACCGATCCCCCCGCGTCCCCGGCCGAGCGGGGCGGCAAGGTCTTCTTCGTGTCCCTGGGCTGCCCCAAGAACCGGGTGGACTCGGAGATCATGCTGGGCGAGCTGGCCGCCCGCCAGTACGAGGTCATCGACAACGCCGAGGAGGCCGACCTGCTGGTGGTCAACACCTGCAGCTTCGTCGAGGAGGCCCGCGAGGAGTCGGTGGACACGATCCTCGAGCTGGCGCGCGCCAAGACCGAGTCGGGCGACCGGAAGAAGCTGGTGGTGGCGGGCTGTCTGGCGCAGCGCTACGAGGCGGACCTCACCCGCGAGATCCCCGAGGTGGACCTCTTCCTGGGGACCGGCGACCACTGGCGCATCGGGCAGATCCTCGGCGCGGGCGGCGGGGCCGAGGCCGCGACGCCGGCCGAGGTGGCGCCGCGCTCGGTGGTGGGGCGGCCCGGCTACAACTACGACGCCTACAGCCCGCGCCTGCTGACGACGCCCGCGTGGAGCGCCTACGTCAAGATCGCCGAGGGGTGCAGCCAGGTCTGCGCGTTCTGCATCATCCCCCGGCTGCGCGGCGGCCAGAAGAGCCGCCCCATCGACGACATCGTCCAGGAGGCGCGCCTTCTGGCCGCCGGCGGCGCGGTGGAGCTGAACCTCATCGCCCAGGACCTCACCCACTACGGGGACGAGCGCAAGGACGCCGCCAGCCTGGAGGCGCTGCTGCGCGAGCTGGTGAAGATCGACGGCGTGCGCTGGATCCGCCTGCTCTACTGCTACCCGCACGGCTTCAGCGACGGCCTGGTCGAGCTCATCGCCACCGAGCCGAAGATCGCCAAGTACGTGGACATGCCGCTGCAGCACATCGCCCAGCCGATGCTGGAGCGCATGCGCCGACGCTTCTCCGAGGACGACACGCGGCGTCTGGTCGAGAAGCTGCGCCGGGACGTGCCCGAGCTGACCTTCCGCACCACCTTCATCGTCGGCCACCCGGGGGAGACCGACGAGGAGTTCCAGACGCTCTACGACTTCGTGGCCGAGAGCCGCTTCGAGCGCGTCGGTGTCTTCAAGTACTCACGCGAGGACGGGACCCGCTCGGCGCGCATGGACGGGCAGGTCATGGGCATCATCAAGGACGAGCGCTATCACCGGCTGATGACGCTGCAGCAGGGCATCTCCAGCGAGCTGCACCAGGCGATGGTGGGCCGCACCGTGGACGTCCTGGTGGAGGGGGTCAGCGCCGAGACCGACCTGCTCTTGCAGGGCCGCACCCAGGGCCAGGCCCCCGACATCGACGGCGTCACCTACATCAATGAGGGCTTCGCCCCGGCAGGTTCCCTCGTCCGCGCCGAGATCGTCGAGGCGGGCGACTACGATCTGGTGGCCAGGATCGTCTGAGCGGGCGCTCAGCCGGGCTCGGGCTTGCGTAGCAGCAGCGCCTTGAACTCGTGCGGGACCAGCCCCATGAGGCGGTCCTCGATCTTGTCGTAGCGCAGGTCGCCGATGGTCTCCGGGTCGACGTGACCCTCGAGGAGGTCGGCGACCAGGTCCTCGGTCCAGGCGCGCTTGTCCAGGGTCACGCCCGACGCGGCGAGCAGCGCCTGGAGCGCGCGGAAGTAGCTGCGCGTCGTCGCCAGGCCCCGGGCGTCACGGTCCATGTCGATGAGATCCATCACGAAGACGAAGTCGGGCTCGAAGCCCAGCGCCTTCGCCACGGTCATCAGGTGGCCGAAGTGGATGGAGAGCTCGGGGTGGTCGAGCTGGGTCGAGAGCACCGGCCAGCGGCCCATCTCCCCGAACTCGCTGATGAAGGCCACGCCGCCGGGGCGCAGGGCCTCGAAGGCGCGCTCGACGAAGCGGATGGCGCCCACGTTGATGTAGAAGGGATCGGGGGCGTCGCCGATGGGGATGGTGTAGCGCGCGACGGCCTCTCCGGCCGGCCCCAGCGTCGCCAGGTGCGACTGGAAGGCGTCGCCGACCAGCGACTCGTCGTCCAGGCGCGCCTCCTCGTGGGTCATGCGCGCGGCGGGGAGGTCGCCGATCATCTCGTTGGAGATGAGCAGATCGTAGGCTTCGCCAGGCCAGGCGTCGGTGAGGGCCTCGCCCTGGTGGACGGTCACCGGGAGGTCGGCCAGCTCCTCGCGCTGGCGGGTCGCCAGAGTGGGCGAGAGCTCGAGGATGTCGTAGCGCACCTCGTGGCCGCGCGCTTGCAGCGATTCGATGACGGCGCGCGCCACCTTGCCCAGCCCCGCACCCACCTCGAGCACGCGCAAGGGGCCCTCGCCGATGAGGCCGCGGGCGGCCAGCCCGTCCACCAGCGCGTCGCCGTAGCGGCGGCCGCCCAGCGCCGGGTGGGGGTCGCGGAACAGGTGCGAGAGCGTGGTCTCCTGGTGGTCGAACTGGGCGTCCGCGTCGGCGATGGCGTGGCGGTAGTAGGCCTCCGGCGAGGCCAGGTCATCCAGCGGCTCCACCGGCGGGTCGCTCTCGGGGTCGTAGCTGGCGTAGGGCATGGTGCTGGTGAGGTAGGGCGGCTGCATGTGCTGGCGGCCCTTGAAGAAGGAGAGCCCCACGCCCGAGAGCTTCAGCGCCTGCAGGTCGTGGTGCACCAGCCGCTCGACCAGCGCGGTGACCTCGGCCATCCCGTGCTCCCCGGCCAGCGCGCTGAGCCGCGTCTCGCCGTCCATCGCGCGCCAGATGGCTGCCTCGGCCGCGCTCAGCCGGTGCTCGCGGACGGGCCGCTCGCCCCACGCGGTGAAGAAGGTGAGCCCGCCGTCGGCTTCGCGCCGCCAGACGTTCCAGGGGCCAGGGACGCCGACCATCTCCCAGATGCCGTCCAGCTCGTCGGTGCCGGGCGTCATCAGGCACTTGAACTGCAGGAAGATGCCGACGAAGCTCTCCGGCGTCTGCTCGCCGAAGGCGTTGCCGTAGCGCCCGCACACCCGCTCGGGGTCCGCCGGCGTCCGGAACTCCTGCAGGAAGGCCAGGATGTCCGGGCTCATCTTCAGGATGAACCCGTAGAGGTCATGGTAGAGGTAGACCTCGCCCATGTGGGCGAAGGTCGAGGTGCGCGGGGAACGCACGAGCGCCCGCGGATCGTGGGTGCCCGGGGCTACTTCGGCAGACACACGCCCTCCGTGCATTCGTATCCGTCGGCGAGCCGGCAGTCGCTCGGCTGCGCGCAGGTCCTGGCGCAGAACGTGCCGCCCGCCGGGTGGGCGCGGCACTCGGTGTCGGGCGGGCAGGCGGGCCCGCCATCGCCGCAGCCCAGGGTCGCGCAATAGCCCTGGTGATCGGTGAGCGTGCACACGTCCTGTCCGGCGCAGTCGACGTGGTCGTAGCAGGACGAACCGGGCGCGCCGTCGCCGCCGAGCCCGCAGCGCGAGCCCTCGGCGAAGGCCTTGCACACGTAGCCCAGCGCCTTGCGGCAGTCGCTCGACGTCGCGCAGGTCGGCGCGCAGTAGGTGTCCTGGCAGGCGTGGGCGGCGGGGCACTCGCCTGCGTCCAGGCAGAAGTCGCTGACGCAGTCGCCGCTCGCGCCGTCGCACACCTCGTAGAGCGGGCAGGACAGCGCCGTGCATCCAGAGGGCGGCGGGCCCTCGCCCTCGGTCACCAGCCACTCCAGGTCGTAGGCCGCGCCGATGGGGCCCTGGACCCGCACCAGCACCTTGCCGGCGGCGGGGACGGTCGCGCCCACGGTGGCGGACGACGCCGACGGCCCGTCGGTGTCCAGCACGTTCTTGCCCTCCGGCCCGAAGGCCGTCAGCGTCAGCTCGCCCGCGCCCGCGCCGTCGATGGCCACCAGCACCTGGTCGCCGGGTTGGGCCGACAGCGCGAACCAGTCGGGGGTGCAGCACACGTGGAGCCCGCTCGTCGTCCCCTCGGCGCCGGCGAGCGGCGCCGCGCCGGCCGCGTCGCCATGGGCCCCGAGGGCGTCCTCGACGCAGGCGCCCGTGTGCTCCGCGGTCAAGGTGTAGGAGCCGGTGGCCGAGCCGGGCGGGTACCCCGATACCCGCAGATACCAGGTGCCCGCCGCCGGCACCTTGGCCAGCGAGACCGTCTCCACCGCAGCCAGGGTCGCCGACTGGGCCACCGGGGCGACGTCGCCCGGAGACCGCCACAGGCCCAGGTCCAGGTCGGCCGTGCCGCCGGTGTCCAGGCTGGCGGCCAGCGACTCGCCACAGGCCAGCGCCAGCGAGTGGAAGTCGATGTCGCCCGGGCAGATCGTCCGTGAGGCCCCGGCCGCCGGCAGCGCCTTGGCCTGAGCGAAGCTGTCGTCGGGCTCCGCGGCGTCGGGCGCGCACTGGGCGGCGTCCGACAAGCTGGTCGTGAGGGTGTAGGTCATGTGGAAGCTCTCCTGACCCACGCCGGTCACCACCGGGTAGACGACGGTCTCGGTGGCCGCCGACCAGCTCAGCGACTCCTGGTCCGACGCCGTCTCGCTCGAGGCCAGGATGAGGCCCTCGCCGTCCAGCAGGAAGAGGTCCAGATCGCCGGCCGAGGCGTCGAAGTCCAGCACCAGGTCCAGCGTCCGGGCGGTGGGGACGGTCAGCACGTACCAGTCGACGTCGATGGGGACGAGCTCGGTGTCGCAGACCGCCGCCTGCAGCGTGCCCGGCACCAGCGGGCTCGCCTGGGCGGTGCTCTCGTTGGGCTCGCCCGGGTCGTCGGTGCACTCCGGGCCGCCGCCCACGGGCGCCTTGGCCACCGTGATGTCCAGCGACGCGAACGCGGTGAAGACGCCGTCGGAAGCGGCGAAGGTGACCACCCACGACTGCCCCGCGGCGCCCTCGGGCGGCGTCCAGGCGAAGGTGGCTCCGGTCAGCGTGGCGCCCTCGGGCGCGCCCGCCGTGATGGCGAAGCTCACCGGATCGCCGTCGGGATCGGTGGCCTCCAGCGTGACGCTGAGCGGCTGGCCCACCGCCGCCGAGACGGACCCCGGCGCCGTGAAGACCGGCGGGCCCGGGCCGCCGCCGCCGGTGACGCGGACGACGAAGCCGACCTCCAGGCGCGCGGTGAGCGTCCCGTCGGTGGCGGTGAAGGTGACGCGCACGGTCTTGCCCGCCAGCGTGGACGGAGGCACCCAGGCGAAGACGCCGCTGCCGTCGTTGAGCGTGGCGCCGGTCGGCAGGTCGCCGTCGTAGCCGTAGACCACGGTGTCGCCGTCGGCGTCGGTGGCGCGCAGCACCAGATCGTAGGCCTTGCCCACGGTCACGATCTGGTCGCCCACCGGCGTGAACACCGGCGGGTGCGCGGCCTTCTCGGTGACCACCTCGATGCGCACCGTCTCGCGGTCGAAGTCCTGGCCGTCGCTCACCACGAAGGTCAGGAACACGGTCTGCGGGCTGGCCTCTGGCGTCCACTCGAAGCGGCGCTCGGCCTTGATGAACTTGGCCCCGGACGGGAGCGAGCCGAACACGCTGTAGGTGAGCGGCGAGCCGTCGGGGTCCTCGGCCTCGACGACGATGGTCAGCGTCTCGCCCACGGTCGCGACCCGGTCACCGATGCGGGCCAGCACCGGGGGGGCGTTGTCGACGGTGACGCCGTCGGGCTTGGAGGTCGTGTCCGGGCCGGCGTCATCGCTGACGGCGGTGTCCGCCCGGGTGTCGGCGCTCGCGTCGGGGCTGGCGTCGGCGCCCGCCGACGGGTCTCCGCCGCCGCAGCCGACCGCGCCGCCGAGCAGGGCGCCGAGCGCGAGCACCGCCCACGGGTTGCGCCTCACTGCGGGCCTCCGAGCAGCTCGGCGTGGAGCCGCCGGACCAGGGGCTCGACCGCGGGACCGGGCACGGTCAACGCGGCGGCGAGCGGCCCCAGGTGGAGCGGGCAGGGGGCCTGGGCCACCTCGCGGGCCGTCGCCAGCACGCGACGCAGCAGCGCCGGCTCGTCGCCGAGGCCGTGGCCGACCACCGTGACGCTGCCGCGGTCGGTGCGGGTCGAGACGGCCGCGCCGAACACCTCGCCCAGGCGCGTCTGCAGCGCCTCGAGCCGGTGCGCGTCGTCCAGCGGGAAGCTCAGCCGCAGCGCCTCGTCCCCGCCGCCGCTCATCGTCTCGGCGTAGACGCCCAGCCGGTCCATCTCCTCGAGCAGGACGCCCGCGTCCTGGCCGGCCGCCAGGGTGAGCTCTCCCAGGCGCACCCGGTGGGCGATGGCCGTCACCGGCGACCCCTCGTGACCCGGGTTCACCCGCACCACGGTCCCGGCGTCGTCTCGCGGGCCGAAGGTGGACTTGGCGAAGATGGCCACGCCGCGCCGCGAGGCGTACTCGACGCAGTCCTGGTTGAGCACCCGGCTGCCGTGCCGCGCGAGGGCCACCATCGCGTCGTGGTCGAGCGCGTCCAGGCGACGGGCCTCGGGGACGACCCGCGGATCGGCGGTGTAGACGCCGTCGACGTCGCTGCAGATCTCGCAATACTCGGCGCCCAGCGCGGCGGCCATCGCCACCGCCGTCGTGTCGGTGCCGCCGCGGCCCAGCGTGGTGATCTCCCGCGCGTAGCTCACGCCCTGGTAGCCGGCGATGATGACGACCTTGCCCGCGTCCAGCTCGTCGAGCACGCGGTAGGGCCGCACCTCGATGATGCGGGCGCGGTTGTGGCGCGTGTTGGTGATGACGCCCGACTGCGACCCGGTGAAGGACACGGCCAGCACGCCCAGCTCGCCCAGCGCGATGGCGAGCAGCGCCGTCGAGACCCGCTCGCCGGTCGAGAGCAGCATGTCCAGCTCGCGCGGGTTCGGGTTGGCCGCCAGGCCCTTGGCCCGCGCCAGCAGCTCGTCGGTGGTCTTGCCCATGGCGCTGACCACGGCGACGACGCGCCGCCCGTCCGCCACCGTGTCGGCGATGCGGCGAGCCACCGCCCGCACGCGGTCGAGGTCCGCCAGCGAGCTGCCGCCATACTTGTGCACGACGATCGGATTCATGGCGACGCATGGTAGCCGAGGCGCCCTCCCCGGACCAGCCGACACGCACTCCGCGGCCCCAGGCGCCAGCGGCCTGGGTGCTTGCCCTGCGATCGGCGTTGTGGTTTGAACAGGGGCCCGTCCCTTCCCACAGCGAGAGCTCACCGCGGGAGAAGCGCAAGTCCATGGAATTCAAGCTGCACACGGCCGATGTCGCCGCCCTGGCGACCCCGCTCCTCGGGGTACCTGTCTTCTCTGACGACGGCGCGCGCGGTGCCGCTTACGACGAGGCCAACGCGCGCTCCGGGGGCCTGCTGGGTCGCATCGCCAGCGAGGAGGGCTTCAAGGGGGAGGCGGGCAAGCGGCTGCTCGTGCACACGCCGGACGGGAAGGCGAAGCGCATCCTGCTGCTGGGCGCCGGGAAGGCCGGCTCGGCCAAGGCGCTGGATCAGCGCGGGCTCGCCTCGGCGCTGGTCAAGGAGGCGAACGCGCGGAAGCTCGGCGCCGCCGCCCTCGTGCTCGACGCCGAGGACGCGGCCATCGGCGCGGCGGTCGAGGGGGCGCTCCTGGGGGCCTACCGCTACGACAAGTGGAAGACGCGCGAGGTGGACGGGCCCACCTGCACGACGGTGACCCTGGCGGCCGCGGGCGCCGACGCCAAGGCGCTGCGCGGCGCCGTCGCGCGGGCCACGGCCGTGTCGAAGGCCGTGAACCTCGCCCGCGACCTGGTCAACGACCCGCCCACGCTGGCCACGCCGGTGCGCCTGGCGGAGGTCGCGTCCGAGATCGCCGAGGAGCACGGGCTGGAGATCGAGATCTTCGACCGGGCGGAGATCCAGCGCCGCGGCATGAACCTCCTGGACGCCGTCGGCGCCGGCAGTGACGTCGAGCCGCGCTTCATCCACCTGACCTACCGGCCCAAGGGCGCCAAGACGGGCAAGGGCGGCAAGAAGACGCCGAGCATCGCCCTGGTCGGCAAGGGGATCACCTTCGACTCGGGCGGGTACAGCCTCAAGCCGCCAGCGTCGATGGAGGACATGAAGATGGACATGGCCGGGGCCGCAGCGGTCCTGGGCGCCATGCAGGCCATCGCCACGCTGGGCTCGCCCTACGTGGTGCACGGCATCGTCCCGTCGGCCGAGAACCTGGTCAACGGGGCCGCCTACAAGGTCGGCGACATCTTCCGCTCGCTCAACGGCAAGTCGGTCGAGGTCATGAACACCGACGCCGAGGGCCGCCTCATCCTTGCGGACGCGCTCTGCTTCGCCGAGCGGCTCGGCGTCGACCGCATCGTCGACCTCGCCACGCTGACCGGGGCCTGCGTCATCGCGCTGGGACCCAATACGGCCGGCCTCTTCAGCAACGACGAGGCCTTCGGCGGGCGCGTGCGCGCCGCGGCCGACGCCGCGGGCGAGTCGGTGTGGCCCATGCCGCTCGAGAAGAAGCTCGAGTCGATGCTCAAGACACCGAACGCCGACATCAAGAACGTCGGCCAACGCTGGGGCGGCGCCATCACCGCGGCGCTCTTCCTCAAGGAGTTCGTCGGCGACGTCACCTGGTGCCACCTCGACATCGCCGGACCGGCCTACGCCGACAAGGCCGACAGCTACGTGCCCAAGGGGGGCACCGGCTTCGCGGTGATGACCCTCATCGAGCTCGCGCGCGGGGAGATCTGACCATGGCCGGAAGCGTCAACAAGGTGATCCTCATCGGCAATCTGGGCGCGGACCCCGAGGTGCGCACCACCCCGTCGGGCCAGCAGGTCGCGACGCTCTCGCTGGCGACCTCGCGGAACTACAAGGACCGCGAGGGCAACCGCCGCGAGGAGACCGAGTGGCACCGCGTGGTGGTGTGGAACCAGCTCGCCGAGCTGGCGCAGCGCTACCTGGCCAAGGGGCGCAAGGTCTACATCGAGGGGCGGCTGCAGACCCGCTCGTGGGACGACGCGCAGACCGGGCAGAAGAAGTACACCACCGAGATCATCGCCGACCAGATGACCTTCCTCGACAGCGGTCAGGGCGGCCAGGGGGCCCAGGGCGGCGGCTACGGCGGTGGTGGTGGTGGCGGCTACGGCGGCGGCGGCCAGAGCGGCGGCGGCGGCCAGGGTGGCGGCGGCTACGGCGGTGGCGGCGGGCAGGGCGGCGGCTACGGCGGCGGACACGCCCAGCAGCGCGGCGGCGGCGGCCCCAGCCAGGCCCCCAGCACCCCCAGCCCGGGTCCCCAGGGCGGCCCGCCCGCCGGCAACGACCCCGGCTTCTACGACGACGACGACATCCCGTTCTGACGAGGGCGGCGGGGGGCGGAGCGGCGAGCGCCGCGCCCGCTCCCGCCAGGCTCACAGTCGGTCCAGGATCCCCCGCACCTCCGGCGCGCTCGTCCCGTTCGGGTAGTGCTTGAGGTAGGTCTTGTAGTAGGCGCGCGCCTCGGAGACGGGCCCCTGCTCCTGGGCGATCGAGGCCATCAGCAGCAGCGCGCGCCCGTGGGTCGGCTCGGACTCCAGCACCCGCTTGACCTGCTCGCGGGCCTCGGTCACCCGGTTGCTCTCGTACAGCGCCTGCGCCAGGCCCAGTCGCGCCTTGGTGTTGCCCGGATCGGCCCCCAGCACCGACCGGAAGCCGTCGACGGCGACCTCCGGGGCCCCGCTGCCCAGCTCGCGCCGCGCCTGCCGCAGCGCCGCGGCCTGGTCGATGGCCTCCGCGGTGCGCGGCACCACGCTCTTGCGGCCGCCCCGACCCTCCGCCTGCGCGGGCGTCTCCTCTCCGGCCGCCTGCGGCGCCTTCGCCGTGTCGGCCTCGCGCCCGCCGGGCACCGCCGCCCCCCGCCCGCGCCGCGGAGCGCGGATCCGCCGACCGTCGCCGTCCCGCAGGTCCTGGTACACCTCTCGCCCGACCTTGCTCGGCTCCGCCGGCGGCTCGGGGCCGGCCTCGGCGACCTCCGGCTCAGCCACCTCCGCGGGCAGCTGCGCCACCGCGCCCTCCAGCAGCGCGCTCGCCAGCGGCGCCAGCAGGTCCTCCACGGTCGTGCCCTGCCCCGCCCGCACCGAGCTCCCGCGCGTGAAGTCCGCCGGGTCCGCCGGCCTCCGCTCGGCCCACGCCAGCTCGTCGCTCCCATTGCCCCCGAAGGCGCCGATCTGCACCGCCACCCCGGTCAACGCCCCGATGGCGACGAAGAGCCCGACCACGATGGCCACCTGGGTCCTCGTCCCGTCGGTCTCCACCAACGGCGAGCGGTGCAGGTCCAGGGCCCCGCTTCCGCCGGTGGTTTTCGTCTCTCGCGCCATGCGCCACCTCGGCAAGCCTCGTCGTCTCCTCTCATCGACGCCCGGGGCCGATCCCTTGAGCGCCTTTCACGCCGCGCCCGCGTGTGGTAGCGGGGGGCGCCCGACCCGCCCCGCGGAGCGCTCCATGTCCTCCCTCGCGAATGACGCCGAAGCCCGCCACGCGCGCCGCGGATTCCTGTTCATCACCGGCGCCAAGGGCTGGTTCCTGGTCTGCGGCACCCTGCTCAACCTGAGCCTGCCGCGCCTGCTGGGCGATCCCGTCCAGTTCGGCGACTTCGGGCTCGTCAACACCCTCATCGCCGTCCTGAACGCGGTCATGGTGGCCGGCGTGCTGCAGGCCGTGTCCAAGCGCACCAGCGAGCAGCCCGAGGCGGCGCGCCTCGTGCGCGCGTCGGCCCTGCGCCTTCAGTCCGCGGTCGGCGGCGTGACCCTCGGCCTCCTGGTCGTGCTGGCCGAGCCGCTCTGCGCGCTCATCTTCGGCGACCCGACCCTGGCCCCCTACCTGCGCATCGCCGCGGTGGTCACCGGCGTCTACGCGGTCTACGCCGCCCTCATCGGCGTCATCAACGGCATGGGCCGCTTCGCGCTGCAGGCGGCCTTCGACGTCGCCTTCGCCAGCCTCAAGCTCGTCCTGATGGTGGGCCTGGTGCTGGCCGGCTACGGCGTCGAGGGTGCCCTGGGCGGCTTCGCCATCACGGCCCTCATCGTCGCCCTGGTGGCCTTCAGGGTCACCGGCCGCATCGTCCCCCCGGCCCCGGTCGGACACGTCTCACCGCCGCTGGTGGGCTTCCTCGCCCAGGTCATGGGCTACGTCTTCTTCATCAACGTCCTGCTCCAGGCCGACCTCTTCATCGTCAAGGAGGCCGCCTTCGAGCCGGTGCGCACGGCGCTGGCCGCCGGCCAGACCGCCTGGCTCACCGGCCTCGTCGACGTCTCCACCCTGGCACCCGGCGCCGACCTGGCCCGCGAGGCCACCTCGGCCCTGGCCGGCCTCTTCAAGGCGACGAAGAACGTCTCGCTCATCCCCTACCAGGCGGTCGTGGCCATCGCCTTCGTCGTGTTCCCGCTCATCTCCCGCTCCACCTTCCAGTCCGACCGCGCCGCGACCCGCACCTACGTGTTCCAGGCCGTCCGCACCTCGACGCTGCTGGTCTTCCTGCTCGCCACCCTCATCGCCGCCGGCGGCGACACCCTCCTCGACCGCTTCTTCGGCGCCGCCTACACCATCGCCGCGCCGGCGCTCCTGCCCCTGCTGGCCGCCACCGCGGCCTTCGCCATCTTCTACGTCCTGGCCAGCATCCTCACCGCCGCCGGCCACCCCCTGGACGCCCTGGGCCTCGCCGCCTCCGCCGCCGTGTTGGAGCTCGCCATCCTCCACCCGGTCATCAGCGAGTCGCCCCCCGGCGGGGTCCTGCTGTTGCGCGCCGCCCTGGTCGTGCTGGGCGCCAACGTCGCGGCCCTGGCCGCCGCCGGCCTCGTGCTCTCACGCCGCCTCGGCGTGGCGCTCCCCCTGCTCAGCTTCGCCCGCGCCACCGTCTCCTCGGCCGCCGCCCTCGCGGTCGCCGGCTGGGTCCCGGGCCACGGCCTGGCGTTGATTTTCGTGCGCGCGTTGGTCGCTGGGGTAACCTTCCTGGCCATGGCGTGGACCACTCGCGAGATCACCCGCGCCGATCTCGCCCTCGTCCGCAGCACCCTGAGCCGGAGCCCCCAGGCATGAAGTCCACCCTCACCGCGCTGCTCATCGCGTCGTTCGTCGTCCTCGCCACCCCCGGCTGCGCGCCGACCTACCAGACCAACAAGGACCGCCTCCGGGACGACTCGCAGCGCTTCAACGAGAACCTGCGCTGGCAGCGCTTCCGCGAGGCGTCGCTCTCGGTGGCGCCCGAGGCACGCGAGGCGTGGCTGCGCAGCCAGGAGCGCGCCGGCAGCGTCTTCACCATCGCCGACTACGAGGTGAAGCCGGTCGAGGTCGGCCGCGAGCTGGCCGTCCTCCAGGTGGACCTGGTCTTCCACCGGGTCGGCGACGTGACCATCCACCAGCAGCGTCGGCAGCAGGTGTGGCGCTACCAGAAGGGCACCTGGTTTCTCGAGTCCGACCGCGAGATCCCGCGCGACGAGGAGCCTCCGCCCGACCACCTGCCCGACTTCGGCACCCCGCTCGGCGAGACCGGCCCCGGCTGAGCGCGGCACCCCGCTCGCGCGCGCAGCGTCGCCGAGGGCTCAGCCGCCCTCCTTCACCGGGCGCGCGATGAGCGCCACCTTGCCGTCCTTGACGCGCACCGAGTAGTCCACGTCCTTCCAGCCGTGCTTGGAGATCTGCTCGTTCTTCTGGCGCTCGAGCTTCTCGCGGAACTTGTCGTAGTCGACGTTCGAGTTCTTCCCGAGCTGCGACTGGGCCGCCTGCCAGGTCTCGAACACCTTGCGCGTCGGGTCCTCGGCTGGGGCCTGCGTGCCGCCTCCGCGCTCGAGCGGGCTGGCCCGCAGCGACTCGTCGTCGTCGCTGGGACGCACGCCCATGCCCTGCAGCGCGTTGCGCTCCCGCTTGAACTTGCCCTCCTCGATGAGCCGCATGATGCGGTCCCACCGGCTGGCGTTGGTCAGCAGGCTCTGCCGCAGGTTGCGGAACCTGAACTTGACGCCCGTCTTGTGGGACTTCGCGAGCTTCGAGTCGCGGACCGCGCGCTCGAGCTGGTCGCGCGCCTTGAGCGGCGGGATCCGGTCCAGGCCCATGAAGTAGCGGTCGTAGAGCACCTTGAGCTGGCGCAAGGCCTCGGCGAGCTGGTTCAACTCCTCGTCCATCTGCGCGTTCTGGGCGCGGATGGAGTCTGCCGTGCTCTCGGCCATGCATCCCTCGGGCGCTGGGGCTGAAACGCCACCGTTCCATCGACGCGCGCAGTATAGCGCCGATCCGCCCGTTCGGGGAAGATGGCCATGCGTCTGCTCCGGGGGCGAGCCTTGCTTGACACCCCGCGGCGGGGGACACGATGATGCGCCGAATTCGTTGGGAGGTAAGGGAATGTTGGTCTTTCCGCGATGGGTGGGTGCCCTAGCCGTGGCCTGCGCCGTCGGCGTCACGGCCTGTCAGGGCCCCGTGACCGAGGAAGACCTGCACAAGTGGACCCACAACGACCTGGGAATCCGGCGGATCGGGGAGGTGGTCGCCGACCCCGAGCAGCCCACCGCCACGCGCATCCGCGCGCTGGAGGTCATCGTCGAGAAGGGCCTGTCCTCGAAGCTGCGGCAGCTCCTCGACGAGGTGCCGGAGACGGCCGGCCGCGCAGAGGTCGTCAAGGGCCTGCAGGCCGAGCTCATGGACCACCTGCAGAAGCGCGACGACTTCCAGTACGACGCCAAGGACGCGCTGATGCAGCTCCAGCGCTACGTCAGCGCCGAGGAGTTCGGGGCCATCCAGAAGGCCGTCGGCGCCTGGGCGTTCAGCGACCTCGACTGGTCCACCCCCGAGCCCGAGGTGAAGCAGAAGGTGGAGCGGCGCATGTCGTCGGGCCAGATCGCCGACCTGGGCCCCGCCGGCTGGAAGGGCGCGGCGGTGCTGGTCAGCTACGGGCTGGCGGTCGACAAGATGCTCGCCTACCTCACCGACGCGAAGGACCCCCAGGCCACGGCGCTGCTGCTCGAGGCCATGAAGCGACTGCACAGCAACATCGGCGTGCGCCTCCACCACCTCGAGGCGCTGGCGCGCACCGAGAGCCCGGCGGCCGCCACCTACCTGCTGGACATCTACCTCGACGAGACCCAGGAGGCCGACATCCGCAACTCGGCCTTCAACGCGGCGGTCGGGATGCTCGAGTCGCCCGCGCTGGCCAAGGA
Source organism: Deltaproteobacteria bacterium (assembly GCA_020632695.1). Taxonomy (GTDB): domain Bacteria; phylum Myxococcota_A; class UBA9042; order PHBI01; family JACKFB01; genus JACKFB01. The sequence goes on from JACKFB010000004.1 coordinate 131,634, forward strand.
CTCGGCCACCATCGTGGAGCGCCTGCTCAAGCTGATGGAGGGCAAGCTGCCGGCCGACCGCTGGCTGGGTGCGCTCAACATCATCCGGCTCGACGGGGTCGGCCACCTCGAGAAGGTGCTGGAGCTGCTGAAGAACGACGTCGACTACACGAGCACCGAGATCCCGGCGAAGAAGTCGGCCATCGACCTTTGCCTGGACATCTACGACGGCGGCCACGCCGAGCGGGCCGTGCCGGTGTTCATGAAGCACGCCACCGACTCGAACCCGGTGGTCGCCGGCCTGAGCATCATCTGCCTCAAGGCCAATCAGGCCCAGCGCGCGCGCCCGGTGCTCGACGCCATCGCCGGCAGCTCCGACGAGGCCGTCAACCGGCCGCTGACCACCTTCCTGGGAGCCGACGTGACGCTGGCGCAGCTGGCGCGCAACGCGGCCGAGGGGCTGGGGATGATGGCCACCGTCGACGCGGAGGCGAAGGCCGGCAAGCTCGACGCCGTCCGGGCGCGGAACAAGAAGCTCATCATCACCTTCGCCCTCGACGAGACCGGCCCCGCCTACCAGTCGGTGGTCGACGAGCGCTACGAGGCCTTCGACAAGGAGTTCCGGGCCAACCCGGACGCCTTCAAGTAGCCGCCTGGGCGTCCGGAAGAGGCGGCGCGGTCTCCCAAGGCTGGGCGCGCCGGGCCAGGGGCGCCAGCCGCTCCAGGAGCGGCCCCAGGGTCTGGCGGTCCATCGCCGAGGTCGGCACGGCGCCGACCCGCCGGCACAGCGCGTCGAGCGAGGCGTCGCCGGTGTAGGCGTCCGCCTTGTTGAAGACCACGATCTGCGGCTTCTCGTGGACCTCCAACTCGCCCAGCACGCGCCCCACCGCCTCCATCCGCGCCTCCCAGTCGGGCGTCGAGATGTCGACCACGTGCAGCAGCGCGTCCGCCTCGCTCAGCTCCTCCAGCGTCGCCTTGAACGCGGCCACCAGATCCTCGGGCAGGTCGCGGATGAACCCGACCGTGTCGGTCAGCACCAGCTCCCCGGTGGGCAGCGTGAGGCGCCGGGCGGTCGGGTCCAGCGTCGCGAAGAGCTTGTCCTCGGCGACGACGTCGGCGCCGGTCAGCGTGTTGAGCAGCGTGGACTTGCCCGCGTTGGTGTAGCCGACGATGGCGACCACCGGCAGGTGGCTGCGGACGCGACGAGCGCGGCGGTGGGCCCGCTCGCGTGACAGGCCGTCGATCTGCCGCTGGAGCTGCGAGAGCCGGTCCTTGGCGCGGCGCCGGTCCACCTCGAGCTTGGTCTCGCCAGGGCCGCGCCCCCCGATGCCGCCGGCCAGCCGGCTCAGGGCCGTGCTGCGCCCGACGAGCCGGGGCAGCAGGTACTTGAGCTGCGCCAGCTCGACCTGCAGCTTGCCGTCGCGGGAGGAGGCGCGCTGGGCGAAGATGTCCAGGATGAGCTGGGTGCGGTCGATGACCTTGGCCTCGGTGGCGTCGGCGATGCTGCGCGCCTGGGCGGGCGTGAGGTCGCGGTCGAAGATGATCAGCTCGGCGCCCCGCTGCATCGACGCCAGCACGAGCTGCTCGAGCTTGCCGCGCCCGATGACGTAGCGGGGGTCCGGCTCGCGGCGGCGCTGTACCAGGGTCTCGACGATGTGCACGTTGGCGGTGCGCGCCAGCTCGCGCAGCTCCGAGAGGCTCTCTTCGGGGTCGCGCTCGCCGGTGGCCAGGTGCACGGCCACCGCCAGGGTGGCACCGTCGCCCGCGTCCTGGGTGCGCGCGTAGGCCGCGAACTGCCCCTCCAGGTCCTCGATGAAGCCGCGGAAGTCCAGGGCGAACCCGTGGAGGGAGCGCGGCGGGAGCACCTCCCACAGCGTCGCGTCGTCGCGCGGTGGGACCAGATGGGCCACCTCCAGCGACGCGGCGCGTCCCTCGGCGTCGACGTCGATGACCCCCATGAGGTCGAGCTGCAGCAGCGTGAGGTCGGTGAGGTCGTCGCGGTCCAGGCGCTCGCCCGAGAGCACGGTGTGGATGACGCGGAGCCCGCGGAAGCGCCCGCGGCCGGCGCGATGACGCCCCAGGTCCGGCAGCATCAGCTTCTGGGCGTCGCCCACCACCACGAACTGCACGTGCCCGCGGCGGTCGAGGATGACCGCGACCTGCCGGCGGATCTCGCGCGAGATCTGGGCCATGAAGCCGGCCAGCTCGGCGGTGATGACCTCGGTGGCGGGAACCGTGCGCCGGAAGATGCGCTCGAGGGCGTGGCGCTGGGCGGGCTTGAGGCCGGTCGTGTGTCCGCTGAGCTGCGCGCTGATGGGGATACCTCCTGTGTCGACGCGAGCATACGGCCCCGCTCCTCGCCGGAGCAAGCCGGGCGCCCGCCCCGTGCGGCGGCGGCGGTCGCCGGGGGGTTCATTCTAGCGAACGACGCGCAAGTGCGCGAAATGCAACCGGAATCGCGGGCGTCCTCAGCCTTGTTTCGCCGGGGACCTTCCGCCAAGATACCTTCACCCTGGGCACCCCCGCGTCGTTCACGCAGGGGGACCGGGCGCCGTGGCTCCGACAACAGCAGCCCGCGGCCACGAGCTTGACACTCGAGAACGGCAATCGGTAAACGCTTCGCTCCGCTCTGCCCCGAGCTGTGCTACGCAGCGCGAGCACGAACAGGATCTCCCCCAGTGAAATTCCCGATCTCCTCGACGACGCGCCTCCCGCTCGGCCTCCCGCTCGGGTGGCTGCGGGTCGTGGCCGCGATCTCGCTCGTCGGCACGGCGCTCTCGCTGCCCGCCGCCGCTCAGTCGGACACCCCCGTCCAGGCGCCGCCGGCCGTCCCCACGGTCGGACCGGTCACCCAGCCCGCGGGCACGGGGACACCGGTCGTCACCACCTCCGAGGCCACCGAGGAGGAGGAGTCGGGGCTGAACCTGCCCTTCAGCGCCTCGCTGACCTGGATCACCTCGGTGGGCGCCGGCACCTTCGTCAAGGGCGTGCAGGGCAACGACCTGGTCGTCTCCTCCATCACCCCCTCGCTCACCGTGCCCTTCAAGAAGTCCGGCCTCTCGCTCTCCGCGGGCATCTCCGGCACCTGGTACCAGATCCCCGACCTGGGCACCCCGCTGGCCAAGAACACCTTCCTGTGGAGCGACCTGGGCCTCACCCTGAGCCACGGCTCCATCTTCGCGAACAAGGACAAGGGCCTGACGCTCTCGGGCTCCTTCGCCCTCATCGTCCCCGCCTCGCGCGCCAGCCGCTTCCTCACTCGCGTCGTCAGCATCCGGCCCGGCCTGGCCTTCCAGTGGAAGGTGGGGCGGCTCACCATCGGCGCGCTCGCGAACTTCACCAAGCACTTCATGCGCTCGCGCAGCCCGCAGATCGACTGCGACAAGTGGCCCGACGGCAGCCAGTGCCCGACCGGCCGCGACCCCGCCGATCCGGGCTTCGACAACGGCGCCATCGCCGACGTCGCCGACCTGGAGGACCTCACCACGCTCTTCTCGGGTGAGCGCGCGCCGGGCGGCCGCACCTGGATCCCCTCGGCGGGCGTCACCTCGTTCGCCGTCGGCTACGGGCTGACCCTCGGCCTGGAGATCGTCGACGGCCTCTCGATCAACGGCGCCATCAGCATGGCCCACGCCTTCGGCATCCGCAGCTACGAGGTCGACGGCCTCTCCTCGGACAACGCTCGCGCCGGCCGCAGCCAGGTGGACGCGCTGACCACCTCGCTGGGCATCTCCTACACCCTTCTCGACCACCTGACGGTGGGGGCGTCCCTCGACACCAGCACGCTGCGGCCGCTCGGTGACAACGGCAAGGATATCGTGGTCGTCGATTTCGAACGCGCGCCCGACAACATCACCACCGTAAGCTTCTCGCTCACAGGCTCCCTGTAGCCCATCGCCGGCCAGGCAGTCCGCCCGCTCTCGGGTCCCCTCGGAGGTTCTCCCCCATGCATGTCGTCTCCAACGTATCGCGTCGCGGCCGGGCTCTCGCCCTCGCCGCGTCCGTCGCGCTCGCGCTCCCACTCGTCGCGTGCGTGCAGGACGTCGGGCTGGTGAACCGCACCAGCCCCGACAAGATCGACAAGCGACTCTTCGAGGGCGCCTGGCTCTTCGTCCAGACGACCGCGGACGTGCCCTACAGCTCGGCCGTGAGCTTCACGGGCGAGACGAACTTCGGCAACTCCGGGAAGATCATCTTCGACATCCAGGAGAAGTGGCTCATCGCCTACCCCATCGTCGAGACGGTGGTCGGGACCGAGAAGGGCTACCGCTTCCAGAGCATCCGCAAGTACTGGGACCCCGACCATCGCGACGAGTTCCAGGAGATGTACGTCGGCCAGCCGCTGGCCAAGTGGCCCATCGAGAGCCACTTCGACGTGAACCGCGACTACAACAGCTACAACGGCGCCCAGTCCAACGAGGTGGTCGAGAACACCAAGGACCGCCCGTGGTGGCAGCGCGACTTCATCCGCGTCGGATGGCACCAGCAGGACGTCCACGACTTCTTCTACGAGCTGAAGGGCGGGCAGGAGTCCAACAGCTACTTCGTGGCGCAGGACAAGCAGGGTGAGCCCGACGAGATGACCATCGACATCGAGGGCGGCTACTTCGACTTCGTGGTCCGCGCCGACGTCTGGTCCGCCGGCCAGAACTACTGCAGCACCTTCGGCCTCAGCCCCTACGACTGCGCGAAGACCGAGGTGAAGACCCGCAACAGCTTCCGCCGCCTCGACCCCCGTCGCGACTACCAGCCGATCTGGTACCACAACAACGAGCAGCAGAATAAGTTCGGCTTCTTCTCCTCGGACATCCCCTACTACGACGAGGACTTCGGCTCCAGCTACGACGGCAAGCGCTCCTACGCCAACCGCTGGAACCTGTGGGACAACACCTACGAGTTCAAGCGGCCGGTGGACGACACGGGCGCCGAGGTCACCATCGACTGCCACAACGACTACGAGTGCAACACCGACGACGGTGAGCGCTGCCAGCGCGACACCTCGTGGTTCGACACGGGCTACTGCGCGACGCCGGTCGCGAAGCCCTACCTCGAGCGCGGCCTGCGCCCGATCATCTACCACCTGAGCGCCGACTGGCACCCGGACTTCATCGCCGACGCCTACGCCGCGGCCGCCGGGTGGAACGACGTCTTCAAGGACGCCGTGTCCTGGCTGCTCTTCTACGACAAGCACGGTGAGGCCGAGACCCGCGCCTGCACCACCAGCGCCGACTGTGACGTGCCCGGCCTGCTGCTGGACCAGGAGATCCCCTACAGCTACCCGGGCATCCCCTGCCACACCAACGCCCAGTGCGGGTCCGGCACCGCGGTCTGCGACACGACCGAGAACTTCTGCGGCACCGCCCGCACCTGCAACGCCACCACCCCCTGCGCCGTCGGCCAGACCTGCACGAGCGGCCAGTGCATGGCCAACGGCCAGCCGGTGACCAAGCGCATCGCCGCGACGCGCCTGCGCGGCTCGTCGGTCATCTACAGCAACAACGCCAGCGTCGTGACCCACGACACCATCGACCAGTCCACCGTGACGGCGATGGGGCTCGGCAACAACGCCTCGCTGGTTCGCTTCATCCATCTGGCGCCCGACGGCGGCAACCTGGGCCTCACGGTCAATGGCGTGACGCTCCCCGGCGGCGCGTACGACGCGACGCGCGACTACGACCCGCAGGACCCGGCCACCGCCAACTTCATGGCGGCGGTCCCGCCGGCGACCAACATCTCGTTCACCGTCGTCCGCGACGGCGCGCCGGTCATCGACTACAAGGCCGACCTGGCGCCGAACGCCTCCTACACGGTCGTCTACAACGGCTCGGGCGTGGAGGTGTACGGGGTCCCGCTCAACGGCGGCAACCAGGGCATCCGGTTCATCCACATGGCCGAGGGCGGGGCGAAGCTGGACTTCGCGCTGGCCGGTGTGCGCCTCGTCAAGGGGGCCGGCTACCGGTCCGCCTCCGCCTACCAGACCTTCTCCGGCGACGTGCTGCGCGCCACGGTCAGCGTGACGGGCGGCCGCGGCGACCTGACCTGCTACACGTCGGACGGTATCGGTCGATGCGTGGGCTGGACGGCCGACCTCACCGAGGCCGACCTGGAGGAGCGCGCGAAGATCAAGGCCGAGATGCCCGACATGTTCGTGCTGTGCCAGAACCGCTACGACGAGACCGAGGCCACCGACCAGGCCAACATCGAGGCCGGCCTGGCGACCAAGTCCACCATCCTCGTCGGCGAGCCCGACCGGGACGGTGGCTACTACGGCGACGCCTGGTACACCCGCGACAGCGACCAGTACACCGTCGACGGCGACCACGGCGTCGCGGGCAAGCCGTACAACCCGTGCGGTGACCCGAAGCTGGTGTCCCACCCGACGGAGCTCAAGAAGATCGGCGACATCCGGTACTCCTTCTTCTACTGGGTCAACGAGGCCATGCGCGCCGGCCCGCTGGGCTACGGCCCCTCGATGGCCGACCCCGAGACCGGGCAGATCATCTCCGGTACGGCCAACATCTACGGCGGCGGCCTGCTCAGCTACGGCCAGTACGCGGCCGACCTGCTCGGCATGGTGAGCGGCGACATCTCCACCGAGTCGATGGTCACCGGCCAGCTCGTGCGGGACTTCCTGAAGAACAAGGCCGCCGACCAGGACCCGGAGCTCTCCACCCAGTGGGGCGCGCTCACCACCGAGGAGGGCGCTCCGGAGGCGGCGGGCGCGGCGCTCGACCCGCGCTTCGAGGCGGGCCACGCCCACGGCCTCGACATGGCGGCCACCGAGCTGCCCGCGGCGGCGAAGATGCAGGTCCCCCACCGCATCCCGCAGAGCTACGAGTTCCCCGAGCTCGAGGAGTACATCCGCGACCCGGCCAAGCTGAAGGCCGACGTGCAGCAGCAGTTCCCCACCCTGGACCCCGGCTACTACCAGGACCGCCTGGACCGCGTCCGAGGGACCTGGGTCGAGCAGCTCCTCATCAACAACGAGGTGCGCGTCGCCGAGAAGGCCATCGACCCGGCCGGTGAGCTCTCCCGCGAGGCCATGGACCAGAAGCTGTCTCCGGCGAGCTGGGCCAGCCAGACCGCGCTGCGGAAGGAGGAGGCCCGCACCCGCTTCTTCTCCGAGCGCAACATGTACATGGCCGACTTCGTGGACGACGCCCTGTGGGGCCTCGCCCAGGAGCTGAAGAACAAGGGCCTGTCGCCGGACGAGTTCCGGAAGGCCGTCTCGCGGCGGATCCTCCGCGGCGTGCTCGAGCACGAGCTGGGCCACACGGTCGGCCTGCGCCACAACTTCTCGGGCTCGGCCGACGCCTTCAACTTCTTCGACGACTACTACAAGGTCCGCGAGACCAACGTCATCCTCTGCCAGGAAAACAGCTGGTGCGATGAGGGGACCTACCAGGTCTGCGCCTACCAGACCTGCGGTCAGGACAGCGACTGCTTCTCGGGCATCTGCCAGGCCTCGCAGTGCGTGGCGCCGACCAACGCGGACGCCACCCAGCTCGAGCCGACCGGCGTGTGCGCCCGGCCGGTGGGTGACAAGTCCTGCACGACCAACGATCAGTGCGACACCGGCGAGCTCTGCTACCAGGGCGAGTGCCAGACCATCATCGAGCAGTTCACTCCTCGCGGCTTCATCACCGACAAGGAGAAGAGCGACAAGCGCACCGAGTACCAGTACTCGACGGTCATGGACTACGGCGCCAAGATCAACAGCGACATCCACGGCCTGGGCAAGTACGACTACGCGGCCATCCGCTACGGCTACACCCAGCTCGTCGACACCTACAGCGACACCAGCCGGCTGCGGGCGCGCGTGGACTCGGCGGCGGCCTTGACCGGTCAGTCGAAGGCGGACATCTCCTTCTACCTGGAGACCGAGAACTGGCCGACCCGCGGCACCGGCTTCTTCCACATCTTCGACTACCTGACCAACTACATCGGGGTCGCGGAGAACCTGAAGCGCATCCCGCGGCCCTACGACCAGGTGAAGTACCAGAAGCAGATGGTGGTCAACGACCGCCGGCAGTACCTCGACGTCGAGAACATCGAGGTGCCCTACGCCTACTGCTCGGACGAGTACCGCGGCAACGCCGGCTGCTACTACTTCGACATGGGCCTCGACATGGAGGAGATGGCGGGCAACGCGGTCGAGCAGCTCGAGCAGTACTACGTGTTCGACGCCTTCAAGCGTGAGCGCCTCTACTTCGGCCAGTACGGCAACGCCTTCGGCTACTACAGCCGCATCATGGACCGCTACATGCGGGTCATCGGCGACGCCGGCCAGTACTACGGGTTCTTCGACGCGCTGCTCTTCCGCTACTCCTGGTACCAGTCGTGGAAGGACAGCCCGATGGGTGGGCGCACCTTCGAGCGCGCTGCGCGCAACGCCTTCACCGCACTCCAGGACATCGTGTCGTCGCCGGCGCCGGGCTCGTACAAGTACGACAACCTGCGCGACGCCTACGTCAACATCAGCCTGGAGCCCGGCGCTCCCGACAGCGAGCTGGACATCCCGCTGGGTGTGGGGCGCTACCCCTACACCCGCTTCGGCTACGAGCTCGGCTACACCTACGCGGAGCACCCGCTGTGGTTCGGCAGCTTCTGGGAGAAGATCGGCGCGCTCATCACGCTGTGCGACTCCACCGCCCAGTTCGTCGACACCGCCGTCGGCGAGCAGCTCGACATCGGCGTCGGCACCTCCATCGGCTTCAACACGGTGTTCGCGCCGGAGATGAACAGCTTCCTCGGCGGCATGATCGCCGACGAGATGCCGCTCTTCGCCGGCCGGGCCATCCAGGGCAAGTACGCGGCGCCGTCGGCCTCGCTCCGCCAGCCCGCGAGCGTCGGCATCGGGGTGGAGCCCGGCCTGGGCAAGTTCACCCTGCAGCTCTACGCCGCGGTGTTCGGGCTCGCCTACCTGCCCGCCGGCTTCGACCCGCAGTTCGTCGACTCGACGGCGGTCTTCCTCGAGGGTGAGGCGACCTGGTACGAGCACGCCTCGGCCGCCGGCATCCAGCCGCACCGCTTCAAGGACCCGATCGGCGGCAAGGTCTACATCGCCTACGACAACAACTACGCCGCGTTCGGCGACACGAGCATCTCCGCTGGCGCCGTGCTGGTCGACAAGGCAACCGACCTCGCCGCCCAGTGGAAGCTGGCGACCGGAGCCGACAAGGTGAAGCTCGAGCAGCGTCTCCACGAGGTGCGTGAACTCCTCGACGTCCTCCGCGGCCTGAACCACATCTACGGCGCCAGCACGCTGGGCTTCTAGGAGTACTGACGATGACCTTCACGCCTGACACCTGGACGGCCCGCATGACCCGTTCGCTCCACAAGGCCCGCATCCTCGCCCTGGCCACGCTCTCGATGAGCGCGCTGGCGGCGGCGAGCTTCGGCGGCTGTGCCTCGCCCGACACCATCGACCGCGTGCAGCCCAACCTGCTCGACAAGTCGATGTTCTCCGGTGAGTGGTACCTGCTCGACACCGTCGTCAAGGCGCCCTTCGCCTCGGCATACGCCTTCAAGGGCGTGCAGAGCGATCTGCTGCGCGGCACCTGGGAGATCGAGCAGGACTACCTCTACTTCTACCGGACCTACGAGTTCGTCGACGGCGTCGAGTCGCAGGGCATCAAGAGCGACACCGACACGCCGCTGCTGGACGAGGACGGAAACCCCGTCACCTTCCAGAAGCAGCTCCCCGACGGCACCACCGTCACCGCCACGCGCTACGTCTTCCGCAGCTCTCCGCTCGCGCGCTTCCCCATCTCGGAGCACGTGGACGTCCGCCGCAGCTACAACACGCTGACCGGCGAGGAGTCCAACGTCATCGTCGAGGACAGCGACGAGAAGTTCTGGTGGGAGCGCAAGTCGATGCGCGTCGACTTCGGCAAGGACAGCGGCGGCAGCCAGGCCCGCATCTCCGGCCAGTTCTCGCTGGGCTCGGTGTACGAGGGTGAGGTCGGCCCCGACGAGATCAAGCTGCGGGTCCTCGAGGGCGGCGACTACATCGACTTCGTCGTCAAGGCGTGGCTCACGGCGCCCTCGGTGTACTTCAGCGGCTTCGGCTGGGTGCCCACCTGCCTGTTCTACCCCTGGTACACAGGCGGCTACTACGAGTGCAACACCGAGGAGCTCCAGATCCGCACGGCCTTCATGCGCGTGCCCCAGGAGAACTCGTACCAGCCCTTCGACTACAACGACCAGATGCTCGGCAAGTTCGGCTTCTTCCGGGCCGAGCGCGCCGACTACGACACCTACTACGGCATCACCTACAAGGACGCCGCCCGGCAGATCCAGCGCTTCCGCATCTGGGACGAGTACGTCACGGGCGCCGACGGTCGCCTCGACTACTCCCAGATGACGCCGAAGCCCATCGTCTACTACCTGTCTCCCGACTACCCGCGCGAGCTGGTCCCCGGCGCCCTGGACCTGGCCGACCAGTGGAACCAGCCCTTCGTCGAGACGGTGCGCGCGCTCAAGGACCCCAGCTTCAACGGCCGGATGTTCGTGCTGTGTGAGAACACCACCGCCGAGGCCGAGGCCGCCCGCGCCGCCGACCCCAACGCCCTGATCGCGGAGACGGATCCCAGCATCTGCAAGGACATGGACAAGCCGCGCTACCTGGGCGACCTGCGCTACAACATGCTGGTCAGCGTCAACGAGCCCACCCAGGTCGGCCTCTACGGCTACGGCCCGGCGCACTCGGACCCGCTGACCGGCGAGACCGTCGTCGCCTACGCCTGGATGTACACGGCGAACATCCGCCAGGGTGCGCAGACGGCCATGGACATGATCGAGTACGAAGCCGGTGTGCAGAGCTTCCGCGACATCACCCAGGCCGGGAACATCACCCAGAAGATCAAGGCCGGCACCATCCAGCACAACCAGAACGGGCCGCGCAGCCTGACCATGGAGCAGGCGCTCACGGCCGCCAGCACCGTCATGGAGCCGGGCGTCGCAGAGACCCTGAGCACCGTGGGTCTGCCCAGCACCGACACCAACCTGGCCCAGGCCGCCCTCGCGCGCCTCGACGGCACCACCGAGTACGACGCGCTGCTGTGGAAGAACGCCGAGATGGCGGCCGTCGCCGGCCTGCCGGTGGAGAACCTCGACAAGGTCGAGGACCCCGACGGCTTCCTGCGCTCCATCGTGCACCCCACGTCGATGGCGACCGAGGACTTCATCCTCTGGAAGCAGCAGCAGGACGTGTCGCTGGGCCGTCAGGCCATCTGCATGGGCGAGCAGTTCGACGACACCTTCCGAGGCCTCGGGCTCGAGTACAAGAGCGAGTACGACAAGGCCGTCTGCGACGGTCTGGCCGGCGCGACCGACCTGACCTTCGACTTCTCGGCGTTCAACGAGCCCGGCGCGTCCTGCGCGAGCAGCGACAGCGTCTGCACCGGCAAGCAGGTCTGCACCGCGCTCGAGCAGGGCGAGGTGTCGGGCAAGTACTGCATGACGCCGTGCAACGTCGGCGACCTGCTCGACCAGCTCCGCAAGCAGATCCGCCAGGTCAACGCCATCGACCCCGGCGACTACTGGGACCCCAACGCGCTCTACTCCGACGTGAAGGACGACCGCGTGCGCCGCTCGCAGCTCGCCGTCCGGGAGATCATCGAGCAGGTGCGTGACCGCATCTTCATCGAGACCCAGGACCGCATGTGGTCGACGGTGGCGCTGCACGAGGTCGGCCACAACATGGGCCTCCGCCACAACTTCGCGTCGTCCACCGACGCCCTGAACTACTTCCCCGACTACTGGGCGCTCAAGGGCTTCGTCGGCAGCGACGGCCAGTACCACGCCAAGAACCTCTGGCAGCGTGACACCAACGACCAGGTGGTCTCGCGCATCCGTGAGTACCAGCAGAACTCGGTCATGGAGTACGGCTCGGGCTTCAACGCCCGCTACCGCGGCCTGGGCGCGTACGACCACGCGGCCATCCACTTCGGCTACGGCGGGCTGCTGCACGTGTTCGCGCAGCCGCCGGACATGGCCGAGCTCGAGGCCGAGGGCTACCTGTCGGAGCCCGAGGACGACGACCCGTCCAACTACCCGGTGACCAACGTGGGCCGCGAGCTGCCCCTGGCGCGCGCGTTCCGCAAGATCCACCACACGAACTATCCCAACGTGTTCGGGTCGGTCGCCGCGATGGAGGACCGGACCATGGTCCCGTGGCAGGACCTCATCGCCACCGGCGCCGACGGCCAGCCCAAGGAGTGCAGCTTCCTCGACAACGCCTACAAGTCCAGCGTCTGCGGCGAGTCGGGTTCCTACTGCCAGGCCTTCCCGACCGGCTTCTTCTGCACCAAGCCCGGCATGGTCGAGGTGCCCTACCGCTTCTGCTCCGACGAGTACAACTCGGCGTCGCCCACCTGCCAGACCCGGGACGAGGGCGCCGACGGGTTCGAGATCGTCATGAACAGCATGGACGACTACGAGGCCTACTGGCCCTTCGTCGCCTACAAGCGCGACAGCGATCTCTTCGATCCGGCCGGGACGTACTACAGCTGGGTGTTCGGCCAGGAGCTCCAGTGGCGCAAGCACTTCGAGCACTGGGCCTACAACTACGCCCGCTACAACCGCGACGGCTGGTGGGAGAAGAAGTTCGGCGTGCCGTGGCACATGGACGTCAACGGCGGCCTGGGCGACACCCTGGCGGCCCAGGAGATCTTCACGAAGATGGCCAACATCTTCGGGCGGCCCTCCGACGCCTACTACGCCTGGAACGTCCAGGACGGCCAGTACGAGCCGGCGGTCGGCAACGGCAAGAACCAGTACTGCAACTTCATCCAGATCCGCGAGGATGTCGGCGGCCGCCCCATCTATCCCGGCTACGACTTCGACGGCTACCTCTACACCCCGGCGCGCGCGGGCACCTTCTACGACCGCCTCATCGCGCTCCAGGTGATGACCTACCCGCAGATGATCTTCGTGCGCGGCGCGGACACCACCTCGTCGATCCAGCGCTTCCGCCTGAACTTCGCCGACGTGTGGCCCCAGCGCATGCAGAACCTCTTCTCCTCGCTGCTCACCAGCGAGCCGGTGGGCATGGGCTGGTGCCTCGAGCACGAGGGCGGTCCGGCCCCGACGCTGGCCAACGGCTGCGCCGGCTCGGGGACGCCGGTGCGCATCAAGGAGCGCAAGTGGTTCGGCACCCCCGAGGAGCTGGACGCCTACTACGCCAACTGCGAGCCGGTGCAGCCCGAGCCGGAGTACAGCTTCCCCACCACCCAGTTCCGCCTGCCGGCGCTGGCGATGCTCTACGGCATCACGTGGATGAGCCGGAACTTCGACCGCACCTTCGTGGATCGCACCCGCCTGTGGCTCAAGGGTGACGGCTCCGAGGTGGCGATGGGACCGGACTTCGAGGTGGTCGAGTACGCCGATCCGCTCTCCGGCAAGATCTACCGCGCCGCCTACGATCCCGCCGAGACCGACCCCTTCGCGAAGCTGACGCCCCGCGAGATGGTCCCCGACGCGGCGGTCGAGCCCCACGGCAACCTCTACTGGCCGTCTGCGCGCCTGCTCGCGCTGGCCAACCAGCGGAAGCCCGAAGCGCTCGGCGACAACTACCACTTCAGCGAGCTGCAGCAGCTCGTCGGCCGGCTGGAGATCATCCGCGGCCTCTACCGGCGCTTCGACTTCGACTTCTAGTCGCGCTCGAGCGCTGCTGAGACCACCGACGGCCCCGCCCTCATCCGAGCGCGGGGCCGTCGCGTCTCGGGCCCCCGCTCGTCGCACCCCATGACAGCGCCGCGGGGCTCTGCTAGGTAGGCGGCGGGCCCGGCCGAGATGACAGCGGCCCGCCTGGCTCCAGTCCGGAGGTTCCCGATGCGCATGACGGTCCTTCACGCTCCCACGCTGCGGGACGCGCCTCGCGAGGCCGAGGTGGTGAGCCACCAGCTCCTGGTCCGCGCGGGCTACATCCGCCAGCTCGCCGCAGGCATCTACAACCTCCTGCCGCTCGGCTTGCGGACCGTCTCGCGCATCGCCCGCATCGTCCGCGAGGAGATGGACGGCGCCGGCGCCCAGGAGGTGCTGATGCCCGCCGTGCAGCCGGCCGAGCTGTGGCAGGAGTCCGGACGCTGGCAGAAGTACGGCCCCGAGCTCCTGCGCCTCAAGGACCGCAAGGGCAATGACTTCTGCCTGGGCCCCACCCACGAGGAGGTCATCGTCGACATCGTGCGCAGCGACATCCGCTCGTATCGGCAGCTCCCGGTGAACCTCTACCAGATCCAGGCGAAGTTCCGTGACGAGCTGCGCCCCCGCGCCGGGCTCATGCGCGGGCGTGAGTTCATGATGAAGGACGCCTACTCCTTCGACGTGGACGAGGCTGGGGCGACCCGCAGCTACGAGGCGATGTACGCCGCCTACGAGCGCATCTTCACCCGCTGCGGCCTGGACTTCCGGGCGGTCGAGGCCGACACCGGCAACATCGGCGGCAGCCTGTCCCACGAGTTCCAGGTGCTGGCGGAGACCGGCGAGGACGCCATCGTGAGCTGCGACAGCTGCCAGTACACGGCGAACGTCGAGCTGGCCGCCATCGGCGGGCTGCCCGGACCGTGGCAGGCGACTGGCGCCACGCCCGCGCCCGAGCCGGTGTCGACGCCGGGCAAGCGCACCATCGAGGAGGTGTGCGCCTTCCTCTCGGTGCCGCCCGACGCCCTGGTCAAGACGCTGGTCCTGGAGGTCGACGGCAGCCCGTGGCTGGCGCTGGTGCGTGGCGACCGCGAGCTGAACCTCATCAAGGCGCGCAAGGCCCTGGGAGCGACCGAGCTGGCGCTCGCCGGCGACGAGCTGGTCCGCTCGGTGACCGGCGCCCCGACCGGGTTCGCCGGCCCCGTGGGCCTCGAGGTGCCGGTGCTGGCCGATCCCGAGGTCATGGCCATGCCGGCGGCGGTCACCGGCGGCAACGCGGCCGACCTGCACCTGCGCGGCGTGGTCCCGGGCGTCCACTTCGCCGCCACCCGGAGCGTGGACATCCGCATGGCCGAGGACGGCGACCGCTGCCCCCGCTGCGACGGCCACCTGCGCGCCTTCCGGGGCATCGAGGTGGGGCACGTCTTCTACCTGGGCACCCGCTACTCCGAGCCCATGGGCTGCACCTTCCTGGACCAGGAGGGCAAGGAGCGGCCCATGGAGATGGGCTGCTACGGCATCGGCGTGACCCGGATCATGGCGGCCGCGATCGAGCAGAACCACGACGAGCGCGGGATCGTGTGGCCGCTGCCCCTGGCGCCCTTCCAGGTCATCGTCATCCCGCTGGCCAAGCCCGAGGAGCCCATCTGGGAGGCGGCGGAGAGCCTCTACGACCAGCTCCGAGCCCAGGGCGTCGACGTGGTCTTCGACGACCGCCGGGACCGGCCGGGCGCCAAGTTCGCCGACGCCGATCTCATCGGCTTCCCCCTGCAGATCGTGATGGGCAAGCGCACCTTCGACGCGGGCCAGGCCGAGCTGAAGGACCGCGCCAGCGGCGAGACCACCCTCGTGGCCTTGGACGACCTGGCCGCCGAGGTCGCCGCCCGCATCAGCGCCGCCCCGCAATGAGCGCCGGTCTCACCCCCACCGACCGCCTCATCGTCGCGTTGGACGCGCCCGATGGCGACGCGGCGCGCGCGCTCATCGCCGAGCTGCGCGGGACGCTGACCTGGTTCAAGGTCGGGATGACGCTCTACTACGGCGCCGGCCGGGCCATCGTCGACGAGCTGGTGGCCTCGGGCGAGCGCGTCTTCCTCGATCTGAAGTGTCACGACATCCCGCACCAGGTCGAGGGCGCCGTGCGGGGGCTGGCCCAGCTCGGGGTGGCGCTGGTGACGGTGCACACCGGCGGCGGCCCGGCCATGCTCGAGGCGGCGGCGCGCGCGGTGGAGGGGACCAGCACCCGGGTGCTCGGCGTCACGGTGCTGACCAGCCTCGACGCCGACGCGCTGGCGGCTGTGGGCATCGTGCGCGATCCCGGCGAGCTGGTGCTGGAGCGCGCCCGTCTGGCCGCGGTGTGTGGCCTGCACGGCGTGGTCGCGTCCCCCCAGGAGGCGCGGGCGCTCCGGGCGGCGCTGCCCGCCGGCTTCGAGATCGTCACGCCCGGGATCCGACCGGCCTCCGCGCCCGCCGACGACCAGCGCCGCACGGCGACGCCTGCGCAGGCGATCCGCGCGGGCGCCACCCGGCTGGTGGTCGGGCGCCCCATCACCACGGCCTGCGAGCCGGCGATGGCCGCCCGGGCGCTGCTGCGCGAGATCGAGGCGGCGCGTTGAGCCGGATCTACGGCCAGCACGCCATCGCCGAGCTGCTCGACAGCTCGCCCGACGCGATCGCCGCCATCGTGTGCCCGGAGGGCCCGCCCCGCCCGGAGGAGGCCGCCCTCATCGACCGTGCCCGGGCGCTGGGCATCGCGATCCGCCAGGACTCGTCGGCTTCGATGCGCCAGCGGGGCGGCGGGCGCGGCGGGGTGGGACTCGGCGCCGATCTGCGCGTCCCGCCCGCCCTCGATCCCTCGGAGCTGCGCGCCGAGCCCGGCCAGCCGCGGCTGGTCCTGCTGCTGGACGGCGTCACGGATCCACACAACCTGGGCGCGATCCTGCGGACGGCGGCTGCCTTCGCCGCCGACGCGGTGTTCATCCCCAAGGACCGATCCGCGGCGCTCACCGACGCAGCCGTGCGCGCTTCCGCCGGCGGGGTGGCCCACGTCCCGCTGACCCGCGTGACCAACCTCAGCCGCACCATCCGCACGCTCAAGGACCAGGGCTTCTGGGTGCTCGGCGCCCACGTGGACGAGGGGGTCGCCCTGTGGCAGGCCGATCTCTCGGGCCCGGTGGCCCTGGTGCTGGGGGCCGAGGGGGCGGGGCTGCGTCCGGGGGTGCTCAAGGCCTGCGACG
This sequence comes from Deltaproteobacteria bacterium, assembly GCA_020632695.1. GTDB lineage: Bacteria > Myxococcota_A > UBA9042 > PHBI01 > JACKFB01 > JACKFB01. Next base: position 148,493 of record JACKFB010000004.1, read on the forward strand.
GGGCGATCCAGCTCCCCATGCCGGGGCGGGTCAAGGCGCTGAACGTCAGTGTCTTCGCGGGGATCGCCTGCGCCGAGGTCATCCGCCAGCGCGGTGCGCACGAGGCCGCCGCCCGGGGTCGCGGGGCCGGAGAAAACCCCAAGATATCGACCGATTGAAGCTGGTGGACGTGTGGGTCAGAACCCGGTTGACACACCCCCGACCGTCTCGTATAAGGCGGAGCCCTTCGACCGGGAGCCCCGGAAGCAGGCCACCGGCTGGAGGCATCTACCTGGGCTGACGTAGCTCAATTGGTAGAGCAGCTGATTTGTAATCAGCAGGTTGCGGGTTCAAGTCCCACCGTCAGCTCCAGAGCTGAGCGTTCTTTCAAAGTGTTGGGTCCTTGCTGATGGCACCCGTGGGGAGGGATTCCCGAGTGGCCAAAGGGAGCAGACTGTAAATCTGCCGGCTGACGCCTACGGAGGTTCGAATCCTCCTCCCTCCACCAGGAGCTCCTCTGCGGCCCGAGCCATGCGCACGTGCGGGAATAGCTCAGTTGGTAGAGCATCAGCCTTCCAAGCTGAGGGTCGCGAGTTCGAGCCTCGTTTCCCGCTCCAACCGGGAACCGGGGCGCACGGAGCGGGCCGCAGGGGGATCCTTTCTGCCTGCGTAGCTCAGGGGTAGAGCACTTCCTTGGTAAGGAAGAGGTCACGGGTTCAAATCCCGTCGCAGGCTCCAAGCGAGCGGTACCCATAGGAGGGGCCACTCGAACCAGTGTGTGGGCCCTGAGCGGCGTTATCGGCCGCAGCATCGTCACAGTTCGTTTCAACAAGCAGGTCGACAGCCGATGGGCCCGCGGTCCGCGGGACGCGCGGCACCTCCGCAGAGGGAGTTTCGAGATGGCGAAGGAAAAGTTCATTCGTAAGAAGCCGCACGTCAACGTGGGCACCATTGGCCACGTGGACCACGGCAAGACCACGCTCACCGCCGCGATCACCAAGATCATGGCGAGCAAGCACGGCTCCGGCGAGGTCAAGGCCTTCGACGAGATCGACAAGGCTCCCGAGGAGCGGCAGCGCGGCATCACGATCTCGACGGCGCACGTCGAGTACGAGTCGGACGCGCGCCACTACGCGCACGTCGACTGCCCGGGCCACGCCGACTACGTGAAGAACATGATCACCGGCGCGGCCCAGATGGACGGCGCGATCCTGGTGTGCAGCGCGGCCGACGGCCCGATGCCCCAGACGCGTGAGCACATCCTGCTCTCGCGCCAGGTCGGCGTGCCCTACATCGTGGTGTTCCTCAACAAGGTCGACATGGTCGACGACGAGGAGCTCCTGGAGCTGGTCGAGCTCGAGCTGCGCGAGCTGCTCGACAAGTACGAGTTCCCGGGCGACGACACCCCGATCATCCGCGGCTCGGCGCTGAAGGCGCTCGAGGCGGGCTCGTGGCAGGCGCCCGAGGCGGCCTGCGTCGTCGAGCTCATCAAGGCGCTGGATGACTACATCCCGCAGCCCGAGCGCGACATCGACCGCGCCTTCCTGATGCCGATCGAGGACGTCTTCTCGATCTCCGGCCGCGGCACCGTCGTGACCGGCCGCATCGAGCGCGGCATCGTCAAGGTCGGCGACGAGGTCGAGATCGTCGGCATCCGCGACACCCGCAAGACCACGGTCACGGGCGTCGAGATGTTCCGCAAGCTGCTCGACCAGGGCCAGGCGGGCGACAACGTCGGCGTGCTCATCCGCGGCATCAAGAAGGACGAGGTCGAGCGCGGCCAGGTCCTCGCGAAGCCCGGCAGCATCACGCCGCACAAGGTCTTCAAGGCCGGCGCCTACATCCTCACCAAGGAGGAGGGAGGCCGCCACACGCCGTTCTTCAGCAACTATCGTCCCCAGTTCTACTTCCGCACGACGGACGTGACGGGCACGATCGACCTGCCGGAAGGCGTCGAGATGGTCATGCCGGGCGACCAGATCAACATGACGGTCAACCTGCTGACCCCCATCGCCATGGACAAGGGCCTCCGCTTCGCGATCCGCGAGGGTGGCCGCACCGTCGGCGCCGGCGTCGTCGAAGAGATCATCGACTAGCAACCGGTCGGTGGTTCCAGCGTGAAGGACCGGGGTCGTCCCAATGGGGCGACCCCGGACCCATGACTCGAGGAGAGTGAGAGATGGCCAAGAAGGGCAACCGGGTGATCATCACCCTCGAGTGCACGGAGGCGCGGCCGCTCGGCCAGACGCCCAGCCGCTACACGACGATGAAGAACAAGAAGAACACGCCGAAGCGGATCGAGCTCAAGAAGTACAACCCCTCGCTGCAGCGCCACACGCTCCATCGCGAGATCAAGTAGGCCTGCCCGCCCGGGCGATTGGCCCGGGTGCTGGAGCGACGGGAAGCGCCGCGAACCCTACGCGCACAGGGGTCGAGGCGCTTCGGCACGAAAAGTGCTTGACAGTGTCGGAGGCGCCTCCGTACAGTGCGCGCCCCTTGGGTCGTCGGCTCGCGGCTGAAACGCGGACCGGGGAACGCTGTAGGCCAGTAGCTCTAATTGGTAGAGCATCGGACTCCAAATCCGAGGGTTGTAGGTTCGAGCCCTACCTGGCCTGCCAATCATCATCTTCAGAGGAGCTCGGACCTCTCCGGTCGCTCGACGGCGGCCAGTCCAGGACTCGAGAACCCTCCACACACAGGGCACGGCCAGAAGATGGGTGTCGCTCGTTACGTGAACATGGCCTTCGTCGCTCTCGGTCTGCTCCTGTGGATCGTGACGTCGAGCTTCTACGGCTGGGCGATGGGCCTGGTGAGCGCGTCCGTGAATCGGCCCCTCATCGGCGTCAACTTCCGGCTTGCCGACCTGCTGGGGTTGCTGACGGCGATCGCGGTCACCTTCTACCTCCGCCGCCACGAGCGCGTCTCGACGTTCTCGATGGAGGTGGGCAACGAGCTGTCGAAGGTCACCTGGCCCACGTGGCAGGAGACCCGGCTCTCCACGATCGTCGTCATCGTGGTGACCATCGTCATCGCCGCGATCCTCGGCTTGTTCGACTCCGTGTGGGCGTTCCTCTCTGCGCTCGTCTACAAGGTCTGACCGGGCGCGGACGCCGCTGGCGGCGGATTCACGAGGTATCTTCAAGATGGCGATGAAATGGTACGCGGTCGGGACGTTCTCCGGCTTTGAGGCGCGCGCGAAGCAGCTCCTCCAAGAGAACATCAAGACCCACGGGCTCGACGAGCGCTTCGGCGACGTGCTGGTCCCGACCGAGGAGGTCGTGGAGCTGCGCGGCGGTGCCAAGCGCACCGCCCAGCGCAAGCTGATGCCGGGCTACATGTTCGTGCAGATGGAGCTCGACGGCGAGACCTGGAACCTGGTCAAGAACACCCAGCGCATCACCGGCTTCATCGGTGATGACAAGCACCCCAAGCCCATCAGCGAGCGCGAGATCCAGAAGCTCACGCAGCAGGTGGAGGAGGGGAGCACCTACACGCGGCCCAGCATCGCCTTCGAGGAAGGCAACAACGTGCGCATCATCGACGGCCCCTTCCTGAACTTCAGCGGAGTGGTCGAAGAGGTGCTCGCCCAGAAGCAGAAGGTGCGCGTGCTGGTCAGCATCTTCGGCCGGGCCACCCCGGTCGAGCTCGACTTCATGCAGGTCGAGCGCATGTAGCAGGCGGCGTCGCCGCCGACGCGGAGACCGCGCGCCGCAGGACGCGAGCGGCGGTCCCGACGAGGAGCATCCCAGATGGCTAAGAAAATCAGTGGCTACATCAAGCTCCAGGTCACCGGTGGCCAGGCGAATCCGTCGCCGCCGGTCGGTCCCGCGCTCGGTCAGCACGGCGTGAACATCATGCAGTTCTGCAAGGAGTTCAACGCCCGCACGCAGGCCCAGACGGGGACCGTCATCCCGGTGGTCATCACCGTGTATGCGGACCGCTCGTTCTCCTTCATCACCAAGACGCCGCCGGCGCCGGTGCTGCTGCTCAAGGCGGCGGGCATCAAGAAGGGCTCGCCGATCCCGAACCGCGTGAAGGTGGGCAAGGTGACCAGCGCGCAGGTGCGTGAGATCGCGGAGACGAAGCTCCCCGACCTCTACGCGAACGACCTCGACGCGGCGATGAAGACCATCGCCGGCACCGCCCGCAGCATGGGCCTCGACATCATCCAGTAGTTCGTCCGGACGCCCGCCCCAAGCGGCAGGCGCTCGGCACACCGGTGGGAGGGGTCTTCCCCGCATGCACCACCAGGAGCAGGTTTCGATGAAGGGACGTGGCAAGAAGTACAGCGAGGCCGCCGCGAAGGTGGATCGCACCAAGCTCTACGAGCTCGAGGAGGCCGTAGCCCTGGTCAAGGAGACCAGCTACGCCAGCTTCGACGCGACCGTGAACGTGGCCGTCCGCCTGGGTGTGAACCCGCGCCACGCCGACCAGATGGTCCGCGGCGCCGTGGTGCTGCCGAACGGTACGGGCAAGGACGTGCGCGTCGCGGTGTTCGCCAAGGGCGAGAAGGCCACCGAGGCCCTCGAGGCCGGGGCCGACGAGGTGGGCGCCGAGGATCTGGTAGCCAAGATCCAGGGCGGCTGGCTGGACTTCGACATGGCCATCGCCACGCCGGACATGATGGGCCAGGTCGGTCGCATCGGCCGCGTGCTCGGACCGCGTGGCCTGATGCCGAACCCCAAGAGCGGCTCGGTCACCTTCGAGGTGGGTCAGGCGGTGCGTGACGCCAAGGCCGGCAAGGTGGAGTTCCGAGTCGAGAAGGCGGGCATCGTGCACGCCGGCGTCGGGAAGGTGTCCTTCCCTGCGGACAAGCTCCTGGAGAACGTCTCGACCCTGCTGGCGCAGCTCATGAAGCTCAAGCCCGCCAGCGCCAAGGGCACCTACGTCAAGGGCATTGCGCTCTCGTCGACGATGGGCCCGGGCATCCGCGTGAACACGCTGACGTCCACCCAGACCACTGTTTGATCGCCCGGGGGTCGGCAGGATCTTCGGAGCCTGACGATCTCCACGACCGTGACGGGCGGAACCCCGTCGAACTCGCGGAGATCGCTCCGCGAGGTGTTGTCAGTGTCAGTGCCAGGTCCCATCCGGTCGCTGGCCGTCAAAGAAATCGGTGGACGAGGTCCTCAATGCCGTCGGTCGACGGTGCCGGTGGAGGCGGTGAGTGCAGGAGGCGGAACGCGACGGTGTCATGGCCCCGCGTCCGCGCTACCCAGGTAGTGGAACCTCGATTCCCAGGCTCGTTCGCCCCCGGGGACTTCGGTCCTCAGGTTGGTGACACGGACCGAGACCCGGCGCTCTGGTGCCAACCTCGATGGACGACCGATTCGGCGTCCCAGGAGGGAGAATGAACCGTCAAGAGAAAACGCAGCAGATAGACGAGCTGCGCGAGCTCTTCGACGGGACCCAGCTGGCGATCATCACGCGGTACGACGGCGTCGTCGTGCCGAGGATGGTCGAGTTCCGGGCGGAGCTCCGGAAGAACCAGTCAGGGTACCGGGTCGTGAAGAACAGCCTCGCGAGGCTGGCCACCGCCGATACGGACCTGCAGGCGCTCCATGCGCACTTCGCAGGCCCCGTGGGGGTGGCGTTCACCAAGCAGGATCCCGCGGCGACGGCGAAGATCGTCACCGCGTTCGTGAAGGCCAACCCGAAGATGGAGATCCGCGCGGGCGTCCTCGCCGGCGGAACGCTCATCGACGCCGCCGGCGTCGAGGCGCTCTCCAAGCTCCCCGGGAAGGACGAGCTTCGCGGATCCCTCCTCGGCGCGCTCTCGGGTGTGCCGCGGAACCTGCTCGGTGTCTTCACGGCAGCCCAGCGTGGGCTCGTCGGAGTGCTCGCCGCGCGGCAGACGCAGCTCGAGGGCGCATAGGCCCCTCGGACCATCACAACCTTCAGTTTTTTCAATTGTGAGCGCGGGCGATGGAAGCCCGCAGGAGAATCGAGACCATGGCAGAGCTGACCAAGGACCAGGTGAAGGAATTCCTCGGCAACATGACCGTCATCGAGCTTTCGGCGCTCGTGAAGGAGCTCGAGGAGGCGTGGGGCGTCTCGGCGGCTGCGCCGGTGGCCGTGGCGGCTGCGCCCGGCGGCGGCGGCGGTGCTGCGGCGGCCGAGGCCGAGGAGCAGACCGAGTTCGACGTGATCCTCACCGGGTCCGGCGACAAGAAGATCCAGGTCATCAAGGTCGTGCGCGAGCTGACCGGCCTGGGCCTCAAGGAGGCCAAGGCGGCCGTGGACGAGCCCCCCAGCACCATCAAGGAGGGCGTGTCCAAGACCGAGGCCGCTGACATGAAGGCGAAGATCGAAGAGGCCGGCGGCACGGCGACGATCAAGTAGCTGACCTCGGGCCGGGCGCCCCCTTGTGGGGGTGCCCGGCCACCTGTCGCTTCGGGTGTCCGAGTCCAGGGATACCCGCCGAGCGCCACCGCTGGTGGCGCTCACCCCTCAGGTAGACCCCCTCTCCTGAGGTGGGGCTGACGAGCCCGCCGAATGCATCTGTCGGCAAGGAGCAACCGTGGCTGCCCGAACGCTCAGGGATCTTCGGATTCGCAAGAACTTCGCCAAGATCCCGAAGATCATCGATATCCCGGACCTCATCAACATCCAGAAGAACTCCTACGAGAAGTTCCTCCAGGCCAACGTCGCGTCGGACAACCGCGAAGACGTCGGCCTCCAGGGCATCTTCAAGAGCGTCTTCCCCATCCGGGACTTCAACAAGACCGCGCAGCTCGAATTCGTCAGCTACCACCTCGAGCCACCCAAGTACGACGTCGATGAGTGCCGCGCCCGCGGCATGACCTTCGCCGCCCCGGTCAAGGTGACCATCCGCCTGGTGACCTGGGACACCGACGAGGCCGGCAACCAGTCCATCCGTGACATGAAGGAGCAGGAGGTCTACTTCGGGGAGATCCCCCTGATGACCGACAACGGCACCTTCATCATCAACGGCACCGAGCGCGTGGTGGTGAGCCAGCTCCACCGCTCCCCGGGCGTCTTCTTCAACCACGACCGTGGCAAGACGCACTCCTCGGGCAAGCTGCTCTACAGCGCCCGCGTGATCCCCTACCGCGGCTCGTGGCTGGACTTCGAGTTCGACCACAAGGACCTGCTCTTCGTCCGCATCGACCGCCGCCGCAAGATGCCGGCGACGGTGCTGCTGCGCGCGCTGGACTACACCACCGAGGAGCTGCTCCAGGACTTCTACGCCACCGAGGTCATCCGGCTGGCCGAGGACGGGCGCATCTTCCGCAAGATCAACTACGACCTCATCGTCGGCCAGAAGGTCGGCCAGGACATCCTGCACCCGGAGACGGGCGCGGTCGTGGTCAAGAAGGGCAAGAAGCTCGGGCGCGCCAACATCCGCCGGATGCAGGAGTCGGGCGTCGTCGAGGTGGAGCTGCTGGCCGACGAGCTGATCGGCAAGGTCTTCTCGCACGACATCATCAACATGGAGACGGGCGAGGTCCTCTTCGACTGCAACGAGGAGATCACCCAGGAGATCCTCGACAAGCTGCTCGAGGTGGGCATCGACGAGTTCGAGGTCCTCTTCATCGACTCGCTGACCGCGGGCCCCTACCTCCGGGACACGCTGAAGGCCGACAAGATCACCACCACCGACGAGGCGATCCTCGAGATCTACCGCCGGCTGCGCCCCGGTGACCCGTCGACCGTCCAGCAGGCGAAGAACTACTTCACCAACCTGTTCTTCAACCCCAGCCGCTACGACCTCTCGGAGGTCGGCCGCGTCAAGCTGAACCACAAGCTGCACAAGGACGACGTCATCAAGGAGACCGTGCTGACCAAGCGCGACATCCTGGAGACCGTCCGGCACCTGATCGAGCTGAAGAACGGCAAGCAGGGCTATGCCATCGACGACATCGACCACCTCGGCAATCGCCGGGTGCGGGCCGTCGGCGAGCTCATGGAGAACCAGTACCGCATCGGCCTCGTCCGCATGGAGCGCGCCATCAAGGAGCGCATGTCCATGAGCCAGGAGCTCGAGACGCTGATGCCGCACGACCTCATCAACGCGAAGCCCGTGAGCGCGGTGGTGAAGGAGTACTTCGGCTCGAGCCAGCTCAGCCAGTTCATGGACCAGACCAACCCGCTGTCCGAGGTCACGCACAAGCGTCGCCTCTCGGCCCTGGGGCCAGGCGGTCTGACCCGTGACCGCGCGGGCTTCGAGGTCCGCGACGTCCACACCACGCACTTCGGCCGCATGTGCCCCATCGAGACGCCTGAAGGCCCGAACATCGGCCTCATCGCGTCGCTGGCGACCTACGCCCGCGTCAACCGGCTGGGCTTCATCGAGACGCCCTACCGCAAGATCGAGGGCGACACGGTCACCGGCTCGGTGCGCTACTACTCGGCGCTCGAGGAGGAGAACCACACGATCGCCCAGGCGAACGCCGAGCTGGACGCCCAGGGCCACTTCGCCGAGGAGCTGGTGCCGTCGCGAGAGCACGGCGAGTTCCAGATGGTTCCCCGCGAGAACGTCACCCTGATGGACGTCAGCCCCAACCAGATGGTGAGCGTCGCGGCCTCGCTGATCCCGTTCCTCCAGAACGACGACGCCAACCGCGCCCTCATGGGCTCCAACATGATGCGGCAGGCCGTGCCGCTGCTGCGGACCTCGGCGCCGCTGGTGGGCACCGGCCTGGAGCCCATCGTCGCGGCGGACTCCGGCGTGACCGTGGTCGCCAAGAACGACGGCATCATCGAGTCGGTCGACGCCGGCCGCATCGTGATCAAGCCGGACTCGCTGGACACGGACATCCACAGCAAGCCCGACATCTACAACCTGGTGAAGTACCAGCGCTCCAACCAGAACACCTGCATCAACCAGAAGCCCATCGTGAAGCAGGGCGACCGGGTCAAGGCGGGCGACGTGGTGGCCGACGGGCCGGCGACCGAGTACGGCGAGCTCGCGCTCGGCCGGAACATGGTCGTCGCCTTCATGCCGTGGGGCGGCTACAACTTCGAGGACTCGATCCTCATCAGCGAGTCGGTGGTCAAGGACGACGTGTTCACCTCGATCCACATCGAGGAGTTCGAGTGCACGGCGCGTGACACCAAGCTCGGCAAGGAGGAGATCACCTGCGACATCCCCAACGTCGGCGAGGAGGCCATGGCCCACCTCGACGAGGCGGGCATCGTCAGCATCGGCGCCGAGGTCAAGACGGGCGACATCCTCGTCGGGAAGATCACGCCGAAGGGTGAGACCCAGCTCTCGCCGGAAGAGAAGCTGCTGCGCGCGATCTTCGGCGAGAAGGCCGGCGACGTGCGCGACACCTCGCTGCGCGTGCCGCCGGGCGTCAAGGGCACCGTCATCGACGCCCGCGTGTTCTCGCGCAAGGGTGTCGACAAGGACTCGCGCTCGCAGGCCATCGAGGACGCCGAGGAGGCCAAGCTCCGCAAGGACATGGCCGACGAGCTGAAGATCATGCGCCGCGCCGGCTACGGCCGGATCGGGCGCCTGCTGGATGGCCAGACCACGGCGTCGAAGCTGATCAGCGACGACGGCAAGGTCCTGCTGGGCAAGGGCGTGCGCCTCACCGAGCAGCAGCTCGAGGAGGTGCCGCAGAAGTACTGGCGCAACATCGAGGTGGAGAACGGCGACGAGATCGCCGCGACGGTCGAGCGCATCGCCGCCGACGTCGAGACCTCCTGCGAGCAGGTCGAGACCCACTTCGAGGAGAAGATCAAGCGGCTGAAGAAGGGTGACGAGCTCCCGCCGGGCGTCATCAAGATGGTCAAGGTCTACCTGGCCATCAAGAGGAAGCTGCAGGTCGGCGACAAGATGGCCGGCCGCCACGGCAACAAGGGCGTCATCAGCCGCATCCTGCCCGAGGAGGACCTGCCCTACCTGCCCGACGGCACGCCGGTGGACGTGGTGCTGAACCCGCTCGGCGTTCCGAGCCGCATGAACGTGGGTCAGATCCTCGAGACCCACCTGGGCTGGGCCGCCCGCGGCATCGGCGAGGCCATCGCCTTGATGGCCGAGAAGATGGCGGCGCCCAAGGCCATCCGGCAGCGCATCCTCGACATCTACGACGACCCGGACTCCAAGGCGACCGTGGAGTCGCTGTCCGACGAGGACGTGCTGCGCCTCGCGCGGATGCTGGGGCGCGGCGTGCACGTCGCCAACCCGGTGTTCGACGGCGCCTTCGAGGCCGAGATCCGCGACCTGCTGGTGAAGGCCGGCAGCCGGCGCTCGGGCCAGACGGTGCTCTTCGACGGCCGCAGCGGCGAGGCCTTCGACGAGGACGTGACCGTCGGCGTGATGTACGTGCTGAAGCTCCACCACCTGGTCGACGACAAGATCCACGCCCGGAGCATCGGACCGTACTCCCTCGTGACACAGCAGCCGTTGGGCGGTAAGGCCCAGTTCGGCGGTCAGCGCCTGGGCGAGATGGAAGTCTGGGCGATGGAGGCGTACGGCGCCGCGTACGGACTCCAGGAGTTCCTGACCGTGAAGAGCGATGACGTCGTCGGCAGGACGCGCATCTACGAGGCGATCGTGAAGGGCGAGCACACGCTCGAGCCGGGGCTCCCCGAGTCCTTCAAGGTGCTCTTGAAGGAGCTGAAGGCGCTGGCTCTCGACGTCGAACTCATCGAAGCGGGCTGAGGAGAAAAGCAGAATGAAAGACTTCTTCAATTTCTACGAGAAGCCCAAAGATCCCCTCAGCTTCAGCGCGGTCCGCATCGGACTCGCCTCCCCGAAGAAGATCCTCGAGTGGTCCTTCGGTGAGGTGAAGAAGCCGGAGACGATCAACTACCGGACCTTCAAGCCGGAGCGCGACGGGCTCTTCTGCGCGAAGATCTTCGGTCCCGTGAAGGACTACGAGTGCAACTGCGGCAAGTACAAGCGCATGAAGCACCGTGGCATCGTGTGCGAGAAGTGCGGCGTCGAGGTCATCCAGGCCAAGGTGCGCCGTGACCGCCTCGGGCACATCAACCTGGCGACGCCGACCGCGCACATCTGGTTCCTCAAGAGCCTGCCGAGCCGCATCGGCAACCTGCTGGACATCAGCCTGAAGGACCTCGAGCGCGTGCTGTACTGCGTCGCGTACGTGGTCCTCGATCCCGGTGAGACCGAGCTCCAGGTGGGCGAGGTCATCACCGAGGAGCGCTACGAGGAGCTGATGGAGGAGTCGGCCGACGAGGCCCTCGAGGTCGGGATGGGCGCCGAGGCCATCCGCGAGCTGCTCGAGAGCATCGACGTCGAGGCCCTGGGCGCCGAGCTGCGCAGCGCGATGAAGGAGGCCCGCTCGGAGGCCAAGCGCAAGAAGATCTCCAAGCGCCTCAAGGTGGTCGAGGCCTTCCGCGACTCGGGCAACGAGCCCGCGTGGATGGTGCTGACCACGATCCCGGTGCTGCCGCCCGACCTGCGTCCGCTGGTGCCGCTGGACGGTGGCCGCTTCGCGACCAGCGATCTCAACGATCTCTACCGCCGCGTCATCAACCGCAACAACCGCCTCAAGCGACTGCTCGAGCTCAACGCGCCCGAGATCATCATCCGCAACGAGAAGCGGATGCTACAGGAGGCCGTGGACGCGCTCTTCGACAACGGCCGCCGCGGCAAGACCATCACCGGTCCCAACAAGCGCCCGCTCAAGAGCCTGTCCGACCTGCTCAAGGGCAAGCAGGGGCGCTTCCGCCAGAACCTGCTCGGCAAGCGCGTGGACTACTCCGGCCGCTCGGTCATCGTCGTCGGTCCGGAGCTCAAGCTCCACCAGTGCGGCCTGCCCAAGAAGATGGCCCTCGAGCTCTTCAAGCCCTTCATCTATAACAAGCTGGAGGAGCGCGGCTACGTCACCACGATCAAGAGCGCCAAGAAGCTCGTCGAGAAGGAGAAGCCCGAGGTCTGGGACATCCTCGACGAGGTGATCCGCGAGCATCCCGTGATGCTCAACCGCGCTCCTACGCTCCACCGCCTCGGCATCCAGGCCTTCGAGCCGATCCTGGTCGAGGGCAAGGCCATCAAGATCCACCCGCTGGTCTGCACGGCCTTCAACGCCGACTTCGACGGCGACCAGATGGCCGTGCACGTGCCGCTGTCGGTCGAGGCGCAGATGGAGGCCCGCGTGCTCATGATGAGCACGAACAACATCCTGAGCCCGGCGTTCGGCAAGCCGATCGTCAACCCCAGCCAGGACATCGTGCTCGGCCTCTACTACATGACCCGCCCGCGTGAGTTCGCGCTGGGTGAGGGCATGGTCTTCTCCAGCCCCGAGGAGGCGCGCGTCGCCTACGACGCGGGCGTCGTGGCGCTGCAGGCGAAGATCAAGTGCCGCTACCAGGGCAAGCTGCACGACACCACCGTGGGTCGCTGCCTGCTGACCGAGATCGTCCCCGATGAGATCACCTTCGACCGGTACAACCGGACGCTGGGCAAGAAGGAGCTGGGGCAGCTCATCGACATGACCTTCCGCGACGCCGGCACCAAGGAGACCGTGCTCCTGGCCGACGCGCTGCGAAGCTGGGGCTACGAGTACTCGACCCGCGCCGGCGCCTCGATCTCCATCGAGGACCTGCGCATCCCCACCGAGAAGCAGACCATGCTCGACACGGCCAGCGCTGAGGTGGCCGAGATCGAGAACAGCTACCGCGAGGGTCTCATCACCTTCGGCGAGCGCTACAACAAGGTCATCGACATCTGGGCCGCCGCCTCCGAGGACATCGCCGACGCCATGATGGCGGGCATCCAGGTCGAGGAGGTCACGTCGCCCAACGGCACCGACAAGCGCGAGCAGCCCTCGTTCAACAGCATCTTCATGATGGCCGACTCCGGCGCCCGTGGCTCTGCCCAGCAGATCCGCCAGCTCGCCGGCATGCGCGGCCTGATGGCCAAGCCCTCGGGCGAGATCATCGAGACGCCCATCACGGCCAACTTCCGCGAGGGCCTCTCGGTCCTGCAGTACTTCATCTCGACCCACGGCGCCCGCAAGGGTCTGGCCGACACGGCGCTCAAGACGGCGAACTCGGGGTACCTGACCCGCCGCCTGGTCGACGTGGCCAACGACTGCGTCATCACCGAGTACGACTGCGGCACCCTCGACGGTGTCACGGTGGTCCCCCTGGTGGAGGGCGGCGAGGTCATCGAGCCGCTGGCCGACCGCATCCTGGGCCGCGTGGCCCTGGACGACGTGGTCGACTCCTACTCGGGCGAGGTGCTCGTCGAGGCCAACCAGGAGATCGACGAGTTCAAGGTGGAGCGCATCGAGAACGCCGGCATCGAGTCGGTCGAGCTGCGCAGCACCCTGACCTGCCGGACCCGCGAGGGCGTGTGCGTGCTCTGCTACGGGCGCGACCTGGCCCGTGGTCAGATGGTCAACGTCGGCGAGGCCGTGGGCGTCATCGCGGCGCAGTCCATCGGCGAGCCCGGCACCCAGCTCACCATGCGTACCTTCCACGTCGGTGGCGCGGCCCGTGCGCGCGCCGAGCAGTCGACGCTCGACGTCCGCAACGACGGTACGGTGGCCTTCCGCGGCCTGAACTTCGTCGCCAAGGCGGACGGGTCCCTGGTGGTCATGAACCGCAACGCCGAGATCGTCGTCATCGACGAGAGCGGCCGCGAGAAGGAGCGCTACAACGTCGTCTACGGCGCGCGCATCTACGTGAAGGACGGCGACGCCGTGACCAAGGGCCAGACCATCGCCGAGTGGGACCCGTGGTCGCTGCCGGTGGTCACCGAGTTCTCCGGTGTGGTGCGCTACGGCGACATCGAGGAGGGCAAGACGGTCAAGGAGGAGGTCGACGAGGTCACCGGTCTGTCCCGCAAGGTCATCACCGAGACCAAGGGCGATCTGCGGCCCCACATCGAGATCCTCGGTGAGGACGGCAAGGCGATGCGCACCGACGCGAGCGGCAAGAAGATCCAGTCGGTCAAGTACATGCTGCCCGTCGGCTCGAACATCACCGTGGCCAACCGCGACACGGTGGACGCCGGCGACATCCTCGCCAAGATCCCGCGTGAGACGACCAAGACCAAGGACATCACGGGCGGTCTGCCGCGCGTCGCCGAGCTCTTCGAGGCCCGCAAGCCGAAGGAGAAGGCGATCATCTCGGAGATCGAGGGCCACGTGGAGTTCGGCAAGGACACCAAGGGCAAGCGCAAGGTGGTGGTCCGCCCCGACGTGGGGGACCCGGCCGAGTACCTCATCCCGAAGTCCAAGCACATCTCGGTGCACGAGGGCGACTACGTGCGCGCTGGTGAGCCGCTGATGGACGGCTCGCCCGATCCGCACGACATCCTGCGGGTGAAGGGCGAGAAGGCCCTGTCGAGCTTCCTGGTCGACGAGATCCAGGAGGTCTACCGGCTGCAGGGCGTGAAGATCAACGACAAGCACATCGAGGTGATCGTCCGCCAGATGCTGCGCTGGGTCCGGATCGTCGACGTCGGCGACACCAGCTTCCTCATCAACGAGCAGGTGCCCCGGCACCGCTTCGAGGAGGAGAACCAGAAGGTCATCGCCCGCGGCGGCGAGCCCTCCCAGGGCGAGCCGATCATGCTCGGCATCACCAAGGCCAGCCTGTCGACCGACAGCTTCCTGTCGGCGTCCTCCTTCCAGGAGACGACGAAGGTGCTGACCCAGGCCTCGATCCAGGGGAAGGTGGACGAGCTGCGCGGCCTCAAGGAGAACGTCGTCATGGGACGGCTCATCCCGGCCGGCACCGGCGTGCCCGTCTACAACGACCTCGGGATCTCGGTTCAGCCCGACGCGGAGGAGCCCGCCTTCCTCAAGCGCCGCCCCTCGGCGTGACGCTCGCGGCGGCTGGCGAGGCGGATACGACACCCGCCTCGCCAGATCGCGCTTGACTTGTCACCGACGCACCCTAGAATCCGCCTCCCCGTCAGACCGGGGCCGAACGGCAACCAGGAACGGAACTCCGAATGCCTACCATCAATCAGCTCGTCCGCCAGGGACGTGAGAAGCAGCGGAAGAAGACCTCCGCTCCGGCGTTGCAGAGCTGCCCGCAGAAGCGCGGCGTCTGCGTGCGCGTCTACACCTCGACGCCGAAGAAGCCGAACTCGGCGCTGCGCAAGATCGCCCGTGTGCGCCTCACCAATGGGATGGAGGTCACGTCCTACATCCCCGGCGAGGGGCACAACCTCCAGGAGCACTCCCTGGTCCTCATCCGCGGCGGCCGCGTGAAGGATCTGCCGGGCGTGCGCTACCACATCATCCGCGGAACCCTGGATGCCACGGGCGTGGCGAACCGGAAGCGCGGTCGTTCCAAGTACGGCACCAAGCGCGGCAAGTAATCCGGCGCACCCGAGGATCCAGTCATGCCGAGAAAGCGCGAAGTCACCAAGCGACACATCGATCCCGATCCGAAGTATCGGGACACGCTCGTCGCGAAGTTCGTCAACGTCATCATGCGGGACGGCAAGAAGGCCGTCGCCGAGCGCATCATGTACGACGCGTTCGAGATCGTGGCGTCCAAGACGGGCGACGATCCGGTGCGTGTGTTCCGCAAGGCCGTCGACAACGTGAAGCCTCAGCTCGAGGTGAAGTCGCGGCGCGTGGGCGGCTCGAACTACCAGGTCCCGGTCGAGGTTCGCCCCGAGCGGCGCACCGCGCTGGCGCTCCGCTGGCTCTGCGACTTCTCGCGCAAGCGCGGTGAGAAGACGATGGTCGAGCGCCTGTCCGGCGAGCTGCTGGACGCGTCGAACAACCGCGGCAACGCGGTGAAGAAGAAGGAAGACACGCACCGCATGGCGGACGCGAACAAGGCGTTCGCCCACTACCGCTGGTAGGATGCGGCAGCCGGCCCCGACGGGTCGGCCACGATGAGGTCTGAGGGGGCCGGCCGACACTCATCGGCCGGCCTTTTCGCTTTGTGGTGCGGGGTCGGCGAAGGCCACGGCGCAAGGGAGACGGCCTGTTGGACGCGCTCCGGAACATCGGCATCGTCGCCCACATCGACGCGGGCAAGACGACGCTGACCGAGCAGCTCCTGGTGCTGACCGGCTTCCTGCGAGCGCCGGGCTCGGTCGAGGACGGGACCACCGTCGCCGACTGGCGTCGCCCCGAGCGCGAGCGCGGCATCACGATCGGCAGCGCCGCCATGACCAGCCGCTGGCGCGGGCACGACATCACGATCGTCGACACCCCCGGGCACGTCGACTTCACCCTCGAGGTGGAGCGCACGCTGACGGTCATCGAAGGAGTCGTGCTGGTGCTGAGCGCCCCGGACGGGGTGCAGGCCCAGACCCAGACCGTGTGGCACCAGGCGGCGCACCACGGGCTGCCAGCGGTGGGCTTCGTGAACAAGCTGGATCGCCCGGGCGTGGACGACGCGGCGCTGCAGGCGCAGATCCGCGACGTGCTCGGCCTCGAGCCGGTCCCGCTCCAGATCCCGCTGTCGTGGAGCGACGATCGCCTCGTGCTCCTCGATCTGGTCACCGAGCAGGTCCTCGAGTGGGAGGAGCTGTCGAGGCGATCGGGGCCTCGGGCACCGGTGGCGCGGGCGGTCGCCACCGACGAGGAGCGCTATGAGCTGCTGCTCGGACGGGAGCGGCTCGCCGACGCGGTGAGCCCCTGGGACGACGCCTTCACCGAGCAGATCCTGGACGATCGCGTGCCGCCCGAGGCCGACTGGCGGCGCGCGATCGCCGCCGCCGTCCGCGCCCGCGGCTGCCTGCCGCTGGTGTACGGCGTCGCCCGCGCGGGGATCGGTCCGGCCGCGCTGCTGGACGCGGTGGTCGACTACCTGCCCTGCCCGGCGAAGGGGCCGCGCCGGAAGATCTTCGACGTCTCCGATCCGGAGCGCTCGGCGACCTGGCCACCCGAGGAGCCGCAACCGACCACGGCCTTCGTGTTCAAGACCGAGAGGCGCGGCCCCGATCGCAGGGTCGCCTGGGTCCGGGTGTTCGCGGGCGAGCTGCGCCCTGGCGCGGAGTTGCTGCGGCATCGATCCGCGGTGCCCGTGCGCGTCGGTGAGCTGGTCCGGCTGATGGGGGGGACCGACGAGCCCCTGGACTCGCTCGGCGAGGGCGCGATCGGCGCGATCCTGGGCGACGCGGGGCCGCCCTTCCCGGCGATGGGCGACACCCTCGTGGAGGGGCCCCTGCGCTGGGCCTTCGAGCCGATCGCGGTCCCCGCGCCCGTCATCGCGGTGGCGCTGGAGGCGCCGGACGCCGAGGGGGACCTCGCCATGCGCCGCGCCCTGGAGGACCTGGTCAGCGACGACCCGTCCCTGGCGGTCCTGAGCGATCCGATCACCGGGCAGATCCAGCTACTCGGGATGGGCGAGCTGCATCTCGAGCTGGCCACCGAGAGCCTGGTCCGAGACAGGCAGCTCCCCTGTCGGATCGGCGCGCCGCGAGCGTGGCTGCGACAGGCGATCGCGACCACTGGCGTCGGCCGCGGCGAGGTGGTCCTGGACACCGTGCCGGGCGGCGCGGTGGCGGTCGCCGTTCGCGTGGCGCCCAGCGACGCGCACGGTCCCGCGCGGATCCTGCCGATTCGGGAGGCGATCGCAGACCCGGCGGGAGCCGAGGCGCTCCGGGCGGCCCTGGAGCATGTGCTCCAAGGCGGCGCCGATCTGGTGCAGGCGGAGCTCGAGGTCATCGAGATCGCCGAGCGGGGCGCCGGCCTCACGCCCCGCGCCTACTGGGATGCCGCGACCGAGGCCGTGAGCGCCGCGATCGCGAACGCCGGCCCCCAGCCGGCCGAGCCTTGGGTAGCGCTGGAGGTGACCGTCCCCGAGGAGGCCGTCGGTCGGGTCAGCGGCGATCTCGCCAGGCGCCGCGCTCGCATCCACGCCTCCACCAGCCGGGGCACGCTCCAGACCCTCTCGGCGAGCGCCCCGTTGGCCGAGATGCTCCGCTACGCCACGGATCTGCGCTCGATGACGTCGGGGCGCGGTTCCTTCTCCATGCGTCCGACGGGACATCGTCCGCGGTGAGCCCGAACCGGGGGAAATGGATCGCGGAATGGCGTTGACAGCCCCGGGTGCCCCCTGTACAACCCACCGGCCGTTGCGCTGGTGACCTCCATCGCAACTCCTCCGGGAGGCGGGCCATGGCCCAGAAGATTCGAATTCGCCTCAAGGCGTACGACTACAAGCTGCTCGACCAGTCCGCGAACGAGATCATCGAGACCGTTCGAAGGACCGGCGCGCGCACGGCCGGGCCCGTGCCTCTTCCAACCCGTATCAACAAGTACACGGTGTTGCGCGGACCGCACGTGGACAAGAAGAGCCGCGAGCAGTTCGAGATCCGCACCCACAAGCGGCTCATCGACATCATCGAGCCCACCCAGGCGACCTTGGACGCCCTGATGAAGCTCGATCTCTCTGCTGGCGTGGACGTCGAGATCAAGACCTGAGATCGACGGCGGCGTCATCCCCTCCTCGCCGGCATCCTCACCCGCCGGCGTTCTGCGACAGCGAAGGGCGTCCCTCCTCCTTCCCGGGACGAACCCGTTGTCGCTGGCCTGCCCGAAGGCGCCCCGCCAGGCGGCCGGCCATTCTCCCAACCAATCCAGTCATGCGCTGAAGTCCCCGCTTTGGGGGTCCTAGAGCGCCCCGGCCCCGAGAAGTCCTGCTTGACAGTGGGGCCTCTTGGGTGCTAGCTCGTCCGCCCTTCGTGCGCCCCTCGGCGTGCAAGCGAGTGCAGGAGCAGAACGGCCATGCCCGTCGTTGACGTCTACAACCTGGATAAGAAGAAGGTCGGCGAGCTCGAGCTCGCGGACACGATCTTCGGCGTGCCCGTGCGCGAGCACCTCTTCCACGAGGTGGTCCGTGCGCAGCTGGCCGCGCGCCGTTCGGGCACCGCCAAGACCAAGGTGCGATCCGAGGTCGCTGGCTCGACCCGCAAGCTCTACAAGCAGAAGGGGACCGGCCGCGCCCGCCAGGGCACCAAGAAGGCCCCGCACTGGGTCGGCGGCGGCACGGTCTTCGGGCCCACGCCCCGCAGCTATGAGATGAAGGTGAACCGCAAGACCCGCCGCGCCGCGCTGTGCGCCGCCCTGACCCGCCGTCAGGAGGAGGGTCGCCTGGTCGTGCTCGAGAGCTTCCAGCTCCCGGCGATCAAGACCAAGGGTGTCGTCGAGGTCCTGCGCCGATTCGACTCGGACCGCGCCCTCATCGTCGACGGCACCAACGAGACGCTGGCCGCCAGCGCTCGCAACCTGCCCACCTCCCACTACCTCGCCGTGGACGGCCTCAACGTCTACGACATCCTGCGCCACGACACGGTGCTGATGACCCGCGAGGCGGTGGACGCGATCCAGACGAGGCTTGGCTGATGAACGCCACCACCTTCGGGATCCTCAAGCGCCCGGTCGTCACCGAGAAGTCGAATCGTCTCCGCGAGGAGTACAACCAGTTCGTCTTCGAGGTGGCCCCCGCCGCCAACAAGATCGAGATCCGCGCCGCCGTCGAGAAGCTCTTCAACGTGCCGGTGACGGACGTGAAGACGATGATGGTGCGCGGCCGCATCAAGCGCTTCAAGCGCGGATACGGGAAGCAGCCGAACTGGAAGAAGGCGATCGTGACCGTTGAGGCGGGCCACTCGATCGACCTCTTCGAGGGCATCTAGGAGACCCCGCAGATGGCCATCAAACGATTCAAGCCCACGAGCGCCGGTCGCCGCGACATGAGCGGCTCGGCCTTCGACGAGATCACGAAGACCACGCCGGAGCGCAGCCTTCTGGAGGCCCTGCGTCGCAGCGGCGGTCGGAACAACTTCGGGCGCGTCACGGCGCGCCGTCGTGGGGGCGGGCACAAGCGCCGCTACCGCGTGGTCGACTTCCGCCGCGACAAGGTGGGCGTGCCCGCCAAGGTTGCCGCCATCGAGTACGACCCCAACCGGGGCGCGCGCCTGGCGCTGCTGCACTACGCCGATGGTGAGAAGCGCTACATCCTGTGGCCGCAGGGTCTGAGCGTCGGCGACGAGGTCATCTCGAGCCGCAACGCCGACATCACGCCCGGGAACTCCCTGCCCCTGGAGGCCGTGCCCACGGGTACGATCATCCACAACGTGGAGCTCCGCCCCCGCAAGGGTGGGCAGATCGCTCGCGGCGCCGGCACCAGCGCGCAGCTGATGGCGAAGGAGGGCAAGTACGCGCTCCTCCGCATGCCCTCGGGCGAGCTGCGCAAGGTCCTGGCCACCTGCCGCGGCACGGTCGGCACGGTGGGCAACGCAGAGCGTCAGAACATCGACCTCGGCAAGGCCGGTCGCGCCAGGTGGCTCGGCCGTCGTCCCAAGGTCCGCGGCGTCGCGATGAACCCGGTCGACCACCCGCATGGTGGTGGCGAGGGACGCACCTCCGGCGGTCGTCACCCGGTCACCCCCTGGGGTGTGCCGACCAAGGGCAAGAAGACCCGCAACAACAAGTCGACGGACAAGTTCATCGTCCGCCGGCGTACCCGCTAACCGAAGCGAGGTCGAACAGTGCCCCGTTCCGTAAAGAAGGGTCCCTTCGTGGACGACCACCTCATGAAGAAGGTGGATGAGTCCGTCCGCACCGGCAACCGCAAGGTCCTCAAGACCTGGAGCCGGCGTTCGACGGTGTTCCCGGAGATGGTCGGCCTGACCATCGCCGTCCACAACGGCCGCAAGTTCCTCCCTGTGTTCGTGACCGAGAACATGGTCGGTCACAAGCTCGGTGAGTTTTCGCCCACTCGCACCTTCCACGGCCACGCGGCCGACCGGAAGGGCAAGCGCAAGTAGAGGGGCCTGAGATGGAAGCGCGTGCAACGCTGCGTTACGCCCGAATGGCGCCGCGCAAGATCCGGACGGTGCTGGGTGCGATCCGCAACCAGCCCGTCGAGCTGGCCTTGGCCCAGCTCCGGTTCACCGACCGAGCCGCCGCCGCCCTCATCGGGAAGCTGCTGGCCTCGGCGGTGGCGAACGTCCAGGACCGCTACGGCGACGTGGACACGGCGGGGCTCTTCGTGAAGGCGGCCTTCGCCGACCAGGGTCCGACGCTCAAGCGCTTCCAGCCGCGTGCCCACGGGCGAGCGGCGCGCATCAACAAGAAGACGAGCCACGTGACCGTGGTCGTCGCCGGGGGGGAGTAGGTCATGGGACAGAAGGTCCATCCGATCGGATTCCGGCTCGGCGTCGTCCGCACCTGGGACTCGAAGTGGTACGCCGAGAAGGCCTACTCCAAGTGGCTGCTCGAGGATCTGAAGATCCGCGCGCTCATCAAGGAGAAGGTCGGGCACGCGGGCATCAGCCGCGTCATCCTCGAGCGCTCCTCGATGAAGTGCACGATCAACGTCTACACGGCCCGGCCGGGCATCATCATCGGCAAGAAGGGCCAGGGCGCCGAGCTGCTGAAGAACGACGTCCAGAAGCTCACCGAGGCGAAGGTCTATCTCAACATCCATGAGGTTCGGAAGGCGGAGCTCGACGCGCAGCTCGTGGCGGAGAACGTCGCGACCCAGCTCGAGCGTCGCGTCTCCTTCCGGCGCGCGATGAAGAAGGCCGTGCAGACGGCGATGAAGTTCGGCGCGAAGGGCATCCGCCTCAACGCGTCCGGGCGGCTCGGTGGCGCCGAGATGTCGCGCCGCGAGTGGTACCGCGAGGGCCAGGTGCCGCTGCACACGCTGCGCGCCGACATCGACTACGGCTACGCGGTCGCCAAGACCACCTACGGTGTCATCGGCGTTCAGTGCTGGATCTACAAGGGCGACGTGCTCAAGGAGCGCCGCACCCGGGCCTGAGCCCTGGTGCAGCGTCCTTTCTGAGGAGAACAGGCGATGCTCGCTCCCAAGCGCATCAAGTACAGGAAGACCCACAAGGGCCGCAATCGTGGCCTCGCCAAGGGCGGCACCGAGGTGTCGTTCGGCGAGTACGCGCTGCAGGCGACCGACCACGGCATGGCGACCTCTCGCCAGATCGAGGCGGCTCGTATTGCGATGACCCGCTACGTGAAGCGCGGCGCCAAGATCTGGATCCGCGTCTTCCCGGACAAGCCCATGACCAAGAAGCCCGCCGAGACCCGAATGGGTAAGGGAAAGGGTTCTCCGGAGTTCTGGGTCGCGGTCATCAAGCCCGGTCGCGTGCTCTACGAGATGCGCGGCGTCTCCGAGGAGATCGCCCGCGAGGCGTTCCGACTGGCCGCCCACAAGCTGCCCTTCAGCACGCGCTTCCTCTCGCAGAACGAGGTGATGGAATGACCGGCCACGATCTCCGCCAGCTCGCGCCGGAAGACCTCCGCGTGAAGGTGCAGGCGCTGCGGGAAGACCTCTTCCGGCTCCGCTTCCGGCACGCCACGGCGCAGCTCAACGATCCTTCGCAGATTCGCAAGACCCGGCGGACGCTGGCGCGCGCGCTGACCATCCTTGGTCAGGTGGACGCCGCGGCCGTCCGGCAGGCCTGAGGTGGGCACGATGTCGGAACGCGGAAACAAGAAGCAGCTCGTCGGCCTCGTCGCCAGCGACAAGAACGACAAGACCGTCGTCGTCGAGGTGACCCGACGCACGCGGCACCCCATCTATCACAAGTACATCAGCCGTCGTAAGCGCTACCAGGCGCACGACGAGCTGAACGACTGCCGGGTCGGCGACCGCGTCCTCATCGAGGAGTGCCGTCCGCTGAGCCGCCACAAGCACTGGCGCATCAAGCAGGTGCTGGACCGCGCTGTCTAGCGAAGGCGCGCTGCACAGGGTGCGGCGCATTGGAGACCCTCGATGATCCAGATGCAGACATTTCTAGCATCCGCTGACAACTCGGGCGCGAAGCGCTTGCAGTGCATCAAGGTCCTTGGTGGCTCGAAGCGGAAGTACGCCTCCATCGGAGACATCATCGTGGTCTCGGTGAAGGAGGCGATGCCCAAGGGCAAGGTCAAGAAGAAGGATGTCCTCAAGGCCGTCATCGTGCGGACCGCGAAGGAGATCCACCGGCCCGACGGATCGAGCATCCGCTTCGACGAGAACGCGGCCGTCCTCATCAACGCGTCCAACGAGCCGATCGGCACCCGCATCTTCGGGCCGGTGGCTCGTGAGCTGCGGGCGAAGCGGTTCATGCGCATCGTCTCCCTCGCCCCAGAAGTGCTGTAGGAGCCTACGGATGAATCGCGTCAAGAAGGGCGACACCGTCCTGGTCATCGCGGGCAAGGAGCGTGGCAAGCAGGGCAAGGTGCTCGGCTTCACCCACGACGGCCAGCGCGTCCTGGTGGAGAGCCTGAACATCGTGAAGCGCCATACCCGGCCGACGCAGACGAACCCGCAGGGCGGGATCGTCGAGAAGGAAGCCGGGATCCATATCTCCAACGTGCAGCCCCTCACCCCGAGCGGGCGGCCCACACGCGTCGGCTACCGCATGAACGAGGCCGGTAAGAAGGTCCGTTACAGCAAGCGCCACGACGAGAGCCTCGACTGAGGGAGACGAAGATGGCGCGACTCAAGACCAAGTACTACTCCGAGATCATCCCGCTCATGCGTGAGGGTTTCGGGTACACCAACCTCCACCAGGTGCCCCGCATCGAGAAGATCTCGGTGAACATGGGCCTGGGTGAGGCGGTGCAGAACCCCAAGCTCATCGAGAGCGCGACGGCGCAGCTCGCCTCCATCGGCGGACAGAAGCCGATCGTGACGCGAGCTCGGAAGTCCATCGCCGGCTTCAAGCTGCGCGAGGGCATGCCGATCGGCGTGAAGGTCACCCTCCGCCGCGAGCGCATGTACGAGTTCCTGGACCGGCTCATCACGCTGGCGTTGCCGCGAGTGCGCGACTTCAAGGGCGTGTCACCCAAGGGATTCGATGGCCGGGGCAACTACTCGCTCGGCATCCGGGAGCAGATCATCTTTCCCGAGATCGATTACGACAAGGTCGAGAAGGTACACGGCCTGAACATCACCTTCGTGACGTCCGCGCGGTCGGACGACGAGGCACGGCAGCTGCTGACTCACTTCGGCATGCCGTTCCGGAAGTAGGAGACCATTCGTGGCGAAGACTTCTCAGATCGTGAGGGCCGCCAAGGCCCCGAAGTTCAAGGTCCGGCAGCACAACCGCTGCCAGCGCTGCGGCCGGCCCAGGGCCTTCATCCGCAAGTTCGGCCTCTGCCGAATCTGCTTCCGGAACCTGTCTCTGTCCGGCCTCATCCCCGGCGTGACGAAGTCGAGCTGGTAGGGGAATCGTCCATGTCCATGACCGACCCGATCGCCGACCTGCTGACGCGAATTCGTAACGCGCAACTCGCGCGACACGAGAGCCTCCGCGTGCCGGCTTCGAAGATCAAGCAGCAGATCGTCGAGATCCTGAAGGAAGAGGGCTTCGTCGCCGACTTCCGTCGCGCCCAGAAGCGCCCTCAGGACGAGCTCGAGATCGACCTCAAGTACGGCCCCGATCGTCGGGGTGCCATCATCGGCATTCGCCGGGAGAGCACCCCGGGCCGCCGTGTCTACGTGGGCGCCGACGCGATCCCACGAGTCCGGCACGGCCTCGGCGTGGCCATCATCAGCACCTCGCAAGGAGTCCTCGCCGATCACGCCGCGCGCAAGAAGCACGTCGGCGGCGAGCTCCTGCTGACGGTGTGGTAAGGAGTCCCCCGTGTCACGCATCGGAAAACTGCCGGTCAGCATCCCGGCCAAGGTCGAGGTCAACGTCGACGGCCCGCACGTCCGCGTGAAGGGTCCGCTCGGCCAGTTGGAGCGCACCTTCAAGGGTGTGCGCTTCGACAAGGACGGCGACACCGTGCGCGTCAGCGCCGAGGGCGAGACACGCCAGCACATGGCGCTGTGGGGCCTGGGTCGCACCTTGTTGAACAACATGGTCACCGGCGTCGCGACGGGCTTCAGCAAGACCCTGGAGATCAACGGCGTCGGCTACCGCGCGGAGGTCGCTGGGAACAGCGTCGCCTTCGCGCTCGGCTACAGCCACCCGGTGAACTTCCCGGTGCCGCAGGGGCTCAAGATCGAGGTCGAGAAGCAGACCACGGTCAAGGTGTCCGGCATCGACAAGGAGCTGGTCGGGGAGACTGCGGCGCGTATTCGCGCGCTGCGGCCGCCGGAGCCCTACAAGGGCAAGGGCATCAAGTACTCGGACGAGGTCATCCGGCGGAAGGCTGGAAAGGCCGCGAAGAAGTAGGCCGCCTGGCGCGCCATTCAGGGGTCGAGGCAATGAGCAGCAATCCGAAGGTCGAGTCGCGCGAGCGCCGCAAGCGTCGCGTTCGTCGCAAGGTCAACGGCAGCACCGAGCGGCCGCGTTTGACCGTGTTCAAGTCGAACAAGCACATCTACGTGCAGGTCATCGATGACCTGCTCGGCGTCACCCTGGCGTCGGCGTGCACGCTCAGCCCCGGGGTCCGGGACGCGGTGAAGGGCCTGAAGAAGGTCGACGCCGCCAAGAAGGTGGGCGAGTTCGCGGCGCAGCAGTGTCAGGCTGCCAACATCACCAAGGTCGTATTCGACCGCAACGGCTATCCCTACACGGGCCGGGTCGCTGCTCTTGCCGATGCGGCACGAGCCGGCGGCCTGGACTTCTAGGACAAGAGGAACCGAACGTGGCACGAGAGCGCGAGCGGCGGGATCGCCGGGATCAGGGAGCGGATGACGGGCTGACCGACAAGGTCGTCCACATCAACCGCGTGGCCAAGGTTGTGAAGGGCGGACGTCGGTTCAGCTTCTCGGCGCTCGTCGTCGTGGGCGACGGACAGGGCCGCGTCGGCGCCGCGCTGGGCAAGGCCAACGAGGTGCCGGAGGCGATCCGCAAGGCCAAGGAGCGTGCGATCGCCAACATGATGGAGGTCCCCATCGTCAACGACACCATCCCGCACGAGGTCCTCGGACACGCCGGCGCGGGACAGGTGCTGTTGAAGCCGGCCAGCGCCGGTACCGGTGTCATCGCCGGTGGGGCCGTCCGCGCGATCCTCGAGGCCGCCGGGGTGCACAACATCCTGTCGAAGTGCATCGGGACCAGCAACCCCAGCAACGTCGTGCACGCCACGATGTCCGCGCTGCGGCAGCTCTGCGGCGCGGAGGAGACCGCATACCGGCGTGGCCTCTCCGTCGAGGAGATGCGCTCGCGCCACATGGGGCATCACGCATGAGCGGGAAGGTCAGGCTGACTTTGGTGCGGAGCTACGACAAGGCCAGTGAGCGCCAGCAGCGCGTCCTCTGGGGTCTGGGTCTCCGCAGGATCAACCAGGTGCGCGAGCACGCGGACGACCCGGCCATCCGAGGGATGATCACCAAGGTCGCGCATCTCGTGACGGTCGAGACGGTCTGAACCGGGCTCGCCGGCGACAAGGAAGCAGACGATGAATGAGCTCAGCAGACTGAAGCCCCCCGCGGGCGCTCGTCGCGATCGCAAGCGTGTGGGCCGCGGCCCGGGCTCGGGCAATGGCACGACCGCCGGACGCGGCCAGAAGGGCCAGAAGGCGCGCGCCGCGTCCAAGAAGCCCGTGGGCTTCGAGGGTGGCCAGATGCCGCTGCAGCGGCGCCTGCCGAAGCGGGGCTTCAAGCCGCGCCAGCGCACGCGCTACTCGACGGTCAACATCGTCGACCTCAACTTCTTCGACGCCGGCACGGAGGTCACTCCGGATCTGCTCGCGGCAGAGGGCTTCATCCGCAAGCCGACGGATCTGGTGAAGATCCTCGGCGACGGCGAGTTGGACGTGAAGGTAAGCGTCAAGGCTCACAAGTTCACGGCCAGCGCCGAGGAGAAGGTGAAGGCCAAGGGCGGGACCATCGAGGTCATCGGTGGCTAGTGGAGTCGCCAACCTGGGCAAGATGCCCGAGCTGCGCAGCCGCATCCTCTACACGCTGGCTCTGCTGGCCGTGTATCGCGTCGGTGTGTTCATCACCGTGCCCGGCGTCGATCGCGGCGTGATGGAGCAGTACATCCAGGGGGCCGCTGGCGGCTTCCTGGGTCTGTTCAACATGTTCAGCGGCGGCGCGATCAAGCAGCTCTCGATCTTCGCGCTGGGCGTGATGCCCTACATCTCCGCCAGCATCATCCTCCAGCTGATGACCGTGGTGGTGCCCGCCCTCGAGCGCCTGAGCAAGGAGGGTGAGCGCGGCCGCCAGAAGATCAACCAGTACACCCGCTACGGCACGATCCTGCTGGGCGTCATCCAGGGCTCGGGCATCTCGCTGTGGCTGGCGTCGCTGAACCAGGCAGGCGGCGCCGCCGAGGGCGTCATCGTCGGCGGCGGCTTCGGCTTCAAGGTGCTGGCGGTCCTGGCGCTGACGACGGGCACCGTCTTCCTGATGTGGCTCGGTGAGCAGATCACCGAGCGCGGCATCGGCAACGGGATCTCGCTCATCATCTTCTCCGGCATCGTGGCCGGCCTCCCCGACGCGCTGGTCCAGACCTGGAACCTCAGCACGCTGGGCGGCGGCGACATGGAGGTGCCGCAGCTCGTGATGATCATGGCGATCATCATGGCGGTCATCGGCTTCATCGTCTTCTTCGAGCGTGGTCAGCGCCGGATCCCGGTGCGCTACGCGAAGAAGGTGGTCGGGACGAAGATGTACGGCGGCCAGAACACCTACCTGCCGCTGAAGGTCAACACCGCCGGCGTCATCCCGCCGATCTTCGCCAGCTCGATCCTGCTCTTCCCGCAGACCCTCGCTGGCCTCTTCCCCGACGCCACGATCGTCGAGTGGATGAACACTGCGCTGCTGCCCGGCAAGACCTTCTACAACCTGCTCTACATCGGGCTCATCATCTTCTTCTGCTACTTCTACACGGCCGTGACCTTCAACCCGATCGACGTGGCCGACAACATGAAGAAGTTCGGCGGCTTCATCCCGGGCATCCGCGCCGGCAAGAAGACCGCCGAGTACATCGATCGCGTGCTGACGCGCATCACCCTCGGTGGCGCCGTCTACATCTCCGCGGTGTGCGTGCTCCCGACCTTCCTGCAGACCGAGCTGGGCGTGCCCTTCTACTTCGGTGGCACCGCGCTCTTGATCGTGGTCTCGGTGGGGCTGGACACGGTCCAGCAGATCGAGAGCCACATGATCACGCGGAACTACGAGGGCTTCGGTGGCTCCGGTGGCCCGCGCGTACGCGGCCGGCGGCGGGGCTGAGTCGATGAAGCTGATGCTGCTCGGCGCGCCTGGGGCCGGTAAGGGTACCCAGGCCAAGATGCTGATGGATCGGCTGCGGATCCCGCAGATCTCCACCGGTGACATGCTCCGCGGCGCGGTCGCGCAGCAGACGGCCATGGGCCTCGAGGCCAAGCGCTACATGGACGCCGGCGAGCTGGTGCCGGACGAGGTCGTCATCGGCATCGTCCGCGATCGCCTGGCCGAGCCGGATTGCGCGAAGGGCTTCATCCTCGACGGCTTCCCGCGCACGGTGGTGCAGGCCGAGGCGCTCGAGACCTTCGCGGCGCTGGACCGCGTCCTGGACGTGCAGGTCTCCGAGGAGCGCATCGTGTCGAGACTTTCGGGTCGACGCACATGTAGGGCTTGCGGTGCCATCTATCATGTTGTAAATAGCCCGCCCTCCGTAGACGGGGTTTGCGACCAGTGCGGAGGCGTCGTCTACCAGCGTAGCGACGACAATGAGGCGAGCATCCGTGAGCGCCTCGAACAGTACAGAGCGAAGACCGCGCCGCTGGTGGCGTGGTACGCAGACAAGGGCCTCCTCGCCAGCGTCGACGGAGACGCCGATCCGGAGGATGTCCAGGCGACGATCCTGGATCTCCTCGGGGTGAGCGACCAGTCCTAGACATCCACGGCTGCGCCAGGCTCGGACAGGGTCGGGCGCTCACCGAGACCACGCGGGTCACCGCGGCGCGAGAGCAAGGAAGGAAGCCATGAAGGTCCGGGCTTCGGTCAAGAAGATGTGTGAGAAGTGCAAGGTCATCAAGCGGCGTGGCGTCATCCGGGTGATCTGCGTCAATCCGCGCCACAAGCAGCGTCAGGGGTAACGGTTCATGGCACGCATCGCAGGCGTTGATCTTCCGCGAAGGAAGCAGATCTGGGTCGCCCTGACCTACATCTACGGCATCGGCCGCACCACGGCTCTCAAGATCTGTGAGCAGGCGCAGGTGATCCCGGCGACCCGCACCGAGCTCCTGGGCGACCAGGAGGTGGTGCGCCTCCGGCAGATCATCACCGACAACTATCGTGTCGAGGGTGACCTGCGCAGGGACGTGTCGCTGAGCATCAAGCGCCTGATGGATCTCGGTTGCTACCGGGGTCTGCGCCACCGTCGCGGCCTGCCGGTCCGAGGGCAGCGCACGCACACGAACGCGCGCACCAGGAAGGGGCCGCGTCGTCAGGCCATCAAGAAGAAGAAGTAGGCTGCGGTGGCGATTCGCCCGCTCACGAGGAACTGAGACATGGCCAAGCCGAAGTCAGTAGGTCGCAAGAAGGTCAAGAAGAACGTGCCCACCGGGGTGGCGCACATTCAGTCGACCTTCAACAACACGATCGTCACCATCGCCGACCCCATGGGCAACACGCTCTGCTGGTCCAGCGCCGGCAAGCGGGGCTTCAAGGGCTCGCGCAAGTCGACCCCCTTCGCGGCGCAGCTCGCTGCCGAGGACGCGGCGCGCGAGGCCCAGGAGCACGGGATGCGCACGCTGTCGGTGTTCGTGAAGGGCCCCGGCGCCGGCCGCGAGGCGGCGCTTCGGGCGCTGCAGACCGCCGGACTCCGCGTGACCACGATCCGCGACGTCACCCCCATTCCGCACAACGGATGCCGCCCGCCCAAGCGCCGGCGCGTCTGAGCAAGCAGCGAGGAAGCACACCATGGCCAGGTACATCGGACCGGTCTGCCGCATCTGTCGGCGCGAGGGCCTCAAGCTCTTCCTGAAGGGCGATCGCTGCTACACCGAGAAGTGTGGCATCGAGCGTCGCGCGTACGCGCCGGGCCAGCATGGTCAGGGGCATCGCAAGCGGAGCGACTACGGCATCCAGCTTCGTGAGAAGCAGAAGGTGCGCCGCATGTACGGGCTGCTCGAGAAGCAGTTCCGGCGGAACTACGTCATGGCCGACCGCATGAAGGGCGTCACGGGTGAGAACCTGCTGCGCATCCTCGAGACGCGGCTGGACAACGTGGTGTTCCGGCTGGGCTTCGCGGTGAACCGCTCCGAGGCGCGCCAGCTCGTGCGACACAACCTCATCACGCTCAACGGCCACAAGGCCAACATCCCCTCGATGGCCGTCAAGGTCGGCGATGTGGTGGACCTGAAGCCCCGCGCGCGCAAGCACATCCGCTCCGTCAGCGCGCTCGAGAGCGTCGACCGGCGCGGGCTGCCCCAGTGGCTCGAGCTCGATCGCAAGAACTTCCGAGGCACCATGACGGCGCTCCCCGAGCGCGAGGACGTCACGATGCCGATCGAGGAGCACCTCATCGTCGAGCTCTACAGCAAGTAGTGACTCGCCGGGTCGGGCCGCCTCAGGGTGGCTCGGGCCCAAGCCGTTATCGGCCGTGCTGATCCCGCCGCTGCTTCCGGCGCTCGGGACACCCTTCCGGACAGGGGACACGTGATGTATCGAAACTGGCGTGAGCTCATTCGCCCCAAGAGCATTGAGATCGATCACGACTCGCTGAGCGAGCGTTACGGCCGCTTCGTGGCCGAGCCGCTGGAGCGTGGCTTCGGAATCACGGTCGGCAACGCGCTGCGGCGCATCCTGCTCAGCTCCATTCGCGGCAACGCGATCGTCGGCGCGCGCATCGAGGGCGCGCTGCACGAGTTCACCCACATCCCCGGGATCGTGGAGGATGTCGCCGACATCGTGCTGAACCTCAAGGAGGTCCAGATCAAGCAGACCGGCGGCGGGCCCGTCACGCTGCACGTCGAGCGGCACGAGGCCGGCCCGGTGCGGGCTGGTGACCTGGCGGTCGCGGCCTCCGTGGAGATCCTGAACCCCGAGCACGTCGTGGCCACCGTGTCCGACGATGGCAAGCTGGTGATGGATCTCATCGTGGACGAGGGCAAGGGCTACATCCCCGCCGAGAGCAACAAGCAGGAGGAGTGGCCGGTGGGCACGATCGCGCTGGACGCGATCTTCTCGCCGATCCACAAGGTCAACTACCGGGTGACCAACGCCCGCGTGGGCCAGCGCACCGACTACGACAAGCTCACCCTCGAGGTGTGGACCAACGGGTCGGTGCTCCCCGAGGACGCCGTGGCCCTGGCCGCCAAGATCCTCAAGGAGCAGGTCCAGATCTTCATCAACTTCGATGAGGACGTGGAGCCCGAGGTCGAGGAGTCGCCGCGCGAGGCGCCGCTGAACCCCAACCTCTACCGCACGGTCGATGAGCTGGAGCTGTCGGTCCGGTCGGCGAACTGCTTGCAGAACGCCAACATCCGCCACATCGGTGAGCTGGTGCAGAAGACCGAGGCCGAGATGCTGAAGACCAAGAACTTCGGCCGCAAGTCGCTCAAGGAGATCAAGGAGATCCTGACCGAGATGGGCTTGAGCCTCGGGATGAAGCTGGACGGCTTCGATCCGAACAAGTTCGCCGAAGAGACCGAGAATTAGGCTCGGTCGGAGCGCTCGTGCGGCCCTGGGTCGCGCTCGAGCCTGAGGAGACAGGGACATGCGTCACTTGAAGTCGGGTCGCCGGCTCGGCCGTACCTCCAGCCATCGCAAGGCGATGCTGCGCAACATGGTCACCTCGCTGTTGGAGCACGGCTACGTGCACACCACCGACGAGAAGGCCAAGGAGCTGCGGCCGGTCATCGACGGGATGATCACGCTCGGCAAGAAGAACACCCTGCACGCGCGGCGGCTGGCGGCGCGGACGATCCGAAGCCGGGCCGTGCTGACCAAGCTCTTCGACGAGGTCGCGCCCGGCTTCACGGAGCGCCACGGCGGCTACACGCGGATCATCAAGCTCGGCACGCGCGCTGGCGACAACGCCAGCATGTCGCGGATGGAGCTGATGCCGGCGGGTGCGCCCGAGCCGCGCAAGGGCGCTCGCCCGGCGGCCCCGCGCGTCAAGCCCTCGGTGAGCATGCCCGAGACGAAGGAGCGCTTCGACGTCGAGGAAGACGAGGGCTGATTCCAGTCGCCGATGCCTGGCCGTGCAGGCTGAATTGGTCTTGACACGCGCCAGATCGGCGACTAGGTTCCGCCCCGCTCCCGGCGCGGAGCCATGACATTCGAAGAGTGATCGGGGATCGTCTAACGGCAGGACAGCAGATTCTGGTTCTGCTTATCTAGGTTCGAATCCTAGTCCCCGAACCAGTCGGCAACCGCGGTTCCTTGCGGACCCGGCTGCCGACACCCTTCATGGGGCGTTCGTCTAGCGGTTAGGACACTGGCCTCTCACGTCGGAAACACGGGTTCGATTCCCGTACGCCCTACCAGGCCCGGATACAGCTCGTATCCGGGCCTTTTTTTTGGCCGGAATCCGCTCAGCGCACCGAGAGCTCCTTCTCCACCACGATCTTGTACGCCGCCAGCTTGTTGTAGAGCGTACGCCGGTCGATGCCGAGCTGCTCGGCCGTTCGCTTCTTGTTGCCGCGGTTGTCCCGCAGCGCGCAGATGATGGCGTCGCGCTCGATGTCGGCCAGACAGCGGCCGCTGAGCGGGATCGAGCTCGCGGTGGCGTCGGTGCCGACCAGCTCGGGGAAGGACTGGAAGTCGCCCGGGGTGAGCACCGGCTCGTCAGCGAAGAGGCTGGCGTTCTTCAGCACCATCTCGAGCTGTCGGATGTTGCCGGGCCAGGCGTAGCGCATGAGCAGCGCCATGGCTGGGCCAGAGACCCCCGAGACGTTGCCTATCCCCGCGGCCCGGTTCTGCTCGACGAAGTGCTGGACCAGCAACGGGATGTCGTCGCGGCGCTCCCGCAGCGGTGGCAGCCGGATGGGGATGACCGCCAGGCGATAGTAGAGGTCCTCGCGGAAGCGGCCTGCGGCCACCTCGGCGGTGAGCCGGCGGTTGGTCGCCGCGATGATGCGCACGTCGACGCGGGTCTCGCGGGTCGAGCCCACCTTCTGGATCTCACCGCTCTGGAGGACCCGCAGCAGCTTGACCTGCATCTCCAGGGGCAGCTCGCCCAGCTCGTCGAGGAGCAGGGTGCCGCCGTCCGCCGCCTCGAAGAGCCCCTTCTTGTCGGCGGTGGCCCCGGTGAAGGCGCCGCGGACGTGTCCGAAGAGCTCGCTCTCGAGCAGGTTGGCCGGGATCGCGGCGCAGTTGATCGCGACGAAGGGCCGCTTGGTGCGCGTTCCGTTGTAGTGGATGGCCCGCGCCACCAGCTCCTTGCCGGTGCCGGACTCGCCCTCGATGAGCACGGGGATGGTCGTGTCCAGCAAGCGATCCATGACCGCGAAGACCGCGCGGATGGCGTCGGACTCGCCGATGAGCCGGTCATACTGGTGGCCTGCGGCGAGCTGGCGCTGCTGGTGGATGACCACCCGGTGCGTGTCCTCGAGCTCCCGGGTCCGCTCGGCGAGCTGTTGGGCGAGCCTGGCGTTGAGGCCCTCGACCTCGGCGCGCGCCTTCTCCAACTCGGCACGGGAGGCCTCGGTGGCCTCCAGCAGCCGGGCGTTGTCCAACGCGACCGCCGCCTGGTCGGCGAAGGCCTCGAGCATCCGGACATCCGAGGCGGCGAAGGCCGAGGCCCGGAAGCGATTGTCCAGGTAGATCGCGCCCAGCACGGCGCCGCGCATGTGCATGGGCAGGCACAGGACGGAGCGCAGGCGCAGGTCGTGGACCGAGAGCTGGTCGCGATAGCGCTCGTCCTCCATCGCGTCGACCGTCAGCGCCAGCTCACCGGTCTCGAGCACCCGGTGCGCGATCCCGTGGCTTATCTTGAAGCGCGTGTTGCGGATGTTCTCCTGGTCCAGGTTCCGGGCGATGCGCACGTCCACGCCGCCGCTGCCCGGCTCGCCTGCCAGGAGAAGGAAGCCCCGCTCGGCGCCGCTCAACAGGATCGCCGAGTCCATGATGTACTCGAGCAGCCGCTCCACGTTGTGCTCGGCGGAGAGCCGCCGGTTCACCTCGGACAGGCGCACCCAGCGCTCGTCGGCGCGCTCGGGTGCGCCGCCCGGTGCCGCCTCCGCGGCGGCCCCGCCGACCGCCTCGCTCTCGATCCAGGCCAGGCGCCGCTCCCTGAGACCCCGGAAGGCCGCCCGATGCCGCGCCGGCACGGCGTCCTCGAGCTGGCGCAGGATGCGCCGCACCTCGCCGGCGTGTCGCGCCGCCTCACCCCCCTCGCCCCGGCGCCTCGCGTCCCATGACGCCTCCAGCAGCACGGGCCATCGCCCGTCCGGGCTGGTGACCGCCTCCAGGCCCTCGAGGGCGTCACGGAATCCCTCGGCGGCGCGCGCCGGGTCCCCGTGGACGCTGCGCCCGTGGGCCGCCGCCCAGACGGCCGTGGCCTGGACCTCCAGACCACGGTTACTGGCCTGCCGGGCCAGTCCCCGCGCCTCCTCCGCCATGCGCCACGCCGCGCCGAAGTCCTGCCGCGCCAGCAGCAGGCGCGCCCACTCCACCCTGGCCTCCGCCTCCTCGGCCGCCCCCTGGCACTGGTGGCTGGCCTCCGTCGCCGCGGCCAGCAACCGCTCCGCCTCGGTGAAGTCCTCCTCGGCCAGGGCTGCCTCGCCCAGCAGCAGGAGCAGGCGCCCCTCCATGTAGCGATTGCGCTCCCGCCGTGCCAGCTCCAGCCCGCGCGTGAGCACGTCGCGCGCGCGCTCCAGCTCCCCCAGGTAGCGCCACAGGTGCCCGAGGTTGCCGGCGAGCTGGACCACGCGCCCGGTCTGTCCCAAGGCCTCCGCCAGCTCCAGGGCCTCTTCGTAGTTGTCCAGCGCCTCGGTGAAGCAGCCCCGTTCGTGCAGCACCACCCCCAGGTTCTGGAGCGACGTCAGCACCCGGGCGTCGTCGCCGGCGACCTCGGCGACGCTCAGCGCGCGCTTGTACTGCTCTCCGGCCTCATCGAGCTGGCCTCGGCGGTGGGCCACCAGGCCGAGCCCCGTGATGATGGCCGCCTCCTCGACGGGATCACCGGCCGTGCGGACCCGCTCCAGGGCGGCCAGGAACGCGGCATGCGCCTCGTCCAGTGCGCCGCGATACCAGTGGACGAGGCCGGCGGAGTACCCCAGGGCGGCGAGGGTGCCCGGCTCACCGTCCGCCAGCGCTTCCCCCTCCTCTCCGTACGCCTCGGCCTCGTCCAGCCGCCCGCTCAGCACGGCGCTCCGCGCCAACCCGGCCAGGATTCGCGCCCGCAGCGCGCCGTCTCCGCCCTCGCCCAGCGCAGCGCGCGCCTGCTCGAACACCTCGGACGCCGCCGCGTGCCGTGAGCTGCGCGCCTCGATGCGGCCCACCTCCAAGAGCGCGGCCGCCCGCAGCATCGGTGCGTCACAGGCCAGCTCCGCCGCGCGTCGCCACAGCCGCGACGACGCCTCCGAGTCCCCGCCAGCCTCAGCGGCGCGGGCGGCCAGCCGCGCGACCTGCGCCGACTCGGGCCAGCCCTCGCGCTCCAGCCGGGCGACCAGCGGCGACGCGAGACCCGGCGGCAACTCGGCGAGGGCGGCCTCGGCCCTCTGCCTCGCCTCACCTCCCTCCGCGCTGAGTTCGTACCACAGCGCCTCCGCGCTGCCTTCGGGCCCTGCGTCGAGCCCTCGGAAGCGCGACGCCCACTCGGCGTGGGCCTCCTCCGCGCTCATCAGGCGGGCGGCGGCCTGCCGCACCCCGCCTGCGCGCAGCGCAATGCGGACCCGCTCGCCACTGCCCACCTGCACGGCCAGCCCGGAGCGCAACAGCGCGGTCGCAGCGACCCCCAGCAGCCTCGGTGGTATCGGGCCCCGCGCGTGGGCCAGCAGCGCCGCACCCTCGATGGCGACGGGGTCGTCGGTCGGGAGGGCGGCGCTCGCCGCAGAGCCCTCCTGGGGCGGCCGGTCGTCGAGCGGCGCCACCTGCACGGAGGCGGCGGTCACCACGAGGGCTCCCTCGGCGGCGAGGCGGCGGAGGTGCGCGGCGACCTGCCCCGCCAGGCCGCCTCCGGCGCGGGCGATCGGCCCTGCCACCCGCGCCCCGATCCGACGCCCGGGGAAGGTGGCCATCAGCAGGGCCTCCACCGCGGGCTCGTCGAAGCGCGCGCAGGCCACGTCACCGCCCGCGTCGCTGACGGTGACCAGCAGGAGCCGACCGGCACGATCGGGGGTGCGTTCCAGCGTCCGGGCCAGCAGCTCGAGCGCGCCTCGGGTCTCCGCGTCGGCGGCGTCGGTGTCGTCGATGGCCAGGACGACGGGCCGGGCCAGCTCGCGCGAGGCCGCCACCAGGGCGCGGGTGGCCCCCAGCGGACCGAGCCTCGCGCTCGCGCGGCCGCGCAGGGAGGCGAGGGCGCGCTCGAGCACCGCGCCTGGGGCGTCGTCCGGGAGGACGTGCTCGGTGACGTGAGCGATCCCGTGCCCGGCCAGGCGCGAGCAGAGCTCTGCGAGGAGACGGGACCTTCCGCTGCCGCGCGGGCCCGAGATGGCCAGCGCCGCCGGGCGACCAGCGTCGGCCGCGCTCCGTACCCGCGCCGTGAGGGAGAGCCAGGCGGTCGCCCGCGTCGATGAAGGGCAGGCGGGCCAGGCGGCCGCTCAGCTCCGCCGGCGGCACGAGCGGGAGGGATTGCCCCGAGGCCTCCTCCAGGCCCGCCAGCGCGGCGGCCGCGGATGGGGGCGGCGGGCCGCGTCCGCCTCCAGCAGCCGGTCCAGCCAGGGGTCCAGCGGATCGGCCGCGAGCCCGGCGCGCGACGGTGGCCCGTCGATCCCATCCGGCGATGGGTGGCTGGGGTAGGGGTGGCGGCCGTGGAGCAGCCAGAAGAGGAGCGCGCCCAGGGACCAGAGGTCGGTAGCCACGGCGGGTGGCGCGCCCTCGAGGCGTTCGGGCGCCGCGAAGCTGAGCACGCCCGAGGTGGTGCCTCGGTCCTCGCCGAGCCGGGACGCGGCGCCCAGGTCGATGAGCCGCGCCGGAGCGCCGGCTGTGACGGCGCGAGCACGTTGGCGGGGGGCCACATCCCCGTGGGCGTAGCCCAGGCCGTGGAGCTGGTCGAGGCCCCGCAGCAGGTCGGCGGCCAGGCCGACGAGGGTCGGGCGGTCTTGCAGGTCCTCGGGGCCGACGGTGGTCCCGGGGCACCACTCCAGCACATCGACCAGTCGCCCGGTCGGACGATCCACCGTCAGCTCCAGCGCGCGTGGGAAGCAGGGCGGTCAGGGTGCGCAGCAGCTCGTACTCCGCGACGAAGGCTCGGCGCAGGGTCGGATCCTCGAGGATCTTGAGCGCCACCTGCTCGAGTTCGGCGGTCGCGCCGGCGCGTGGGGCTGGCACAGACGATGCATCTTCGAGGCTGACGGCCGCCATCTCGCGGGCGAGCAGCACGCTCCCCATGGCGCCGCGGCCCAGTTCACGCAGCGGCAGGAAACGTTCGGCGATGAGCGCGACCGACTCGTCGTCCATCCTCGGAACCCCCTCGCAGTGTTTCATATTTCTACACAGTGTGTAATGAATTCCCGAAGTTCGCAACACGAGGCATGACGATGCGATACGACGGGCTGGCGGTCAGGCTGCTCCTCGCGATCGGGTGCGCGTGCGTTGCCGCCTGCGCGTCAACCCCACGCCCCACCCGAGCACCGGGCCTGAGAGCCCCGACGCCTTCACCGGGGGGGCGAGCGGCGACGCCAGCGATCGGAGCGACGCGGGGGGCGCTGTGCAGGGGGCTGATGCGGTGGGACCGGATGCGCAAGGGCCGGCGATCGACGACGCTACCGCGCCGGACAGCGTGGGCGCGCAGGACGCGGCCGTCACCGACCAGGGGAGGACGCGGGCACCGATCCCGCGCGAGTGGAGCCGAAGACGTCAGGCCGTCCGACGCGTCGTCCGAGCCCTCCCGGAGGTCGTACACAGCCGGCGGACGCCGTGGCGCCCGACGCCGCGGCGTCTGCCGGGCGAGGGCGGGGATGGCGTCCCCGCGGCTGCACGATCCCCGGACGTTCCGGGTGAGCGCACGCGACCACCAGCCGGCAGGCCTCATCGTCTCGCTTTCGAGCGCGCGCTCTTCGACCTGGCGCCCTCGCGCGCTGCGGCGCTCGAGCAGGCCTTGCGCCTGTACCGCGCGATCGCCGGCGAGCGTCCGCGGGCGTCGGGTCTCCTCGACGCACTGCGTGCCAGCGTCGGGTACGTCGACGATGGCTACGTGCTGGAGCTGGGCGCCACCGTGCTCCGGACCCTCGCCAGCGGAGGGCGGTGGCCCGCGTCGGCTCAGGCTGCGCTGGCTCCGGTGGCTGCGGTGGACGCCCCCCTGCTCGGCCGGCTGCTGGCCGAGGCCTGGCTCGGCGGGCCGCTCTTCGAGGCCGTCCACGGCGAGCCGCCACGCATCCCGGACCTCGCCGGCACCATCCAGGACGCCCGCCCGGAGCCGCGGGTGGTGGCCGCGTTGGCCGCGGCGCGGACCGAGCGCCGCCCCAGCGCCCTGGTCACCGAGCTCTCTCCGCCGGAGGCCCTCTTCCTGCTCGGGGCCCACGGGCTCACCGACGCCGCCGACCAGATCGTCGCGTCCGGCCCCGGCGCCCCGACGCGCACACCGGCCGAGCGCGTCGCCGAAGCCTGCCAGCGCCTGGGCGTCCCTCGCGCGGTGGTGGTCTACGAGCCCACCGCGCTGCCGCTCGTCGATCGCGCCGGCCCGCCGTGACCCGCCGCCCGACCCGACCCGGCCGGGGTCAGTGCTCCTCGTGCATCGCCAGGTTGTCGAAGCGCGTATAGGCCTTCCAGAACTTCATCATCACCGAGCCCACCGGCCCGTTTCGATGCTTGGCGATGATGAGCTCGGCCACGCCCCGCTTGGACTCGTCGACGTCCTTGTTGACGACCTCCTCGCGATGGATGAACCCGATGATGTCGGCGTCCTGCTCGATGGCGCCCGACTCGCGCAGGTCGCTCAGCATCGGCCGGGGATCGGCGCGCTTCTCCACGCCGCGGTTCATCTGGCTGAGAGCGATGACCGGCACGCCGAGGTCCTTGGCCAGCCCCTTGAGCGACCGCGAGATGTAGCTCACCTGCTGCTCGCGCGACTTCGAGTTGTCGTGCAGCTCCATGAGCTGCAGGTAGTCGATGATGATGAGGTGCAGCCCGTGCTGGCGTGAGAGCCGCCGGCACTTGGCGCGCACGGCGGCGGGCGTGATGCCCGGCGTGTCGTCGATGAAGATCCGCGCCTGGGTCAGCGCGTCCGCGGCGTGGGTCAGCTTGGGCCAGTCCTCGTCGGACAGGAAGCCGCCGCGCAGCCTGGAGAGATCGATGCGCGCCTGCGCGGCCAGGAGACGCATGGCGAGCTGCTCCGACGGCATCTCGAGCGAGAAGATCGCCACCGAGGCCCCGTGGTCCAACGCGGCGTTGCCGGCCAGATTCATCACGAAGGAGGTCTTGCCCATGGCGGGCCGCGCGGCGATGACGATGAGGTCGCCGCTCTGCAGGCCGTGGGTGAGGCGATCCAGGTCTCGGAAGCCGGTGCCCAGGCCGGTGACCTGGCCGTCGGAGTCGTAGGCCTTCGAGATCTGCTCGATGGCGGCCGGCACCACGTCGGACATCGCCCGCATGCCGGTCTGCGAGCGATTCTCCAGCACGGCGAAGACCTGACGCTCGGCGGCGTCGAGGAACTCGGCGACGTCCTGGGAGCCGCGGATGCCCTCGGCCTCGATGGTGCGGGCCGCCTCGATCATGCGGCGCACGGTCGCCTTCTCGCGCACGATCTTGCAGTACTGGCCGAGGTGGGCGGTCGTCCCCGCCCGGTCGAGCAGCCGTGACAGCGTCGGCGCGCCGCCGACCTTGTCCCACAGCGCCATGTCGCGCAGCTTCTGGACCAGCGTCACCTCGTCGAAGACCCCCTGCGACTCGTGGAGCAGGCGCATCGCCTCGAAGATCAGGCCGTGCTGCTCCAGGTAGAAGTCGTCGGGCAGCAGCTCCTCCTCCAACACCGTGTCGATGCAGGAGGGGTCCACGAGGATCGCGGCGAGCACCTCGCGCTCGGCGTCGACGGCGTGAGGCAGCCCGGCGCCGCCCGCGGCCGAGCCGGAAGTGCTACGAGATTCAGCGAATCCGCTCAATGCGGGTCTCCCTCCCCCGGAGGGGCGGCGGGCGCGCGGCGCGTGGCAGGTGACGCGACCGGTGGCAGGCGAGCATACTCGCCCCAGCCTGTCCATGGACATGGCGGAGCACGGCCGAGTGCGGCGAGGCCCCGAGCGGGAGGAGACGAGCGCGTGGAGCATCTCATCGGTTGGGCAGTCAACGACGTCTCGCACGCGGGAGCCCTGCTGGCCGCGCACCCCACCGCGCTGGGCGGCCCGCGCCAGGTGGAGCGGGGCGTGTTCGGGGTGGGCTTCCACCAGTTCGGCGAGATCCTGGTCAAGAAGCGGCCGGTGTCGGGCGAGGTGCGCCCCGAGGGCGAGGTCGCCGCGCTGAACGTCCCGCACGCCGTCGCATTCGCGACCGACGCGCCGCCCGGACCGATGGGGTTGGGACACTGCCAGCCCCTGCGCTATCAGAGCTGGCTCTTCGCCATGGCGGGCGCCGATGGGCTGGACCGCTCGCTCATCGACCGCATCGCGGCCCGGCTGACCGACTTCATCGGCGTCGGCCGCCTCATGAGCACCGTCGCCGAGGCGGTGATGATGCTCTACATGCGCGCGCTGCTGGCGGCCGGTGCCCTGGTGCGGCGCGGCCTCTCGACCCACGGCATCCACCGGGCGCTCGGCGCCGCGACCGGCGCGCTGGTGGACCTGGTGGGGGGGCGCGCCGGGCTGGACGCCGCCCTGATGCTGCACTCGGACGGGCACCTGTTCGCGCTGTCCCTGGGGCGCCCGCTCCGGCTGCGCGCGTTCGAGGGGCTGCCCTCGCCGGGCGGGCGCCCGACCAGCGACGCGAGGCACCTGCGGGCCGTGAGCCTCACCCTGGACCCGCCGGAGCGGACCGATCGGGTCATCGGCGCCTTCGAAGGCGTGGAGGTCGACGCCGCCTGCGCGGTGCGCGACCTCGAGACGGACGCCTGAGCCCTCAGGACGGGAGCGCACGCAAGAGCAAGCGCGCTGCCTCGGGCCCGACCTCGTATCCGAGGCGGTTCAGCGTCCCCAGGGGGTCGTCGGCGAGGCGGCCTGCCAGCGCGAGGTCGCGGCGCAGCGAGGTGGCGATGGTGGTCCAGGCCACGCGAAGCTCGGAGGCGGTGTCGATGCGGCTCATGGGCGTCTCTCCGGGTGGCGGGTCACCTCGACTGCGACGCGCGAGCCCGCCGATTGTTCTGAGCGAACCCATCGCTGCCGTTCGCCGCCCGCGCCCAGGCATGGCCGGGCCGGGTTTGGCGAGCCCGGCGGCCGCGAAAAAGCCGGCGCCGTCCCAGGCTTCGGTTGACCCGCGCCGGAGCCCGTCGATATAACCCCGCGCCACTGCGCGACAAACGTGTCGCGACCCAGGGAGCATCGCCATGAAGGTCGCGGTCGTCGGAACGGGCTACGTCGGTCTCGTCGCGGGAGCATGTCTCGCGGAGATCGGCCACGAGGTCACCTGCGTCGACAACGACGCGACGAAGATCGCGTTGCTGAACGACGGAGGCCTGCCGATCTACGAGCCCGGGCTCGAGGATCTGGTCCCGAAGAACGTCGAGGCCGGGCGGCTGTCCTTCCAGACGGACCTGGCCGCGGCGGTGCGGGCCGCGGAGATCGTCTTCATCGCGGTCGGGACCCCGCCCGGCGCCGACGGGTCGGCGGACCTGCGCGCGGTCGAGGCCGTCGCCGAGGGGATCGCCGACGCGCTGGACGGCTACAAGGTGGTCGGCGTGAAGTCGACCGTGCCCATCGGCACCTGCGAGCGCGTGCGGGCGATCATCGCCAGCCGCTCCAAGCAGCACTTCGACGTGGTCTCGAACCCCGAGTTCCTGCGCGAGGGCGTGGCGGTGCCCGACTTCCTGCGTCCCGACCGGGTGATCCTGGGGTGCGCGGCCGACGAGGCGCGCGAGCGGATGGAGCGCCTGTATGCGCCGCTGACCGACGCTGGCGCGCGGCTCATCACCATGGATCTGCGCAGCGCGGAGCTGACGAAGTACGCGTCCAACGCCATGCTGGCCACCCGGATCTCGTTCATGAACGAGGTGGCCAACCTCTGCGAGGAGGTGGGGGCCGACGTCGAGTCCGTCCGCGAGGGGATGGGCTCGGACAAGCGGATCGGGCCCTACTTCCTGCGCGCGGGCCTCGGCTACGGCGGGAGCTGCTTTCCCAAGGACGTGAAGGCGCTGCTGAGGACGGCCCAGACCTACGACACGCCCCTGCGGCTGCTCGAGGCGGTGGAGCAGACCAACGCCTCCCAGAAGGAGCGCATGGCCGCCGTGCTGCTCAACGAGATGGGGGCCGATCTCTCGGGTCGCATCGTCGCGGTCTGGGGCCTGGCCTTCAAGCCGGACACCGACGACATGCGCGAGGCGCCGTCGATCCCGTTGATCCGTGCGCTCGCGCAGGCGGGCGCGGCGGTGCACGTCCACGACCCCGCGGCGATGCACACCGCCCGCGAGGCGCTGGGCGACCTGCCTCGCTACTTCGAGGACCCCTACGCCTGCGTCGAGGGCGCGGCCGCCCTGGTGCTGGTCACCGAGTGGTCCCTGTACGCCGCGCCGGACTGGGCGCGGATCGCTGCCACGGTGGTCGAGGGGCGTGTCTACGACGGCCGCAACCTCTGGTCTCCGGCGGAGGTGCGCGCCGCCGGGCTCACCTACCGGGGCATCGGCCGGCGCTGAGGCGCTGGCGCAGCCCGAGGTAGCGAGCCCACGACGACGGCAGCCCGGCCAGCACCAGCGCGTGGTCGGCGTCGGTGCGCACGACGAGCACCTGCTCGCCGGGCGTGGTGTAGCGGACGCAGCGGCCGGGCGGTGGCATCAGCGTCGCCAGTGACGCGTCGGCGCGGGCGAGCGCGTCGGGGGCGCCGGCGAGGGCCAGCAACTCGAAGCCGTCGACGGCGCAGGCCAGGTCGTCGGTGGCCCTCAGCCGGGCGTCGGTCGAGCAGCGTCCGTCGACGAAGCGGCCGGG
Organism: Deltaproteobacteria bacterium; assembly: GCA_020632695.1. Taxonomy (GTDB): domain Bacteria; phylum Myxococcota_A; class UBA9042; order PHBI01; family JACKFB01; genus JACKFB01. The sequence goes on from JACKFB010000004.1 coordinate 191,395, forward strand.
GCTGGCGGCGGCCGGGAGCCACAGCGCGGGGTCGGCGGTCAGGGGCTCGAGCGCGCTGGGCGCGGCGGGGAGCGGCGCGCGAACGAGGTGCAGGGCGGCCCCGGCGAGCAGGACGGCGGCGGCGAACAGGGCGGCGGTCTGCGGGCGCAGCAGGTGCAGCTCGAAGGCGACGCCGAGCCCCAGGCCGGCGGCCAGCCCGCCGAGGTGCGCCGCGTGGTCGGTGGTGGCGGCCCCGGACGCGCCGAGACCCGGTACGAAGGTCGCGGTCAGGGCGCCGGCGAGGGCCACGGCCGAGAGCATGCGCGCGGCCCGGCCCGGTCGAGGGCGCGGGCTGGCGGCAGCGCCCGCGTGGACCCCGCGCGTGAGCCGCCACAGCCTCGTCGCGATGAGCCCGGCGGCGCCGACGATCATCGCCGAGGCGCCGACGCTGGGGCCCGCGCCCACCAACGTGGACGCGGCGAAGCCAGCGACGCTGCCGAGGATGGCGGCGGCGAAGGCGGCGGGCACCCCGGCCAGCCACGCGGCGGCGAACACGACCACGCCCAGCCACAGCGCGTTGACCGCGAGGTGTTCGGGGCTCGAGTGCAGAAACCCCGCGAGCACCAGGCGGTCCACCTGTCCGGCCCACACCCAGGGGTTCACCTTGGCGCCGATCGCCAGCAGGGTCGGCACATCGGCGCGCCCGAGGCCGTGCGCGGACCAGGGCTCGGGCCCGGCGAGCGCGCGGGCGAAGTCGACGGCCAGGCACGCCCCGACGAGCAGCGCCGCGAGCGCGAACGGGCGCCACGGCAGGCGCCGGGCCTTACTTGCGCTCTGTGGGTGGAGTGTCATAGTTGCGAGGCATGCGCGCCGCATCCCGCCGAATCCATGACTCGGCGGCACACGTCGTCGATGCCGAGGTGATCGCTGCGATGAGTGAGGAGATTCCGACGAACGCGAATCGGCACGGGCTGATCACGCAGTTCGCGCCGCTGGTCAAGACCATCGCCGCCAAGGTGGCTCAACGGCTGCCGCCCCACATCGAGCTGGACGACCTGATCAGCGCGGGAACCCTGGGCCTGATCGACGCGGTCGACAAGTTCGATCGGTCGCGCGCGGTGAACTTCAAGAAGTACGCGGAGATCCGCATCAAGGGCGCCATCCTCGACGAGCTGCGCTCCATGGACCACGTCACGCGCACCGTGCGGCGCCAGGCCTCGGCGCTGGACAAGGCGGTGCGGGAGATCCAGGCGGAGAAGGGACACGCGCCCTCGCACGAGGAGGTCGCCAAGCACCTCAACATCGACCTGACCGAGTACCACGCGCTGGTCGAGAAGCTGAAGCCGGTCTACCTGATGAGCCTCGAGGATCTGGGCGGAACCGGCGACGACTCGCGCGACGCGCTGCAGTTTCTCGAGGATCCCAAGGCGCTGAGCCCGCAGGTCATCGTCCACTTCAAGCGCCTGCGTGACCTGGTGGCCGAGCACATCGAGGGCCTCAAGGAGAAGGAGCGCCTCGTCATCAGCCTGTACTACTACGACGACATGACGCTCAAGGAGATCGGCAAGGTGCTGGGCGTCACCGAGAGCCGGGTGAGCCAGCTCATGACGAAGGCCACGGAGACGCTCAAGAAGCGGGTCCGCTCCAGCCTGGCGAACGAGCGGTCGAACGCGCCGCTGCTCGACTGAGGCGCCGTGCTGCGCCGCACGCCCGCGCGCTGGTGGTCGTCGGCGAGGACGGTCGCGCTGACGTGGGCCGTGTTGGCGGGCCCCGCGGCGTGGGCGGGGATGCCGGTGCCGGAGCTGCTGGACGCGGATGATCCGACGGTGGTCGAGGAGGAGACGCCGCAGGACGAGGAGCTGACCCGGGTCATCGACGTCGACGAGGACCTGGTCATCGCCGCGCAGAAGGTGCAGACGACGGTGCAGGAGGCGCCGTCGATCATCACCGTCGTGACGCGGCGGCAGATCGTCGAGCGGGGGTACCGCACGCTCAACGACGTGCTGCGCACCGTCGCCGGCTTCGAGGGCGATCGCTGGGAGGCCAACGGCTGGCACAAGGAGGCCTTCGCCCGCGGGCTGCCGCGCACGGTGCTGGTGCTGATCAACGGCGTCAGCATCATCGAGCCGGTGCGGAACTTCGTGAACCTGGACCGGAAGATCCCGCTCGAGATCGTCGAGCGCGTCGAGATCACCTCCGGCCCGGGTGGCGTGCTGTGGGGCTCGAACGCGCTCTTGGGCGTGGTGAACATCGTGACGCGCCGGCCCGACGAGAGTGGCGTGCACGCGATCGCCGGATACGGCGACGGGCCGGGCGATCGCCGCGCGGTGAAGGCGGGGCTCGGGCTCAGCGAGCGGTTCGGCGAGCGCTTCGGCCTCTTCACGCACCTGGATCTCTTCACCACCGGTGGCCCCGACCTCACCGTGGACACCCAGAAGCTCGTCGGCGCCCTGCCCGAGCCCTCGCCCGACGCCGCCACCTTCTACCTGCCAGGCGAGCGCACGACCTCGGGCGGCGGGCGCAGCTGGTTCTTCAACTTCGCCGGGCGGCTGGAGCTGGGGCCCTTCGCGCTGGACTGGATGGTGCCCTTCGAGCGGGAGGTGCGCGCCATCGCGACCGGCGGCGCGGTGCTCACCCACGACTACCTGCGGGACGACGACGGCGGCACTCCGACCCACGCCAGCGACTCGGTGCGTCTGGTCAACCTCAGCTACGGCGACCGCTTCCGCGGCAGCGACGTGGGCGTCAAGGCGCGCGTCTACTTCGTGCAGTGGCAGATCGACGAGTCCCCCTTCGGCGCCTTCCCCGCGAGCCCGCTGCTCTTCGCCGACACGTCCAGCGTCTTCGGCGGCAACACCAAGGACTTCCACCTCGAGATGACGGCCGATCTGGTCGCCCGCGCCGGCGCCGCAGTCGACATCGACGTGCGCCTGACGCCCGACCTCACGCTGGTCACCGGCGCCGAGGGCATCTACGACCTCAACCGCGGCCTGGTGCAGCGCTTCTTCGCGCCCGACTCGGTCGGACAGTGCCAGGAGGGCTTCACCTACGAGCCGGACAACCCCTATCTGAAGTGCCGGATCGAGCAGACCCTCGTCGACGACACCGAGCGCTTCATCGGGGGGGCCTTCGCCCAGCTCGACTGGCGCGTCGTGGCGCCGCTGCGGCTCAACGCCGGCCTGCGCGTGCAGTTCTCCGACGCGTACTCGCCGGCGCTGCTCTACAGCGGGGGGCTGGTGTGGCGCATGTTCGACCAGACGCACCTCAAGCTCTTCACCGCATCGGGCCTGAGGCCGCCGAGCTTCACGAGCACCGACGTCCGCACGACGTACTCGGGGGCGAGCTACCTGGCCAACCCGAACCTGGACGTGGAGACCAGCCAGTCGGTGGAGCTGGAGCTCAACTCCATGCTGCTGCGCGACATCGGCCCCTTCCGCGACCTCTATCTGCGCGCCAACGGGGCGCTGACCTTCCTGGACAACATCATCAGCCAGCCCAGCGGGCGCTTCCAGAACTCGGCCAAGCGCACCATCGGCTCGGCCGAGGGCCTGATGCGGCTCCGCTTCGAGGCGGGGCACGAGCTGTGGGCGAACTACACCTTCACCCGCGTGTTCGACGACGACGCCGAGGGCGGCGAGCTGCGCAACTTCGCGCGCCACATGGGCACGCTCGGCGGGCGCGTGGCGCTGCTCGACGATCACATCGAGTTCGACCTGGTCCTGAACGTGAAGGGCGCGATGAAGGATCCGAACCGGCCGCCGGTGGTGGACTCGACCGGCGCCTACTCGGTGAGCTGCGCGCGCCTCCTGGCCCAGGACCTCCCCGCCGACCACCCCGACGCCCGCCTGCGCTCGGCCTGCGCACTGCCCGGGCTCGCGAGCGGTGTGTGGGTGCGGGCCGGCCAGCAGCGCACCGAGACCATCCGCCCGCTGGCCCTGCTCGACGTCGGCGTGCGCTTCAAGAACCTCTGGCGTGACCTCACGGCGTCCATCTTCGTCTACAACCTCCTCGACCATCGCTACTACGAGCCCGACTTCTTCCAGGACCCCCGCTTGATGAGCCGCCCGCAGCCCAAACCGGGCCTCTCGATCTTCGGTCAGGTCTCCCTGGGTCTCTGACCGGCCCAGGCGCCGGACCGGCCGATAAAAGCCGAATGATTACCAGCGCTTGGGTGGGCCGTTGGCGGTTGACACCGGGATCCCCTCGCGGTAGGGTCCGCTCCCACCTCGCGCGGGGGCGTCGAGGGTCCGATCCAGGGCCCGGGGGCGCCGCCCCAGGCGAGCTTCCAGGCGGATTCGGAGCTCATGACCACGGAATCGTTCCCTTCCGACGGCACACGCATACCGGTCAACATCGAAGACGAGATGCGCGGGTCCTACCTGGCCTACGCGATGTCCGTCATCATCGGCCGCGCCCTGCCCGACGTCCGCGACGGCCTGAAGCCGGTGCACCGCCGCGTGCTGTTCGCGATGTACGAGCAGCGCAACTTCTTCACGGGCGCCTACAAGAAGTCGGCGCGCATCGTGGGCGACGTCATCGGCAAGTACCATCCGCACGGCGACACGGCCGTGTACGACACGATGGTGCGCATGGCGCAGGACTTCTCGCTGCGCTACCCGCTCATCGACGGGCAGGGGAACTTCGGCTCGATCGACGGCGACCCGGCAGCGGCCATGCGCTACACCGAGGTGCGCATGACCCGGCTGGCCGGCGAGATGCTGGCCGACATCGAGAAGGAGACCGTCGACTGGCAGGAGAACTACGACGGCTCGGAGAAGGAGCCGTCGGTGATGCCGTCGGGCTTCCCGAACCTGCTGGTGAACGGCTCGGGCGGCATCGCGGTGGGCATGGCGACGAACATGCCGCCCCACAACCTGCGCGAGGTCATCACGGCGACCATCGCGCTGGTGCGCAACCCCGACATCAGCGTCGATGAGCTGGTCGGCTACGTGCCGGGCCCGGACTTCCCGACGGGCGGCTTCATCTTCGGACGCCAGGGCATCGACGAGGCCTACCGCACCGGCCGGGGCATCGTGCGGATGCGGGCGCGCACCGAGATCGAGCTGGACGCGCGGGGCGACGAGGCGGCCATCGCGGTCACCGAGCTGCCCTACCAGGTCAACAAGGCCAAGCTGCTGCAGCGCATCGCGGAGCTGGTGCGCGAGAAGCGCATCGAGGGCATCCGTGACCTGCGCGACGAGAGCGACCGCCGCGGCATGCGCATCTTCATCGAGCTGAAGAAAGGCGCGATGGCGCAGATCGTCCTGAACAGCCTGTTCGCGATGACGCCGATGCAGTCGAGCTTCGGCATCATCAACCTGGCGATCGTCGACGGGCAGCCGCGGGTGCTGACGCTCAAGGAGCTGCTGGTCCACTTCGTGAACCACCGGCGCGACGTGGTCACGCGGCGCTGCCGGTTCGAGCTGCGCAAGGCGCGTGAGCGGGCGCACATCCTCGAGGGCTACCTCATCGCGCTCGAGAACATCGACGAGGTCGTCGAGCTCATCAAGACCAGCGCGACCCCGGTGGAGGCGCGCGAGCGGCTGATGACGCGCTTCTCGCTGTCGGAGGTGCAGGCGCAGAGCATCCTGGACATGCGGCTGCAGCGCCTGACCGGCCTCGAGGTCGACAAGATCCGCGCCGAGTATGCCGAGGTGATGTCCACCATCGAGCGGCTCGAGGCCATCCTGGCCTCGGACGTCCTGTTGATGAACGTCATCGTGGGCGAGCTGGAGCAGATCCGCGACAAGTACGGCGACGCGCGGCGCACCACCATCGTCGACGCCTCGGGCGACATCGGCATGGAGGACCTCATCGCCGATGAGGACATGGTGGTGACGGTCACGACGACCGGCTACATCAAGCGCACGCCTCTGTCGGAGTACCGCACCCAGCGACGTGGCGGGCGCGGGCGCTCGGGCATGAGCACCAAGGACACCGACGCGGTCACCGACCTCTTCGTCGCGTCGGCGCACTCGATGCTGCTCATCTTCACCGATCGCGGGCAGGTCTACCCGCTCAAGGTGTGGGAACTGCCGTCGGGCGGCATCAACGCCACGGGCAAGGCCATCGTCAACCTGATCCCCCTGGAGTCCGGCGAGCAGGTCAAGTCCATCCTCACGGTGGACAGCCTGGACCGGGACGACCGGGCGCTGGTCTTCGCCACGCGGCAGGGCACCATCAAGCGGACGCTGCTCAACCAGTACAAGAACGTGCGCAACTCCGGCATCCGCGCCATCAACCTCGAGGACGACGACGACCTGGTGTCGGTGCGGGTGTCTGCGGACGACGAGCACATCATGATGGTCACCGCGCGCGGGCAGTGCATCGTCTTCGAGGCGAAGGACGCGCGCGCCATCGGCCGGGCCACCCGCGGCGTCCGCGGCATCTCGCTGCGCAAGGGCGACTACGTGGTCGCGATGGACGTGCTGCACTTCGAGGGGGCCGCCGAGGCCGACGAGGAGGAGCTCGAGGAGCCCGAGGACGTGATCGAGGAGGGCGCCGAGGAGGGGGACGTCGAGCACGTCGACGACACCACGCCGACGGTGCTCTTCATCACCGAGAACGGCTACGGCAAGCGCGTGCCGCTGGAGCGCTTCCGAGTGCAGCGGCGCGGTGGGCTGGGGCTGCGCGGGCTTCCGTATGTGCCGCGAAACGGCGCGCTGGTCGACATGCGGCGCGTCGACGGCGGCGACGACCTGATGGTCGTGTCCGATGGCGGCACGATCATCCGGCTGCCGGTCTCGGAGGTGCGCGTCTACAGCCGACAGGCGCGTGGCGTGCGCATCATCGCGCTGGGCAAGGACGAGAAGGTCGTCTCGATCCATCCGGTGGACGCCTCTGAAGGCGAGGACGAGGTCGACGAGAGCGTCGAGGATGGCGAGGACGGCGGCGTGTTCGCGGCAGACGGCGACGAAGCCTTCAGCGCGGAGGCCGAGCAGGACGGTGACGACCCGTCGGTCGAGGCGACCGACGAGGAGGCCGAGTGAGCGAACCCGGCATCGTCGTGCGCCTGCGGCGTGGACGCAGCAAGCCTTTCTGGCTCGGGCACCCCTGGGTGTTCACCGGGGCGGTCGAGAAGGTCACCGGCGAGGTGGGCGACTTCGGCGGCGCCTGCGTGGTCGAGGACGAGCGCGGCCAGGTGCTCGGGTCGGGCTACTACAACCCGAAGGCGCAGATCGCCGTGCGGTTGCTGGAGCACCGCCGCTCATCGGAGCGCCCCTTCGAGCCGCGCCCCTTCCTGGACGTGGTGCGCGAGCGGCTGGGCCAGGCCATCGATCGGCGGCGCGTGCTCGGGCTGCCGTCTGCCGACACGACCATCTACCGGGTGGTGAACGCCGAGGGCGACGGCCTCAGCGGCCTGGTCATCGACGCGATCGGCGAGGTGGCGGTCGTGCACGCGAACTCGCGCGCGGCCTACGAAGCGCGCGAGGCCATCGCGGGGATCGTCGCCGAGCGGCTCGGCGTCGCCGACGTGGTCGTGGCCATCGGCGAGACGGCGTCGCGGCTCGAGTCGGTGCCGGTGGGCACCGAGGTGCTGCGCGGAAGCCTCAGCGGCCCCGTCCGCGCGCTCGAGCGGGGGCTGGTCTTGGAAGTCGACCCGCTGGGTGGCCAGAAGACCGGCACCTACGCCGATCAGCGAGAGAACCGCGCCGCTTTCGCCGGGTTCTGTCAGGGCGAGGAGGTGGCCGACCTCTACGCCTACACCGGCGGCTTCGGGCTGCACGCGGCGCGCGCGGGGGCCAGCAAGGTCATCTCGGTGGACTCGTCGGGGCCGGCCTGCGATACGGCGCGAGCCAACGCGGCGCACAACGGCCTGGCGGACCGGATCGAGGTGGTCCAGGCCGACGTGATGAACTGGCTCAAGGAGGCGCGGGCCGAGGGGCGCACCTGGGGGCGCATCGTCTGCGACCCGCCCAAGTTCGCCCAGGGCCGCAGCCACGTGGGCGATGCCATCGCCAAGTACGCGCGCCTGAACACGCTGGCGATGGCCGCGCTGGCGCCTGGCGGCCTGCTGCTGACCTGCTCCTGCAGCCAGCACGTCTCCGAGCCCGAGTTCCTGCGGATGCTCACCGACGCCGGCCACCGTTTGCGGCGCACCGTCCATGTGCACGCCGTGTGGGGACAGGCACCCGACCACCCGTTTTCGGTGGTCGCTCCGGAGGGGCGCTACCTGAAGGCGGCGCTGGTCTCGCTGACCGACGACTGACCGGCTCGGTAGTCGCCCTGGAGGGGCGCTGCCTGAAGGCGGCCCTGGTCTCGCCGACCGGCGACCGACCGGCTGGTGGTCGCTCTGGAGGGGCGCTGGCTGAAGGCGGCCTTGGTCTCGCTGACCGACGACCGACCGGCTGGTGGTCGCTCTGGAGGGGCGCTACCTGAGGGCGGCCCTGGTCTCGCTGACCGGCGGACCGCCCGTCCGGGTCACTCGGCGGTGGACCGCACCGGATCCGCGCGCACCATCTGGAAGTACTCGGACTCGTCGTTGACCACGCGAGCCTCCCACTTCTCGATGTCCCTGAAGCCCTCGGTGCCCTTGCGCCGCAGCTTGTCGCTGAAGCTGTTCAGCCGCGATTCGAAGCCCGACATCTTCCCGCGCTCCATCAGCGCGTAGAAGGGCTTGCCGTGGTTCATCTCCTCCAGGTAGGGCAGGAACTGCTCGTTCTCCTTACCGATGGGGAGCAGCTCGTTGTAGCTGTAGTAGGTCTCGCCGCGCCAGGTGATGCGCCAGGAGATGACGTCCTCGACGCAGACGCGCTTCTGCTCGTAGCCCAGCGTGCGCGCCAGGCCCTCGGCGCCGATGCGGGCGAGCAGCGGCGTGTAGGCGTCCTGGATCTCGGGCGGGTTCTTCTGCAGCGTGCAGGTGTCGTAGTACGTGTCGAAGAGGTATTTCTGCGACCAGTGTGGGGCCAGCGTGGCCATGTAGTAGCTGAGCGCCCACATGGTCAGGGCCGTCGCCGTCGCGCCCATGGCGACCAGCCCGGCGCGGCGTGTGCGCGCGAAGAGGAAGAGCAGGAGCGCCAGCAGGCCGGCCACGGCGATGACCATCATCCAGCGGTCGTAGCGGAAGATCTCCGTCGAGAGGATCGACCGCATCGCCGGGCTGATGTGCTGCCAGAACGTGGATTCGCCCCAGGTCGTCGTGCTGGTCGCCGAGATCACGGCCGTCGGGTCGATGGGCAGGTGGTCGGGCAGGGGGCGATCGTACTTGTAGGTCATCAGGTTGCGCAGGTGCTGATGGTCCCCTGCGAGATCGCGCACGAACACGAGGAAGAGCAGGACGCCCAGGACCGCCGCGAGTCGCGGGAGCCAGGAGCGATCCTCGAGCAGGTCGTCGAGGAAGAGCGCGACCAGCATCGCCAGGGCCGGGAGGGCCGGGAAGATGTAGTGATGGAACTTGGTCGACGACAGCGTGAAGAAGGTGAACGCCGTCACGAACCAGAAGGTGAGGAAGAGCTTGGCCTGGGCGGGACCCGAGCGGTCGCGGATGCCCTGACGCACCAGGAGCCCCAGGGTCAGCGGGACGAAGACGGCCCAGGGGAACATCCCGAAGCCGAGCCACTTGATGAAGTGCTCGAAGTTGCCGCTGTCGATCTGGTGCACGCCGGCGGCCAGGCGGTTGAAGTGGTCGTGGATGAAGAAGCGCTGGTAGTAGGGCCAGCCGTGCCGGGCGAACATGGCCACGTACCAGGGAAGGCCCACGACCAGGCTGATGAGCACGCCGCGAGGGATCTCGGCGCGGCGCAGCATCTTCCAGCCGCCCGAGAAGATGAGGTGCACCAGCAGGATGACGCCCGGCAGGCCGAAGCCGAGCAGGCCCTTGGCGTAGGTGGCCTGGGCGACGATCGCGTAGAAGATCACCAGGTAGCAGCGGCGAAGCCACCGGTCCTTCACCAGCTCGGTCAGGCCGGCGGGCTGGAGGTCGCGGCGCAGGTCGCGGGCGAACCAGGCGACGATGACGACCAGCACCACCGCGTAGATCGCGACGTGCAGGATGCCGGTGTGCTGGATGATCGACAGGAGGTGGATGAGCCCGCTGAGCCCCGCCGGCGTCGGGTCGTTCAGATCGGTGGCGATGATCGCGAACTGCGGGATCGTGTTGATCAGGAGGAAGGTCAGCGTCCCCCAGATCCAGGCCCAGAAGCCGCGTCTGGAGAGCTGCTCGCGCGGGCCGAAGAACGCGAGCATGGCGAAGCACATCGCGATGGTCATCGTGCCCACGAAGGGCATGTCGGTCTGCGCCTGGCGGCTGATCATGAAGAACTGGGGCGAGGTCGCGATGACCAGCGCTCCGATGAGGCCGGCGCGGCGGCCCCACAGCTTGCTCATCGCCAGGAAGACCGCCAGCGTCGCCAGGATGGCCAGCAGCGCCATCGGCAGCCGGATGGCCAGCTCGCCGCGACCGATCAGGCTCGAGAACATGGCCTCGGTCCAGAACGTGAAGACCGGCTTGGAGTAGAAGGGCTCGCCCTGCTTGGGCTCACTGCCGATCTGCCCCTTGTAGCCCCACCACGGGCTGACCCACTCGTGGGTCTCCAGCATCTCGGTGGTGACGGCGCCGTAGTGCGTCTCCCACGGGTCCCAGAGGCCGAAGCCGCCGAGATTGGGGAGGAAGATCGCGCAGGCGAACACGAAGACCCCGAAGCGCACCCACCCCTCGTGCGGAGGCGGTCGCCACAGGGGCTTGTCGTCGATGCGGTCGTCGAGGATCGGCAGCACCGAGACATCGCCGCCCGGTACCTCGCCTTCGAGCACCGGCTGGTGCGCGCGGGCTTGCTCCACGGGCTCCGTCGTCTCCTGGGCCATTCCGCTCCCGTCCCCTGGCACGCTGCGCGTCGATGCGCCACGCGGCGTCACGCGCGTCGAAGGGTCGACCGGCCGGCCGACCCTCCGATCGGACTAGCGCTTCGAGAACTGGAACCGCTTGCGCGCCTTCGGCTGGCCGTACTTCTTGCGCTCCACCACGCGCGAGTCGCGCGTGAGGAAGCCGGCCCGCTTGAGCGGCGCGCGGAACTCCGGGTCCAGCGACGCCAGCGCGCGGCTGATGCCGTGCTTGACCGCGCCCGCCTGCCCGCTGAGCCCACCGCCGGCCACGGTGGCCTTGACGTCGTACTTCTGCAGGGTGTCGGTCAGCTCGAAAGGCTGCTCGAGCAACATCAGCAGCGTCGCGCGGCGGAAGTGGTCGCCAGCCTCGCGCTTGTTGATGGTGAGTCGGCCGGTGCCGGGCGTCAGGTAGACGCGCGCGGTGGCTTCCTTGCGTCGCCCCGTGGCGTAGGTGTGACGGACTGCGGTGGCCATGCTCGTTCCTCTCAGAGACCGAGGTCGTAGGTCTGGGGCTGCTGAGCCTGGTGCGGGTGCTCGGCGCCCGCGTAGACTTTCAGCTTCTTGTACATCTGGCGCCCGAGGGGGCCGCGCGGCAGCATGCCCTTGACGGCAGCCTCGACCAGCGCCGTGGGGCGCTTCTCCAACAGCTTCTCGGCGGTCAGCGTGCGGACGCCGCCCATGTAGCCGGTGTGGTGCTGGTAGAGCTTCTTCTGGGGCTTGGTACCCGTCAGGACGGCCTTCTCGGCGTTGACGACGACCACGAAGTCCCCGCAGTCGGCGTGGGGCGTGTAGGTCGGCTTGTGCTTGCCGCGAAGGATCGACGCGACGCGCGCGGCCGCCCGACCGAGAGTGAGACCCGCCACGTCCACGACCAGCCACTGGCGGTCGATCGTGTTGGGGTTGTAGCTGACAGTGCTCATGCTGGGTGTCCTGTGATGTCTCGGGCCAGCCCCGAACCCACCTGCCGTCCCCTTGGGGGTCGGTCACCGAAGGAGACCGAGCGCCTCGTGAGGGGCGGACCGTGGAACCGCGGCTTGATAAGGGGTTCTGCCCGCATTGTCAACCGGTTTCACTTGGAAGCGGCGGGCGTGATGGTCGTGTCAGACCGCCGAGCGCAGCGCCTCCGCGCGATCGGTCAGCTCCCAACGGAAGCCGTCGCCGCTGCGGCCGAAGTGCCCGTAGGCCGCCGTGGCCTTGTAGACCGGGCGCAGCAGGGCGAGGTGCTCGATGATGGCGCGCGGGCGGAAGTCGAAGACCGCGTTCACGGCGCGATTGATGCGGTCGACGCTGACGGTCTCGGTGCCGAAGGTGTCGACCAGCACGCTCACCGGCTTCGCCACGCCGATCGCGTAGGCGAGCTGGATCTCACACTGGCGCGCCAGTCCCGCGGCGACGACGTTCTTGGCGGCGTAGCGGGCGTAGTAGGCCGCCGAGCGATCGACCTTCGAGGGATCCTTGCCCGAGAAGGCTCCGCCGCCGTGGCGGGCCCACCCGCCGTAGGTGTCGACGATGATCTTGCGCCCGGTGAGGCCGCAGTCGCCCATCGGGCCGCCGACCACGAAGCGGCCGGTCGGGTTCACCAGGTACTTGGTGTTGGCGTCGACCAGCGACGAGTCCAGGGTGGGCTTGACCACCGTCTCCATGACGGCCTCGCGCACCTGCTCCCAGGATGCCTCCTCGGAGTGCTGGGTGGACACCACGACCGTGTCGATGCGCTTGGGGTGGCCCCCCTCGTACTCGATGGTCACCTGGCTCTTCGCGTCGGGGCGCAGGAAGTTGACGATGCCCCCCTTGCGCACGTCGGTGAGCCGGTGGACGAGCTGATGCGCCAGCATGATGGGCATCGGCATCAGCTCGGGCGTGTCGTCGCAGGCGTAGCCGAACATGAGGCCCTGGTCGCCAGCGCCCTGCTCGGTGTAGAGGCCCTGGCCCTCGGTCACGCCGGCGGAGATGTCCGGCGACTGCTTGTCCAGGCTGGCGAGGACGGCGCAGGTCTTCCAGTCGAAGCCCATCGAAGAGTCGGAGTAGCCGATCTCCTGGATGGTCTCGCGGACCAGCGCCGGGATGTCGATGGTCGCGGTGGTGGTGATCTCGCCCGCCACGACGGCCATCCCGGTCGTCACCATCGTCTCGCAGGCCACACGACCCGCCGGATCCTGCCCGAGGATCGCGTCGAGGATCGCGTCGGAGACCTGGTCGGCCACCTTGTCGGGGTGCCCTTCGCTGACGGATTCCGAAGTGAAGATGAAGTCTTGGATGGCCATGGTCGCGCCTCCTCGCCCGTGGACGGCCCCTTCCCGGGGCTCGCGGGGGCGACCTTCCTACTCGCGCTGTCGCGGCAGGTCAAGCAGGAGCCCACCTTGCGCTGCGGCGGCGGCGTCGCGTCGCGACGCCCGCCTCCGGATCAGGGCATGAAGTAGCGCAGGCCCAGCGAGATGGTCCATCCGCCGCCATGGTCGACGGCCTTCGCCAGCGCGAAGTCGCCGGCCACCACCGAGGAGACGTAGCCGAGGCCCACCGTGACGCGCTTCTCGTCCAGGATGTTGTCCAGGATGAAGCCCGTGCGGGTCACCACCGAGCCACCCAGGAGCGCCTGGGTCCCGAAGGAGTACGACGGAGTGAGCTTGTCCTCCGTCTGCAGGTCCAGATCGGTGTCGAAGGAGATCTCGACCTTGCCGAGGATGGCGGTGAGTCCGAAGCCGACCTTGCGGGGAGCCTCGGTGACGGTCTTGGTGTCGATGAGGTTCTGACCGACGACGCCCAGGCGGATGACGCGGGCTATCTCGAGGATCAGGCCGGAGTCGATGGTCAGGAACGAGGGGTCCTTGTTGAGCGGATCCGCTGCCGCGGCGAACTCGCGCTTGAGGTTCAGATAGTGGATGCCCAGGCCCACGCTGAACGCGACCGAGTCCCAGGCGTGCCCGGCGGCGAGGCCGCCGCGGATGCGGTGACCGTGCCGGGAGCCGCCGCCCTCTTCAGACGTGATGAAGGTGTAGGCCATCCCCATCGCCAGGGCGGGGTTGGTCTTCGAGTCGACCGCCGACGCGCCGATGGCGTGTCCGGGCTGGTCGCCGGTGTAGGAGTAGCCCGCCTCGAAGGAGTACTGGTGATTCATCCCCATGCCGGCGGGGTTGAAGTAGAGGCCGGCGGCGCCCGTCGCGCTGGAGCGGACGGCGTCGCCGAGGCCGAGGGCCGCCGCCGGGGCGCCGTCTTCGCGGGCGTGGCCCGGGCGTGCGAGCGCGGTCGCCATCATCAGGATGGCAGACCCGAGCAGCAGAGGGGCGCGGGTGCGACAGTGGAGTGCGGGTCGGGTCATCGAGGTCACCGCCGTCGGGCCGCATGCGGGCGGTCCCGGATCGGGCCGAAGGCTATGGCTCCCAACGTGCGGCGTCAAAGTTTCTTCCCCGAACGATCGTGCGTTAGTCTCGCAGAGTGGCGCCCGCAGGGGACGTCACACTGAACGGAGGCGCCGATGGGTGAGGACGGAAAGAGCAGCTCCATCCTGGACTGGGTCGTGGGGATCCTGATCTTCTTCGCCGTCTTCGCGGTGGTGAAGTTCGTACTGCACATCGTCCTGGGCCTGGTGACCTGGCTGGTGATGGCCGTGATCGCGGTGGTGGTGACCGTCGCCATCATGGGACGCATCCGGCGATGAACGTCCGGGCCGCGCGCACGGTGCTGCTCAGCCTGGCGGTGCTCGCCATGGCGGCCCCGACGGCGCGCTCCGCCCAGTCCGCCTGGGGGACGACGCTTCGCTTCTGGGGCTTCGCGCCCGACGGCTCGTCGGCTGCGTGGAGCCGCTACGAGACGCAGCGGCCGCGCGCGGGCCAGGAGGTCCACACCCTCGAGCAGCACGAGCACCGCCGCATCGTCGACGGGTCCTTCGGTGCGCCGATGCCGGGGCCCGACCCCCGCAACCCCGACGGGTGGGCGCGCAGCCACGGCTTCCGTCGCGACGCCCTCGAGCGCACCACCGTCAAGGACCACACCCACTGGTTCACCGCCCCCGAGGGCATCTACGAGATCGCCATCGACGTGGGCAAGCGGCTGGTCTGGGAGCTCCGGTTCGACGGCAAGGCCATCGTCCGACAGGCCTTCGACCAGCTCTACGTCCAGATGCTGCCGACCGTCTACCCGTCGCCGGACCGGCGCTATCTGGTGGTGGTGATGGAGACCGACACCGGCTGGTCGGTCAACGCCGATCTGGTGCTGGTGCCGCTGCCCGCTTCCATCCGTGAGCGCTTCCTGGAGGCGAATCGCGCGCTGGGGGAGGCGGTGCGCCGGGACGCGCCGCCACAGCCCGGCAAGAGCGACCCCGCGCCGGACGAGCCCTGAGAGCCCGTAGCGCAACGACGAGAGCCGTCTCCAGGCGCAGAGGCCGTCTCCAGACGCGCCGCCTCGGCTCGGCAAGAGCGACCCCGCGCCGGACTAGCCCTGAGAGCCCGTAGCGCAACGACGAGAGCCGTCTCCAGGCGCAGAGGCCGTCTCCAGACGCGCCGCCCGCCGCCTCGGCGTTCCGGACCTGCCAGGCGACATCGTTGATATCGCTCGGGCCTGGACCCGGCCGCGCCTCGCCGGTCCGGCTCACCCTCATGGCAGCTGCGGGGCGAGAGCGCGCGTCGCGCGCCTCGCCCCCATCGCCATCGCGCCGACCTGCGAGGGCCGGCCGCGAGCTCAGCCGCTCTCTTCCTCGCCCGCCCCGCGGACGCCGGTGCCCGAGCCCACACCGAGCAGGTTCTTGCGAGCGCGCTCGACGTCGTCGCGCGAGAACCCACGCCAGCGCTCGACGCCGGTCTCGGTCGAGGGCTTGGCTTCGGCGGCGCGGGCCGCCTTCTGCCGCTCACCCTTCTTCACGCGCTTGGGCCCGCTGGGCCGCGCCTCGGCCGCCGCCGCTCCCTCTCCTTCTCCCTCGCCAGACTCCGGCGGAGCGGTCGGGACGGGATGCGGCATGGTGCGCGGGCGCGTCTTGAGGCGCACCCGGGCGCCGCGGCGCGCGGCGGTCTCGCCCGCTCGCTCGGCGCTCGTCGCCTCCTCGGCGGCGCGGGCCACGCGGCCCCGCTGGGCCACCGCGGCGGCGGTCCCGCGCGCGGCGCCCTTGGCCTTGGACTTGCTCTTGCCCTTGCTCTTGCGCGCGCTGGGCTTCGGCGGCGCGCCCGCGTCGGCGTCGCGCACCAGCTTCCAGTGCCCGTTGCCGTCACCCTCGAAGAGCTCGTCGCGCTGCTTGCCCAGGGCGATCTTCAGCGCGCGCTTGGGGCTGGCGTCGGTCATGCGGTTGTCCACGACGGCCTGCAGCAGCTCGGCCTCGCTGTGCCACCCGGGATTCTGCTGCATCCAGACTTCCAGCGCGTCACCCACACGCTTGCGGCTGCGCCGCTTCGACGTGCCTGCCCGCCGCGCGGGCGGGGGGGAGACTGCCGCCGCTCGCGCCGTCGGCACTGTCGCGCGGCGCGGCGGGGTCGCGGCGGCCTGCTCGGCGCCGGGCGACGCGACGTAGTCGGCGCCCTGGCCCGCGATGAGGCGGGCGGCCTGCAAGATGCGAATCAGCGGCTCGATGTTCCCGACGGCCACCGAGATGCGAGTGTCTCCCATGGTGATCTGCGCCATCCCGCCCGAAACGGCGATGTGCGTGCTGATGACCTGAGAATCAGATTGAGCCATGTGCAGGGTCTCCAGGTGAGTCCGGTTGCCGTGGTCTCCGGGCTATATGCTCCGGTAATCACCACATGAACCATACTTCGCAACGTTTCACGGTCTGAAGGTGTTGGATATTCCGCGGCAGCAGTACTGTACACACTCCCCGAACCGCCGGCAAGCCGAAGCGAAGGATCCTCCCGCGTTCCGCGCCAGATCGGCTCGAAGCGTGGATGTGCCGGGATTCTCGCGACGCCGCGGCGGTCACTTCCGGCGGCCGAGGACCGCGCCCCTCAGGGGCGCCGCTCCGCGTTGACGGAGCCGCACGGGACGGCTAGGGTGCGCCCGCCTCGACGTCGCAGCCTGCGCCCGTCCAGGGGGTGGAGATGGCCGGCGATCCACGCGAAAGCCTTGAGCTGCCGGTCTGCTTCGCGGATGTCGAAGCGGCTCGCGCGCGCATCCGCGACTCGATCTACCAGTCGCCCTGCGCCTTGTCGGCGACCCTGAGCCGCTCGCTCGAGGCCAAGGTCTATCTGAAGCTCGAGAACCTCCAGATGACCGGCTCCTTCAAGGAGCGCGGCGCGATGAACAAGCTGGCCACGCTCACCGAGGCGGAGCGGGCGGCGGGGGTGGTCGCCGCGAGCGCCGGGAATCACGCCCAGGGCGTGGCCTATCACGCCAATCGCCTCGGCATCGACGCGCTGATCGTGATGCCCGAGTACACGCCCCTCATCAAGGTGTCGTCGACGCGGCGCTACGGCGCCACGGTGCGCCTCGAGGGGGTGGGCTGGGACGACGCGCAGGCGGTCGCGCGCCGCATCGCCGACGAGGAGGGGCGGACGCTCATCCATCCTTTCGATGACGCGGCGATCATCGCGGGACAGGGCACGGTGGGCCTGGAGCTGCTGGAGCAGAACCCCTACCTGGACGCCATCGTGGTCCCCATCGGCGGCGGCGGCCTCATCGCCGGGATCGCCGTGGCGATCAAGGAGACCAACCCGCGCATCAAGGTCTACGGCGTCGAGGCGGCCGCGATGCCCGGGATGAAGACCAGCGTGGCGGCGGGCAAGCCGGTCGCGGTCCCCGCGGCGCGCACGCTGGCGGACGGCATCGCGGTGGGGCGCGTCGGCGAGCTCACCCACGCCATCGTCTCGCGCTACGTGGACGATATCGTCACCGTGGACGACGAGGAGATCGCCTCGGCCATCCTGACCCTGCTGGAGGTCGAGAAGGCGGTGGTCGAGGCCTCGGGCGCCGCGCCGCTGGCGGCGATCGTCAACGGCCGGCTGCCGGTGGCCGGGCGCAAGGTGGCGCTCATCTGTTCGGGCGGCAATATCGACGTGACAGTGCTCAGCCGCATCATCGAGCGCGGGCTGGTCAAGGACGGCCGCATGGTGCGGATGTGGGCGACCATCGCCGACTCGCCCGGGTCACTGGCGCGCTTCGCCGACATCCTGGCGCGGCTGCGTTGCAATGTGCTCGAGATCGGCCACGACCGTGCCTTCATGCGGGGGCCGGTCGGCACCACGCGGGTCACCGTGACCATGGAGACTCGCGGTCACGAGCATATCGAGGACATCGTCTCGGCGCTGACCGACGCCGGCATCGAGGTGCATCTCCCGTGATTCGTGCTGATCTGCGTACGGCGGTGGCGCTCTTCGTCATCGTCGCAGCCGCGTACGGCCTGACGGCGTGGGACCGACTGCTGCGTCCGTCGCCCCAGTTCCACTTCGTCGACCTGGCACAGTCCTTCCTGGACGGGCGCCTGGACACCGACACCCCCGAGCAGCCGGCGTGGCGCACCGAGAGTGGCGATCCGCGCGGCTACCGCGACGCCATCCGCCGCACCGTCGACGCCGGCGGCTGGAACGACTGGGCCGCCATCCGCACGCTCACCCTGCGCGACGGCACGGTCGTGCGCGGCGTGTTCCCCTGGGCAGGCGCCCAGGACGAGACCAGGCACCTCTTCCACACCCTCGACAACGAGGAGCGGAAGGTGGTCATCCCCGGCGATCTCGCCCGCACCTGCGGCGAGAACGGGCGCAGCCTGTGCGACCGCACCGACCACTACGTCTCGTTCCCGCCCTTCCCGGGCGTCGCCATGATCCCTTTCGTCGCCGTCTGGGGCTACGACACCAACGACGTGCTGATCACCGTCCTGGTCGGCGCGCTGAACGCGGTGCTGCTCTTCCTCTTCCTGCAGTTGCTGGTGCGCCGCGGCCACTCGACGCGCTCGCGCCGCGACAACGCCTGGCTCGCCATCGCGTTCGCGCTGGGCACCGCCGCCTTCTTCGCCTCGAACCGCGGCGAGGTCTGGTTCTCTGCCCTGGTCTTCGGCGTCGCCCTCAACGTGCTCTTCATGATGGCGGCGCTGGACCTGCGCCACCCGATCCTGGCCGGGCTCTTCCTGGGTCTGGGCATGGCCACCCGCACGCCCATCGCGTTCTGCGTCGCGTTCTTCGCGTGGCAGCTCTTCATGCCGCAGAACCGCTGGCAGTCCGGGCGGTGGCGCGAGATCCTGGTCAAGGGCACCCTCTTCTCGCTCCCGCTGCTCGCCGTCGGCGGGCTCCTGCTCGCCTACAACCAGGCCCGCTTCGGCCTGCCCTTCGAGTTCGGCCACAGCTTCCTCTCGGGCGGGGCGGCGGACCGCGTGCGCGACCACGGCCTCTTCAGCACCTGGTATCTGAACCTCAATCTGCAGGCCGCGCTGGTCAACGTGCCCCGCGTCATCGGCGACGCCCCCTTCGTCCTGATCACCAAGCACGGCCTGGGCCTGCTCTTCTCGACCCCGATCCTCTTCCTGCTGATGCGCCCGGCGGCGATGCCGCCCATCCGTCGAGCCCTGTGGCTCGCCGTGGCCGCCGCAGCCATCCCGGGGCTGCTCTACCAGAACACCGGCTGGGAGCAGTTCGCCTACCGCTTCGCCATGGACTACCTGCCCTACCTCATCGCGCTGCTGGCCGTGGGCGGCCGCCCGCTGACCGGCCGCGTCAAGGCCGTCATCCTCTTCGGCGTCGCCGTGAACCTCTTCGGCGCCATCACCTTCGGCCGCATGCCCTGGTTCTACTATTGAACCCGGGACCTCAGGCCGTGCTGGACACCATCGGCGGCACCCCGCTGGTCGAGCTGTCCCGGCTGGCGCCGAAGCCCGGCGTGCGGCTCTTCGCCAAGCTCGAGGGGCAGAACCCCAGCGGCAGCGTGAAGGACCGCGTCGCCCGCGCGCTGGTCGAGGAGTGCGAGGCCCGACACGCCCTGGTGCCCGGCTCGCTGCTGGTCGAGGCCAGCACCGGCAACACGGCGATAGCCCTGGCGGTGGTGGCCAAGCAGAAGGGGTATAGGCTGAAGGTGGTGGTGCCCGAGGGCGTCGCGCCGTCCATCGGCTACATCCTGGAGACCCTCGGTGTCGAATGCGTGGAGAGCCCGCCCATGGCCGGCATGCGCGGCGCCATCGAGCTGGCCGACCGGGTCGCTCGGGCCGAGGGTGGGGTGCTGACCGGGCAGTTCTACAGCCAGGCCAACATCGACGCGCACTACCAGGGCACGGGGCGCGAGATCCTGGCCCAGCTCCCGACGGTGACCCACTTCGTCGCTGGCATCGGTACCGGCGGCACCGTCACCGGCGTGGCGCGCTGCCTGAAGGACCACCTGCCCGACGTGCGGGTCATCGGCGTCGAGCCGCACATGGGCGAGGTGCTGCAAGGGATCCGCTGCGTCGACGAGGGGTTTGCGCCGCCGCTGCTCGACCTGGACCGCCTCGACGGGCGCTTCCTGGTCTCGGCGGCCCAGGCGCTCCAGCTCTGCAAGCGCGTGGCGGTCGAGGAGGGGCTGCTGGTGGGGGTGTCGTCGGGGGCCACGCTGCACGTGGCGCTGCGCCTGGCCGAGCGCGTCGAGGCGGCGCAGATCGTCTGCATGTTCGCCGACAGCGGCGCCAAGTACCTGCCGGCGAACCCGTGGGAGGCGGCGATGGCCTTGGACCCGCGTCTCGACGAGGTGCACTGGTGGTAGGCGCCAGGGTCAGCCGAAGCCCGCGCGCTTGAGCGCCCGCCGCACACCGAACCAGGTCAGCAGCATCATGGCCGCCACGGCGATCCACGCGCCCACCGTGTAGCGCGAGAGCAGCGCGTCCAGGGCGTCGATGTTCTCGCCCAGCGCCACGCCGACGCCCACCAGCAGCAGGTTCCAGGCCAGCGCGCTGACCGCGGCCCAGAGCGCGACCTCGCGGCGACGGAGGCCGGCCACGCCCGCGGCGACGAAGAAGGCGGCCCGCACCCCGGGGAAGAAGCGGTTCAGCGCCAGGATCCAGGCGCCGTGTCGCTTGAAGCGCTCGGTGAGGATGTCGACGGCGGCGCGGGTGCGCTCGCTGCGGCGGGACAGGGTGCCGCGGCGCACGATCCACTGGCCCACCGCGAAGTCGACCATGGCGCCTGCGATCGCGCCGGCCATGACGGCGGCGAAGAGCGGCACCGGGGACCAGCCGAAGCTCGTCACCAGCACCGAGCCGGCGACCACCATGGCGTCCCCGGGCACGGGCGGCACCACGTACTCGGCGAAGGACGCCAGGAAGAGGCCGCCGAACATCAGCCAGGGGGGGACCTCTCGGGCGGCCTCGACCCACTCCGCCAGGTTCATGGACGCAGCAGCTCGGCCGCGCGCCTGAGCCTCGTCTGACAGCGCGCCTTGCCGATGACCTCCATCGACTCGAAGAGCGGCGGCGTCGCCGTGCGGCCGGTGATCGCCACGCGCACCATCATGAAGAGGTCGCGCGCGCTGAAGCCGGTGGCCTCGCACTGGGCGCGGAGCACCTGCTCGAGGGTGGCCGTGTCGAAGGCGCGCATGCCGTCGACCGCCTCGACGACGGACTTCATCGCCGCGTACGCCTCCTTGCGCTCGCGCTTCTTGGGGACCAGGGCCTCGGCCTCGAGCGGGAACTCGTCGGAGAAGAAGAAGGGCGTGGACGTGACGAAGTGCTCCAGGCGCTGGATGCGCTCCTGCACCAGCGGCGCCACCCGGCCGAGGAAGTCGCTGCCCAGGAGCCAACCCTGCAGGCGCTCCACGAGCTGCTGGGGCGTCAGCTCGCGCAGGTAGAGCCCGTTGAGCCAGTCGAGCTTGGCCAGGTCGAACACCGGCCCGCCGGTGGTGATGCGCGACAGGTCCAGCTCGGCTACCAGGTCGTCCAGGGCGAACTTCTCGCGCTCATCGGCCAGCGAGAAGCCCATGCGGGCGAGGAAGTTGAGCATGGCCTCGGGGAGGATGCCGGCGCGCTGGTAGTACTCGAGGCTCACCGGGTTCTTGCGCTTGGAGATCTTGCTCTTGTCGGCGTTGCGGAGCAGCGGCAGGTGCGCGAAGGCCGGCGGCTCCCAGCCGAAGGCGCGGTAGAGCTGCACGTGCTTGGGGGTCGACGGGATCCACTCCTCGGCGCGGATGACGTGGGTGATGCCCATCAGGTGGTCGTCGACGACGTTGGCCAGGTGGTAGGTGGGGAAGCCGTCGGACTTCATCAGGATCTGATCGTCGACCTCGCGGTTGTCGATGCTGATCTCGCCGCGCAGCGCGTCCTGGAACCGGGTCTGGCCGTCCAGCGGCATCTTCATGCGCACGACGTGGGGCTGGCCCTCGGCGAGGCGACGCTCGACCTCGGCGGGCGGCAGGTCCCGGTATCGCCGGTCGTAGGAGGTCGCCAGCCGCTGCTCGCGGGCGGTGGCCCGCATCTGGTCCAGCTCCTCGGCGGTCGCGAAGCAGCGGTAGGCCTGCCCCTGGGCGATGAGGCGCTCGGCGTGCTCGCGGTAGATGGCGGTGCGCTCGCTCTGGCGGTAGGGACCGACGGGTCCGCCCACGTCCGGCCCCTCGTCCCAGCCCAGCCCGAGCCAGCGCAGGCTCTCGAAGATCGCCGCCTCGCTCTCGCCGGTCGAGCGGGTCTGGTCGGTGTCCTCGATGCGCAGGATGAACTGGCCGCCGTGCTTTCGGGCGAAGGCCAGGTTGAAGAGCGCCACGTAGGCCGTCCCCACGTGGGGATCGCCCGTGGGGCTCGGGGCGATGCGAACGCGCACGGGCCCGGTCGGGTTGGTGCTGGCGTCGGTCATGTCGGGTTGCCTCATGGTCGGCGTGGCGCCGGGCGGTCGGTGCGAGGGCGGGTCAAGCGTCGCGGCGGCCGCGCAGCAGGGAGTCGAGGGTGGCGGCGTGGCGGGTGGTGCGGGCGCGCTCGGCGACGAGGATCGCCTGGAAGGTCTCGGCGGCTGCGACCACGTCGTCGTTGACGATGACGTAGTGGTACCGCGGCGCGCAGGCGATCTCGGCCCGGGCGTTGGCCAGGCGGATCTGGACCTGCTCCTCGGTCTCGGTGCTGCGGCCGCGCAGGCGCGCCTCCAGCGCGTCCATCGAGGGCGGCAGCATGAAGATCGTCACCGCCTCCGGGTAGGCGCGCATCAGCTGGAAGCCGCCCTGGGGGTCGATGTCGAAGAGGATGTCGCGGCCCTGCGCCCACAGGCGCTCGATCTCGGCGTGGCTGGTGCCGTAACGCCGCGCGTGTACCCGGGCGTGCTCGGCGAAGGCGTTGTCGGCGATCATCTGGTCGAAGGTGGCGTCGTCGACGAAGTGGTAGTCGCGGCCCTCCGCCTCGCCGCTGCGCGGGGCGCGCGTGGTGTGGCTCACGCTGAAGGCCAGCCGAGGTACCGCCGCCAGGACGCGCTCGGCCACGGTGGTCTTGCCGGTGCCGCTGGGCGCTGTCAGCACGACCATCAGGCCGCGCTCGGCCGCGCGGGGCTCAGGTGACGTTCTGGACCTGCTCACGGATGCGCTCCAACTCGACCTTGGTGTCCACGACGTCCTGCGCCATCCCCGCGTCGCGGCACTTGGAGCCGATGGTGTTCACCTCGCGCCCCAGCTCCTGGGCCAGGAAATCCAGCCGCTTGCCGCGCAGGGGATCCTCCTGGGGCCCCAACAGGGCGCGGAACGCCGCGATGTGGCTGCGGGCGCGCACCGTCTCCTCGGTGACGTCGCTCTTGTCGGCGAAGAGCACCAGCTCGGTGGCCAGCCGGGCCTCGTCCAGCTCCACGCCGTGCCGCTGGACCACGTCCTCCAGGCGCTGGCGGAGCCTGGCCTCGTACGCCTCCTGCACCTTGGGCGCCGCGGCCTCGAAGCGCGTCAGCAGCTCGTCGAGGTGGTCCAGGCGGGCCAGGATGTCGCGGCCGAGCGCGCCGCCCTCGGCGGAGCGCATCAGCGCGGTGGCCTCGAGCGCCTCGTCCAGGGCGCCGTAGAACCCCTCGCACAGCGCGTCCTCGTCGAGGCTGGCCGTCTGGATCTGCACGATGTCGCCCATCCGCAGCAGCAGGTCCAGCCCGGGCGCCGGCGCGCCCACGTCCGCCGCGAGCTGCGCCAGCGCCTCCATGACCTGCCTGGCGGCCTTGTGGGCGATGCGCACCTCCACGTCGCGCTCGGCGGCGCTCTCGAGCTGCACGCTCAGGTCCACGGCGCCTCGACCCAGGCGCGCCTCGATGCGGGTGCGCGCCTCGGCCTCGCACGCGGTCAGCTCGGGCGGCAGGTGCGTGCGGAGGTTCAGGTTGCGGTGGTTCACCGACTTGACCTGCACCCGGTAGCGGGCCCCGGACACCTCGAAGCTGGCCTGGCCGAAGCCGGTCATGCTGGTCGGGCCCGCCTGGGCACCCGCTGTGGCGCTGGACGGGGCGCTCACGGCTGCTCCCGGTACCAGGCGACCGTGGCCTGCAGGCCCTCGCGGATGCCGACGCGCGGGGTCCAGCCCAGCACGTCACGCGCCCGGCTGATGTCGGCGACCGAGTGGCGGATGTCACCGGCGCGCTCGGGCCCGAAGGAGGGCTCGGCGGTGGAGCCGGCCGCCTCGCGGATGGTGTGGTAGAGGTCCAGCACGCTGGTCTCGACGCCGGTCCCGATGTTGAAGACCTGCCCGGCGACGCCGGGGGCGGTGGCGGCCCGCAGGTTGGCGTCCACGACGTTGTCGATGAACACGAAGTCTCGGGTGGCGCCGCCGTCGCCGAAGATGGTGACGGGGCGGCCGGCCAGGAGCCGGGTGGCGAAGACCGGGATGGCGGCCGCGTACCCGCCCTCGGGGCTCTGGCGCGGCCCGAACACGTTGAAGTAGCGCAGCGCGACCACCTCGAGGCCCAGGCCGCGGGTCCACACCTGGCCGTAGATCTCGCCGGCCAGCTTCGACGCCGCGTAGGGGCTGGCAGGGGCCAGCACGCTGGTCTCGCGCTTGGGCAGGGTGGGCTCGTCGCCATACACCGCGCAGGTGGCCGAGAAGACGACGCGCGCCACGCCCGCGGTCCGGGCGGCCTCGAACACGCGCATGGTGCCGGTGGTGTTGACCTCGTGGGTCTGGGGCGGGTCGTCCATCGAGTGGGGAACGCTGACCTGGGCGGCCAGGTGGAACACGGTGCGGCAGCCGCGGATCGCCGTGGCCAGCGTGTCGGCGTCCAGGATGCTGCCGACGATGAGCTCGGCGTCGGTGCCCTCCAGGTTGGCACGGTCGCCGGTGGAGAGGTCGTCGAGCACGCGGACCCGGTCGCCGCGGGCCAGCAGCGCGCGGGTGATGTGGGAGCCGATGAAGCCGGCGCCGCCGGTCACCAGGTGCAGGTCGCTCATCGGGCGGGGCCCTCCATGGAGGTGACGATCTCGGGGGTCCAGCGCTCGAGCAGCCCGAGATCGTCGATGAGATCGAGGGCGACGTAGCGCGAGCGGATGTGCCGGCACACGCGGATCGTGCGCTCGAAGTGGGGTCGATCCACGCCGATGGCGCTGGCGCGCGACGTGGCCCCGGCGGCGTGCAGCGCGGCGGCGACCTCGTCGGGGGGCACCAGCGACGCGCGCAGGCGCTCGCGGATCTCGGGCCAGGCGTCGCGCACGCGCGCCAGCTCGTCGCGCAGCGCGTCCGCGTGGAGCTGCTTGTCGCGCAGCTGGGCCTTCACCTCGGCGATGACCTCCGGCGTCAGCAGCGGGTGGTCGGCGTCGATGGCGTCGATCCACGAGGGGTCGGGGCGGCGCGCGGCGGCGGCGTCGGGGTCGATTTCCGAGGCCTCCAGACCCACAAGGCGCTCGATGAGGCGGCCCGACACCAGGGTGCCGATGCCCACCTGGGTGCCGTGCAGCGCGCGCACCGGGCGATCCTGGCAGTGCTCCTCCATGTCCCAGTAGTGACTGATGAGGTGCTCGCCGCCGGACGCCGGCGCCGACGAGCCGGCGATGGCCATGGAGAAGCCGCTGACCAGGATGGTCTCCATCAGCACGCGGGTGGCCTCGGCCTCGCCGCGACCGATGCCCTCGGCGCGGGCGATCATCTGGCGCCAGGCCTCGTCGAGCAGGCGGGCGGCCTCGTCGGAGTAGGAGACGCCGCGCACCAGGTGCGAGAGCAGCCAGTCGGCGTGGCTGTAGGGCTTCGAGAGCAGGTCGCCGAAGCCGGCCTGGTTCATCACCGCGGGCGCGTGCCGGATGACGTCGATGTCGGCGAAGATCGCCTCGGCCTGCCGGCAGGGCCAGGTGCGCTTCACGCCGCCGGCCAGCACCGCGACGATGCCCGAGGTGTAGCCGTTCATGCTGGCGGCGGTCGGGACCACCTGGCAGGGGCGCTCGAGCTCGCTGCAGGCGCGCTTGACGATGTCGGACACCGTGCCGGAGCCCACCGCGATGGCGTTGAAGCGGTCCGAGGCGACGAGGAAGGTGCGCAGCGCCTCGATGACGCCGGTCTCGCAGGTCAGCGTGTCCTCGCCGGGGCGCGGGTCGAGCACCAGGTGCGTGGTGAAGCGGCCGCCGCCCTCGAGCGCCGCCTCGACGCGCTTGCCCGCGGCGGCGTACGTGTTGGCGTCGGCCACGATCACGTCGATGCGACCGGGGTGCTGCGCGTCGAGCCAGGCGGGCAGGGCGTCGATGACGCCCTCGCCGAGCGCGATGTGGCGAGTGCGGCCGGGCTGGCCACTGCGCGCTGCGTCGGCGGTGAGCCGGTCGAGGAGCTGGGAGGCGGTCTCCATGGGAGGCGCCTACATAGCGAGTCCCGGCCCGGCCGTCGAGGGGCAAGCGGGCGCCGCGTCCGCGGGGGGCTCTCCAGGGCCTCGACGGCGCGGCGCAGAACGTCCACCATGACGTCGCGACGATTCGCGACAGGAGCGCCCGTGAAGCGCGTGCTGCACCAGCCACCCGCCCAGCCTCCGGAGTGCTTCCACGGCATCGTCACGGTGGCGCCCGAGATGCGCGAGGTGTTCGAGCTGGTGCGGCGGGTGGCGCGCACCGACGCGCCCACCCTCATCCGGGGCGAGTCGGGCACGGGCAAGGAGCTGGTGGCCCGCGCGCTGCACGCGCTGTCGCCGCGCGCGCCGGAGCCCTTCCAGGCGATCAACTGCGCCATGCTCAGCTCGGAGATGCTGGCCAGCGAGCTGTTCGGGCACGTGAAGGGCGCGTTCACCGGGGCGATCCGTGATCGTCCCGGCGTGTTCCGGCGCGCCGACGGCGGCACGGTGTTCCTGGACGAGATCGCCGACATGCCGCTGGACGTGCAGGCGCGGGTGCTGCGCGTGGTGCAGGAGCAGGTGTTCACGCCGCTCGGCGGCACCGAGGATCTGCGCGTCGACGTGCGCTTCCTGTCGGCCACCCACACCGGGCTCCGGCGGGCGGTGGCCCAGCGGCGCTTCCGCATGGACCTGATGTATCGGCTGCGGGTGGTGCCACTCTTCCTGCCGCGCCTGGTCGAGCGCAGCGGCGACATCGGGGCGCTGACCTGGCATTTCGTGGGCGAGCGCAACGCCCTGGGCGGGCGGCGGGTGGAGGCCATCGACGGGCCGGCGTGGGACGCGCTGCACGCGTTCCCGTGGCCCGGCAACATCCGCGAGCTGCACAACGTCATCGAGTACGCGTTCGCCGTGGGAGAGGGGCCGGTGCTGGGCCTGGCCGACCTGACGCCCGAGCTGCGCGGCGAGGACCCGCCGGACTGGAGCGAGCGCAGCCACCCGCTGCGCGACCAGGAGCGGCGGCGCATCCTGGACGCGCTGGCCGCGGCGGGCGGGCGCAAGAGCGAGGCGGCGCAGGCGCTGGGGATGAGCCGCTCGACGCTGTGGCGCAAGCTGCGCGAGCTGCGCATCGGCTGACGGGGCGCTCCGGGGGCGCCGCGGCGAGGCGCGCCAAAGAAGCGATGCATTGCCGCGCGGCGCCGCTGTTCGTACCATGCCGCCATGGCTCACCAGCCCGTCGCCGCCACCGCCCCCGTCCCGCAGCGCGAACCCGTCATCACCGACATCATCGCGGCGATGCGCGAGTACATGCCGGCGCCCGACCTCAACATGGTGCGGCGCGCGTTCGTCTTCGCCGAGCAGCACCACCGGCCGCAGCGGCGCAAGAGCGGCGCGCCCTACATCGGGCACCCGGTCGCCGTGGCGCGCATCCTCTGCGACCTGAAGCTCGACGAGGAGACCATCTGCGCGGCGCTGATGCACGACACGGTCGAGGACACCAGCGCCACCCTCGAGGACGTGGAGGCGGTGTTCAACAAGAGCATCGCCGAGCTGGTGGACGGGGTGACCAAGCTCAACCAGATCCGCTTCCGCTCGAACGAGGAGAAGCAGGCGGAGAACTTCCGCAAGATGCTGGTCGCGATGAGCCGGGACATCCGGGTCATCCTGGTGAAGCTGGCCGACCGCACCCACAACATGCGGACGCTGGACCACCTGGCGCCCGACAAGCGCATCGGCATCGCCCGGGAGACGATGGACATCTTCGCGCCGCTGGCCAACCGGCTGGGGCTGGGCGCGGTCAAGGCAGAGCTGGAGGACCTGGCCTTCCGGCACCTGGAGCCGGAGGAGCACGCCTCGCTGGAGGCGAAGGTCAACGAGCGCATCGAGCAGCGGCGTGACTACATCGACGACGTGGTCGAGGAGCTGGCCGAGCTGGTGCGGCGCGAGGGCATCGAGGCCGAGGTGGCCGGGCGGCCCAAGCACTTCTGGTCGATCCACCGGAAGATGCAGCGCCAGCGCATCCCCTTCGAGCACATCCACGACCTCATCGCCTTCCGCGTGCTGGTGGCCGAGCAGCGGGACTGCTACCACGTGCTGGGCCTGATCCACGACCGCTGGCGGCCGGTGCCGGGGCGGTTCAAGGACTACGTGGCGCTGCCCAAGGCCAACAAGTACCAGAGCCTGCACACCACCGTGATCGGGCCGGGCGGCCACCGCATCGAGATCCAGATCCGCACCCACGCGATGCACCGGGTGGCCGAGGGCGGCATCGCGGCGCACTGGAAGTACAAGGAGGGCGGGCGCGGGCTGGAGCAGAAGGACGAGGAGCGCTTCGACTGGCTCAAGCGGCTGATGGAGTGGCAGCAGGAGCTGGACGACCCCAGCGAGTTTTTGGAGTCGGTGAAGGTCGAGCTCTTCCAGGAGGAGGTCTACACCTTCACGCCGGCCGGTGAGCTGAAGGTGCTCCCGCGGCTGTCGACGCCGGTGGACTTCGCCTACGCGGTGCACTCGGAGGTCGGCAACCACTGCAGCCGCGCTGCGGTCAACGGCAGCATCGTGCCGCTGGACCACCAGCTCCGAAACGGCGACGTGGTCGAGATCTTCACGACGCCGTCGCAGCGGCCGTCGAAGGACTGGCTGCGCTTCGTCCAGACCACGCGCGCCCGCAACCGGATCCGCGCGCACATCAAGCGCGAGTCGCGCGATCGCTCGCTGGAGCTGGGCGAGCAGCTCCTCGACAAGGGGCTCAGGCGCTTCGGCCGCTCGCTGGCCAAGGTGCGCAAGACGCCGGGCTTCAAGGAGGCCGCGCAGCACCTCAACCTGGCGTCGGGCGACGAGATGATCGTCCAGGTGGGCAACGGCAAGCTCACCCCGGAGTCGGTGGTGCACGCCGTGCTCCCGCCCGAGGTGACCGGCAAGCCGCGCAACACCGAGCCCGAGCGCCTCAACGTCATCTCACGGCTGATCCGCAGGGTCACCGGCGGGCCGACGGGCGTGGTCGTCGACGGCCTCGAGGGGGTCAAGCACACCATCGCCAAGTGCTGCTCGCCGGTGCCGGGCGAGGCGATCGTCGGCTTCGTGACGCCGGGCCACGTGGTGAGCGTCCACCGCCGCGGCTGCCAGAACGCGCTGTCGCTGGACGCCGACCGGGCCGTGGACGTGCGCTGGGGCAACGCCGGGGGCGGCTACCCGGTGGACTTCCTCATCATCACCGAGGCCGGCGTGCCGGGGACGCTCTCGCGCATGACCAAGGTGTTCGGCGACATGAAGGTCAACATCGAGCGCGCGAGCTGCGAGGACGCAGGCGACGGGCGCGCGGAGAACCTCTTCACCGTGCTGGCGACCGACGTGGACCAGGTCACCCAGCTCACCCGGCGCCTGGCCAGCCTCAAGGGCGTGTTCAGCGTGGAGCGGGTGCGCTCGGTGCCGCGTCGCTGACGCGCGCTCGGCTCACTCGGCCGTGACGAGGTCGTCCAGGCTGCGGATCTGCAGGCGGTAGCTGTTGAATCCCCAGGTCACCAGCCCGGTGACCGAGGCGTAGGTCGTGCCGATCGCCGGAGCGGGCGCGATGGTCGTGCCCAGGATCTCGTCGTCGATGACCAGCCCCTTGTCGGTGACCAGCTCGCCCTTGGCGTTGATGCTGGTGACCTTCACGTTCTCGACCGTGATGAGGGACCCCTCCCACGACTCGCTGGCGGCGGCGAAGTCGGCGACCAGCACGGGGCCGGGCGCCTCGGTGGTACCCAGCACCTCGACGGCGTCGACGTAGAAGGTGCTGTTGCAGAAGAACTCGTCGTAGGCGCCGGTCACGCGCAGCTGCGTGCCCACCGGCCAGTCCCCGTCGAGGCCGCTGGACTTGGTGACGGCCAGGCTGATGCTGGACCACGCGCCGTCTCCGTCGGAGAAGCCGTAGTTCCAGACCGAGGGGCTGGGAGCGTAGCGGGCCACGGTCACCACGCCCTCCAGGACGAGGTCCGTGGCGATGGTCTGGATCTCCGAGGCCGTGCAGCTCACGCTGTCGGTGCTCTGCTGCAGCGAGGCCACGGCCGTCACCGTCGGCAGCGGGCCGCCGTCGCCGTCCGCGTCGGGACCGCCGGAGACGTCGGCGGTGTCGGCCGTATCGGTGGTGTCGGGGGTGTCGGCGGTGTCGGGGGCGTCGGCCGTATCGGCGGCGTCGGGGAGCGGCTCCACCGTGCTGCCGGCCGGCACGACGTCGGCGGCGCTCACCGGCGAGAGGTGCCACTTGCCGAATTCCCAGCGCACGATGCCGCGCAGGGACTCGAAGGACGAGCCCAGGGCCGGCTTGGGGATGGCGTTCTTGCCCATCACCACCGAGTCCACGATGACGCCGTCGCCGATGGTGAACTCGCCGAAGGAGCCGAAGTCACTGTTCTTGCTGACGGTAGCGCCGGTGAGCACCACGACCACGCCCTCCCACTGCTCGGGGTCGGCGCCCAGGCTGCTCAGCTCGGCGCCGGCCGGGACGTCGAGGTCCAGCGTCGTGAGGGTCGCGGAGTCGGCGTCGAGCTGGGTCTGGCAGAAGAACTCGAGGTGCTCGCCCTGGACCGTGACCGTGTCGCCGGGCGCGAACTTCGGGTCGCTGGCCTTGGCCACGGTCAACACGATGCCCGACAGCGGGTCGTCGCTGCCGTCGCTGAAGCCATAGGCCACCAGCGTGGCCGAGGCCGACCAGCCGGGGGTGGTCACCACGCCCTGCACCGTGAGGTTCGACGGTCCGTCCTGGAAGTCGCCGTCGCTCGCCTTGCACCCCAGGCTCAGCGCGCTGCCCTGGATGGTGGTGATCGCCGTGAGGCCCGGGGTGGTGGTGTCGCCGTCGGTGGCGTCGGGCGCGTCGCCGATGGGGCCGCCGTCGGCGTCGGGTCCGGGTCCCGCCTTGGCCACGACGTCCTCGGCGGAGCGGGGCTCGATGCGGAACTGGTTGAACACGTAGGCGATCTGTCCGGTGACCTCGTAGGAGGAGCCCACCTTCATGCTCAGGAAGAAGTCGAAGGCGTGGTCGACGATGAGCCCGTTGTCCAGGGTGTAGCGCCCGCCGGAGAGAGCCTCGGTGACCGCGCTCGGCGCCATCCGGACCAGCATGCCCTCGTAGGGCTCCCAGTCGGCCGGCGCAGCGCTCAGGTCGGTGGGGTCGGGCGCCGTGACCGAGCCGGTCACCTGGAGCGTCGCCGAGCGGAACTGCGTGTTGCAGAAGCGATCGGTGACCTCGCCGCTGACGTCGACCACGTCGCCCGGCTGGAGGTTGGTGCCCTCGGACCGGGGCACCACCAGCATGATGCCCGACCACAGCCCGCCGTCCTGGTCGGCGATGTAGTAGCCGTCGAGGTCGGTCCCGCCGGTGGTGGAGGTGAAGGCGTCGAACTTCGGGCTGGTCACCACGGCGGCCTTCACGTTGGCGGTGGCCAGCACGTCGGTGAAGCCCTCGGGATCGCACGCGACCGCTGCGGCGGCGACCTGCAGCGCCTTCACCGTGCCCGCCGGAGCGTCCACGTCGGGCAGCACCACGCCGTCAGGGAGCACGCCGTCGGGCAGGAGACCATCGGGCAGGAGGCCGTCGGGCAGGGTCACGTCGAGCCCCGGGCCCAGGTCGCCGCCTCCCAGGTCGCTGACGCCCACGGTGTCCTTCACGGCGTCGAAGCCGGGGCTGCCCTCCTCGTCCCCGCGGCAGGCGGAGACGGTGGTGAGCAGGGCGATCAGGACGAGGCAGGCGCGGCGAGTGGACATGGACATCGAGGCTCTCCAGAAGGGCGCGGGAGGTCTCTATATCCGCAGCCGACGCCCGGGCGCTACTCGAAGATGCCCTGCACCAGGGTCTGCCCGTCGCCGGCGCGCACCTCGATGAGCCGCACGCGCCCGTTGACGGGATCGAGCTCGACCAGCCAGCGCCACAGGTCGAAGAACGGCGCGCGCACCCCGATGCTGCCCCCCGAGATCGTGCGCGGCACCTGCGGCCCCGCCACGGTGAAGGTCCACTGGGTGTCGCGCTGCGCGGGCACCATCTCGACCACGGGCAGGTCGTTGTCGAGCACGGTCCTGCAGCCCGGGAACACGTCCAGGCCGAAGCTGGTGGTGTTCAGGTGCGGCTCGGTGCCGGCCAGCGTGGACTCGTAGGCGTCGAGCCCGATCTCGTCGAGGGCCGGCGGGCAGGCGGCGTAGGCGGAGCTGGTCTGCTGGGTGCCGCCGATGGTGACGGTGCGCTCGACCTGGGCGGTGGCGACCCGGCCGCGGTCGGGCCGGAAGCCGGAGCGGTCGCCCACGACGATCCACTGGCCGTGGCCCCGCACCGAGTAGAGCAGGCGGTCGGGCAGCTCGCCGGGCACGAAGCCGGGCCACACCTCGGCCACCGGACGCAGCTTCTCGTCCTCGGGGATGGTCAGGGTGTCGCGCAGGGTCTCGCGGCTGGACCGGCAGTCGGCCAGGGCCAGCTCGCTGTCCTTGATGGCCGGCTCGTCGAGGACCGGCGCCACCGGGCGCAGCCGCCCGGCGCCGAGGTCCAGGGTCAGGGTCGCGTCGTCGACGATGGCCACGATGGGGAACTCGAGCAGCGCGACGTCCGGGTCGTAGGTCGGGCACTCCATGACGGTGTCGCGCACCTTGCCGGTGGGCTTGGGCACCAGCCCGGCGGCGGCGAGCGCCTCCCGCCGCGCGTCGTCGAGCGCCGCGGGCGACAGCTCCAGGGTGAGCCAGTCGCCCACCTCGACGCCCAGCTCGGCGAAGCGGGCCTTCGGATCGAAGAAGGTCGCCTCGGTGGCCGTGGTGGCGCCGTCCTCGAAGCGCCCCAGCGCCTGGTCCGTGCCCGGGATGACGCCCTCGTAGGTGACCGTCCAGCCCTCGGTGGGGATCTGCTCGAGATCCACCGACGCGATCCACGTGTCGCAGGCGTCCGCGGGCGCCGTCACCCCGGGGGGCGTGATGCCGTAGCGCCTGAAGAGCTGGGGCGCCACCTCCAGCTCGCGGTCGGTCTGGGGATACTTCTCCTCGACGAAGGGGCCGAGGAAGGGGTAGCCGTCGGGGACCCGGCTGCCGAAGGCCAGGCGCTCGCCGCGGATCGACAGCGCCGGCCGGGTGACGTCCATGGTGCGGCGCCGCGGCTCGTTGCTGGCCTGGGCGAGCTGGTGAAGCGGCATCCCGGCGCGGATCGACTCGATGAGCTGCAGGGTGCCGTCGAGGCGCGGCAGGAACACGAACCAGCTCTGGTCGTCCGTGGGCGGGCGGGTGCAGCCCTGGCCCGGGCCGGGGGCGGTCACCACGTCGCAGCGCTCCAGCGCCGCAGGGTCGTCCGCGCAGATGTCCTCGAAGGCGGTGCTGCAGTCGATCTCGGAGTCGCACACCTGCGGCAGCCAGACCTGGCTGCGGCTCTGGCCCAAGGAGAGGCCGTCGGGGGCGTCGACGATGCGCTCCCACCACTCGCCGCGCAGGTGCCCGGCGGTCGGCTTGTCGGCCACCGGCGCCGGCAGGACGATGTCCTGCTCGCCGGCCTCCTCGGGGGCGGGCAGCCCGGCCGCGTGCGAGCCGAAGTGGGTGATGACGCGGTCCACCTTCACGCTGGCGTCGCCGTAGGGAAGCTCGTCGTAGTCGGCGAAGGAGGTGCGTTCGACCTCACCCTGGGGTGCCGTGGCCACGACGCGGACGAAGCCGGCGTCGGTGACCTGGAACACCGCCACGCGCACCCGCTGGGGGTCGGTGACGTAGACGAAGCGCCCGATGTCACCCGCGTCGACGAGCGCCGCGCCATAGGGCCCGAAGGGGCCGAGCTGGCTCTCGTGCAGGTCGGCTGAGCCGTAGCAGCTCTCGTCGTCGGTGTCGGTGAGGCCGTCGCCGTCGTTGTCCAGGCCGTCGGCGCACTGCGGGCGCGCCTCGCCCGCGTCGTCGCCGTCGCAGGCCGGGTCCTCGTCGTCGGTGAGTCCGTCGCCGTCGTTGTCGAGCCCATCGGCGCAGAAGGGGACCGCGCCCGACGAGAGCGCCGCTCCGGAAGCGTCGTCCGGGCGCGCGGCGACGCCGCCCGACTCGGTGATGTCGGTCTCGCCGTAGCAGTCGGGGTCGTCGGCATCGGTGAGTCCGTCGCCGTCGTTGTCGAGGGTGTCGCTGCACTCGGGGCGGATGCCCGCCTCGGCGATGACGGTGCCGTCGCGCGCGATGCGGCTGATGACGGGGCGGCCGACCCAGGTCACCAGGAGATCGTCGCCCAGCGCCTCGATCGACGCGACCCGCCCCGGCAGCGCGATGGTGGTGATGGGCGGCGCGTCGGTCATGGTGCGGCTGACCGGCATGGTCCACATCTCCGGCACGCGGGCGGCGGTCACCAGCAGCGTGTCGAGGTGCGGGTCGGTGCCCGGCAGGATGAGGCCGTCGGATGGCGCCCCGGGCAGCGACCAGCGCTCCGGGGAGAGCGCGACGCGGACCGAACGCAGGGCCTCGTCGTAGCCCTGGACGACGATGGGGGTCACGGCGGGCTCGGCGGCCGAGAGCACCCAGAAGGCCTCGTAGTCGCTGGAGCGGAGCAGGCGCACCGGGCCGTCGGCCACCGGGACCGGCGAGAAGCCGGGGATGACCGGGTTGGCGTCCAGCACCTCACGGCCTCCGCGGGCGGTGGGGTTGAGCTGGATGAAGTGCACGCCGGCGGGCTTGGCGTTGAGGACCAGGCCGTAGAGGCGGGCGTCGTAGCCGGTGCTCTGGTCGGCGCTGCAGACGAAGGCGTCGGCCAGGGAGCGCGTGCGCTCGTTCGGAGCGAGCGGCGCCGTGGTGTGGCCCGCCGCGTCGCCGGTGCCCTCGCAGGCGTAGCTGAAGTCGATGGGGCTCTCGAAGGCGCCGGTGGGGCCGTTCGACTTGCCGCCGCATGCGGACAGCGCCAGCGCGGCCAGCAGCGCGAGCCCGGGGGAGACGCCGCGTCCGGCGCGCCGCGCGGGGAGGGGTCGGCGCGTCATCGCAGCTCCGCCACTTCGAGGTTGTAGAAGGGGGAGTCGGGGTCGAGCTCGACCACGCCAAGGGTCTGGGCCAGGAAGTTGCTCACGTACAGGCGCCGGATGCCCAGCTCGGGCGCGTCGACGTAGGCGAGGTCGAAGGGGTCCTGGCCGGTGCGGACGTGGCCGACCACCTGCGCGAGCGCCGGGTCGATGATGTCGATGCGGTCGACGCCCTGGCAGGTGACGTAGACCAGATCGGGCGCCTCCGGGTGGCCGGCCACCGCCGGCACGGCGACGATGGCGCCCGGGCGGGAGCCGACGGGGATCTTGGCGATGACGCGGTCGACGGGGAGCCCGTCCGGGCCCGGAGACACGTCGATCATCACCACCGAGGCAGGCGAGCGGTAGGCGACGTAGAGGGTGTAGCCGTCGGGCGAGAAGGCGAGGCCGCGCCCGGTGTCGCCGAGGATCGCCGTCGGCACCGCGATGCTGCGCTGGCGGACCACCTGCGGGTGCGGGTCCTGGGTGACGCCCTTCGAGTCGACCACCGGAGCGGCGTCCGGGTCGGGCGCCCGCACCTCGAGCACCTCGATGGCCGTCGAGCTCTTGGAGGTGGCGTAGATGCGCCGGGTCTTCGGGTTCTCGGCGAAGGCGTAGAGGCCCGTCGAGAGCTTCAGCGCGTCGACCAGGGTGGCCTCGCCGGAGTCGACGGTGAAGATCGCCGCCGTGCCGTCGACGAAGGCGCTGGTGAGCAGGAGGTCCTCGCTCTGTCCCTGGGCCGCCGGGTGGTACAGCGCGGCGTAGGGGTCCTCGCCCAGGGTGATCTCGCGGTACTTGCCGTCGTTGACCGGGTCCTCGAGGCGGATGGGATCCATGTCCTCCGTGCCCGGGCAGTCCAGCAGCCCCGTCGCGATGCGTCGCCCGCCCTCGCAGGCCACCACCGGCCGCGTCGGGTCGCCCGACAGCGTCACGTGATAGAGGGCGGCCTCCTGGCGGCTCAGCACGAACCCGTCGCTGATCTGCGAGCCGTCGTTGCGCGGGTGCACCACGAAGGGGCCGGGGAAGCCGCCGACCTGGAAGCCCACCGG
Source organism: Deltaproteobacteria bacterium (assembly GCA_020632695.1). Taxonomy (GTDB): domain Bacteria; phylum Myxococcota_A; class UBA9042; order PHBI01; family JACKFB01; genus JACKFB01. The sequence continues at coordinate 227,803 of JACKFB010000004.1, forward strand.
GTCGCCGTTGGCGTCGGTGACGAAGCGGTGGGTGACCACGTCCATGGCCAGCACCGCGCCCCCGCGCCAGGCGAGGTCGAAGTTGCCGCTGGTCACCCAGAGCAGGCGACCCGACGGGTCGGCGGTCACCGCCACCGGGTAGCTGAAGGCGTCCGCCGGGTGGGGCGTGCCCAGCTCGCGGGTCTTGCAAGCGCCCAGACAGAGCGCGAACAGGCCGCAGCCCACGAGCAGACCGCGAAGCGCGGCGGAGTGCCTCACGAAGCCTCCGCGAGCGCCGCGTGGGCGGCGGCCAGGCGGGCCACCGGGATGCGTGGCGGCGAGCAGGACACGTAGTCCAGGCCGACGCTGTGGCAGAACGCGACCGAGCGCGGCTCGCCGCCGTGCTCGCCGCAGATGCCGATGGAGAGCCCCGGCTTGACCGCTCGCCCCTTCTCGGTGGCCATGCGCACCAGCTCGCACACGGCCGAGTCCAGCGAGACGAAGGGGTCGATGGGCAGGATCCCGACGTCCACGTAGAGCGGCAGGAAGCGCGGGCAGTCGTCGCGGCTGATGCCGAAGGTGGTCTGGGTCAGATCGTTGGTGCCGAAGCTGAAGAAGTCGGCCTCCGCGGCGATCTCGTCGGCGGTCAGGCACGCGCGCGGCAGCTCGATCATCGTGCCCACCTGATAGGGCACGTCCGTCTCGCCCTCGGCCAGCACGCGCCGCGCGGTGGCGTCGACGACCTCACGCAGGAAGGCCAGCTCGCGCACGTGCCCGACCAGCGGGATCATGATGAGCGGCTTGACCGCGACGCCGTCCTCGCGCACGGCCTCGACGGCCGCCTCGAGGATGGCCCGCACCTGCATCTCGTAGATCTCGGGGAAGGTGAGGCCGAGCCGGCAGCCGCGGTGGCCCAGCATCGGGTTCACCTCGTGCAGGGCGCGGTTGCGCGCGTCGAGCTCCTCGGCGTCGACGCCCAGCTCCTCGGCCAGCGCGGCGATCTCGCGCTCGGTCTGCGGCAGGAACTCGTGCAGCGGCGGGTCCAGCAGGCGGATGATGACCGGCAGCCCGTCCATCACCTTGTAGATGCCCCGGAAGTCGCCGCGCTGCATCGGCAGGATCTTCTCGAGCGCGCGGCGGCGCCCCTGCTCGTCGTCGGCGAGGATCATCTCGCGCACGGCCATGATGCGCTCTTCGTCGAAGAACATGTGCTCGGTGCGGCACAGGCCGATGCCCTCGGCGCCGAAGTCGCGCGCGATCTGGCAGTCCCGCGGCGTGTCGGCGTTGGTGTAGACCTTCAGGCGCCTCACCGCGTCCACCCAGCCCATCAGCTCGTGCAGGTCGGCGGTGGGCTCCGGCTGGATCGTCGGCATCTCGCCCAACATCACCGAGCCGTCGCCTCCGTCGAGGGTGAGGATGTCGCCCTCGTGTACCACCACGTCGCCACAAGTCATCGTGCGCGCCACCGAGTCGACGTCGATCTCGCCGGCCCCGACGATGCACGGCTTCGAGATGCCTCGCGCCACCACCGCCGCGTGGCTGGTCATGCCGCCGCGCGCCGTCAGGATGCCGCGGGCGCTGAGCATCCCGTGGATGTCCTCGGGCGAGGTCTCGCGGCGCACCAGGATGACCGCCTCGCCGCGTCCGGCGCGCTCGACGGCGTCGTCGGCGAAGAAGACCACCTTGCCCGTGGCCGCCCCGGGCGACGCCCCCAAGCCGGTGGCGATGACCGCGCGCTCGGCCGAGGGGTCGATCTGCGGGTGCAGCAGCCGCTCGATCGTCTCGGTGCGGACGCGCAGGATCGCCTCGTTGCGGGTGATGAGCCCCTCGTTGGCCATGTCCACCGCGATGCGGACCTCGGCGCGCGGGCTGCGCTTGCCGGTGCGCGTCTGCAGCATCCAGAGGCGGCCCTGCTGGATGGTGAACTCGATGTCCTGCATGTCGCGATAGTGCCGCTCGAGCACGTGGTACAGGCGCACCAGCTCCTCGTAGACCTTCGGCATCGCGGCCTCGAGGGTCACGTCGTCCGACAGGGCGCCCGAGGCCAGGTTGATGGGCTGCGGCGTGCGCACGCCGGCGACCACGTCCTCGCCCTGGGCGTTGGGCAGCCACTCGCCGAAGAAGCGCTGCTGGCCGGTCTTGGGGTCCCGGGTGAAGGCGACGCCGGTGGCCGAGTCCTCGCCCATGTTCCCGAACACCATGGCCTGGACGTTCACGGCGGTGCCCAGGTCGTGGGCGATGCCCTCCGAGTTCCGGTAGTCCACGGCGCGGCGCGTGTTCCAGGAGCGGAACACCGCGGCGATGGCGTTCCAGAGCTGCTCGCGCGGGTCCTGCGGGAACGCGGTGCCCGACAGGTCCAGCACGGTCTGCTTGTAGTCGGCGACCAGGTTCTTCAAGGCGTCGACCGACAGCTCGCTGTCCAGCAGGCAGTCCTCGATGTCCTTCGCGCGCTCCAGGTACTGCTCGAGGATGTCGGTGCGCAGCCCCATGACGACGTTCGCGTACATCTGGATGAAGCGCCGGTAGCTGTCCCAGGCGAAGCGCGGGTTGCCGGTGAGCTCGCCCAGCCCGGCGACGGTCTCGTCGTTGAGGCCCAGGTTGAGCACCGTGTCCATCATGCCCGGCATCGAGATGGCCGCGCCCGAGCGCACGCTGACCAGCAGGGGACCGCTGGCGTCGCCGAAGCGCAGCCCCATGCGGGACTCGAGCAGCGCCAGCGCCTCGAGGGCTTCGTCTTCGAGGCCGTCCGGGAAGCGCTGGTGCTCGGCCAGGTAGGCCAGGCACGCCGCGGTGGACACGGTGAACCCGGGAGGCACCGGCAGCCCCAGGCGCGTCATCTCGGCGAGGTTGGCGCCCTTGCCGCCCAGCAGCTTCTTCATCGCCGCGGAGCCGTCGGCCTCGTTGGCGCCGAAATTGTAGACGTAGCGAGTCTCAGTCATGGTCGAGCTCTTGTCAGGTCGAGACCCGGTCGAAGGCGGCGATGCGGTGGAAGAGCCCGTCGACGCGCGCGAGCAGCGCCAGGCGCCGCGCCCGCTCGGACGGGTCCTCGCTCATGACGAGCACCTCCACGAAGAAGCGCTCGATGGCAGGCTCGAGGGTGGCCAGACCCTCGAGGGCGTCGGCGTACTCTCCTGCGTCCAGCGCCCGGCTGGCCGCGCGCTCCACCCCGGTCCAGGCCTCGAACAGCCCGCGCTCGGCTGGCTCGGTGAGGCTCGCCGGATCCAGCTCGCCCGGCGCCGTGTCCTCGACGATCTTCCGCACCCGCTTCACGGTGGCCGCCATCGCGTCCCAGCCCTCGGTGCGCTTCATGGCGAAGAGCGCCTCCAGCCTGCCCCGAGCGTCCGCCGGGTCGTCGAATCCCACGGCCAGCACCGCCTCGGCGAGATCCGAGGTGTAGTCCTGGGCCAGCGCGGCCTTCATGCGGCCGCGGAAGAACTCCAGCAGGCGCTCGCGCACCGGCGGCCAATCGGCGGCCAGCGCGCCTCCGTACACCGAGCGGGCGATGTCGAGCACCTCGGCGATGCCGGGCGCCGGATCGGCCTCCTCGAGGATGCGGATGACGCCCAGGGCCTGGCGTCGCAGGGCGTAGGGGTCGGCCGAGCCGGTGGGCTCGAGCCCCAGCGAGAAGCAGCCCACCAGGGCGTCCAGCTTGTCCGCCAGCGCGACGGCGCGCCCCAGCAGGGACTCCGGGATGTCGTCGGTGGCCGAGCGCGGCATGTAGTGTTCGAAGATCGCCTCGGCCACCGCGTCGGGCTCGCCCGAGCGCCGGGCGTACTCGCGGCCCATCTCGCCCTGGAGCTGCGCGAACTCGCCGACCACGCCGGTGGCGAGATCCGCCTTGGCCAGCAGGCCGGCGCGCGCCGCGAGCGCGGGCGCCTCGGGGGCGTCGGGGGCCAGGGTCGCGCAGAGCAGCCCGGAGAGCTCCTGCAGCCGGACGGCGCGGGCGCCCATGGTGCCGAGGCCCTGGAGGAACACGCGCTCCTCGAGCTTGGGCACGAAGGAGTCGAGCGGGACGCGCGTGTCCTGCTCGAAGAAGAAGCGGGCGTCGGCGAGGCGCGCGCGCAGGACGCGGCCGTTTCCCGCGGAGATGACCGAGGGGTCGGTCGCCTCGATGCCGGCGACGATGACGAAGTGCCGCGTCAGCGCGCCGGCGGAGTCGATGATGGGGATGTAGCGCTGGTGCACCGTCATCGGCGTCGTGATGACGGCCGGCGGCAGCTCCAGGTAGCTGGCCTCGAAGTTGCCGAGCAGGGGGACGGGCCACTCGACGATGCCGCCCACCTCCTCGAGCAGGGCGTCGTCCAGCGCTGGGCTCCCGCCCACGTCCGCGGCCAGGCGGTGGGCGCCCGCCTCCACCCGCTCCTCGCGGATGGCGGCGTCGGGCTCCACGTAGCGCTCGCGCAGCCCCTCGAGCCACGAGAGCGCCGTGTGGACCTCGAAGGGGGCCGGCGCCATGAAGCGATGGCCGCGCGTCCAGCGGTCGGCGGTGACGCCGCCCCAGGCCAGCGGGAGCACCTCGCCGTCGTAGAGCGCCACGATCCAGTGCACCGGCCGGATGAAGCTCTCCCGCCGGCTGCCCCAGCGCATGGCCTTGGGCCAGGTCAGCTTGTCGATGCAGGTCGCCAGGATGGCCGGCAAGAGCTCCGTCGCCGGACGGCCCGGGGTGTGCACGGTGAGGCCGATGCGCTCGCCGCGCTCCGTGGGACGCCGCTCCAGCGCGTCCACGCTGACCCCGTGACGGCGCGCGAAGCCTTGCGCCGCCGCGGTGGCGACCCCGTCGGCGTCGAAGGCCGCCTCGACCGGCGGGCCCAGCATCTCGGCGGTGCGGTCCGGCTGCCGCTCGGCCACCGTCGCCACCACCGCCAGGCGCCGCGGCGTGGCGTAGCCGTGGATGCCGTCGAACGCCAGCCCCGCGGCCTCGAGCCCCTCCTCCAGCCGCCGGCACAGCTCGTGGCGCGAGCCGCGCAGCAGCCGCGCCGGGATCTCCTCGGTGCCCAGCTCGAAGAGCAGCTCTCTCACCGCGCGCCTCCCGCGCCCTTGGCCATCGGATAGCCCAGGGCCTCGCGCTGTCGGATGTACGCCTCGGCCACGCCCTTGGCCAGCGTTCGCACGCGGAAGATCGTCTTCTGGCGCTCGGCCACGCTGATGGCGCCGCGGGCGTCCAGCAGGTTGAAGGCGTGCGAGCACTTCATGCAGTAGTCGTAGGCCGGCAACACCAGCTCGAGGCCCAGCAGGCGCAGGCACTCCGACTCGTAGCGGTCGAAGAGCTCGCGATGGAAGGCCACGTCGGCCTCCTCGAAGTTGAAGCGCGAGAACTCCACCTCGTCCTGGTGCTTCACCTCGCCGTAGGTGACGCCGGGCGCCCAGACCAGGTCGTAGACGTTGTCCTTGTCCTGCAGGTACATGGCGATGCGCTCGAGCCCGTAGGTCAGCTCGGCGGAGATCGGGTCCAGCTCGATGCCGCCCACCTGCTGGAAGTAGGTGAACTGGGTGATCTCCATCCCGTCGAGCCAGACCTCCCAGCCCAGACCCCAGGCGCCGACCGTCGGCGACTCCCAGTTGTCCTCGACGAAGCGGATGTCGTGGCGCGCCGGCTCGATGCCGATGGCGACCAGGCTCTCGAGGTACATCTCCTGGACGTCGGCGGGCGAGGGCTTCAACAGCACCTGGAACTGGAAGTAGTGCTGCAGGCGGTTCGGGTTCTCGCCGTAGCGGCCGTCGGCGGGGCGGCGGCAGGGCTCGACGTAGGCCGCCCGCCACGGCTCGGGCCCCAGCGCGCGCAGGAAGGTCGCCGGGTTGAAGGTGCCGGCGCCTTTCTCGGTGTCGTAGGGCTGGACGATGAGGCAACCCCGGGCTGCCCAGTAGTCCTGCAGGGCCAGGATGAGCCCTTGAAACGTCTTGCTCACGCGCGGCTCCCGGCGGCTTTCGGAGCCGAGTTGCTATCACCGCGTCCGAGACGGTGTCAACGACGCATCCCCCGCGCGGAGCCTTGCAACCGGGACGCTGCGCGGCGCTCCGGGGCCGTCACGCCACCCTCGGGCCGAGGGCGTAACCGTTCGCCGGGGGCGGGCGTATCGTCATGCATCGACCCCAGGTCAGGTCAGGCCCGGCGCCCGCTGCCGAGGACGCGCAGCCCGACCTTGACAGCCATGAAGTTCGAGTCTAAATGATTCGATATCAATCTACCTCGCGAGGCGAGGACAGGAGAGTGGACATGATCGTGAGGACTGCGCAGATCGTCGTGACTTCGCTGGCGGGGCTGGCCCTGATGGCCACCGGGGCCCTGGCCGAGACCACCACCTTCAAGATGAGCCCCGAGCAAGGGGGCCTCAACCGCGTCGTGTTCGAGAACGACGCGCCCTTCGAGGTCATCACCGGCATCACCAACGCGGTGAGCGGCGAGGTGAAGGTCGACCTCGCCAACCCCTCGATGGCGACGGGCACGGTGAGCATCCCGGTCGACTCGATCAAGACCGGCATCCCGACCCGCGACGAGCACCTGCAGGGCGAGCAGTGGCTGGACGCGAAGGCGCACCCGCAGATCACCTTCGAGATCGACAAGATCGACACCAAGGCGAAGGCGCTGAAGCCCGGCGAGAAGGTCGAGGCCACGGTGCACGGCAAGATCACGATCAAGGGCGTGACCAAGCCCGTGAAGGCGAAGGCCTTCGTGACCTACCGGAAGGCGACCGAGGAGACCAAGAAGGTGTGGATCAAGACGGACGTCCTGGTCATCCGCGCCGTGTTCACGTTGAACATCCGCGACTTCGGCATCATCCCGCCCGAGCATCTGGCCGGTGTGAAGGTGGCCGACCAGGTCGAGGTGAAGGTGAGCCTGTCGCCGGCGATGTAGTCGGGGCGGGAGGTGAACGGGGGCCGGTCGGGGCGTGAGCGCACCGGCCCGCCCCCGGCGCTCGTCGGGGAAGCAGCCAGCGGTGGAGGGGTCCATGGACGCGCTGAAGAAGAACTGGAAGCTCATCGTGCTGGTGCTGGCGGTGGCCGCGGCAGGCGCCGGGTACTTCGTCTACGCGAAGTTCTTCCGCACCGACCCGGCGTTCGTGGCCGAGCAGCAGCGGCTGCAGGAGCAGCGCGACAAGGCCAACGAGGCGCTGGGGGTGGTCCCGGCGGAGGATGACTTCGAGGCGCTGAAGGCGAGCGACGAGCCGAGCGCCGAGTAGGGCGCCTAGAGCTCCTCGCGGGCCTGCTCCATGAGCATCTCGGCTTCCTGCTTGGGGGCCATGTGGCCCTGGGCGATGGCGAGGCGATGCGCCGACTCGAGCGCGGTGATCGCCTCGGCGTAGGCCTCGAGCTCGATGAGGCACGAGCCCAGGTGCAGGAAGGCGACGCAGTAGTCCGGCTTCAGGGCGACCAGCTCGCGGAACTCGGCGACGGCCTCGTCGAAGCGCCCGGCGTCCTCGTAGGCGGTCGCCAGGCTCCACCGAGGCTGCTCCATGTGAGGGAAGCGCTTCTTGAGGTCCTGGAACTGGGCGATGCGGGCGTCGTCGGGCACGGGCGGTCCTCGGTGAGCTGCCCCTATTGAATATCGGATGTAGCCCGGCTGTGAAAGCCCCGGACAGAAAGCAGGGCGACGACGGCCCGGAGGGGGTACCGCCGCCGCCCTGCGGTTCCCGTGGGGACAGTTCGTTGGCCCGTCATCTCCAACGAACCTACCCCGTTCGGGACGAGTCGTGGAGCCAAGCGAGGCGCGCAAGCAGCGCGGCCCGTCCCGACTCCACGGACCCCAGATGATGTCGGCGCCGCGTTTCGCGCGCGTTTCGCCCCGGTAACGCTTTCGAACGGCTACCCGGCCGGCCGTCGGTGGGCTACGCTGGGGCGTGGCCCTGGCGTCGGCGTGGCCTGGGACGCCGAAGAGGAAGACGAGGGAGGCGGGAGTGACGAGGACCGGAGCGGCCTGGGCGGCGGTGCTGGCGCTGGTGTGGACACTGGGAGCCGGGTGCATCGAGCCCCCACCGCGGCCGCAGGTGCTGCCGCCGGTGGACACGGCGGAGGGGGGAGCGGAGACGGACGCTGGAGCGGATGGCGGGACCGGGGCCGGGGCCGAGACCGACGCCGGGGCCGAGACCGACGCCGGGGCCGAGACCGAGACCGGGGCCGAGACCGACACCGGGGCCGAGACCGACACCGAGACCGAGACCGACACCGGGTCCGAGACCGACACCGGGTCCGAGACCGACACCGAGACCGAAGCCGAGACCGACACCGAGACCGAAGCCGAGACCGACGCCGACACCGGGACCGAGACCGACGCCGAGACCGAGACCGAGACCGGGACCGACACCGACACCGAGACCGACACCGAGACCGACGCCGAGACCGACGCCGAGACCGAGACCGACGCCGACGCCGACGCCGACGCCGAGACCGACACCGAGGCCGAGGCCGACACCGACACCGACACCGAGACCGGCCCGGACGTGGAGACGGATGCGGGGCCGGGTTGCACGACGGCTGGCGATTGTCCGGCGCCCGGGCCCTGCGAGGGGCCGGCGAGCTGTGACAAGGACACGGGGGAGTGCGTCTATCCGCCGCTGGACGCGGTGCCCTGCGACGACGGCGATCCCTGCACCATCGCCGACACCTGCAACGCCGGGGTCTGCCTCGCGATCCCCGAGGAGGTCACCGAGGTCGAGTGGAAGGTGACCCTGAGCCCGCTGCCCTTTGGCAACCGCACGAAGTTCGGGAGGACTACGACAGGCGCCTCGGTCTGGATCGCCGAGGTGGACAACCCCGTCACGCTGACGCATGCCTCGGGCGAAAAGGAACTCATCCCGCCCAGCACCGACACGGGAGGGAGCTACGCAGCATGTGGGCTTTGGCTCCTCACCCTCGACCGGACCGGCGCGCTCAGCAACTTCCAGCGCCGTGGGCGGCTCGGGCGATCTCGATCTGGTGGACGCGACGTTCACGCCTGCGGGCGGCGCGTTCATCCTCGTCGAACACATCTGGGACGGTGGTCGTGCCCGGCTTCGCAGGGTGACATCCAGCTGCTCCGTCCAGGCCCCTGCTCGGGCGCTCGTCTACTTCTCACCGGGTGGAGCGTTCGGGTGGATGATGCCATTCCCCGACGGGCTGAGGCCAGTCGCGCTGTTCTACGCCCCAGGCTCGCCTTCGCGCGTGGGCGTGGTTGCGACCCACGACGCCGAGATCACAGTCCCCGTTCCTGGCGGGCAGGGGAAGCCCGCGTTGCTCGCATCCGAGCCGGGAATGACCGCCCTGGCGCTGCTCACCTGGACCCTCGACGGGTCTTCTGCGGTGGCGCGAGACATCGGCTGGCTCAGCCTTGGCGCCAAGAAGTCCCGCATTCTGTGCGCGAGTGGCGCGGACCTGAGCGTCGCGGTTGCTATCGCAGCCGAGGGGCTCCTGCTTCCTTGAGACGCCTGGCGCCGGGACCTTCTACCCCGTGGGGAGGGGCTTGCTCTTCGGACATTTCGATATGTGACGGCGATGGGACCTACCGAGCGACCGCTGACGGTCCGAGCGAGGAGCATCGCTGGCTTGCTATCCTTTGATGGCTCCAGGGAAGCATCGCGAACGTCAGGTACAGCCAAGTCCTCACCTCACGGTCAGCGACCTCGGCGCAGGCCAGCACCGTCTTCGCTGAGGAGGAGCAGGTACAAGGAGCGCCCCCCATCTGCCCCATTCGGCTAGATGCCATCGGCGAGCTCGCGTGGCCGCTCAACTGCGCGACGTCTTTCGGGCTCGCAGCACCTGAACTAGTAGCTGGTGGCTCAGTGATAGCGTTCGGCTCCGGACGAGTTGAACTTTCGGGCGCCAGTGGCGCGCGCTACCGGCTTGCGGACGACCTGGAGCAAGCTCCCCATTCGTGGCACGGTTCTCGACCGACGGCGAAATCGCTGCGCTCGCGCTTCTAGATGCGACGCGAACCCTGTCTTTCCTTCTCCGGCCTCTCGTCAAAGACCATCGGTGCGAGAGGGTTTCGAGTTGCCGCCGGGAGCGTCTTTCGACTCTGCAATACGCTTTGTCAGCGAGTGCTTGGGCCGAGCGACGAGTGTGAGTCAATGAGTAGGTGAACGGTCCGCGCAGGTCTCCCGGTTTCGTCCAGGGCAAGCAGATCGCGAACCCACCGTGGGGCGACGCACCAGTCCCGCGCAGCCGCCTGCGCAGACGTCGAGCCGCAAGTCACACTCGAAAAGTCGGGCTCGCACGAACCCCCTGGCACGGTGTGGGCAACCTCGGGCAGATAGAGAGAGGCAATCCAGCAACCCCGAACAGGGGGGCACGCCTCCTTGACTCCGCAGCTCTTGCCGTCTCGCCTGATTCTTGATCTCGCAATCGCCGGTGAGCCCGTTGCATGACGTACACCTTGCAGAAGCCGGGACTCGCAGCGTTGCAAGACTGGAAGTTCGGGTTGCTCGGGTTGGTGAACTCACCGGCCGTCGTGGGCTGGTGTACGCAAGTCTGCTGGAGCGCGTCGCAGAAGTCGATGGTGCAAACGTTGTTGTCGTTGCAGGGGTTCTGCACGCCCGCCTTGCACTTGCCCTCGACGCAGGTGTCGTTGATCGTACACACCGACCCGTCCTCGCAGGGGAAGCCGTTGGGGGCTACCAGGTTGGAGCAGCCGGTGACGGGGTCGCACTTGTCCTCGGTGCAGGGCTTGTTGTCGTTGCAGTCCAGCGGGTTGTTGCCCTTGCAGACGCCGTCGACGCACTTGTCGGACTGGGTGCAGACGGTGCCGTCGTCGCAGGGGTTGTTGTTGGGGGTGTGGACGCAGTCGGTGCCCTGACACTTGTCGTCGGTGCAGGGGTTGCCGTCGTCGCAGAGGTTGTCGTCGGTCTTGCCGTTGCAGTCGTTGTCGATGTTGTCGCACAGCTCGATCGCGCCGGGCTTGACGTTGCCGTCCAGCGGCGCGCAGTCGGTCTCGTCGGGCACGCTGTCGTTGTCGTCGTCGGGGTCGCAGGCGTCGCCCTGGGCGTCTCCGTCGTTGTTGGCCTGGTCCGCGTTCTTCACCAGGGGGCAGTTGTCGCTGGTGTCCGGCACGCCGTCGTCGTCGTCGTCCTTCGTCGACGCAGTCGGCCTTCCCGTCGATGTCGGTGTCGACGAAGCTCTCGTCGGTGGCGTTGTCGCAGTCGTTGTCCGTGCCGTCGCACACCTCGGGCTGGGCCGAGGGGGCGTCGCAGATCTCGACGCCGCCGACGCAGGTCCCCTTGCCCAGGCACACGCCGTTGGCGTTCTGCTTGGCGCACTGGTAGTCGGGCGGGAGGTCGTCGGTGGCGCCGTTGCAGTTGTCGTCCTGGCCGTTGCAGGTCTCCGCGGCCGGCGTCAGCGCGTCGCAGGCGGTCAGGCCGTTCGGTGAGCACACCCGCGACCCGCGGCAGCTGCCGAACTCGTTGGTCACGGTGCAGGTGGTGTCGAGCTGGAGCTGCACCGCCAGGGGCGAGCACTCGCAGGTCTGGGAGTCGGGCACGCACTGCTTCTCGATGACGCCGCCGCCGACCGGCACGTTCTGGCACGAGTAGTTGGCGGGGCAGCGCCCGTCGGACTTGCACTCGCCGCCGCAGAAGTGACCCTCCGCTCCGTAGTCGATGCAGAAGTGTCCGACGTCGGACGCGCTCTGGGTGCAGTCGGACGCCACGTTGCACGGCGAGCACAGGTAGAGCCACTTCGGCAGGCACACGAAGGTGACGTCGCCCTGGAGCTGCGGCCGGCAGACGAACCCGTCCGGACACGCCGACTCGCAGAGCTGGGTGCACACCGAGCCCCCCGGCGTCGGCACGCAGAAGCCGCTGAAGCACTCGTCGTTCGCGTCGCACGGGTACCCGAACTCGCCCGGCTTGGCCTGGACGACGTCGATCTCGAGCTCCGTGTCCGCGACCGCGTCGTTCAGCCCGGTCGTCTCCGCGCCGCTGTCCGCCGCTCCGTCCGATTCCGGCGCGTCGGTCCCGGTCCCGTCGGCCCCCCCGACCACGTCGGGGCTGCCGCAACCAGCGACCAGCGCGACCATTGCGATGCTGAGCAACCCACGCGTCCTACGCATGCGACCTCCGTACTGCGCCAACGGCGGCGGAATGTAGCACAACGCCCCGCCTCGATGCGCCTGTCACGTGCAGCCTTCGATCATCGGCGGACGGACAACCCCATCACCTCGACGTCGATGCGCCGCTCGCCTCGCGCCAGCGCGCCGATCTCCAGCCGCTCCAGCCGCCAGGCGCCGCTCCCCATCACCGTGCGCCGCAGAGCCTCGTCGTCTGCGGCGATCCGGACCGCCAGCTTCTCGAAGCGTCGCGACGCCTCGGCGCCGCCCACCAGCGCCTCCATCAGCGCCCGGCCCACGCCGCGCCTCCGTGCCCGCGGGTGCACCAGCACGGCCAGGTCTCCCACGTGCCGCGATCGCACCAGCTCGCGCGCGCCCACCCGCCCCGCGCCCAGGACGCCGTCCTCGTCCTCCGCCACGTACAGCAGGGCGTCGCGCGCCAACGCCGTCTCGACGATCGCGGTGCCGATGTCGACCGGCTCGTCACCCACGTCGACCGGCCCGCGATCCGACGATGGCGCGTCGTCCAGGCCATCGAGCACGAGCCAGCCGATGGGCACGCCGTCCTCGTAGCCGGCCGCCCGGACCCTCAGCGGCGAACCGCGTACCACTCGCCCTCGACGACCTTGCTGGCCAGCCCGCCGCGGTAGGTGCCCCGGATCCGCTCGGCGTCGACGAAGCTCCCCCGGAGCTGCACGTAGTCGCGCTCGTTCCTGCCGGTCAGCGTGAGCGCGTCGGCGTCGCCCCGCCCGCGATCCGACAGCGCGATCGGCGCCTCGTCCGCCGTCGGCCCCGCGTAGCGCGCCTCGGTGACGGCTCCCGCGCGCACGACGATCTCGATGCGGCTGCCCGGGATCTCCCTCGCCGTCCCGACGAAGACCCCCTCCGGCAGCGCCCGCGCCGGCTTCGGCGGCAGCTCCGGCAGCTCCGCCTCGGGCTCGGCCGCGGCGGCGCGGTCCTCGGCGCTCGGCGCGGGCAGCGGCCCCTCGACGGCCGCGGCCGCCGCGCTCGCCCCCGAGCCCGTCTCAGCGGGCGCCTCCGGCCGGCTCCCACAGGCGACCATCGCCGCGGCCACCAGGACCGCCGCCGCTTGCGGCCCCCACGCGCCCAGCATCGCCCACGCGCATCTCATCGCCCCACTCCTGTCGCCACGCCCGCCGCCGCGCCGCAGCCCGGCGGCCCCAGGTCTCGCAGTTGCCGCGCCGCCGGTCAAGGCCGGCCCGATCCCGCCGCGCCGCCGGTCGCCGGGGCGGCGCTCGACCCCACCACGCTGCGGATCTCGGCGCGATCGTGCGGGAAGTCCGGCAGCAGCACCACCAGCGGCGCCAGCTCGACCGCGACCTGCAGCGGCGCGCCCGGTTCGAGACGCACCGCGATGCCGACCTCGCCCATCGGCAGCGCCATCGGGCGGTCCCCGGCGACGCTCTCGGCCGCCCGAGCATCCCCCCACAGCCCCAGCATCTCGCGCAGGTGCCCCTTCATCGCCTCCGCGTCGCCAGAGCGGTTCGCCGCCAGCGCGGCCCACTTGTGGATCACGAAGGCGAGGCGCTTGCCCGGCGCCGCCGCCAGCGCCTCGTCGAAGGCCGCCGTCGCCCCCGCCGCGTCCCCGCCGATCACCGCCACCTGCCCGGCCAGCAGCCAGCCCAGCGCGTCGGCCCCGCCCAAGCGCCTTGCCACCTGCAAGGCGGCGATGGCGTGCTCGCGGTCACCGCGCCAGGCCAGCAACGCGCCGGCCGCCACCGCCGCGCCCCGCGCCGCCTCGCGCTCCATCGCCACGGTGGGGTCGAGGCGGTCGACCAGCGGCATCAGCGCGGCGAGCGCGTCCGCATCCTCCTTCCCGGGCGCGTCGGCTCCCCGCGGCTCGCGGAGCCAGGCGGCCATCCGATCCGCCACCAGCGCGTGGTAGTCGCGCAACGCGGCCAGGCCTGTGGCGTCGGGCGGGGCCTCCCGCTCCAGCCGATCCCGGGCCCGCGCGATGAGGCCGCGGTCCGCATCCTTGGCGCCCTGGTGCAGCTCCAGGCCCGCCAGCAGCTCGGTCAGCGCCGCCGACTCGTAGCGGCCGAGCCCCGCGGCGCGCTCGGCCAACGCGCCCATGGCCCGCTCCGGTCTGCCCAGGACCAGCCACGCGGCGGCGACCAGGCGCGCGCCCTCGAGGCCCGACCGCGGGCAGCGGCCCTCCCCAGCCCCCGCAGCCGGGTCCGCGCCGGGACGCTCCGGCCCATCGCCGCTCGCTCCGGCGCCCGCCCCGCAAGCGCCACCGGCCCCTGCCCCGTCCAACCCTGCGATCGCCTTCTGGACCGCTCGCGGATCGAGCGGCCGCGCCGCCAGCGCCATCACCAGCTCGATCTCGCGGGCGGTCTGCTCGACCCGCGCCCGCGCCTCGGGCCCCTCGGCCGCCGCGAGGGCCCGCAGGCGCGCCAGATCCGCGCTCACATCGCGGTCGGCCAGGGCGTGCCCCGGCCCGCCCCGCGCCCGGTCCAGGCGCGCGGTCACCGTCGCGGCGATGCGGGCCTCGGTCAGCCGTCGCGACAGCGGCCCCTCGGCCTCCGCCGCCTCGAAGAGCGCCGCCAGCCGGCCGAAGCGCTCCGCCCCCAGCCACAGCTCGGCCGCCAGCGTGCGCGTGCGCGGGTCGTCGGGCGCCTCGCGCTCGATGGCCTCCAGCGTCGCCAGCGCGCTCGCGAGCAGCCCCTGCCGCCGATACCGCAGCGCCTGGGCGATCCGCTCCTCGAGGGTCGGCGCGTTTCGCGGGTCCTCGTACACCTTCGTCATCGCCCGGTCCCCGGCGGCCACCGTCATCGCCTCCAGCGCCCCGGCCACGCCGGGAGCCCGCGGCACCAGCGCTCGCGCCAGCGTCCTGGCCTCGTCCTGGCGCCCGGTGCTGACCAGCAGCCGGTAGAGGTCCACCATCGCCGGTACGGTCGGGCGCAGGTCCACCGCGGCCAGGAGCGCGTCTGTCGCTTCGGGCAGGCGCCCCTCGCGCTCGAGCCACAGGCCGCGCAGTTGATGCAGCTCGGCGCTCCCGGCGCCGTCCGCCAGAGACCGGTGCAGCGCGTCGGGAAACCAGGCGCGGCCCACCGCCTCGAGCTGCCGTGCGCTCTCTGCCAGCGCTCCGAAGAGACGCCGGGTACGCTCGGCTCCGGTCGTCGCAGAGAGCCCGTCCACCGCCGCCCGGAGCCTGGGCCGCTCGGCCAGCGCCGCGCCCGCCGCGTGCACCACGTAGGCCGCGCGCACCGCATCGAGCCGATCGGCGGCCGTCTCGCCGGCGGCGCCCCGGAGCAGCGCGCTCACCGTGGCCAGCAGCACGGCGTCGTGCAGGTCCCTCGGCGCGCTCACCGCGACCGCGCCCTCGTCCAGGAGCAGCCGCCGCAGCAGCAGCGCGCGGTAGCTGCGGAGCTGGGCCGGCGTCTGGCTCTGGAGCTCCGGGCGGACGAGGGTGGCCAGCGGCAGGCGCGCGTCCAGCCCCTCGCTCCAGTCCGCCCGCGCGCCGGGGCTCCACAGGGTGCTCAGGATCAGGAACAGGGCGGCGAGGCGGCTCATGGGCGCGAGCATAGACGCCCTCGGCCCGACCACAAGGTCGCGTGGCGGGTGTTGCCGAAGGGGGACCCGGCGAGGCGCCAGCGACGTCTCTTCAGAGCCTCGAGTCCGGACGGCGCCTGCCGCGCGCCAGAGACCAAGGCGGGCGAGCCCCGGGGAGGACATGAGCCAGCGGCGCGACGGGAGAACGCGGGCGCATCCTCTCAGCGACGCGGCGTCGGCCACTCCACCTCGAAGTCGGCGGTGGCCCACGAGCGCCACAAGAACTGGCTGAGCTGCGAGGTGTCGTGGGCGTCGATGTCGAAGCCGAGCATCTTGACCCGCAGCAGACGCAGGTAGCCCGGCCCCTCCCAGATCGAGCGCAGCCCCCAGGCCGCCTGCAGGTCCGGCAGCGGCACCTCGCGTCGCCCACCGTCGACCATCAGCGTCCAGAAGGGGAAGCCGCGACCCTCGGTGAGCTGCACGTAGGTGAAGTCGGCGTCCTCGCCCTCGTCCAGCGCCCAGCTCAGGTCCAGCCCTCGGAGCTGCCCGTCGGCGCCCGGGTTGTCCGGGCGCGGGATGCGCAGGAAGGGACCCAGCACCAGCACGTGGGCGCCGCCGGTGAGCACGCGGCCGTCGCTCGTACGCTGGACTCCGCGCAGGTCGACGTGCTCGGCCTCGGCGTGCAGCGACCAGCTCACCCCGTCCCAGCGCAGGATCGCCCCGGCGTCGCCCACGGCCCACACGGCGGCTGCGTCGGCGACGTGGATCGCGTGCAGGTCGCGCCGGGTCTTGGGCAGGTAGTCGAACCAGCGGGTGCCGTCCCAGCGGATGATGCGCCCGCGCCGCCCCACGGCCCACACGTTGTCGGCGTCGGAGCCCGAGACCGCCAGCAGGTCGTCGCCCTGGGCGTCGAACACGTCGACGCCGCTCGGCGTGACGCGCCGGATCCTGCCGTCGTCGCCCGCCAGCCACAGTGTATCGCCGCCATCGCTCCAGATGCCGCGCCACACGGCGGCGGGACCGGCGCCGGTGTAGACCTGGGTCCACGCGTCGCTCGCAGCGTCCCATCGCCAGACCCCGCGGTCGCCGCTCAGCCAGACCGCGTCCAGACGGCCCGTCGCCGCCCACCAGCTCGCGCCCTGCAGGGCGACCGGCATGGCCACGCTGCGCCACACCAGCCCGTCCCACCGCAGCACGGCCCCGCCGTCGCCCGCGGCCCACGCGTCCTCCGCCGTGCGCGCCCAGACGGCCCGCAGCGCCTTGCTGGTCGGCGCCTGCTGCAGCGCCCACCAGCTCCCGTCCCACATCACGATGCGGCCCTCGTCGCCCACCGCCCACACCCGGCCGTCACTGGTCCCGTCCATGGCGAGCACGTCGTGGGTGATGCCGGTGCGGGTGACCGCCGCGCCGCTGGGGAAGACCTCGAACACGCCGTCGTCGTAGACCGACGTGATCCCCTTGTGCAGCGTGAAGCTGCCGTCGTTGCTCAGGCCCGCGGCGGCCTCGTCGGTCAGCGCGGTCGCGTAGATCGTGTAGCTGGCGTCGTAGAGGCTCTCCTCGAACTTCGCCGGGAAGCCCGGCAGCTCGAAGCTGTCCTGCTCGACGCCGACGGCCCGCTGCGGCATCGGGAACACGCCGTCGCTGCCCAGGTCCAGGAAGATGTCGGCCGTGTAGTTGCGCGCCTGGCCGGCCCCCTTGGGCGGATCGTCGAGGCGGATCCGCAGCGTCCGCGTCAGGGGGATGTCCAGGGTCACGTCCTGGGCGGTCAGCGTCTCGCCGGCCGGCGTGAAGACGTGGCGCCGCACCCCCATGCGCAGCGGCACGAAATCCTCGGTGTCCGGGTCCAGGTAGCCGCCCATGCAGACCACCGCGTGCTCGCCGGGGCGGCTGTCCAGGCGGTAGTTCGCCTCGGCGTCGGTGAAGCCGTCGGGCGAGAGCAGCGACTGCACGCCGCTGAACTCGTCGGGGATCGACGTCCCGCACCAGGCCACCGCGCGCCCCGGCGCCGGCACGCACTGCACCTGGCCGAAGCCGACTCCGGCGCACATGAAGCCGGTGGGGCAGTCGCTCTGCACCTCGCAGGCGGTGGTGCAGCGGCTGCCCTGCTCGCCGAGCAGCGTGCAGCGTGAGCCCGCCCCGGCGCAGTCCCCGTCGACCAGGCAGGCCTGGCACAGCGAGCTGGACCCGCCGCCGATGGAGCCGGCGCCGCCGAGCTTGGTCTCGCAGCTCCCGAGCGGCGGGATGATGTACTTGTCGAAGCCCTGGACGCGGCCCTGCAGCTCGCCGTCGGGCAGCGGCTTCGGCCCGCGCCCGCCACCCCCGCCCGGCGGCGAGGGCACCAGCGGGATCAGCGCCAGGGTGGCGTCGCGCGCGTCGAAGTCGACGATGCTGGCCGTCGTGAAGTTGTCCTTGCCGGCCGTGATCATCGAGGGCGGCCCGAAGTCGACGTCCGACAGCGTGATCTGGCCGCGATCGTCGGTGACCCCCTGAAACGGCGTGCCGAGATCGTCCCAGAAGATGACGAAGGCCTCGGGCACCGGCTTGCGCGTGGAGTTCTCGATGACCGTCACGTTCAGCGCCTCCGGCGTGGGGCCGCCGCCGGTACCTCCGTAGCCTGCCGTCGGGTCGAAGTAGCTGTAGGCCATGGCCAGGCGACCCGCGTCGCCGGCGTCGACGATCACCGCGCCCGGCTCGCCCCGTGGCGCGCGCAGGTGCGCCGTCGCGTCGTCGACGACCTCGAGCCGGGAGCCGTCGGCGTCGCCGAAGCGCAGCCCGCTCAGGCCGGAGCGGAAGCCCGTGCCGTGCACGCGCACCAGCCGACCGCCGGACTGGGAGCCCTCGGGGGGCGACACGGCCAGCAGCCTGGCGCCGCCCGAGGCCAGGTACTCGTAGCCGGCGGGGACCAGCGTCACGCGGTCGCCCTCGCTGATCTTGACGTCGACGCGACCGGGCACCCCGGGGGGCACCTCGACCGAGAGCGCGCCGTCGGGCGAGCGCTCCACCACGGTGCCCGCCACGTGCCCGAAGGAGACGATGGCGTCCATCGAGAGCCCCGCGCCGGCGATGGTCACCCGGTTGCCGCCCTTGGTCTTGCCGGAGGCCGGCGTGATCGCGTCGACCCGCAGATCCTCCCGGTACGCGAAGAGGTCGCCGCGGCTCACCACGGTGGCCCCGGCGGTGACGGTCACCGCGGCCGGGCCGGCGTTGCCCGGCGGCACGACCACGACGATCAGACCGGCCACCGGATCGGTCTCCACCACCGTCGCCGACGCGCCGCCCACGCTGACCTCGACCCCCTTCGACGCCGCGGTGCTGGCCAGCCCGCGGGCGGCGATGGCCACCTGGGCGCCGCCGGTGGCGGGCGCCGTCTGGGGCCAGACGTGGATGAGCTCCAGCGGCGCGCCCGCGTCGCCGGCGTCGGTGTAGACGAAGCCGCCGGGCACCGTGCGGGACGCCAGCGCGCCGACCACCTCGAGGGCCGCGGGGCCCAGCACGCCGGGAGGCGTCCGGATCGTCATGGTCCCGCCGTCGCCCGGTGTGACCGTCTCGGCCACGACGCCGCCGACGCGCACGACGGTCTCGGGGTCGAGTCCGGTGCCGAAGAGCGTGACATAGCTGCCGCCATCGACCGACCCGGCGGCCGGCGCCAGCCAGGAGACGCTCAGCGGGTCGACGTAGCGGAAGCCCCAACGCAGCGTGCGCTGCTCGAAGCCGTTGGACGCGATGACGTCGACCGGGCCCGCGCGACCGGCCAGACGCGAGGGGAGGCGGCCGGTGATGGTGGTGGCGTCCGTGCGCTCCGGGTCCTCGAGCAGGCGCCCGCCCACCAGGATCGCCGTGTCCGCGTCGAAGCCCTCGCCGCGCACGGTCACGCTGACGCCGCCCGCGACCGGGCCCATGGTCGGCTCCACAGCGTTCAGCCTCAGCGGCGCGCGGTAGAGGTACGCCTCGGAGAGCGTCGCCTCCTGGCCGTCGGGCAGCTCGACGCGAACGTCGACCAGCCCCGGCTCGCCCGGCGGCACGTCGCAGTTGAGCTGGCCCTCGTCCAGCACCAGCACGCCGGTGGCCGGCGTCGCGCCGAACTGCACCGTGGCGCCCGGGGTGAAGCCGGTGCCGAGGATCGACACCCGCTCACCGCCGGCCGGCTCGCCCAGGTTGTCGTAGATGCGGGTCAGGCTCAGCGCTACGAAGGCGTCGGCGTCGGAGCTGGCGTCGGAGTCGGGGAGGTCCCCGCCGGCCGTGTGCGGGATGTCCAGGCAAGCCGCAAGGAGCAGCGCGGCGGTCGCCGCCAACGCCGTCGGCAGCAGCCGGTGTCGCCTCGTGGCCATGCCTCGTTCCTCCGCGGCGCCTGGGAAAACGCGCGCCGGGTGCGTACCTGCCAGAGTGGCCCAGCATAGCGACGCCGCGCCGCTGGACTCAAGGGAGCAGCCGCCGTGGCGACGCTCCGGGCGCCCCGGTTCGCCACGCCAATGGGGTTGACGCGCCGGCGCGGCATGGGCCTATAGTCCGCCCACCATGGCGGACGAAACACCTTCGGTCCGGGACCGGATCCTGCAAGCGGCGAGGCGGCTCTTCCTCTCCCAGGGATTCAACGGAACCAACCTGCGCCTCATCGCCAAGGAGGCCCAGGTCTCCATGGGCGGGATCTACCACCACTTCGCTTCGAAGGAGGAGATCTACGAGGCCCTGCTGCCCTCGGTGGGGCTGGTGCAGGCGCTGCCGCGCGTGGCGTCCTTGTTCCAGGCGCGCGAGTTCCCGGAGAACCTGCCCGAGATCGGGCGCGCCATCGTGGCCCTGGTGCGCGGCCACAAGGACGACTTCAAGCTCGTCTACATCGACATCCTGGAGTTCCAGGCGCGCAACGTGAAGCCGATCATCAACCAGATGCACGCGGCCTTCGCCCACGCCTCGGAGACGCTGCTGGCCCACCGCCAGGCCGCCGGCGAGCTGGTCGACGTCCACCCGGCCGTCATCACGCGCTGCATCGTCGATCTCTTCATGCACTTCCACCTCACCGAGGTGATGCTGGAGACCAGCCTGGCCGAGCAGGTGGGACTCACCGACGACGCCATGGCCGGGCAGATGGCCGAGGTGCTGCTGCACGGCATCCTGCGGCGCCCGTGACCGCCGGGCCCACGCCGCCCGCCGCGGCGCCGGCGCCTCTGTCCCTGTCGGCGATCCGCGCGGCCCAGCGCGCCTGGGCGGCCGAGCCCCTCGAGAGCCGCTGCGCCCACCTGCGCGAGATCGGGCGCCGCTTCGCCGCGCGCGCCGACGACGTGGCCCGGGTGGTCTGCGAGGAGACGCGCAAGCACCCCGCCGACGCCTGGTTCGCCGACGTGGTGCCCAACCTCGACCTCTTCACCTGGTGGACGGGCCCGGGCCGCAAGCCGCTGCTGCCGAAGAAGCTGCCGCTCTCCTCGCTGGCGCACCCGGGCAAGCGGGCCGTGCTCCACACCGAGCCGCGCGGCGTCGTCGGCCTGATCACCCCGTGGAACTATCCGGCGGCGATCCCCTTGCGCACCCTGGTCCCGGCGCTGCTGGCCGGCAACGCCGTGCTCTTCAAGCCCAGCGAGGTCACGCCCCGCACCGGCGCGCTGCTGGCCGAGATCTTCTCCTCGGTGCTTCCCAGCGGCGTGCTCACCCTCGTCCAGGGGGCCCGCGAGGCGGGCGAGCAGGTGGTGGACCTGTCCGACCACGTGGTGTTCACCGGCAGCGTGGCCACCGGCCGTAGGGTCGGCGAGCGCTGCGCGTCCCAGCTCAAGTCGGTGAGCCTCGAGCTGGGGGGCAAGGACGCGGCCATCGTGCTGCGCGACTGCGATCTCGAGCGCACCGTCGACGGCGTGCTCTGGGGCGCCGTCACCAACAGCGGGCAGAACTGCGCCGCCATCGAGCGGGTCTACGTCGAGGCGGCCATCTACGATCGCTTCGTCGGGCGGCTGCTGGCGCGCGCTGAGGGCTTGCAGGTGGCGCCGGTGGCCACCGAGGCGCAGGACCGCATCGTGCGCGAGCACCTGGCCGAGGCCGAGTCGCTGGGCGCCACGCTGCACGGCGAGTACCCCGGCGGGGCGGTCATCCTGACCGACGTGCCCGAGGGGGCCCGCATCCTGGTCGACGAGACCTTCGGCCCGGTGTGCCCCGTGGTGCGCGTGGACGACGGCGACGCCGCCCTGCGCCTGGCCAACGCCTCGGAGTTCGGGCTGACGCTCAGCATCTGGACGCGCAGCGAGGCGCGCGCGCAGGAGCTGGCCGCGCGGGCGCGCGCCGGCGTGGTGACCATCAACAACGTGGCGCTGACGGCCAGCATGCCCTTCGCCCCCTGGTCGGGGCGCGGCGCCTCCGGGCACGGGGCGACCAACTCCGAGTGGGCCCTGCGCGAGATGACCCAGCCCAAGGTGGTCCTGGTCGACGACAACCGCGCCCCCGAGCCCTGGTGGTTGCCCGCCGACGACGCGGCCGTCCGGCTGGCCCGGCTCTCCCTCGAGTGGCTGCGCGCCAGCGGCCCGGCCAGGCTCGCCGCCACCCTCCGCGTGGTCCGCGGCCTCAAGGCCCGCACCCGCCAGCAAGCGGGCCGCTCCGGCACCGGCTGAATACCCCGGGTGTCGCCCCGTCGGAGCCCCCGCGCCCTAGCGCCCAGGAGGCCCCCCGATGGCAACGCCCACCCCACCGACGTCCGCCGCCGCGCGCCGGTCCCTCCCCGCCCTGCTCGCCCTCGCGCTGCTGCCGCTGCTCGCCTGCAGCGACGAGTCCGCCAGCGGCATCCGCCAGGACATCGACGGCCCGCCGGTGCTCGCCCCCGACGACCTGGAGCAGCGCGCCGAACGCCCGATCGAGGCCGCGACCTCCTGCGCGGACGGCGCCCTCTGCCCCTCCGACCCGACCGGCACCGACCCCGAGCACCCCGGCCTGGACACCTGCGCGGCCGCCGACGCCCCCGAGGACTGCTGCGCCAGCGACGCCGACTGCGACGACGGCGACCCGCAGACCGTCAACGTCTGCGAGGGCGCGAGCTGCGTCGCCACCCTCAACCCCGACGTCTGCACCAGCGACGCGGACTGCGACGACGGCGATCCCTGCACCGCCGCCACCTGCACGGCCGGGCTCTGTGGCTACGCCGGCGCCGCGGGCCCCGACTGCTGTCAGGCCGCCGAGCGGGCGCTGGCCGGCTTCGATGGCGGCACCCTCTCGGGCCTCTTCGTCACCGACAACCTCGAGACCGGCGTGTTCTGGACCCCCGACCGGACGCGCCACACCAGCGGCCCCTTCAGCCTCTATTGCGGCGACCCGGTCAGCCAGACCTACGCGTTCCCGAGCCGCGTGAAGTCCTCAGCCACCACGCCGCTGCTCGCGGTGCCGTCGGGAGGGCGCAGCGCCGTCCGCCTCGACCTCTTCAAGGCGACGCGCCCCCGCTCCGATCTGGACGTCTTCCAGGTGCTGGTGCTGCGCGACGGCGCCCTGGTCTCCGCCTGGTCGTCGCGGGAGGTGGGCGTCGCCGGCACCGGCGCCTTCCAGACCATCGAGGTCCCGCTGGACGCCTACGCCGGGCAGACCATCCAGCTCCGCTTCGTGTTCGACTCGGTCAGCGCGCCGCTCCAGGCCTACGAGGGCGTCTACATCGACACCATCGCGCTGACCACGACCTGCGGGAGCTGAGCCGGCGCCTGGCCTGAGCGCCCTGCGGGCCTTGTCAGGGGAGCGCCCGCTCTTTAGGCTACGCCCATGGCGGGAGACCTGAAACGCCGGACCTTCATCGGGCTCGGGCTTGCCGCCGCGGGCGGCACTGTCATCGCGACGCGGGCTCGGGTGGGCGAGGCTCGCTGGGGGGCCGCGCGCGGCCTCGTCGAGGCGCGCGTGGCGTTGCGGGCCGAGCTCCCGGGCGTCCCCGACGGCGAGCAGGCTGCGGTGCGCCTGGTCGTGACCACGCCGCGCGGCCGCGCCGAGCTGGACGTCGAACCTCTCGAGGTGCGCGACGGTCGCGCCGAGGGCCTGGTCCGGCTGGCCTATCCCTTCGCCGAGCGGGTCGTCGGCGAGTACCTGGTCCACGCCGAGCTGCGCTGCGGCCGCCACTGCGCGGCGACGCGCACCCCCGTCCGGTATGCCGTGCGCCGCCTCGTGTGGTTCGCGTGAGGCGTGCCGCGCCGCTGCTCGGTGCGCTCGCGTTGGCGGCCGCGCTGGTGCCCGGCGCGGCGGGCGGCTCGGTTCCGGGCTTTCCGCAGGCCAAGATCAACCACATCGACACCAGCGCCGCCCCGCGCATCAAGGTCTACGTGTCGCTGTTGGACGCGCGCCTGCGGCAGGTGCCCGAGAAGTGGCCGGACGAGATCACCGTCTACCAGAAGCCCGAAGGCGAGAAGCGCGTCGAGCTCTTCTCGATCGTCGACGGCGAGCCGCAGTTTCCCAAGCCCGAGGACGCCGACAAGGCGCCCGAGGTGCCCAAGGAGGAGCTGCCGGTGGTCACGATCGCCGGCGACGACGAGCGCGGGATGGCGGCGGTGGTGGTGATCCCCGGCTACAACGACATCGCCTACAGCGAGGGCACGCTGGGCGAGCGCGTGAAGGGCGGGGCGGGCCTCTTCTTCAAGAAGCTGGGCAAGTCCAACCGGATGAACGCCATCTGGTACAACGACTTCGTGTCGACCTGGGTCGAGGCGAAGGGCCGCACCATGCAGCTCACGCCGCTCACCGACGAGATCCGGGAGCGGTGCCGCGCCTGGGAGCTGCTCCAGGCCGAGCACCACGGCGAGGAGCCCGAGGAGCCCTCCGAGGAGCTGGACCCCTCCGAGGCGCACTGCGGTCTGACCACCAAGTACGAGGATCTGGGGAAGATCATCGAGGCCGAGACCTTCAAGGGCTTCTACCCCAACCTCTTCGGGCTCTCGTCGCCGCTATGCACCGACAAGCCGCAGCAGGAGCGCATGGCGACCGGGGCGCTCAACCGCGACGGCGAGGCCGAGGCCTACGGACCGCCGGCCATCGAGGTGGCCCTCGAGATGCTGGTGAAGGGCGCTCTGCCCGGGCAGCCGCGGGCCCTCATCCTGCTCGGCGACGGGCGCGACGGCTACATCTACCGGGACCGCGAGTGCCGCGACCACCTGCGCGCCGTGTGCGCCGAGACCAACACCACGTACGCCCACGTGAAGAAGTGCATCGACGACGCGATGGACAAGGCCGCCATCAAGGAGCAGGAGCTCTTCCGCGAGCACCTGCCCGGGTGGCTGGCGCTGGCCAAGAGCGCCGGGATCCGCATCTTCTCGGTGGTGGACCCGCTCGCCAGCCCCTCGGCGCGTGAGCGCATGGAGGTCCTGGCCTGGCGCTCGGGCGGCACGGCGCGCGTGGCCGAGGACGCCAACGAGGTCGTCGACCTCTACAGCGACCTGACCGCCGAGCTGTCGGGCCAGCACGTCATCAGCTTCACCGACCACGACGCGGTGCCCGGCGCCACGCGCACCTACGCCGTGCGCCTGAAGGGCCGCGGCGGCTCGTTCACCACCGACGACTTCAGCGTCACCCTCCCCACCCAGGAGGAGGGCCTGGCCTTCCTGATCGCCGACACCCGCGCCATGATCACGGCCAAGCTCGGCGACAAGGTGTTGCTGGCCATCGCCATCGGCCTCGCGGTGGTGCTGCTGCTCATCGTCCTGAAGATCGTCCTGAAGATCGCCGGCAAGAAGGGCGGCAAGGCGGCGAAGAAGACCGGCGGTGCGGCGAAGAAGGCGGCTGCGGCGGCGAAGAAGGCGGCCGCAGCGGGCGCGAAGGCGAAGAGCTAGTGGCCGAGCCCACCTACGACAGCATCATCATCGCCGGCGAGCCCTACAAGCTCGACGGCGTCAAGGTCGTCACCTGGCAGGACCCCGGGGGGATGAGCTTCGAGGCGCACGTGGGCGAGGCCCTGGCCAAGACCGGTTCGGGGCTGTTCTCGAACCGCCGCACGGCGAAGGGCGCGCCGATCAAGGACCTGGACGAGCTCAAGAAGGTCGTCCACATGGTCGTGCTGCACACGGACCTGACCTACGACAGCGACATGTGCTTCCGCGTCCTGGTGGACCGTGGGCTGTCCACCCACTTCATGATCGACTGGGACGGGACGGTCTACCAGGGCCTCGACGTGCTCTATCAGGCCTACCACGCGGGAGACGCCAACGACGTCAGCATCGGCGTGGACCTGAACAACCTCATGCGCAACCTGGTCCGCGAGCCCGATGAGCCGCCCTACGCCCCGACCCACCCGCGCTTCGGCGAGATGTCGAAGAAGGAGTTCAAGCGCCCGCGCTCGCGCCGCATGCGCATCAACGGCGGAGACGTCCAGTCCTACGGCTACACCGACGCGCAGTACCAGGCGCTCATCGGGCTGCTGAAGGTGCTGACCAAGGTGCTGGACCGCATCCAGCCCTTCCCGCCGCTGGACGAGCGAGGCGAGATCATCCCCAACACGCTCGAGGACGGGCTGGGCTTCGAGGGCTTCGTCGGGCACTGGCACGTCTCGGCCAGCCGGTGGGACCCCGGGCCGGGCTTCGACTGGCAGCGCGTCTATCACGGCCTGGCCCGCGAACATAACGCGTTCCCGATCGAGATCGAGGACGGCAAGAACATCGCGACCCTGCTGGAGCCGGACAAGGTCGAGGCGTACGCCGAGCAGTACTACCGGAACAACGAGGAGTCCTCGGACGGCGGGTGGTACCCCATCGGCATCAACCAGACCTGGCATGGCGGAGTCCACCTCCACAAGCGGGCGGGCGCCGACGTCAAGATGATGTTCGACGGCGTGCTGGTGGCCGGGCGCTTCGGCAAGAAGCCCGTCCGCATGGGCAACAACAACTTCCTCGTGTTCCGCCACGAGGTGCCGATCCCCCGGCGCGGCAAGGACAAGACGAAGCCGCTGGTCTTCTACACCCTCTACATGCACCTCGCGCCGGTGGACGTCACCGTGGACTCGCGCGACGCGTTCGAGTGGGTCAAGGCGCTGCGGCGGGTGGACTCGGGCAAGGCCGAGGAGGACCTGGAGGCCCTCGAGGGGGGCGCGGCCGACGACGCGGACGCCGAGGAGGAGCCGGTCGAGGAGGGCACGCCCGATCCCACCGCGGTGGCCGCCGCCGAGGAGGACACGAGCGGCATCCTGGGCGTCGAGGAGGACGACGACAGCGAGTACGACACCAAGCCCTACCTGGAGGCGGGCGCGGTGGGGCAGCTCGTGGGGGCCTTCGCCGAGGGCAAGATCGCCAAGATCCCTTGGAAGGAGCGGCCCATCAAGGTGTCGTCGGGCGAGGTCATCGCCCAGGTCGGCAAGTTCGGTCCGCCCGACGACTGGTCGCCGATGATCCACGTGGAGATCTTCGCACCCAAGGGCTGGGACGAGGCGATCGACATGAGCGTCCACGGGCGCTACTTCGTGGAGATCGAGGCCGATCTGGACGGCGATCTCTTCTGCGACAACCACGCGATCCTCGATCTGTTCGGGGGCGGCGGCTACCTGTCGCAGAAGGCCAGCCTGGTGCCGCAGCGGGTCGTCACGCCCATGGACATCGAGGACCTCTACACGAGCGTCGGCGACTACGTGGAGGAGCGGCGCTGGCTGCGCACG
This sequence comes from Deltaproteobacteria bacterium, assembly GCA_020632695.1. Taxonomy (GTDB): domain Bacteria; phylum Myxococcota_A; class UBA9042; order PHBI01; family JACKFB01; genus JACKFB01. Next base: position 254,886 of record JACKFB010000004.1, read on the forward strand.
GTGATCAGCCGCCACGTCAGCGAGTGGAGCGACCAGGTCGACTGGGTGCGGGCCCTGTCCAAGGCCGAGGGCTGGGACGACCAGATCGACGACTTCAAGGAGGCGATCAAGCAGGCGGGCATCTTCCGCGACGCCCTGGTGGACGTGCTGCCCTTCGTGTGGCTGAGCCGTGACGTGGCCGAGCACATCGGCCTGCCGGTGGAGGCGTGGGACGGGGTCGTCTATCACTTCCACCCGGTCCACTTCCTGCAGTGGCTCACCTTCCACGCGTCGCAGCGGATCCAGGTGATCAGCAAGGGCATGACGCTCCGCCAGATCAAGGCCCAGCTCGCGAAGGAGGAGAAGCTGCGCAAGAAGGGCGAGCTCAAGGAGAACGACGCCTGCGTGGCGGCGACGCTCGAGTTCGAGGACATCGAGTCGGTCAACACGCGCGAGGTGCTGCAGGAGTGGTTCGGCGGGAGCGACCAGGGGGACTGGAAGATCCCGTGGGACGAGGACGAGGAGATCTGAGCGCTGGTGGCGCTCGGCGCGCGCGGCTCCCTGCGCGAGGGGGTTGCCATCGCGGATCCGATCCGCTAGCGTCCGTGCCCCTCGCGCCCGAGCAGAGGGACCGTGTGGAGGAGTGGCCGAGTGGTTTAAGGCAGCGGTCTTGAAAACCGCCAGGTGCAAGCCTCGGGGGTTCGAATCCCTCCTCCTCCGTGCCTCTCGCCTCCCCGGCGGCGTGCGACGCAGGAGACAGTGACAATCGGAAGAGGTGAGCCGGCCCATCCCGTGAGGGATGGCCGAGGCGCCAGTGTACGGAGAGATGGCCGAGTGGCTGAAGGCGCTCCCCTGCTAAGGGAGTATACGGCCAAAAGCTGTATCGAGGGTTCGAATCCCTCTCTCTCCGCCAGCCTGGGTCGCCCTTCGGGGCGGCCCAGGCATCGAGGAGCCCGGCGTCTGGCGGGTGAATCGCCTTGACAGGCCCAGGGGCAGGTCTTAGCTTCCCCCGGCTCGTGAGCGCCCGTAGCTCAGCTGGATAGAGCGACGGTCTACGGAACCGTAGGTCAGGGGTTCGAATCCCTTCGGGCGCACCAGTCACGTCCCCCCTCACCGGGGGACGCGACACCGACCTCCGGGTCGACCGGTTCTTTGAGAACGCTATCCACCGATGGAAGTTCGCGGCATGGACCACCCCTGGGACCCCGCCGACACCGCTCCGATGCGCGACGCGCTGCGTCTGGCCGAGGCGACAGCCCGGCTCGGCAACGTGCCCGTAGGAGCCGTCGTCGTGGTCGACGGAGAGACCATCGCCCGCGCCGCCAACCTGCGGGACACCCTGCAGGACCCCACCGCCCATGCGGAGCTGCTCGCCCTGCGAGAGGCCGCGCAGGCGATGGGGAGCTGGCGGCTCGACGGCGTGACGCTCTACGTCACCATGGAGCCATGCGCGATGTGCGCCGGGGCCATAGCCCAGGCGCGGGTCGCCCGCCTCGTCTACGGGGTGGACGAACCCAAGACCGGAGCCGTGAGGACGACGGCGCGCCTGCTCGATGGGGCGCCGGTGTCCGTGGTCGAGGGAGTGCTGGCCGACGAATCGAAGGCGCTGGTGACGGCGTTCTTCGACGCGCTGCGCCAGCGTGGACGTGCAGCGCCACGGCGCTGAGCGACCCTCGGGGGCCTCTGGGGAGAGATGGCCGAGTGGACGAAGGCGCTTGACTCGAAATCAAGTGTGCGGGTGACCGTACCGAGGGTTCGAATCCCTCTCTCTCCTCCAACCCAAGCCGCCACGGGTGAAGACCCCGGCGGCTCGGGCCCTCCCGCTCGAGGAGTGTCTGTTGGAGAGGTGACCGAGTGGTTTAAGGTGCACGACTGGAACTCGTGTGTGGGGTAACACTCACCGAGGGTTCGAATCCCTCCCTCTCCGCCAGCTTGCCGGAGTCCAGTCCGGCAAGGTCGTCACTCCGAGAGCGGGCATCGGTGGAGGCTCCGACCGCGAGAGCGGTCGTTCATGGTCGGTGGCCCGGCAATGGAGTCGTCGCGAACTCCGCCAGGTCCGGGAGGAAGCAACGGTAGCGCCTGCTTCATGTGTCGGGTCCCGGCCAACCCATCTCGAGCCCCCGTCGGCATCCCCGGCGGGGGCTCGCTGCGTCTGGAGCGCGCGCGGCGTCGTTGCGGCGCCGGGGCGGATGGGCTATTCGACGCGGGATGTCCTACCTCGTCCTCGCCCGCAAATGGCGGCCCCAGACCTTCGATGACATCACGGGTCAGGAGCACGTCACCCGCACGCTGACCCACGCCATCGAACAGGATCGCGTCCACCACGCCTTCCTCTTCTGCGGCGCGCGTGGCGTCGGCAAGACCACGGCGGCCCGCGTCCTGGCGCGCGCGCTCGAGTGCGTCAACGGCCCGACGCCGACGCCCTGCGGCACCTGCGCGGCCTGCACCGAGATCGCCTCCGGGCACGCCATCGACGTCTTCGAGATCGACGGCGCGTCGAACCGCGGCATCGGCGAGATCCGCGAGCTGCGCGAGGGCGTCGCCTACGCGCCGCAGCGCGACCGCTACAAGATCTACATCATCGACGAAGTCCACATGCTCACGACGGAGGCCTTCAACGCGCTGTTGAAGACCCTGGAGGAGCCGCCGCCGCATGTGAAGTTCATCTTCGCGACCACCGAGCCGCAGAAGATCCCGGTGACGATCCTGTCGCGGTGCCAGCGCTTCGACTTCAAGCGCATCCCCAACGCCGTGATGACCGCACGCCTGCGCGAGATCCTCGACGCCGAGGGCGTGGCGATGAGCGAGGACGCGCTGCGGCTGGTGTCGCGGGAGAGCGAGGGCTCCATGCGCGACGCGCTGAGCCTGCTCGACCGCATCATCAGCTCCTGCGGGCGCGACGCCAGCTTCGAGGAGGTGGCGGGCGCGCTGGGCGTGGCGGATCGCAAGTGGCTCAGCGGGCTGGTGCAGGCGGCGCTGGGCCAGGACGTGGCGGCGGCCCTCGAGGTGGTGCGGCAGGTCTTCGACTTCGGGCTGGATCTCGAGCACTTCGCCAGCGATCTGGTCCACTACCTGCGCGACGTCATCGTGCTGAAGGTGGCGGGCCCCGGCGGCGGCCTCACCGATCTGGCCGACGAGGAGGCCCGCCAGCTCCGCGCCATCGGTGAGGCGCGCTCGGCCGAGGACCTCGAGCGCCTGTTCCGCATCGCGACCCGCGCCGCCGAGCGCCTCACCCACGCCTCCTACCCGCGCCTCGAGCTGGAGATGGCGGTGGTCCGCATGGCCAGGACCCAACCCCTGCAGCCCATCGACCGGATCATCGACCGCATCGCCGCCATCGAGAGGCACCTGGAGAGCGGAGCACCCCTGCCACCGCCGACGGCGCCGGGAGGCCCCGGCGGCGGGAAGGCGGGGGCTGGGACCGGGGCTGTGACCGAGTCCGCGACCGTGGCCGAGACCGCGACCGTGGCCGAGGCCGGGCCCGAGCCCGAGCCCGTGGCCGAGCCCGAGCCCGAGCCCGAGCCCGAGTCCGTGGCCGAGTCCGTGGCCGAGTCCGTGGCCGAGCCCGAGCCCGAGCCCGAGCCCGAGCGACCGAGCCCGAGTCCGAGCCCGAGGCCGAGCCCGAGCCCGAGGCCGCAGCCGAGCCCGAGCCCGAGACCGTGGCCGAGACCGAGACCGTGGCCGAGCCCGCCACCGAGCCCGCGACCGAGTCCCGAGCCCGAGACCGAGGCCGAGACCGAGTCCGTGGCCGAGCCCGAGCCGAGAGAGCCGCGAGCCGAACCCGAGCCCGAGACCGAGTCCGAGCCCGAGTCCGCGGCCGCGACCGAGCCCGAGCCCGAGCCCGAGCCCGAGCCCGAGCCCGCCACCGAGCCCGAACCCGCCACCGCCGCCGCGACAGCGCCCCCCATCGATGTAGAGGCGCCGAATGAGGCGAGCGAGGCCGCCGCTGGCGGCGGCGCGACCGAGCGCGGGCCGAGTCGGGCCCCAGGCCCGTCGCAGGCCCGACGCGAGGGAGCGACGTCGTCAGCGGTGGCCGCAGCCGCCTCAGGCGGTGCCTCGGCCGACCTGGCAGTGGCGGTGGTATCCGCCTCCGCCGCCCCACCCGACGTCTTCGATGGGGATTCTTGGGAGTCCTTCATCGACCTGTTCCGGGCCGAGCAGCCCTCGCTGGCGGGCAGCCTGGATCACGGACAGGTGTTGAGCTACGCGCCGGGGCGGTTGTGCATCGGGTTTCCGCGGGGGAGCTTCAACCTGCGGCTGGTGCGGGGCAAGCGGGCGGAGGTGCATGCGGCGCTGCGGGCTCACGTGGGCGCCATCGAGACCTTCGACCTGGACGAGGTCGAAGGGGTCGACGATTCGCCCTATCAGCGGCGCGCGCTGCGGGAGCGGGCGCGCTATGAGGCGGAGCGCGGCGCCATCGTCGCGCACCCGACCGTGGTGCAGCTCCTCGAGCGTTTCGACGGGGAGATCACCGAGGTCGAGGTCCACGAGACCAAGGAGGGCTCATCATGAGTGACGACAACCCGCTGGCCGGCGGCCTGCAGGGCCTGATCCAGCAGGCGGGCGCCATGCAGCAGCGCGTCCAGGAGGCCCAGGCGCGGGCCGCGGCGAAGACGGTGTGGGGCGAGGCCGGCGGCGGGCTGGTGCGGGTCGAGGCGAACGGGCGCATGGAGATCGTCCGCGTCGACATCGATCCAGCCATCGCCCGAGACGACACCGAGATGATGCAGGATCTGGTGGTCGCGGCAACGAACGCGGCGCTGGCCAACGCCCGCGACCTGATGACCGCCGAGCTGGGACCGCTGGCCAACATGCTCAAGATGAGCGGGCTCGGACTCTGAGCGGGTCCTCCCCACCGGGCGGACCGGCGCCGCTGCGGCCGGCGCGAGGCTGCTGCGGCGCACCGACCGCCGGGCGGGGGCCCGCGTGAGCTCGAGCCGCCTGCCCCAAGCGCTGGAGAAGCTGGTCTCGCTGCTCGCCCGGCTGCCCGGCATCGGGGAGCGCAGCGCCACCAGGCTGGCCTTCTACATGCTCTCCCAGCCCGAGAGCTACGCCCGGGAGCTGTCGGGCGCCCTGGTGGAGCTGGTGGAGCGCGTCCACTTCTGCGTGGACTGCCACATGGTGGCCGAGGGCGAGCGCTGCACCATCTGCGAGGACCCGTCGCGGGAGCGGACCACGCTCTGCGTCGTGGAGGGAATCGCCGACCTGCTGGCCTTCGAGCGCTCGGGCGCCTACCACGGCCTCTACCACGTGCTCCACGGCGTGCTGGCGCCGCTCAAGGGGGTCGGGCCCGACGAGCTGCGCCTCGCGAACCTGCGCGGCCGAATCGAGGCGCTGGGTACCTCGGAGGTCATCGTCGCCACCTCGTCCGACGTCGAGGGCGAGGCGACGGCGCTCTATCTGCTGCGCCACCTGGCGCCCACCGGCGTGCGGGTCAGCCGCATCGCCACCGGCGTGCCGATGGGGGGCGAGCTGGAGTATGTCGACGCGACCACCCTGAGCCGGGCCCTGCGAGGCCGCACGCCCTTGGAGTGACCCGCCTCCCGCTGCTCAGCGCGCCGCCTCGATGCGCCTGGTGCCCATGAAGGGCCACAGCACCTCGGGCAGGTCCACCGAGCCGTCCTCGCGCTGGTAGTTCTCGAGGATGGCCATCAGGGTGCGCCCGATGGCCAGGCCGCTGCCGTTGAGGGTGTGGACGAAGCGGGGCTTCTCGCCGGGCGCGGGGCGGTAGCGGATGCTGGCGCGCCGGGCCTGGAACTCGCCGAAGTTCGAGCAGCTCGAGATCTCACGCCACATCTTCTGGGCGGGGAGCCAGACCTCGAGGTCGTAGCAGCGGCGGGCGCCGAAGCCCAGGTCGCCGGTGCAGAGATCCATCACGCGATAGGGCAGGTCCAGGGCCTGGAGCACGCGCTCCGCGTGGCCCACGAGCGCCTCGTGGGCGTCGGCAGAGCCCTCGGGCGTGGCGAACTGGACCAGCTCCACCTTCTGGAACTGGTGCAGGCGGGTGAGCCCGCGGGTGTCCCGGCCATGGGAGCCCGCCTCGCGCCGGAAGCAAGAGGAGTACCCTGCGTACTTGATGGGGAGGCGCTCGGCGTCGAGGATCTCCTCCCGGTGCATGTTGGTCACCGGGACCTCGGCGGTCGGGATCAGGAAGAGCCCGTCGGGAGCGGTCTGGAAGGCGTCCTCCTCGAACTTCGGCAGCTGGTTGGTGCCCACCATCGACTCGCGCAGGACGAGGTAGGGCGGGAGCACCTCCTCGTAGCCGTGGTCTCCGGTGTGGAGGTCGAGCATGAAGGACGCCAGCGCCCGCTCGAGCCGGGCGCCGAGCCCGCGGTAGAGCACGAAGCGCGCCCCGCTGACCTTGCGGGCCGACTCGAAGTCCAGGATGCCGAGCCGCTCGCCCAGGGTGTCGTGCTCGACCAGCTCCCAGTCGAACTGGCGCGGTTCGCCCCAGGTGCGCAGGACCACGTTGTCGGACGCGTCGCGGCCGTCGGGCGCTTCGGGGGCCGGCGGGTTCGGGAAGAGCAGCGCCGCGGCGTCGGCCTCCTCCTCCAGCTCCTTGGCGCGGAGTTCCAGGGCCTTCACCTCCGCCGAGAGCTCCTTGAGCTGGGCGCGCAGGGTCTCGCGGTCAGCGGGCGAGAGGTCCTTCGAGGTCATCTGCGTCGAGGCCTCCTTCTGCTGGTGCCGCAGCGCGCCGAACCGGGTGATGGTGCGGCGGCGCTCCTCGCCGATCGCGATGATCTGCTCGAGGGACAGCGACGGATCGCGCCGCCTCAGCGCGGCCTCCATCCCCTCCGGGTCCTCCAAGATGGCCTTCACATCCAGCACGAGCTCACTCCTCGCTGGTCGGGGGGGGCGTGGTCGGCGGCGACGGTGCGCTGGGGCGGACGGCCGCCGGGGGGCGCGTCGCGGGCGCCGGCGGCGCGGTCGGCCGGGTGCCGCCGGTGGCCGAGCGGAGATCGATGACGCCTCCCGCGCGCGGCACCGGGGCGGCGGCTGCTGGAGCCGGGGCGGGCGGCGGCGCCGGGGGCCGCGCGCTCGGGCGGAGCGGCCGGCGTGGGCCGGGGGCTCGGCGCCGGAGCGGCAGTGTCCGAGGACGCGCGCGGGGCCGGGGCTGGCCGCGCGCCGCCGCTGCCGGCGTGGCGCGAGCGAGAGGGGCCGACGGTGCGGTGCCGTTGGGGGCGGGGGCGGCGGCCGCCTTCGTCGGGGCCGGGCCCTCGCCGCCGCGCCGCGCCGCGCTCGGCGCTGGCGCCGGCGGCGGGTTCGCCCGGAGTCGCGGCCCCTGGCCGCGCGGTGGCCGCCAGGGGCTTCAGGCGCTCCTGGGCGCCGTCCGCGCTCGGCCGCGCCACGGCTGCGCGCCCCGCTGCGCTCGGTCCCGGCCGAGGCCACCGCGGGCGCGGTGTCACCGCCCGCCGCGCCCTCACCGACTGCCTCGCGGCTCTGCCGTGAGCGCCGCTCCCGCGGCGCGCGACCCGAGTCGCCGTCCGCGCTGTCGTCGCCCTCGCTGCGTCGTCGCCGCTTGCGCCCGCCGCCTTCCGCGCTGGCGCTCGCGCCGCCGTCGCCGCCGTCGTCGCGCGTGTCGCCGTCCGAGCGGCTCTCGCCGTCCCCGTCGCCGCCCCCGCTCCGCCGCCGCCGCCGCCGCCGCTTGCGCTTGCCGCTCCCGTCGCCAGAGTCGTCGCCGCCGCCGCCGCCGCCGCCGCCCCCCCGCCGCCGCCCCGCTCGGCGCGCTGGCGCTCGCGCCTCCGCTCGATGCCGCGCGGCTCGCGCTGGGCTTGGGCTCCTCCGCCGGGGGCCTGGCCCGCGGCGTCTCGTCCTCGTCGTCTCGCTCGGAGGGGCGCTTGCGGCTGGCCGCGACCACCGGTTTCGGGGCCTCGCCCCGGGCCGCCCGGCGCTTGCGTCGCGCCAGGGGATCGTTGTGGTCGAGCAGCCGCTCCGACGGCGGGGAGCGCCGCGCGCTGCTCGCCGACGAGGTCTTGGGCAGGCCCGGCAGCTCGATGGGGAGGGTGGCCACCGGCTTCTTGTCGCCGTACAGGACCCGCTTGAACCACCCGACGATGCCGCCGGAGCGCTCCATCGGAACGGCCGCCACCGCTGCCGCCGCGGCCGCCGCCGCCACCTCGCGGGCCTGCCGGGCCACGCGCTCGTCACGCGCCGCCCGCTCGGCCTCCTCCCGCGCCACGGTCTCCCGGTCGCGGTCCGAGCGGTGGCGGGCTTGATCCTCCTGGGCCTGCCGCTGGGCCTCGACGATCTCGAGGTCCTCCGCCATCTTCTTCTCGATGGTGCGGTAGAGCGCGTCGTACTCGTCCTCGGTCAGGCTCAGGCCCCGCGCCTCGGCCGCCTCGATGAGCACCTCCTCCATGTCCTCCAGCTCGCGGCGCTCGACGTCGCTGCGCACCAGGTCGAAGGTCAGCAGCAGGCGCCGCGCCCGCTTGCCGCGCCCGGCCGAGGCCAGGATCTCGACGAAGGCCTGGTGGGGCGGGCAGTCGGGCACGCCGCGCACGTCCAGGCTGACCCGCGTCTCGCGCTCGAGCTCGGACAGGTCGCGTCGCTTCCGGTTGACCAGGTAGTTCGCCACGTCCACGGGCATCTTGGCCGACACGTGCACGTAGTTGGTGCCGCGGAGGACGGTCTCCTTGATGCGCCGGAGCAGGTAGAGCGCGCTGGACTCCACCGAGCGCACCTGGCCGGTCCCGCCGCAGCTCGAGCAGGCGTGGAAGCTGCTCATCATCAGCGCGCTCTTGAGCCGCTGACGGCTGATCTCCATCAGCCCGAACTCGCTGATGCGGCTGAACTTCACCTTGGCCTTGTCCGAGGCGAAGGCGTCGCGCGCGGCCTGTTCGACCGCCTTGATGTTCTCGCGGTCGCGCATGTCGATGAAGTCGACGACCACCAGACCACCGCGGTCGCGCAGGCGGAGCTGGCGGGCCACCTCGGCGGCCGCCTCGAGGTTGGTGGTGAGCGCGGTCTGCTCGATATCGTCGGTCTTCACGCGGCCCGAGTTGACGTCGATGGCGACCAGCGCCTCGGTCTGGTCGATGACGATGGAGCCGCCGGAGGGCAGGTCGATGCGGCGCGCGAAGACGTCGTCGATCTGGTCCTCGACCTGGTAGCGGCTGAAGAGCGGCGTGGGGTCGTCGTAGAACCGGATGCGGCTGCGCATCTCGGGCACCAGGACGGCGCAGTAGTCGCGGATCTCCTCGTAGGTGTCGACGTCGTCGACCAGGATCTCGTCGAGGTTGCCCGTGGCGTAGTCGCGGATGAAGCGCATGGCGGCGCTGCGCTCGCGGTGGATGAGGCCCGGGCCCTTGCAGGCGGCGAAGCGCTCCTCGAGGTTGGTCCACAGGCGCTTGAGGTACTCGAGGTCGCGCGCGACGTCGCTCTTCTCGCGCTCGACGCCGGCGGTGCGGATGATGACGCCGAAGCCCTCGGGCACCGGCAGGTCGTCGATGAGGTCCTTGAGGCGCTTGCGCTCGTCGGTGGGCAGGCGCCGCGAGATCCCGGTCTTGCCCGAGTCGGGCATGATGACCAGGTAGCGGCCGGGCAGCGACACGTAGGTCGAGAGGCTGGCGCCCTTGTTGCCGATCTCGTCCTTGACCACCTGGACCATCAGCTCCTGCCGCTCGCGCAGCAGGTCGGAGATGGTCAGCTTCTTGTTGCCGGCGTCGGCGGGATGGTAGCGCGAGTGGATCTCGGACAGCGGCAGGAAGCCCTGCTTGTCCTCGCCGTAGTCCACGAACGCCGCCTGCAGGCTCGGGTTCACCCGATGGACGATGCCCTTGTAGACATTGCCCTTGGCCTCGTCGAGCTGGGTCGTGTCGATCTCGAGGTTGGACAGCACGCCGCCCTCCACGAGCGCGATGCGTGTCTCCTCGACGGTCACGTTGATGAGCAGTTTCTCCGCCATGGGCGTTCTCCTCCCAGGGAGACGCGGCGGGCGGCGCGCGGACGGGATGTCGGGTCGGGTTCCAGGTCGGTTCGGGCAGCGGCTGCGAGGCGCCTTCAGGCGCCGCGTGCCGATCCCGCGCGAGTCGGCCACCAGTGCGAGCCGTTCGTCGTTCGGTCCGGACCATGACGGGACGCTCGCGCGTCTCCGAGAACCGCGGCCCATCGTCCGCGCGCTTCAGCCGCGACGGCCGGCCGGTCGGCAGAGCTCTCGTCTCCGCCGGCCTTCGCGTCCGGCGTCTCGCCGTCCGCTGCCAGGCCATCTCGTTGGGTATCGGGTGGTGGTGGTGATGTGTCAGTAGAATCAGCGTCGCCCACGCCGACATCGGCGCGAGCGTCCAGATCCGACGGCTCTGACGCGTCGACCGCGTCAGCGGCCGAAGTATCGGCCAGCACGTCGTCCGCTCCTGCGGCACCCACCGGAAGTTCCGGCTGCGCGCCGATGGCGGTGGTCGGGGCGCAGGGGTGTCCCTCCGTCCCGTTCGGGCACACGGCGTCCGCCCCGCAGGCGAGGATGAGCACCGAGAAGCCTGCAAGGACCCATGGCATCGACGCGAGACGCGTCAGCGCGCTGCGGCGAGGCTGTCGGATCGAGCAGGTGGGGCAATCGGTCAAGAACAGCTCGTCAGTCGTCTTTCGCTGCGGTAGCCAGCACGCGGAGCCCCCGGTGGCAAGGTCCGGGTCGGCTCCAGGTACAGCAACGCTACGGTCCAATCTAGGCCCACCGCGCCGGACCTGTCAATGAATACGCGCCTGGACGCCCCTGGGTGCGCGGGCTATAAGGCGCCGCGATGACTGACGAAACTCGACGACACTCCCCCGGGGGGCCACGGCCCGCCGCAGGACGCGGAGCCTGGTTCGGCCTCATCGCCGCCGTCGTGCTGGTGGTGTCCTTGGGACGCCCGGCGGCGGTGTGGGACGCCGCCGAGATCGACGGGCTGGCTGCCGGAGCGCGCCTGGCCGACGCCTTGACCACGGGCAGCGGAGGCCTGCGCGAGCGCGCCCGGCGCGGATTCGAGTCCGACGCGGGCGTACCCCCCTGCGTCGCGCGACCCGACGCTCCGGCCTGCCAGCGGCACGCGACCGAGGCTCCCCTGGCGCGCTGGTTCATCGCCGGCGCCGCCCTGACCGCGCCGGCCACCGACGACGCCAGCAGCGCCAGCTACGGCGCCACCCTCGCCCTGATCCTGGCCGCGCTGACCACCGGACTCCTGCTGGCCCGGAGCTGCGGCGGCGGGGCCGGCGCGGCCGCCCTGGGCGCCGCCTTGCTGCTGGCCATGCCCGGCGCGCTCGGCAGCGCCTCGACCGCCGGCGTGGCCGCGCTCGGTGCCCTGGTAGTGGCGCTGACGCTGGCCGCCATGGAGCGCGTCGCTCGCGGCCGCGGCGCCATCGCCGCCGGGCTCACCCTCGGGCTGGCCCTGGGCCTGCATCCCGCGGGGGTGGTGCTGCTGCTGCCGCTCTTCGCCGTGGCGGCCGCTGCGACCCGCCCCCGTCCCCGCCCCTCGCACGAGCCCGGGCTGCTGCCCCTGCCGCCAGTGCCGGTCTCGCTCTTCGCCGCGCCCGCCATCGCGCTGATCGTGTTCGTCGCGTCCTGGCCCGCCGCGTGGCACGAGACCACGCGTCACCTGGGCGCCTGGCTGGTCAGCGGCATCGCCCAGGCAGCCCCGCGCCAGACCATCGGTGGGGTGCTCTTCGACCAGCCCGCTGGCCGCGCGCCGAGCGCCCTGGTCGCGGCCCTGCAGTGGGTCGCCTGGACGCCCGTCCCGCTGCTCGGCGCCTGGCTGGTGGGCGTGGCCGCGACCGCGCGCGCCGGCAGACGCGGGCTGTGGTCGCCGCTGCTGGTGCTGGCGACCCTGCTGGTGACTGCCGGGCTGGACGGCGGCCTCTTCGCCGAGCGTCGCAACCTGCTGTCCTGGCTCTGGGCGCCGACGGCGCTGACGGCCGGCATCGGCGTCGTCGCGATGGGCGACGCCCTCGCCCGCGTTCGCCCCAACCTCTCGCCGCGGCTCGCCCACGGCCTGGTGGCCGCGTTGGTGCTCCTGCTGCCCGGGCTGGCGCTGCTGCTCGGCGTGGGCCCTCGGGCGGCCCAGCGCTTCGGGGCCGCGACGCGCCAGCCCCTGCCCGAGGCGCTGCTCGCCCGAGGCGCGCCGCCCGACGCCGAGACCACCGTGTACGTGGTGGCCGAAGCGCCGGACTACGCCCACGCGCTGCAGGTGCTGACCGAGCGGGGCCCGCGTCCCTATCGCTGGGTGGAGTCGCCCGAGCAGGCCAGCCGGGTGCTGCTGGTCCGCGACGGGTCCGGAGCCGAGCGCAGCGCGCTGGCCGGAGCCCTGGGCCAGCAAGAGCCGCTCGCCAGCTCCGACGCCGGTGGCGTGCGGGTCGACCTCTACGTCGCGCCGTGAGCGCGCCCACCGAGCGCGAGCTGAAGCTCTCGCTGCCCGACCCCGACGAGCTGCCCCGGCTGCTGGCCGCCCTGCCCGCGGCGACCGCGGTGCTCACCCAGGACAACCTCTACTTCGTCGAGCCCGGCGCCCCGCCCGAGCGCGCCCGGATCATGGTCAGGCTGCGACAGGAGCGGCGCGATGGGGCCGACGGTCGCTGGCTGCTCACGGTGAAGTCGGGCTCCCAGGCGGTGGACGGCTACTTCGTGGCCGAGGAGCGTGAGGCCGAGCTGGACGAAGCCACGGCGGCCAGGATCGCGGCCGATCCGAGCGCGCTGCTGGGGGTCGGCGTCGAGCCGGCGCGTTGGTTGACAGAGGAGGCCGGGGTCGGGGCGCTGGTGCCGCTGGGAGGCATGCGCAATCGTCGCCACCTCGTGCCCTGCGCGGGCTTCCTGCTCGAGGTGGACCGCACCGAGTTCCCCGGTGGCGTGGTCGAGGCCGAGGTCGAGGTGGAGACCGAGCGCGCCGACGAGGCCCGGGCCCTGCTCCTGGAGGTGGCCGAGCGGGCGGGCGTGCGGCTGGTGGCCCAGACCCTGGGCAAGTTCACCCGCTTCCGGGTGCACCTGGCGGCGGCTACGAGCGTGTAGCAGAGAGATGATTCGTCGGCTCCGGGCGCTCTCGGGCGCCTCGGCGTCCCGGAGCCGCTGCGGCAGACCCCTTGGCTTGCCTCGGGTCCTGGAAAGGGCTTCGCTTCGCCAGGCCTCGCCGAATCACCTCGGAAGCACCCCGGATCCACCCGGATCCCTTGTCCGCTCCACGCTCCTACTCGTCGCGGATGACCTCGCGGAGCCGGTCGCCGAAGCGCGCGTAGAGGAAGCCGCTGGACAGCAGCAGCGCCCCCAGCGCGATGAGGATGACGGTCTGGTACAGGCGGGCCAGGTCCCAGACGTCCACGAAGAGCAGCTTCGCCAGGGTGGCGCTGAGGAAGGCCAGGCCCAGCCAGCGCAGGTAGAGCTCGCGGCGGAAGAAGCCCAGGGAGAGGAGGGCGCCGCCCCACAGGCCGATGAGCACGCTGGTGGTGACGGCGCGTGCGGGGCCCAGCGCGCGGAGCGCCTGCAAGGCGCCGTCCCAGGCGTCGGCGAACGCGGTCTCCGACGCGGACGGCGCCGGGGCGGGGACGCCACGCTCGAGCAGGGCCCAGGCCTCGGTGACCAGCCAGGCGGCGAGCAGGATCTGGCCGGCCCCTGCGACCCATCGGTAGAGCGGCGGGTCGACCCTGCGGACGGCGCCGCTGATCAGCAGCGCGGCGAGCCCGCTGCCGAGCAGCGCCAGGCCGCGTTCGCCGATGAGCAGCGGGGCGTGAAAGGCGCCCTCGGTGCCCAGGCTGAGGGCGTAGAGGTCGCGAGCGCGCTCGGGGGCGCCGAAGTCCTGGCCGAGCGCGTGGGCGATGGCCAGGGTGAGCAACGCCGCCGCCGCGCGGCCCATGGGGCGGCCGCCGGCCCGCACGCCCAGCACCCCGACCAGGGCGGCCAGGGCGGCCCAGGCCACGCTGACGGCGGCGCCGTCGAAGGCCACCGGCACGGCCAGGGCGACCAGCCCCAGGGCGGCGGTGGCGAGCAGGCCGCTGGCCGGGCGATCGGCTTGGCGATGGAAGGCCAGCGCGAGGGCGGCGAGGACGGCGGCGGCGGCGAGGAGGCCGCCGGTGCGCGTGGCGACCGCGCCGTCGTCGGTGCCCAGCAGCAGCAGCGCGGCGAAGGCCACCGCCGGCAGCGCGAGCAAGGGACCGGAGGCGCGGGCGGTGGGGGCGCGGAGGCGCAGCGCGCAGGCGGCGGCGAGCCAGAGCGCCGCCCAGGTGGCGACCAGCGAAAGCGGGGCGTGGGTGAAGCGGGCGAGCTGCTCCGCGCCGCTGGCGTCGATCCAGGCGGCGCGCTCGCGCACCAGGGCCGAGAGCGCAGCGAAGGTGATGAAGCCGAAGCCGAGCGGCCACACCGCGCGCGCCGGCTGCGCGGCGCTCACGAGGAGGGCGGCGAAGGCGACGCCGAGGACGTTCACGGCGACCGCGAGGAGCGTGGAGTGGTCGATCAGCAGCAGCCCGGCGCCGAAATGCCCGATGAGGGCGGCGGCGGCGAGCAGGAGCGCGCCGGCGCGGGGGCTCGAGGCGCGGGCGGTGGCGCTGAAGAGCGCGGCGAAGGCGAGGACGAAGGCGAGGGTCGGGGCGCGCGCGCCGAGGTTGGCGTAGGTGGTGTCGGGGCTGAACCAGCGCCCGTACCAGGCGCCGAAGAGCAGGATGGTCCCCAGCGCGGAGAGCAGCGGGGGCCAGGGCCAGCGGCGGCGGGTGCCGACGAGGGAGGCGGCGGCTGCGACCAGGAGGAGGTAGGCGAAGAGCGCCGCCGGCCGGTCCTGGCCGGAGGAGAGCAGCAGCGGGTTGGCCAGGGCGGCCAGCACGCAGGTGATGAGCAGCGGCTGGCTCTGGTGGCGGACGGCCAGCGAGCCGCCGATGAAGACGATGACGGCGAAGGCGATGAAGGCGGCGGTCAGCGGCACCAGCGCGTAGAGGCTGTGGCTGGCCCAGGCGGCCGTGAGGAGCAGGGCCACGCCGACGCCGGTGACCGCGTGCACCCAGAGCGGCTGGGTGCGGGCGCGCAGCCACTCGGCGGCCGCGATGAGCCCCGCACCGGAGGCGGCGGCCAGGCCGATGCGGCCCCAGGGGCCGAGCCAGCCCTGCTGGACCACGTAGCGGAAGAAGTAGAGGACCCCGAGCAGCAGGAGCGCCCCGCCGAGGCGGGTGGCCCAGGTCATGCCGATCGCCTCCTCGGTGGGGCGGCGCTCGGCAGAGGGGGCGTCGGGCCGGGCCCAGGCCGGTGTCGGGAGCGGTCGCGGCGCTTCGGGCGTCGCGGCGCCGGCGCCGCGCACCGGCTCCTCCACGGCGTCCTCGAGGGGTGGCGCGCGGTCGGCGAGAGCTCCGGCGTCGCCCACCGTGCGCTCCGGCTCCGGCCCGGCGAGGCCCTCGGGGGGCGGGCCGAGGCCGCGCGCCTTCAGCGCTCGCAGCTCACGGGCCAACGCCTCGTGGCGCTCGGCGAGCGCTCGCAGCTCGCGGCGGGCCGCGGCGGCGGTGCTCCAGGCCACGATGGGCAGCCCCAGCACCAGCGCGACGGCAGCGAGTGCCAGGGCTGTGAAGAAGAGATCATCCATCGCGCAGCACGCTCCGCGGCTCCTCGGGCGAGGCAGGACGGCGACGCGCGGATGGGGGACGGCCTCTCCACCGGCCGCGCCGCGTCGGGACCAGCATGCCCTCGATTCGCGGCGGTGCCCAGACGGGCGGGCGGCGGCTCAGCTGCGGCGGAGGGTGACGACCAGGAAGCCGCCGAAGCGGCGGATCGGCAGCTTCGACGCGATGCGCTCCGCCTGTGCCCACAGCGGCCCGAGTACCGGCAGCTCGAAGGGCAGCGCCGCCGGCGAGAGCACGCGGATGCCGTCGACGCGCTCGATGCTCAGCGACTCGGGCAGGTAGCGGCGGACGTCGTCGAGGGAGTCGTAGCGGATGAAGACCTCGCGCTCGTGGGTGTCGCCGGCGGCGCCGACGCGGCCGGCGGGTCCGTAGCGCTTGACCAGGGTGCGCACGCTGTGGCGGTTGTAGAACTCCGCGACGATCACGCCGCCCGGCCGGGTGACGCGCGCCATCTCGGCGAGGGCGCGGTCGATGTGCTCGACGTGGGCCAGCACCTTGAAGCTGCAGCAGACGTCGAAGCTGGCGTCGTCGAAGGGCAGGGCGGTGGCGCTGGCCTCGTGCACGTCGAGGCCGCGGTCGCGCGCGCGCGCCAGCATGCCGGGCGAGAGGTCGACGCCGACGGCGCGCCGGGCGACCTGCTCCAGGCGCGCCAGGATGAGGCCGGTGCCGCAGCCCACCTCGAGCACCTCGCGGTCGCGCGCGAAGGGCGCGACCAGCTCGAACTCGGAGCGGTCCAGAAACCCGTGGTAGCCGCGGTCGCGGCCGCGGTCGTAGGTCTCGGCGAAGGTGTCGTAGTAGCTCTTGTTGTCACGCATCGATGAGCTCGCGGTAGAGGGCCTCGTACGCGGCGGCCATGGCGCGCGGGGCGAAGTGGGTGGCGACGGTGCGGCGGGCGCCCTCGCCGAGCGCGCGGCGCAGGGTGGGGTTGTCGGCCAGCGCCAGCATGGAGCGGGCGGTGGACTCCGGGTCGCTGCGGGGGACGGCGCGCACACCGTCGCCCAGGCCGGCGAGCTCCGAGAGCTGGGGGATGTCGCTGACGATGGCGGGGGTGCCGAGGGCCATCGCGTTCAGGAGGGCCAGGGGCGTGTCGACCTTGGCGTAGAGCGTGTCGACGGGCAGCACGACCGCGGTGACGGCGCCGAGCAGCGCGGCGAAGTCGGGCGCCACGCCGACGAAGGTCACCCGCTCGCGGAGCGGCCAGCGGGCGACGCGACGCTGGAGCTCGGAGAGGACGTGGGCGGCCCGCGGCGTCTTGGGGCGGCAGGCCAGGACGAAGCGGGCGTCGGGGCGCTCGGCCAGCACCAGCTCGGCTGCGTCGAGGAAGACCCGGGCGCCGTCGGAGAACTCGAGGTCACCGGGGTAGAGGAAGACGGGCTCCTCGCCCCAGGCGGGGCCGCGCAACCACAGGGCGGTGCGGCGGCGGGAGGCGGCCGGGTCTGCAGGCTCCGCGGGCACGGGCACGGCCGGACGGATGACGTGGACCCGGCTGACGCCGGCCTGGCGGAAGCTGATGGCGCTGGCCTCGGTGAGGACCACGGTGCGGTCGGCGAAGGTGGCGCGGCGGAGGTCGAGGTCGTCGGCGGGCGGGCTCGGCACCGTGTGGACCGAGCGGCGGCGCGACAGGGTCAGGGCCGTGCGGGCGATGGAGACCGCGCGCGGGTGGGGCGCGAAGAAGAAGTGATGCAGCGCGGCGCCGTCGGGGCGCAGCAGGCGCGCGGCGAGGCGGGCCTGGGTGAGCAGGGCGTGCTGGCGACCGTCGCCGTAGATGGGCTCGACGATGACGCGGGCGGCCGGGGCCACCTGACCACGGCAGCCCATGATGTGGTAGCGGAAGTCGTGGCCTGCCTCGGCCAGGTGACGCACCAGCACCGAGGTGCCGTTGGTCCAGGGTGGCGACACGGACGGCGAGACCACCAGGACCATGGGCGTGTCCCGGGCGCGGCCCAGCCGGCGCGTGGTGGGGCCCTCGCTCACGTGCGCACGCCCGTCGCGGTCCGAGGAGGCCGGCGGCTGTGGTCGGGGCCCCTCACGCGCGCGGTGTCCCTGAGACGCGCTCGGCCAGCGAGGTCCAGATGGCCTCCTCGGCGGCGCGCACGTCGGCGTCGGTCAGCGTGCGATCGTCGAGCCCCAGGGTGACCGCGAAGGCCATGGACTTCTGCCCGCCGGGCAGGCCGGCCCCGCGGAACACGGACTGGAAGGAGACGTCGCGGACCAGCCCGGGCACGGCGGCCTCGATGGCGTCGGCGACGGCCTCGGCGCGGACGGCCTCGGCCACGACCACGGCGAAGTCGCGATAGACCGAGGGGTAGCGGGCCAGCGGCCGGTAGGCCACCGCGGCTCGGGGGCTCTCACGCCAGGCGTCGAGGTCCAGCTCGAAGAGCGCGGCACGCTGGCGCACGTCGAGGGCGCGCTGGGTGGCCGGGTGCAGCTCGGCCACGTATCCGAGGGTGGCCTCGCCCAGCATCAGGCGGGCCTGGCGCACCGGGTGGGCCCAGGGCCAGGCCACCCCGCCCTGCACCAGGCGCAGCGGGGTGCGCTGCACCGCCGGCGCCAGCCCACGCAGCACGCCGCTGAGGCGGGCGAAGAGCGCCGCGTCCGGATCCTCCTCCGCGGCGACCTCGGCGACCAGGCCGCCCAGGGTGGTGGGCTGGTGCGGCAGCGCGTCGGGCGTGGGACCGGGCAGGAAGACGCGGCCCAGCTCGAAGACGCCGATGGCGTCCTCGCGCCGCGCGTTCTTCTCGAGGACCCCGAGCAGGCCGGGCCCCAGGGCGGTGCGCAGCGCGGGCATCTCGGCGCTGATGGCGTTGACCAGCCGCAGGCGCTCCGCCGGGACCGCGCCGATGCGCTCCAGCAGCGGGTCGAAGTCGAAGGCGTAGCTCAGCACCTCATCGAGGCCGGCGGTCTTGGCCAGGTAGATGCGGGCGGCGCGCTCGGTGAGCTTCTGGTGGTTCGGGTGCGGGTCGGTGAGGATGACCGTCGCCGGCTGCGGCGGGATGTGGTCGTAGCCGAAGGAGCGTCCGACCTCCTCGATGAGGTCGGCCTCGATGGCGATGTCCTTGGTCGCGCGGAAGCTCGGGACCGTCACCTCGAGCACGCCGTCCTGGGCGGGGCGCACCCCGAAGCTCAGGCGCGTCAGCATCTCGGTGATGCGCGCGGCGCCCAGCTCCACGCCCAGGCGGCGGTGCACGCGGTCGACGCGCAGCGCGATGGTGGGCGGGACCGCCGCGGCCCGCGCGACGTCCATGAAGGCGGAGGTGACGCGCACTCCCGGGCACAGCTCGGCCAGCAGGCGACAGAAGGCGCGGGAGGCGTCGGCCACCAGCGCCGGGTCCAGGCTCTTCTCGAAGCGGGCCGACGACTCGGTGCGCAGGCCCAGGCGGACGGCCGTGCGCCGGATGACGGCGGCGTCGAAGTTGGCCGACTCCAGCACCACCGCGAGGGTGTCGTCGCGGATCTCCGAGTTCTCGCCGCCCATGATGCCGGCCAGGGCGACGCCGCGCTCGGCGTCGGCGATGAGCAGGTCGCTCGGGCGCAGCGAGCGCTCGGCGCCGTCCAGGGTCGTGAAGGTCTCGCCGTCGCGGGCGAAGCGCACGACGATGGCGTCGCCGGCCACCTCGCGCCGGTCGAAGGCGTGGAGCGGGTTGCCCAGGTCCAGCATCACGAAGTTGGTGGCGTCGACGACGTTGTTGATGGCGCGCGTGCCCACGCGGTGCAGCAGCGCCCGCAGCCACAGCGGCGACGGGGCGACCGTGACGCCCTCGAGTGTCACCGCCGAGTAGCGAGGGCAGGCGTCGGGCGCCTCGACCGTGAGCGTGAGCGGCCGCGCGTCGGTGAAATCGACGTCCAGCTCGAGCGGTCGCAGCGGGCGGCCCAGGATCGCCGACACCTCGCGCGCGATGCCCCGGTGCCCCCACAGGTCGGGCCGGTGGGTGAGGCTCTTGTTGTCGATCTCGAAGAGCACGTCGGTCAGCGGCACCAGCTCCGAGACGAGCGTCCCCGGCGCCGGGTCGCCGTCGAGCACCAGGATGCCCTCGTGCGCGTCGCTGAGGCCAAGCTCGCGCTCGCTGCAGATCATCCCCTGGGACAGAACGCCCCGCAGCGGTCGCTCGACGATCTCCAGGTCGCCGACCACGGCGCCGGGCAAGGCCACCACGACCCGCTGGCCCGCGGCGACGTTGGGCGCCCCGCACACGATGGAGCGCGGCGTGCCGTCCCCGACGTCCACGGTGCAGGCGTGCAGGTGGGTGTCGGGGACGTCCTCGGCGCGCTGCACCAGGCCCACGACCAGCCCCTCGAGGCCTGCGCCCACGCGGTGCACCGCGTCCAGCTCGGCCACGTTCAGGGTGAAGCGTCGGCCCAGCTCATCGGCGTCGACGCCATCGAGGTCCACGTGGCGGGCCAGCCACCGAAGCGAGATCAGCACGTTGCGCCTTCCTTATCTGAACTGCGCGACGAAGCGGAGGTCGCCGCCGGCGAGGTGTCGGATGTCCTCGATCTGGTACTTCATCATCACCAGGCGCGACAGCCCGAGGCCGAAGGCCCAGCCGGACCACTCGTCGGGGTCCAGCCCGCCGAAGCGCAGCACGTTGGGGTGCACCAGGCCGCAGGGGAGCAGCTCCACCCACCCGGAGTGCTTGCACACCGAGCAGCCCGAGCCGCCACAGACCTGGCACTGGATGTCCAGCTCGAAGCCCGGCTCGACGAAGGGGAAGTAGCCGGGCCGCAGGCGCACCGTGACCTCCCGCTCGAAGATGGCGCCGAGCAGCGTCTTCATCGAATGGATGAGGTTGGCCACGCTGATGTCGCGGTCGATCATCAGCCCCTCCACCTGGTGGAAGGTGTGCTCGTGGGAGGCGTCGATGCGCTCGTAGCGGAACACGCGGCCGGGGAAGATGGCGCGGAAGGGCGGCGCGAAGCTCTGCATGCTGCGGATCTGGCCGGGCGAGGTGTGGGTGCGCAGCAGGTGGCCGCCCTCGAGCCAGAAGGTGTCCTGCATGTCGCGCGCCGGGTGGTCGGCCGGGATGTTCAGCGCCTGGAAGTTGTACCAGTCGGTCTCGACCTCCGGGTAGTCCAGCAGCATGAAGCCCATGGCACGGAAGACCTCTTCGACGTGCCAGGTGACCTGGGTCACCGGGTGGAGGGCGCCCACGCGCGGGACGGGGCCGGGCAGGGTGGCGTCGAAGGTGGGGTCCTCGCACAGCGCGGCGATGCGTGCCGCCTCGAGGCTCTCACGGCGCCGCGCGATGGCGGACTCGACGGCGCCGCGCACCTCGTTGACGACCTGGCCGACCCGGGGGCGGTCCGCGGGCGCCACGTCCTTCATGCCCTTGAGCACCTCGGTGATGGCGCCCTTCTTGCCGAGGTAGCCCACCTCCAGCTCGCGCAGCGCGGCCTCGTCGGGTGCCCCCGCGATGGCGGCGTCGGCCTCGGCCCGCAGGGCTTCGAGCCTGTCGATCATCCTGGCCCCTCCTCGTCGTCGGGGCCGGGAATGTAGCGCCCGAGCCGCCGGGCGTCGAGCCTCATGCTCGGGGTCAGGCGGGGACGGGCTCGCCTCGCACCAGGGCGCGGAACACATCGCCGCGGTGGCCGTAGCTCTTGAACTGGTCGAAGGAGGCGCAGGCCGGCCCGAGCAGCACCGTGTCTCCCGCCACCGCGGCCGCACGCGCGTGAGCCACGGCCTCGGCCAGGGTCTCCACCACCACCGCCCGGTCGCCGCCGATGGCCTGGGCCAGGGCCTCCCGGGTCTGCCCGTAGCAGATGGCCAGCCGCGCCCGCTCGCGCACCAGGGCGCCGAACTGCGCGAAGTCGGCGTCCTTCGACGAGCCGCCGCACAGCAGGATCAGCCCGCCGTCGATGGCGCGTATGCCCGCGGCGGCGGCGTTGGGGTTGGTGGCCTTGGAGTCGTCGACCCAGCGCAGCCCGTCCTCGGTCGGGACCGGCTGCAGGCGGTGGGCCAGGGGTTGGTAGGCCATCAGCGCGCGGCGGGTGACCTCGGCGGGGATCCCGAGCGCGTGGGCGGCCAGGGCGGCAGCCAGGGCGTTCTGGACGTTGTGCCCGCCGGGCAGTGGGAGCCGCGCCCGGCTCATCAGCGCCTCGCCGTGCACCACGAGGCGCCCGGCCTCGAGGTGCGCCTCGGCGGCGGTGTCGGTGAGCGAGAAGCGCTGGATCGCCGGGCCCTGGGGCAGCGGCCACGCGGCGATGAAGGGGTCGTCGCCGTTGAGGATCACCGTGTCGCCGGCGCCCATCCGCTGCCAGATGCGCCGCTTGGCGGCCTGATAGGGCTCGAAGCCGCCGTGGTAGTCGAGGTGGTCCTCGGCGATGTTGGTGACGATGGCGACCTGGGGCCGGAAGGTGTCGCAGGTGGTGAGCTGGAAGCAGCTCACCTCGGCGACGACCAGGTGGTCGGGCCCGAGGGCGTCCAGTCCCT
This sequence comes from Deltaproteobacteria bacterium, assembly GCA_020632695.1. Taxonomy (GTDB): domain Bacteria; phylum Myxococcota_A; class UBA9042; order PHBI01; family JACKFB01; genus JACKFB01. Next base: position 276,844 of record JACKFB010000004.1, read on the forward strand.
CGCAGAGCGGGTTGCCGAGGTTGCCGCCGACGAAGGTGGGGCGGCCCGAGAGGGCGACGATGGCGCCGAGCATCGTGGTGGTGGTGCTCTTGCCGTCGGTGCCGGTGATGGCGGCCACCGGCGCCGGCGAGAGGCGCCAGAAGAGCTCCACCTCGCCGAGCACCTCGCTGGCCGCCGCGGCGACCTCGCCCCGCACGGGCGAGACCTCGGGGATGCCGGGGCTGAGCACGGCCACGTCGCCCGCCCGCGGCGCGTTGGTGCCGGCGACGAAGGCCACGCCGGCGTCCAGCCCCGCGGGTCGCTCGGCGTCCGTCCGGGCCTCCACCAGCTGCACGTCGCCGCCGCGCCGCGCCAGCGCGTTCGACGCCGCCACGCCGCTGCGCCCGGCGCCGACCACCGTGAAGCGCCGTCCGGCGACCTCCATGCTCACGCCTGGACTGCCCGAGCGCGCAGCTCGTCGGCGTAGCGGTCGGCGAGCCGGAACAGGTCGTCGCCGCCAAAGAACACCACCTGCTCGCCCGGCCGCACCTCGGCGTGCAGGTAGCCCACGATGTCGTCCATGTCCTGGATGTAGGTGACCTTGGGGCCGCGGCTTCGGATCTTCTCGCACAGGTACTCGGTGTCGATGCCCGGGATCGCCAGCTCGCCCGCCGTGTAGAGCTCGGTGATGACGGTCTCGGAGGCGTCGTGGAAGGCCTCGGCGTAGTCCTCCTGGAGGTAGTGGATCATCGTGAACCGGTACGGCTTGAAGACCGCGGTCAGGCGCCGGCCGTCGGCGGAGGCGGCCTCGAGCACGCGGCGGATGCCCGTCGGGTGGCTGATGTAGTCCTTGATGATGCGGCGCTCGCCCGCCTCGACCACGGTGAAGCGGTTCTCCAGGCCGTGGAAGCTCGCGTAGGCGCGCTGGATCGCCTCGATCGAGACGCCCAGATGCAGACCGGCCGCGATGGCGGCCAGCGCGTTGTCCAGGTTGTAGAGGCCGGGCAGGGCCACCTCGACGCGCCCCCGGGCCTCGCCGCGCACCCACAGCTCGAAGGTCGAGCCCATCGCGCGCAGCTCGATGTCGCGCGCCTCGACGTCGGCTCCGGGCTGGCGCCCGAAGGTGGTGGTGGGGACCGCGATGCGGCCGAGCAGCGCGCGCGAGCCGGGGTCGTCGCGGTTGACCACCACGTGCTCGAGGCGCGGGTTGTCGGCCAGCGCCGCCGCCACGGTGTCCTGGATGTGCTCCAGGCTGTCGTAGTAGTTGAGGTGGTCGGCCTCCAGGTTGTTCAGCACGACCAGCGTCGGCTGCACGTGGCGCAGCGAGCCGTCGCTCTCGTCGACCTCGGCGACGATGGTGGGGCCGTCGTTGAGCCGCGCGTTGAGGCGGTCGAAGTCGTGGAGCATGCCGCCGATGATGAAGGCGGGGTCCTGGCCGGCCTGCTCGAGCAGCCAGGCGATGCCGCTGGAGACGGTGCCCTTGCCGTGGGTGCCGATGACGCCGACCGCGCGCGGATACCGCGCCAGGATGGCGCCCAGCACCTCGGCGCGGTGGAGCACGGGGACGCCCCGCTCGCGCGCCAGGGCCAGCTCCGGGTTCGTGTCGGGGACGGCGGTCGAGTACACGACCAGGTCGGCCCCGTCGATCAGCCGGGCGTCGTGACCGATGGTGATCTCGGCGCCCTCGCGGGCCAGGGCCTCGGTGAGCTGCGACTCGCGCACGTCCGAGCCGGACACGCGGACGCCCAGCGCCAGCAGCCCGCGGGCCACGCCCGACACGCCGATGCCGCCGATGCCGATGAGGTGTGCTCGGCCGATCCCTTCCAACATCACTCGCCTCCTCCCCACGGGTGCGCGGGATGATGCCGCTGCGATCCGGCGTGCGCCAGTATCACGGCGCGGCGTCGTCGACCTGCGCCGGCGCGTCGGGCGACCTCGTCGTCGCGCGGCGCGCACGCTGGGCCGCCTGCCGCGCGGCGTCGCGGATGGGCACCAGCGGGTGGCCGACCGCCAGCGCGTCGAGGTAGCGCGCGGCCTCCTCGCCGCCGATGTCGCCCAGCGCGTTGAGCGCGGTCAGGTGGCGCTCGGTGTCGGAGCCCTCGGTCATCCGGGCCAGCGCGGCCAGCACCTCGCGGCGCGAGTCGCCCAGGAGCCCCAGCGCGGCGCAGGCCCGCAAGGCGGTCACGTCGTCGTCGCTGGCGGTCAGCCGCACGAGATCCGGCACGGCCTGGGTGAGCTTGCGCTCGCCCGCTTCGGAGGCCGCCTCCATCAGCAGGCCGGGGCGCTGGTCGTGGGCCAGCACCTCGAGGATCCGGGCGTCGGACGCGTGACGCATGAGCACCTGGCCGTAGAGCCGCGCCGCGAGCTGTGGCGCCTGCTCGTCCAGCAGCGCGGCGAGGGTGGCCGGGCCCGTGCCGCCGTGCTCGCCGCCGAAGGCTCGACCGGCCTCGTCGCTGACCTTGAAGGCCTCCGTGGCGTGGTGGGGCGAGGTGGGGTCGGGGCAGTGCGCGACGCCCTCGATGCCGATGCGCGCCTCGCCGGCCTCGGCGTCCTTGTCGGGCTCGCCGTTGACCAGCACCGCATAGAAGAGCTGGAACTCGGCGCCGCAGGCCGCGGGGTCGTCGTTGGCGGCCGACCCGAAGAGCCCGTCGGCGTGCAGGGCCTGGCGCAGCAGCGTGTCGGCCTTGAGCGCCAGATCGACCGGGCGCTGGTCGGGCGCGGTGAGGTCGGCCACGAAGATGGGCCCGAGCGGGGGGGCGGAGGTCGTGCCGCCAGACGCCGCCTCGGGGTCCGGGGTGCCGTCGCCGCCACCGAGCGCCGCCGGTGCCGAGCCGTCGCGGCAGGCCCCGAGCGCCAGCGCGCAGGCGAGCGAGAGCAGCAGCGCGCACCCGCGGCTCGGCCAGAGCCCATGGGGAGGGGCGTTCATGGTGCGCACGTTAGTCCAACCTCGGCCCGTCCACCAACCGCCGGGCCCCGGGCCCACGCTGCGCGCCCTTCGTTGACCGCGCGACCGGGCTGCCGGTAGCGTGCGGCCGTGTTTCGCCGGCAGGCGAAGGAAGGCGGGGCGGACACCCCGCGAGCTCCTCGAGACGACCAGGAACCGCCGTGCGCTGCGCCAGCATCCCCATCGCCCTGCTCGCCACCCTGTCCGCGCTCGCCGGCTGCCATGGCCGGGTGCCCGAGCCCCGCCCGGTGGAGCCCTCGAGCGCCGGCAGCGACGAGCCCCAGGGTGGCCCGGCCGCGACCGCCGAGCCGGCGGTGCGCGAGGGGACCCTGCTGCTGATGGCCGACATCCGAGGCGTGCTCAGGCCGTGCGGCTGCACCGTGGAGCTGCAGAAGGGTGGCTTCGACCGGCTGACGCCCTTCATCGCCGCCGAGCGCAGCCAGCACCCCGGCGCGGAGCTGGTGCACGCCGGGCCGCTCTTCTTCGAGGACGCGGTGGTGGAGGAGCGGAAGGTCGCCCAGCGCAAGGCGCAGGCCGAGGTGGCGGCCGACCTGCTGCGCGGCGTGGACCTGGCCGTGGCGGGCGCGACGGCGGTGGATCTCGCGGCCAGCGAGGGGCGGCTGCCGGCGCTGGCGGCGCGGGCGAAGACTCGGCTGACCGCGGCCAACCTCGAGCTCGCGCAGGGGATGGGGGCCGTGACGCCCTTCGTGGTCGAGAAGGTGGGGACGCTCAGGGTGGGGATCTTCGCGCTGGCCTCGCCCGACGAGGCGGAGGCCGCCAAGGCCTACGCGAAGGTGAGCGACCCGGTGGAGGCCGCGCGCAAGTCGGTGGCCAGCCTGGCCGGTCAGAGCGACGTGGTCCTGCTGCTGAGCAGCCTGGGCCTGCGCGAGACCAAGCGCCTGGTGCGAGCCGTGCCGGGGATCCACTTCGCGGTGGCGGGCGGGCTGGGCGAACACCCGGTGGTCAGCGACGAGGCGGAGCTGGTCGAGGGCCCGGCCGGGCCGACGCGGGTGATGCAGTTTCACCGCGAGGGGCGCTGGGTGGGGCGGTTGACGGTGCGTCTGGTAGGCGGCAGCACCGACCTGGTCGACGCCAGCGCGCCGAGCGAGGCCGAACTGGCGGCGCTGGACGGGCGCATCGCACAGCTCGAGAAGGCGCTCGAGTCCTGGGCGTCGACCCGCAGCGAGGAGGACCACGCGGTGCGCTCGGCCAGGCACCACCTGGCGAGCCTGCGCGACGAGCGGGCGCGCCTGGGCAAGCGGCCGTCCGAGGCGCCGACGGACCGCAGCACGTTCTCGTTCCGTGCGACGCCGATCGCCTGGGACCTGCCGCAGAACCCCGACGCGCTGGCGTTGATGGACGCGTTCGACGAGGAGCTGGCGCGCATCAACCTGGCCCACGCCGGCAGCCTGCCGGAGCCGGAGCCCGGGCAGGCGGTGTACGTCGGGGTGGACCGCTGCCTGGAGTGTCACGAGGAGGTCCAGGCCTTCTGGGACAAGGACCGCCACCATGAGGCGTGGGCCACCCTGGTGGAGCAGAAGAAGACCTTCGATGCCGAGTGCGTGAGCTGCCACGTCACCGGCTACGGCAAACCCGGTGGCTCGATCCTGGGCAAGACCGACGGGCGGCAGGACGTGCAGTGCGAGGCCTGCCACGGGCCGGGCTCGAAGCACGCCGAGAGCGAGGACCCGGACGACCTGGTGGCACACCCGAAGGCGACGACCTGCGAGCAGTGCCACAACGCCCACCACTCTCCGAGCTTCGACTTCACGGTCTACAAGCCGAAGCTCATGGTCCCGGGCCACGGAAAGCCGCTGCCCTGACGCGCCGCGCGGGCCGGCGGGTCAGGTGCCGGCCGGTGGGGGCGGCGGGGCGGCGTGATCGGCGCGGTCGATGAGGACGTGCGCCAGGAAGGGCCCCTCGGCGTCCAGCAGGCGCGCGACCACCTCGCTCTCCTGGGTGGCGCGGGAGGCCTGCATCGCAGGGATGCCGAAACAGGCCGCCAGGCGTACGAAGTCGGGGCCTTCCCAGCGCGCCGAGGGGTCGCCGGCCTCGCCGGCCGGGTCCTCCCAGGGGGGGCGACGGTGGCCGAGGCCGTGGTCGTCGAGCACCAGCATCTTCACCGGGATGTCGTAGTAGCGGAGCGTCGCCAGCTCGTGGAGGTTGGCCAGGAAGGAGCCGTCGCCGGCCACGTTGATGACGCGGGCGTCGGGGCGGCCGAGCCAGGCGCCGATGGCGGCCGGCAGTCCGAAGCCGGAGGCGCCGGAGCGCGTGCCTTGGAGGAGCTGCTCGGGGCGCTGGTGTCGCCAGTGCTGGGCGACCCACACCTGGTGGGAGCCGGCGTCGCAAGCGACGAAGGTGGGGCCCTCGCAGGCCTCGGAGAGCGACTTGAGCAGCCGCGGCGCGTAGACGCCTCGCGCGGGGGAGTCGTAACGCCAGCCGGTGACGGCCCGCTCGAACAGGCAGGTGGAGCGCCACTCGGCGATGTCCAGGCCCGAGGTGAGCGCCCGCAGCGCCAGCGCCGCGTCGCCGGTCACGCGCACGTCCGCGTCGCGGCCCTCCGAGCCGACGGCGGCCACGCCCAGGCGCAGCATGCGCGCGTCCTCGGGCACCCGCAGCGCCCCGAGCCCGCCCCGGGCGTCGTGGCAGTCGCCCACGACGATCAGCAGGTCGGTCCCCTGCAGCGCGCGCTCGGCGGCCCGCGAGCCGAACTCGCCGGCGAGGCCGAGGAAGAACTCGTGGTTGCTGGGCAGCGTGCCCAGCCCCTTGAGCACCGCCACGGTCGGGATGCCGCCGGTCTCCACGAAGTCTGCCAGCGCGGCGACGTCCGAAGGGCTCGCCACCCCAGCGCCGGTGCAGACCACCGGCCGCCTGGCCGCGAGCAGCAGCGCCCGCGCCGCCTCGATGCCCTCGGGCAGCTCGTCCGGTAGCTGCAAAGCCGCGTACAGCTCGGCCGCGTCGGGCCCGTCCGACGGCGACACGGCGAAGGACGCCGGCAGCTCGACCAGGACCGGCCCCGGCCTCCCCGAGCGGGCCGCGGCGAAGGCCTCGCGCAGCGCCCGCGGCAGGTCACTCGCGTGCTCGATGTCGATGCACCGCTTGACGATGCCGCCGCTCATGGACACGACGTCCACCGCCTCGCCCCGACCGCCGGACTCGGCGCTGGCGCGATCGACCAGCGCGACCACCGGCACCCCGTCGAGGTGCGCGTCGGCCAGCCCGGCCACCAGCCGCGTCGCCCCCTCGAAGCGGTTGCTGCCGCAGACCCCGACCCGGCCGGTCGCCCGCGCGTAGCCCACCGCAGCCAGCGTCGCGCCGTAGGGGTCCCGCAAGAGCACTGCGCGCGCCTCGGTCCCCTCCAGCCCCCGCGCAATCCGCAGCGCCACCGAGCCCGGCGAGCCGAACACGACCGGCGTCCCCTGCGCATGCAGCGCCGCCCCCAGCCGCGCGACGCCGCCGCCCTGGGGCGCGCTCACCGCCTCCCTCGCGAGTGCCTGCGGTGGTGCATTGGGCCTTCCTTGGCTGGTTGCGGTGCTTGGGAATTCTAGGCGGGGTCGGGGCTCGCAGGCAAGTGTCCGAGGCGCCGCCTGAGGCGGCTACGCACGCCGCTGAGGGCAGCGCTCCCTCGCGTCAGGCCTGCGACGGGCCTGGGGCCCGACTCGGCCTGCGCTCGGTCGCGCCGCCCTCAGCGGCGCGCTCGCTCGCCTCATTCGGCGCCTCTGTATCGATGGGGCGGCGCCCTGGGGCTCTGAGGACGGGTTCGGTCTCGGTGGCGGTCTCGGTGTCGGTCTCGGTGGCGGTCTCGGTGTCGGCGTCGGTCTCGGTGTCGGTGTCGGCGTCGGTCTCGGTCTCGGCGTCGGCGTCGGTCTCGGTGTCGGTCTCGGTGTCGGTCTCGGTCTCGGTCTCGGTCTCGGCCTCGGTCTCGGTCTCGGTCTCGGTCTCGGTCTCGGTCTCGGTCTCGGTCTCGGTCTCGGTCTCGGTCTCGGTCTCGGTCTCGGTGTCGGTCTCGGTCTCGGTGTCGGTCTCGGCCTCGGTCTCGGCCTCGGCGTCGTGTCGGTCTCGGTCTTCGTGTCGGCCTCGGCGTCGGTCTCGGCCTCGGCCTCGGTGTCGGTCTCGGTGCCGGTCTCGGCCTCGGTGTCGGTCGGTGCTCGGTCTCGGCGTCGGTCTCGGTGTCGGTCTCGGTCTCGGTGCCGGTCTCGGTGTCGGTCTCGGCCTCGGTGTCGGTCTCGGTCTCGGTCTCGGTCTCGGTCTCGGCCTCGGCCTCGGTCTCGGCCTCGGTCTCGGTCTCGGTCCCGGCCTCGGCGCCGGTCTCGGTCTCGGCCTCGGTCTCGGTCTCGGCCTCGGCGACGGTCTCGGTCGCGGTCTCGGCCTCGGTGCCGGTCTCGGCCTCGGCGACGGCGGCGGGCACCGACACCGGCTCAGCCACCGCCACCGCCACGGCACCGCCACGGCGCGCGCCGCCTCCTGGGCAGCCAGTCGAGGCTGGTTGGTCGCCTTCCTCGTCGTCTCCGTCAAGGACCTTCGGAGCTTCGCTCCTCGGCCGCTTCGCGGCGGCCTTCGGCCGTCCCTGACGGAGACGACGAGGAAGGCTGGGGTTGGGGGCCTCAACTGGCTGCCCAGGAGGCGGGACATGCGTGGTACGGAGAAGGCGTTGGAGGTCGAGAGGTTGGCGACGGACGCGGCGGTGGGCGTGTTCGGGCTCATCGAGGGCTTGGGGGCCACGTACAGGGCCATCGGGGACCAGGCGACCCGGGCCGTGGTGTCGGTGCCGCTGAACCTGGCCGAGGGGTCGGGGCGCTTCGGACGGGACAGGGTGCAGTACTATCGCATGGCGTACGCCAGCTCGCGGGAGGCGTCGGCGGCGGTGCGGCTGCTCGTCGGGCTCCGGGCCGTCCCGGCGGCCGACGGCGAGCGCATCCTGGCGATGCTCGACAGCGTCCAGGCCATCACCTGGAAGCTCATCTTCCCCAACCGCTGAGCGCGCGCCGTCCCCGGCGGCGCGGGCCGCCGGGGACGGCCGGTGCCGGTGGCAGTTGCGCCTCGGGCGTCGGTGCCGGTCTCGGTGCCGGTCTCGGTCGGCTCGGGTCTCGGTCTCGGTCGGTGCTCCTCGGCCTCGGGCCCCGGTCTCGGTCTCGGTCTCGGCGTCGGCCTCGGTCTCGGTCTCGGCCTCGGTCTCGGCCCCGGCCTCGGTGTCGGTCTCGGTCTCGGTCTCGGTCTCGGTCTCGGTCTCGGTCTCGGTCTCGGTCTCGGTGTCGGTCTCGGTGTCGGTCTCGGTCTCGGTCTCGGTCTCGGTCTCGGCCTCGGTCTCGGCCTCGGTCTCGGCCCCGGTCTCGGCCTCGGCCTCGGTCTCAGCGCCGGCCTCGGTCTCGGCGCTCGGTCTCGGTGCCGGCAGTCTCGGTCTCGGTCTCGGCCCCGGTCTCGGTGTCGGTCTCGGTGTCGCGTCTCGGTGTCGGTCTCCGGTCTCGGTGTCGGCCTCGGTCCGGTCTCGGTCTCGGTCTCGGTGTCGGCCTCGGTCTCTCGGCCTCGGTCTCGGTCTCGGTCTCGGTCTCGGCCTCGGTGTCGGCCTCGGTCTCGGCGCCGGTCCCGGTCGGCGTCGGCCCGGGTTCAGCCTCGGTCGCGGCCTCGGTCTCGGCGTCGGCCCCGGTGTCGGCCTCGGCCTCGGCCCCGGTCTCAGAGTCGGCCGCGGCCACGGTCTCCGTCTCCGAAACCGAGACCGTGTCTGCCACTGCGACCGTCTCCGTCACCGAGACCGTGTCCGCCACTGCGACCGTCTCCGTCACCGAGACCGCCACACCCACCGAGACCGAGACCGTGTCTGCCAATGCGACCGTCTCCGTCACCGAGACCGCCGCAGCCACCGCCACCGAGACCGCCACCGCCACCGCCACCGAGACCGCGGCTCATCCGCCGAGTGGGAATCCTCTTTGCCGGAGCGCTTCGTAGAGGACGATGCTCACTGCGTTGGCCAGGTTCAGGCTGCGGACTACCGGGAGGATGGGGATGGAGTAGGTGCGGGCGCTTTCTCGGGCCAGGAGCTCCTTGGGCAGGCCGTCGGCTTCGCGGCCGAAGACCATCCAGGGGTCGGCCGGGGGGGCGAAGTCGGTGTAGAGACTGGTCGCGTGGCTCGAATAGAAGGCCACCGAGGCGGGGTCGGCGCTGGCCAGGCACTCGTCCAGGGTCTCGTGCCGGTGCAGCAGCACGTGGGGCCAGTAGTCGAGGCCCGCTCGTTTGAGGTAGCGGTCGGCCAGGGAGAAGCCGAGCTCACCGACCAGGTGCAGGTGGGTGCCGGTCGCTGCGCACAGGCGCGAGATGCTGCCGGTGTTCTGCGGGATCTGCGGCGTGACCAGGACGACGTGCACGGTCTCTCAGGGCGGGTCAGCGGACCGGCCTGCTCAGAAGGGACACCTTCTCAGAGCTGGAAGCTCGGCTGCTGGGCCGAGGGCTGGGTCGGGGCGGCCTTGACCAGCTCCTGCACCCGCTCGACCAGGACTGCGTAGTCCTCGGCGCCAGAGCTCTTCGGGGCGAACTCGAAGATCGACTGCTGCTTGGACGGCGCTTCCTTCAAGCGCGTGTTCACGCGGATGGGATGGAGCACCTTGTCCTTGAAGTAGCGCCGGAGCGTACGCAGCACCTCGTGGCTGATGCGGTTGCGCACGTCGTAGAAGGTGGGGAGGACGCCCATGACCGTGATCGGGTGGCGGAGCTGCTCCTGAACGCTCTTCAGCGTGCGGAGGATCTGCTTGACGCCCACCAGCGAGAGGTAGTCGCAGGCCACCGGGATGAGCACGTAGTCGGCGAAGTACAGCGCGTTCTGGTTGAGCAGGCTGAGGCTCGGACCGCAGTCGAGGATGATGTAGTCGTAGGAGTCCAGCTCGCGGAAGCGGCTCTTCAGCACCCGGAAGGGGTGCTCCACGTGGGCGAGGTGGACCTCGACCTTGGCCAAGAGGCTGTCGGAGGGCAGCAGGTCGAGGTTCTCGCGGACGTTGACGATGACCTCCTCGGGCGCCGCGTTGTCCACCATCACATGGTAGAGGTTCCGGCCCCCCTCGCTGCCCAGGCACACGCCCACGTTGCCCTGGGAGTCCATGTCGACGATGAGGGTGCGCAGCCCGGCCTGCGCCAGGCCGTGGGCCAGGCTGACCGTAGTGGTCGTCTTGCCGGTGCCGCCCTTCTGGTTCATCACGGCGATCTTGTAGGCGCCTCGGCGCTCGCGCACCGCCTGGCGCACCGGGGCGTCCCGGCACTCCAGCGAGCAGTAGAAGGCCTGCTGCCCGCCGACGAAGGCCTGCTGGTAGGCGTACTTCAGCTCGAAGGGCTTGCCGCAGGCGGTGCACTCCTTGGTGGACTGCGAGAAGAGCGCCCGCTCGTGGCAGCCCTGCGAGCAGTAGTGCACGTCACCGGCGCTGGTCTGCTGGCGTTGAAACGAGAACCGCACCGAGAAGTCGGTGCCACACACCGAGCAGCGCGCCTGCTGAGCCGTCATCGAACCCTCCCCGCTTGCCGCCCGCGGCGACCACGTCGGGAGCGCAGGTCCAGGCCCCCGCACCCCTCCGGCACCATATATGGCACACGATGTGGAGAGCGATCGCGTTTGTCAATCGGCGAGAGGCGTCGGCCCCGCTGTCGCCGGGCCCGGCCGGCCTCCGTCAGAGGCGGATCCACAGATCCAGCAGCGGATAGACCGGCAGCTTCCGGATGTTGCCGCGGTGCTCCACGGTCACACCCGGGCGTCCGGGGAGGCTTCGCACCGTCCCTTCGTCCAGGGCCAGCGCGAACTCGCCGAAGGCCACCCCCGCGCCGAGATGCAGCGAGCCCCACGCGTGGGCGTACATGAGCTGGAGCGAGCTGCGGCTGGTCGTGCCGCTCCCCACCCACGGGTGGAGGTAGGTCGAGGCGTGCAGCATCAGCAGGTTGTCGGGGTTGACCAGGTAGAGCGCCGAGCCGTGCAGCTCGAGCAGCATCCGCTCGGGACGCACGTTCAGGAAGTCCAGGGCGGGACCGGCACCCGCCGAGAGCATCAGCCCCTTCACGACCTCCACACTGACGGTGCCGGTGAGCTGCACCGTGCCCGGGAAGCCGCAGCCGCGGCAGGCTCCGTCGTCGACGACCCGCAACCCATCGCTGTTGACCCTGTCGAGGAAGGACCAGGTCGCCCCCACGTCGATGGCCCCCGCCACGCGCCCGGCCTTGCTCACGCGCCAGCGGGCCGACAGGTGGGGCGTCAACACCAGCAGCAGGATGGGGTGTAGCGAGAGCTGCACCCGGTCGCTCACGCCATACTGCAGCGGCGCGAAGATCCCCACCTCCAGCTCACCCTGATCGAGGGTGTGCGCGGTCCGGTAGATGAGGTCCGCGCGGTTGGTCCACGCAGCCTGCGCCCCGGTGCTCCAGCAGAGCGCGGCGAGGAGGCAGAGCCCGAGCGCGCGCGCCGAGCGGGAACGACGATGGCGAGGCGTGGCACGGTGTGGTCCCCCGCCCAAGACCGAGCGGCGAGCCAGCGATGGCCTCTCACGGCCGGCCCCGCGGAGAGCACTCGCCGCGCGCGAGAGACCGAGGCACCCGAGCTCCTGGAGAGCCATGAGCCAGCCACGCGACGGGAGAATTCGGGAACGCCCTCCGAGAGGGTGTCCCCACGGTCGGACCGAGCGGCCCGCCTGCGACGTCTCTTCAGGGTCTCGCGCGCGGAGGGCGCTTGCCGCGCGCGGGAGACCGAGGCGCTCGAGTTCCTGGAAAGACATGAGCCAGCCACGCGACGGGAGAATTCGGGAACACCCTCTGAGCACGGAGGCATGATTAGCAGACGCTCCCGGCGTCGGCCATCGCCGACGACCTCGAACCGGCCCGCCGTCGAGCGCGGCGCCGGGGCGGGCGGCTCCCCTTTGGAGAGCGCGCCCGCCGCGGCCGACCGGCTGCCGGCTACCGGCTCTCCACCTCGTCGCCAGCGTCCGCGCCTGCCTCACCCGGCTTCTGCTTCGGCAGCACGAGCTTGCGGTCGAGGGTGGTCGGGCCGGAGATCGCCAACCACGGGCCCAGGCGCCGGACGGTCTTGAGCCCGATCCCCTTGACCCGGGCCAGCTCCACCGTGCGCTTGAAGGGGGTGCGGGTGCGGTACTCCACGATGCGCTCGGCGAGGCTCGGGCCGACGCGCGGCAGACGCATCAGCTCGGTCACGCCGGCCGTGTTGATGTTGACGACACCGGTGGCCGTGACCGCCTTCTCGGCGCTGCGGCTGGGCGGGGCACCCGGCCGCGCCGAGGCGACGCCGGGCAGGGCCAGGGTGAGGAGGGAAGCGGTCACCAGGACCGAGAGGAAGGAGCGGAACGTGGACGTGGACGTGGACATGAGCAGGACCTCCTGGCGGCGGTGAGTGCGCCGGCGCGGCCGCCACGGCACCGGCCCCGGCTGCAAGAGCACGCGCCGTGCCACCCGCCCAGATGACCGGGATCATTGGCATCGGCGGGGCTCGGCCCGAGGTTTGGGACAGTCGACTGTCCCGCGACGGCGCTGGGAGTGTCCCGCGTGCCGGCCAGACCGTCCCATCGAGCGCTGGAGCTGTCCCGCCGGCGCGGAGGCGCGCGGGCCGCCGGGGGAGGTACCACGGGCGCGCCTGTAGGGCGCGCAGCGGGCGTCAGTGCAGGATCGAGCCGGGATCGTCGGGCCCGCCGGGGCCGGTCTTGATCGCGCCGAACTTCTCCTCGTAGAGCGCCAGGTTCTGTCCCAGCGCCGCGTGCAGGAAGCGCGCGTGGGTGGGGCTCAGGATCAGGCGCGCGCGCACCGTCGCCTTCCGGCTCTGGGGCGGCAGGAAGAGCGCGTCCAGCACGAACTCGCTCTGGGTGTGGAAGATCCGCGCCATGTTGACGTAGCTGCCCAGCGCGAGCGCGTCGTCGAGCTCGACGTCGATCTGTACGCGGGTGGGCTTCTGCTCTGCGTCGTCCGCCATGCGAGCCTCCGGGCCGACCGGGGCCGCCGTTGCTCGCGGCCCGCCGGGGCACGTTGACAGGACCGGGCGCCAGAGTCGAGTCTCGCCGGGCGGATGATCGCGGTCTCGCGTGCCCCGTGGCGGCGCTCCCCTGCCGCCCCCGGCCCGGCCGCGAGCCTCGCTGTCCGCACCCGTCCACGGAGGCACGCATGACCAGCCAGCAGGGCGTCGTCCTCGCCATCGACCAGGGCACGACGGGCTCCACGGCCCTGGTGATCGCCCACGACCTCCAGGTGCTCGCCCGCGTCAACGCCGAGTTCCCTCAGATCTACCCGCAGCCCGGCTGGGTCGAGCACGATCCCGAGGACATCTGGCGCTCGGTGGGCGACACCGTCCGCCGCGCGCTCGCCATGGCGGACGTCGACGCCAGCGCCGTACGAGCGGTCGGCATCACCAACCAGCGCGAGACCTCGCTGTTCTGGGACCGCGCGACCGGCGCGCCCATCCACAACGCCATCGTCTGGCAGTGCCGCCGCACCGCGGACGTGTGCCAGCGCCTGCGCGACGAGGGCCACCTGGAGCGCGTGCGCCGCGCGACGGGCCTGGTGCTGGACCCCTACTTCTCCGCCACCAAGGCGGCCTGGACCCTCGACCACGTCCCCGGCGCCCGCGCGCGCGCCGAGCGCGGCGAGCTGGCCTTCGGCACCATCGACTCCTTCCTGCTCTGGCGCCTGACCGGCGGCGCCGTCCACGTCACCGACGTGACCAACGCCAGCCGCACCTCGCTGCTCGACATCCGCCGCGTCGCCTGGGATCCGGGCCTGCTCGAGCTCTTCGACGTCCCGGCGGCCGTGCTCCCCGAGGTCCGCAGCTCCAGCGAGATCTACGGGCACACCCGCGGCCTCGACTTCCTGCCCGATGGCGTCCCCATCGCGGGGATCGCCGGCGACCAGCAGGCGGCGCTCTTCGGACAGGCCTGCTACGGCGCGGGCGACGCGAAGTGCACCTACGGCACGGGCGCCTTCGTGCTCATGAACACCGGCGCCGCCGTGCCCACCAGTGAGCACGGGCTCCTCTCGACGATCGCCTGGCGCCTGGGCGACGCCGAGACCATCTACGCGCTCGAGGGCTCCGTCTTCATCGCCGGGGCCGCCGTGCAGTGGCTGCGCGACGCCCTGGAGGTGATCTCCACGGCCCCCGACGTGGAGGCGCTGGCACGCTCCGTGCCCGACAGCGGCGGGATCGTCGTCGTGCCGGCCTTCGCGGGCCTGGGCGCACCGTACTGGGACGCCGACGCGCGCGGCGCGGTGCTCGGTCTGACCCGTGGCAGCGGCCGAGGGCAGCTCGCGCGGGCGACGCTGGACTCCATCGCCCAGCAGGTGGCCGACGTGGTCGAGGCGATGAGCGCCGACGCCGGCCGCCAGCTCACCGGGTTGCGCGTCGACGGGGGCGCGGCCGCCAACGATCTGCTGATGCAGATGCAGGCCGATCTGCTCGGATCGGAGGTCGTGCGCTCGGCGGTGCTCGAGACCACCGGCCTGGGCGCGGCCTTCCTCGCGGGCATCGGCACCGGGTTCTGGTCGGGCCCGGACGAGGTGGCTGCCCGCTGGCGCTCCGACGCCTCCTTCGAGCCGCAGGTCGAGGCGGCCGAGCGCCAGGCGCGTCGGAGCCGCTGGAAGGCCGCGGTAGACCGGATCCGAGGCCCCATCGGCTGACCTGGGATCCTCGCCTGCGCTGCGGCGCACACACGCTCCGTGCAGCATTCGCTGGACCGCGGAGCCTTCGTGCGTATGCTCCGCCTCTCCGCCCGCCCCCGCTCAGCACACCCCCGATAGTGACTCCCCGAGCGACGCTGGTTAGGCTCGTCCTGAACCCTGACAGCTCGAAGCCGCCGCGCGCTCGATCGAAGCGCGCCTGTGACGTTCGGGCGTACGCCCCCCGTCGCCCGGCCCCATCCCGACCGCGTCCCCGCGACGCCCCGCCCGCCAGCCCCGCTCTCACCCCGCCGCGCTCCCTGCGCCTCCCCACCGCGCTCCACGCGCCCAGGAACCGACGATGCATCTCAACGAATTCAAGAACATGCAGATCGAGCAGCTCTTCCAGCTCGCCGGCGAGCGCGGCATCGAGGGTGCCCGCGGCCTGCGCAAGCACGAGCTGATCTTCGCGCTGCTCCAGGCCCGCGCCGACGCCGAGGAGCCGCTGCAGGGCGAGGGCGTGCTCGAGATCCTCCCCGACGGCTTCGGCTTCCTGCGCAGCCCGGACTCGAACTACTTCCCGTGCTCGGACGACATCTACGTGTCGCCCAGCCAGATCCGCCGCTTCAACCTCCAGAAGGGCGACTGCGTCTCGGGCCTGGTGCGGCCGCCCAAGGAGGGCGAGCGCTACTTCGCGCTGCTGAAGGTCGAGACCATCAACTACGAGGACCCCGAGGTCGCTCGCACCAAGACGCTCTTCGACAACCTGACGCCCCTCTATCCGAACTCCAAGCTGCACCTGGAGCACTCGGCGACGAACCTGTCGACGCGCGTGATCAACCTGCTGACGCCGATGGGCAAGGGCCAGCGCGCGCTCATCGTGGCGCCGCCGCGCGCGGGCAAGACCGTGCTGCTGCAGGACATCGCCCACGCCATCACCGCCAACCACCCCGAGGTCTACCTCATCGTGCTGCTCATCGACGAGCGGCCCGAGGAGGTCACCGACATGCAGCGCTCGGTGGCGGGCGAGGTGGTCAGCTCCACCTTCGACGAGCCGGCGGCCCACCACGTGCACGTCGCCGAGATGGTCATCGAGAAGGCCAAGCGGCTCGTCGAGCACAAGCGCGACGTGGTGATCCTGCTCGACTCCATCACGCGGCTGGCGCGCGCGTACAACACCGTCGAGCCGCCGTCGGGCAAGGTGCTCTCCGGTGGCGTGGACGCCAACGCCCTGCACAAGCCCAAGCGCTTCTTCGGCGCCGCCCGCAACATCGAGGGTGGCGGCAGCCTCACCATCATCGGCACCGCGCTGGTCGACACGGGCAGCCGCATGGATGACGTGATCTTCGAGGAGTTCAAGGGCACCGGCAACTGCGAGCTGCACCTCGACCGCCGCCTGATGGAGAAGCGCATCTTCCCGTGCCTGGACATCAACAAGTCGGGCACGCGCAAGGAGGAGCTGCTCCACGATCCGCTGACCCTGAACCGGGTCTGGATCCTCCGGGAGTTCCTGAACCCGCTCAATCAGGTCGACGCGATGAAGTTCCTCATCGACAAGCTCGGCGCCTTCGACACCAACACCGAGTTCCTCGAGGCGATGAGCCGCTGAGGCCACCAGCGCGATCGACTCCGGGCTTGCGTGGCCCGGGTCGGTCGTGTATCAACCCCGCCCTGCGTTCGCCGCGTGGTCCCAGAGGGGCCGGCCGAACCGCCCAGTTCTTCGATGGAGGCGCGCCGTGAAGGAAGGCATTCACCCCGAGTACCACCCGGTCATCTTCCGAGATGTGTCCACGGGTGACGAGATCGTGACGCGCTCGACCATCAAGTCGAAGGACACGCGCACCGTGGACGGCGTGGAGTACCAGGTGGTGTCGATGGACATCACCTCGTTCACGCACCCCTTCTTCACCGGCAAGCAGAAGCTCCTCGACACCGAGGGGCGCATCGACCGCTTCCGCCGCAAGTACGGCAACAAGGTCAGCGCCGAGACCGCCGCCAACGCGACCGCCGCGCCGGAGGCACCGGCCGCCGAGACCAGCACCGAGAGCTAGCGCCGTCCGACGTCTTGGGACGCCCGGGGACCCGCTCCTCGGCGCGTCCGATCGCGGGGAGAGGCCCCGTGATGGGTCGGCGCCGCGTTCGGTGCCCGCTCGAGACCTCGTGAACTGGAGCTTTCCATGCTGTCGCAGCTCGACGACGTCGAGAAGCATTTCGACGAGCTGACCGCGCTCATGGCCGACCCTGCGGTGGCCGGCGACCCCAAGCGCTACGCCGTGGTCGCCCGCGAGCAGGCCGGGATGGAGCAGACCGTCCGCACCTGGCGCGAGTACAAGCGCGTGCGGGCCGAGCTCGAGGGCGCCCGCGAGATGCTGGGCGAGGACTCGGCCGAGCTGCGCGAGATGGCGCGGGCCGAGGTGGCCGAGCTGGAGGAGCGGCTCGAGTCCCTGGACCAGGAGCTGCGGATCCTGCTGCTGCCCAAGGACGAGAACGACGATCGCGACGTGCTCCTGGAGATCCGGGCGGGCACGGGCGGCGACGAGGCCTCGCTCTTCGCGGCCGACCTGCTGCGCATGTACATGCGCTTCGCCGAGACCCAGCGCTGGAAGGTCGAGACGCTCAGCGCCAGCCCCACCGAGGTCGGGGGCTACAAGGAGGTCATCGTCTCGGTGTCCGGCGACCGGGTCTACGCGCGCCTGAAGTTCGAGTCGGGGGTTCACCGGGTGCAGCGCATCCCGGAGACCGAGAGCCAGGGGCGCATCCACACCTCGGCCTGCACGGTGGCGGTGCTGCCGGAGGCTGACGAGGTGGAGGTCGAGATCCGCGACCAGGACCTGCGCATCGACGTGTATCGCTCGTCGGGGCCCGGCGGCCAGAGCGTCAACACCACCGACAGCGCCGTGCGCGTGACCCACGTGCCCACCGGGATGGTGGTCATCTGCCAGGACGAGAAGTCCCAGCACAAGAACAAGGCGAAGGCGCTGAAGGTGCTGGCGGCGCGACTGCTGGAGCGCGAGACGGCCCGCGCCGACGCCGAGATGAGCGAGGCGCGCAAGAAGATGGTGGGCAGCGGCGATCGCTCGGAGCGCATCCGCACCTACAACTTCCCGCAGAACCGCCTCACCGACCACCGCATCGGGCTGACCCTCTACCACCTGGACGACATCGTCGCCGGGCCGGGGCTGGTCGAGGTCATCGACGCCTGCACCGCGTGGTTCAACGCGGAGCTGCTCAAGGGCGACGAGTAGGCTCGGTCGGGGCCGTCAGAAGCGCAGGCCGGCCGCGACCTTGACGAGCTGGTCCGGGTTGACGGCCGGGCCGCGGTCGGCGCCGAGCGAGTCGCGTGCGTCGGTGAAGACACGGACGCGGTAGCGTCCCTGCAGGTACCAGCCCGGCTTGAAGGTGTAGCGGGCCTGCAGCCAGCCCTCCACGTAGGCCTCGCCGCGGAAGTCGAACTTCGTGTCCTCCTCGCGGTACTTCACGCGCATCTGCAGCGTGAGGGGATCGACGGGCTTGACGGTCAGCGCGCCGGCGACCGTGAGGGTGTGCTCCATGTGCGCGTGGTACCAGTTGTAGAGCGCCGGCGTGAACTCCTGGTAGTAGCCGCTCTCCGCGTCGGTGGTCTCGATGTCCTGGAAGCTGGACTTGTACTCGAGGCGCAGCTTGGTCCGCCGGCCCAGGTCGGCCGAGAGCGTCCACCACACCGACACGCGGATGCCCGGGCCCACGGTGCGGTTGTCGATGCCGAGGATCGACCGGATGTCGTCGTCGTACTCGGTGTCGCGGCCGCCCTTGCCGAGCACCTTGTCCTGGTACTGGACGCCCAGCGTCATCCCCAGCCTGCGGGTGAGCTCGAAGGCCAGCCGGCTGTTGAGCGACAGGTTCTCCACGCCGAGCGACATGCGGTGCCACACGTCGAGGGAGACCCGCGCCTCCATCCAGTAGGTGGGGTAGAGCACCAGCCGCACCTCTCCGCCGGCCTCGTCCCGGTCGCGCTGGCCGAGCAGCTCATCGGGCTGGGCCGTGCCGCGCGCGTGGGGGTTGTCATAGCCCTCGCTGTAGTAGCGGCCGCGCACCTCGAGGTCGGCGATGCCCAGGCTGGTGGTCAGCCGCAGGAATGCCGCGTCGTCGCCGTCGAAGGTGCGCGCGTACTCGGCCGAGATGTCGGTGCGGCCGGTGCCCCAGCGGAAGTCCACGCCGTAGGCGCCGAAGTCCTTCTTCGCCGGATAGGCCGCCGACGGCGCGAACACCAGGTCGTCGGACTCCGGCCAGTGCACGAAGGAGGCGTAGCTCGTCATGCCGATCTGCAGGCGCGGGCGCGGCGACCAGGCCAGGTGCCCGCCGATGATCGCCTCGTGGAAGGCGGCGCGCAGGGTCTCGCTGGACAGCCGCCCCTGCCGGGTGTCGGGATCCTGGGACGCGCAGAGCTCGGGGTCGACTCCGTTCTCGCAGAGCAGCGGGTTGGGCGCCCCCGACGGCGCGAAGTCGCTGTCGTCGGTCTCGCGCAGGATGGAGTCCACGTCGTTCTGCGAGATGTCGCGTGGGAAGTAGGAGAAGAAGATCGTGCCGTCCAGGTAGTTGGTCCCGCCCAGGTGCAGGCCACGGAACGTGAAGGCGGCGCCCAGGGTGCGCTCGTTCTGGCCGAAGCGGGTCGAGTCCGTGTACTCCGAGACCTGATCGTCGATGTAGATGCCGTCGGGTCGCGACCGCGTGCTGGAGTCGAAGACCAGGCTCTCGGCGAAGCCCGCCTGGAAGGTGCCGAGGATCGCCGCCCAGCCGCCCTCGTCCATGGCGACGTAGTACTTGGGGACCTGGAGGCGGAAGGCCGGGCCGTCCGCGCTCAGCCAGGTGCGCCCCGGCTCGTGGTGGTAGTCGAAGCTGCCGATGCGCTCCTGGCCCAGCGCGATGACGCCGACCTGCACCTTGTCGACGACGACGGTGCGCGCGCGCAGCGCCACGGCGGGCAGCGTCACGTCGGTCTCGGTCGTGGTGTCCACCGGGTCGACGATGACCGTGACGGTGTCGGTCGTCTTCGCCTCGCGATCCGCCACCCGGTCGATGAAGCGGACGTCGATGTCGCCCCGGATCGGCTTGACCTTCCTGGCCGCCTTCGCCTTGGGCGGGGCGACGGTGACGAAGGGCCGCACCTGGCGCAGCACGGGCTCGGGGATGCCGATCCCCATCAGGTCGTCGACGCTCGCCAGGGGCTGCGCCGACCGCGCCTCGAGGATGTCGTCGATCATCGGGAAGGTCAGGCCCGGGAGATCGTAGAGGGCGTTGCGGCTGGCGGTGTTGAGGTCCAGCGGGTCCTCGAGCAGCGCGCTGAGGCGATCGAAGATCGTGTCGTCGATGTCGCCATTCTCGAGCATGTCCCGCAGGTCCTCGACGGACTCGACCAGGATGGGGACGTCGTAGACCTCGGCGCGCGCTGGCGTCGAGGTGAGAGCGAGGATGGCCAGGAGCCGCGCAGCATATGCCGTCTTCTTCCAGGCCCGCCTCGGGATCACGTGACCTCCCCGCGTCGTTCGCCGCAAAGCCTCGCAGATGCTTTCGGCGCCCGCAACCGGGCCTCGGCGACATCTTGGTGAGCGGGCCACCGGGCGGACGCGACGCTGCTCCGAGGTGCCCGGGCCCGGCAACGCTTCGGTGACCGCCTCGCGGCGAGCGCGGCGTTTGGATATAACGCGGGCACTCCCCACGGCCGACCTGGAGGATGGGATGCCCCTCGCCGATCACCGCTCGTGGCGCGCGCTCGCCCCCGCCGTCGCGCTCCTGCTGGCGCTCTTCGCCGCAGCCGCGTTCACCGGCTGCTCGTCGGGCGATGGCGGCGGCGCGATCTGCACCGTGCCCGCGGGCGCGCTCGTCATCACCGAGATCCTGCCGAACCCCGTCGGCAAGGACACCGGCGCCGAGTGGTTCGAGGTCTACAACAGCTCGTCGGCGCCGGTGGATCTGCGCGGGGTCCGCATCGGCCTGCTGGACGGCGGCTCGCTCAAGCGGCACAGCATCGCCGCGGCCACGGCCGTCACCCTGGCCCCGGGCGAGTACGCGCTGGTGGCCTCGGGCCAGACCACGCCGGCCCCGCTCTACGAATACGGGGACTCCCTGGGCGAGTTCTCGAACACCGACTCCACCGTCACCCTGACCTGCTCGGACGGGACCGAGCTGGATCGCGCCTGCTACGGCGGCGCCTGTGAGCCCTCGGTCGCGGCCCCGCTCGAGGGCAAGAGCTTCGCCCTCATCCTGGCCGGGCCGCCCAGCGCAGACGCCAACGACGATCCCCGGAACTGGGCGGCCGTGGACCCGACCCCCGCGGCCGACAACCCCGACCAGGACCCCATCGTCATCGTCGAGCCCCCCGCGCCCTGCGAGGGCGCGACCGCGCCGACCACCAGCAGCGTGGTCATCACCGAGGTGATGGCCAACCCGGTCGGCTCCGACAGCGATCGCGAGTGGCTGGAGATCCGCGTCGACGGGCCGGGCTGCGTGGATCTGGCCGGGGTGCGGCTCACCACCGACCTCGACCAGCCCAAGGGCGGCGTGGTCCTGGCCGCCGACACCGGGCTCACCGCGTTTGCCGCGGGCGCTCACTACGTCATCGCGGGGCGCATCGCCGATCTGGGCAGCGCCCCGGTCGCCCAGCGCGTGGCCATCCCGTCCCTGGGGAACAACGACGGCTCCGTCGCGCTGTGGTCGGGCAGCGCGAAGATCGCCGAGGCGCACTACGGCACCCCGGAGGAGGGCAAGGCCCAGCAGCTCGACGACTCGGGCGGCTTCTGCGTCGCGACGGCGCCGATGGACGACGGCGTCTCCTTCGGCACGCCGGGGGAGGCGAATCCCCCGTGCGGCGCCTGCTTCTGCAAGGGGCAAGACGGCAAGCTGCAGTCGGTGACCTCGGTGGGGCCGGGCGAGATGATGGTCACCGAGGTGCTGGCCGACGTGCCCGGCAAGGAGGACGAGAACGCGCTGCGCGAGTGGTTCGAGGCGGTGCTGCTGCCGGGCACCTCCGGGCCGCGCTCGTTGGCGTGCCTGGCCGTCGGCACCAAGGCAGACGCGTCGGGTGACGCGATCGTGAACCCGGAGCAGGCCTGCCTGATGGTGTCGCCGGGCGATCAAGTGGTGTTCGGGCGCACCAAGGACACGACCGAAAACGGCGGTCTCGCGGTCGACGTGATCTACGACGGCACCGGCCTCACCGGGTCCGGCGGGTTGGTGCTGCGGCGCAATGACGGCGCCGTCGTCGACGTGGTCACGACCTACGGCTCGTCGAGCGACGGTGTTGCCCGGCAGATCGGGCCGGCGCTGGTCGAGGCCGGCGACGCGAGCGCCAACGACGAGGGCGACGCCTGGTGCGATGCCCTGCCGGTCTACGACGCGGTCACCGGCGCCCGGGGGACCCCCGGCGCGCCCAATCTCGGCTGCACGGGCTGCTTCTGCCAGGACACCGCGGGCGGCTGGGTCGAGGGGACGGCCCCGGAGGCCGGCGACCTGGTCATCACCGAGGTGTTCGCCGACGTGCCGGGCAGCGAGACGACCAACGGCGGGTTCGAGTGGTTCGAGGTGTGGTCGGCCGCGTCCGGCGAGCGGCAGCTCAACTGCCTCATGCCCCAGGTGACCGGGTCGGGCTCGCCGTCGAAGGGCAAGCGCATCAGCGAGGGTGTGACGACGTGCCAGCCCATCTCGCCCGGCGACTACGCGGTGTTCTGCCACGACGCCGCCAGCGCCACGGCGCAAAGCCTGGGGCCTTGCACGCCCTACGACGGGCCGGCCCTGGTCGGGACGGGGACCCTGGCGCTGCTTGACGACGCCGGAGACACCGTGGCCCAGGCCGTCTACGACACCGGCGCCGACGGCGTCTCCACCCAGCTCGCGGGTGCCATGGCCGCCACCTGCGACTACACGCCCGCCGACGCCGGGCTGCTCTGGTGCGACGCGCCGGCCGCCGAGGTCTACGCGAGCATCGACGACCCCTCGGAGCCAGGCGTCCAGCTCGAGTTCGTGGGGACCCCGGGCGAGGCGAACCCCTGCTGCCCGGCGACGCCATGAGGCGCCTGGTCGCGTCCGCGGTCGCGCTGGCGATCGCGCTGGTCGCCGGCTCGGCTTGCGAAGAGGTCACCGGCGGCTGCGGCAACTCGAGCTGCGGCCCCTGCACCGGCACGGTGGTCGAGGTCATCGACGGCGACACCATCCGGCTCGAGACCGGCGAGACCATCCGCTATATCGGCGTCGACACGCCCGAGACCACGTCGGGCAAGGCCGAGTGCTTCGGCAGCGAGGCGGTCGACCGCAACATCGAGCTGGTCCTGGGCAAGGACGTGGTGCTCGAGTACGACGTGGAGTGCACGGACCGCTTCGGGCGCAACCTCGCCTACGTCTACGCCGACGGCGTGCTGGTCAGCGAGTCGCTCATCAGCGGCGGCTTCGGCTGTTCGCTGGGCATCGCGCCCGACGTGCTGTACCAGCCGGCGCTCGACGCTGCCGAAGCGCGGGCGAAGAACGCCGGCGCCGGTCAGTGGTCGGCGTGCGAGGCGTCCCAGCGCAAGGAGTCCTGCGCGAACTGACCCTGCTCAGGGCGCCGGAGCGCCGGCCTGCGGCAGCCCCTCGACCACGCGGATGCGCCGCTGGGTCCAGTCGCAGCCGCCGCGGCGATCGCGCAGCACCAGCCACAGGCCGATCTCGAAGGGCGGCACGCGGTCGTCCAGCTCGTCGCGGGTCGGCGCGACCCAGGTGTTGTCGGGGAACTCGCCGCTGGAGCGGTCCTTCTGGAAGGACCCGGTCTCGGCGAACCAGGAGTAGAGCGCCTCCTCCTGCACCTCGACGCCCTGGTCGTCGTAGCGCTGCAGCCGCGCCTCGTCGGCGTGCGGGAGCAGGGTGACCTCCTGGCCCAGGCGCACGACGATGCCCTGGTCGGCGGGCCAGTCGACGCCGTCCACGTCCAGGCCGGTGAGCGCCGGGTTGGAGTTCTGGTCGGACTTGCGCGAGATGCGGAGCTGCTTGATGGCCTCGGCGCGGATGTCGCTGCCGTCGGTCACCGTCACCTTCACCTGCACGTCGACGCCGTCCTCGATGTCGATGGTGTAGCCGGCGGCCTCGGCGGCGGCCAGGATGGGATCGAGGTCGGGGATCGGCACGGTGGGCTCGACGGCGGAGCCCAGGTCGATGCGGGCGTCCTCGTCGCGGCACTCGAAGCCCATGGTGGGGTCGCCGCCCAGCAGGCAGAGCTCCCAGTGGTACACGACGTCGCCGGTCTCGCCGGCCACCAGCGCGCGCAGGGTCGACTCGCCCGGGTCCGAGAGCTCGGGCGGATCGGCGCACACCGCCAGCACGCGCAGCTTCTCGACGTCGCTGACGTCGGGCAGGTCGCCGCTGCAGCCGAGACCGGCCGTCAACATCCCGACGAGGGCAGCCATGGAGAGTCCGCGCATCGGCGCGACTCTAGCCGCAGCCACGGCGCCGGGCAATCGCCGAGCGACCGCGGCGGACGAGGGGGCGCGGCGACCGCTCACGGCGTCGGCGTGAACCCGGGCGGACCCGGCCCCAGCCACCCCCACCGACGCTCTCACTCGGGCTCGAAGGCGACGGTCCAGGGCACCCACATCGGCGTCGCCCGGCCGCCCACGGTGCCCGCCTCGAAGCGCAGCCGCATGGCCACGCGGCGAGCCTCGCGATCGAAGACGCCGCCCGCGCCCTTGATGAGCTTGGTGTCGGTCACCGTGCCCTCCACCCCGACCAGGATGCTCAGCCGCACCTCGACCACCCGCCCCAGGCGAGGCGCGTCCTCGGGGTACTTGCCGTCCACCCGCTTGACCACCTTCGGCGGCACCCGCCGCGGCGGCCCCTCGCCTTCGCCCGTCCCGCCGCTGCCCGGTCTCGCAGGCTTCGCGCTGCCGCTCTGCGGGCCCTGGTCGCGCGTGTTCTCCGGCGTCGCCTTCACCCCGGGGTCGCCGAAGCTGTCGCTGCTGCCCTGCTGCACCGCCACGCCGCCGCCCAGGTTCACGTGCTCGAGGGCGAGAGGCTTCGGCTCGGGCGGCTTCTCGGGCGCCTTCGGCTTCGGCTCCTCCTTCTTCGGGACCGGGCGCGGCGCGCGCTCGGGCTTGGGCTTGGGTGCCGGCTCCGGCTTCGGCTCGGGCTCGGGTTCGGGCTGTGGTTCCGGCTCGGGTTCCGGCTCCGGCTCGGGCTCGGGCGGCGGCTCCGGCTCCGGCTCGGGCTCGGGCAGCTTCACCTCCTCACGTATCGCCTGCAGCCTGGCGTAGCGGTCCTCCGGCTCGGCCACCGCCACGGGCTTCGGCGGCGCCGGCGTGGCCAGCACCCCGGCCAGCAGCGCCGCGTGGAGCAGGAGCCCCAGCAGCAGCGCCCAGCCGAACCGGCGCCGCTCCGGCGACACCTACTCGATCTCCTGCGGCTTCGTGTTGATCGCGAAGTCGTCGATGCCCCACAGCCGGATGACGTCGACCAGGCCGATGACCTTGCCGTGGGTGAGCCGCTCGTCCGCCGCGATGACCGCCTGCATCTTCGTCTTCCCGCTCGCCTTCATCTCGTCGATGTAGGCGCGAACGTCCTCCATCGACGCCGGCTTCCCGTTGAGGAAGAGATCCCCGTCCTTGTTGAGCACCAGCGAGAGCAGCGAGGGCTCGGTCTCCTCGGCGCTGGCCGCCTTCGGCAGCTCGATGGGGATGTTGGGCGGGATGCGGTTCTTCAGCTCGTGCTGAACGAACTCGGTCGAGACCATGAAGATGATGAGCAGCACCAGCATGATGTCGACCAGCGGCACCACGTTGATCTGGGTGATGCCCTCGTCGTCCTCGTCGCCTGAGGTGGCGCCGGCCACCTCAGCTCTCCCTGCGGCCGGGCGTGGTCTTCAGGTGGGCCAGCACCAAGCGCGCCACCGACTCGGCGTCCGACGCCACCACCCGGATCTGGCGCTTGAACATGTTGTAGGCGACGACCGCCGGGATGGCCACGGCCAGCCCGACCGCGGTGGCGACCAGGGCCTCGGCGATGCTGCCCATGACCGCCTCGGTGCGCGAGGTGCCCTCGAGGGCGCCGGCGAGCTGCCCGAAGGCGTTGAGCACGCCGATGACCGTGCCCAGGAGCCCGACGAAGGGGGCGTTGCCGGCGACGGTGCCCAGGATCGACAGGTAGCGGTCGTAGCGCACCCGCTCGCGGCCGATCACCGCGTAGACGATCTCCTCGACGGCCTCGACGCCGTCGTGCCAGCCGTCGAGGGCCGCCCGCAAGACGGCGCCGGCCATCCCAGGGGTGTCGGCGACCACCGCGCGCGCCGCCGGGTCACCGCCCCTGCGCAGCGCCTCGAGGAGCCGCGCGGTCAGGGCGTCCACGTCGACGCGGTTGCGGCGCAGGAACCACCCGCGCTCGACCATCACCCCCACCGAGAGGACGCTCAGCCCCACCAACAGCCAGAGCACCCACTCCGCGCCCAGGCGTTCCAGGAAATGCGCGAGGGACTCGGTCAACATGGCGTGCTCCTCGGGGCCGGCCGTCGAAGCGCCTTGTATAGCGAGTCACCGCGGTGCAGGCCAGCAGCGAGTGCGCGCCGGGGCCGGGTTCGCGGCCGGTGGCGACGTCCGCCCGGGGTGCGCCGGCGGGAGCCGCCGGGCGCTCAGCGCCGCGCCGCCCTGCGGTGCTCGAGGGCCATGCGCCGACGGATTCGCAGCACCTTGTTGAAGCGCGATGAGCCCTCGGGCGCGTACGTGTTGGCGTATCCGTAGGCCTCCTGGGCGGCCTCCAGCTCGCCCCGCCGCATCGAGTCGCCGCCGATGAAGCGGTAGTAGTCGTAGCGCACGTCGGTCTGCTCCACCGTCACGAACAGGCACCCCGCCGCCAACGCCGCGGCCAGGGCGGCAGCCAGGGCGGCGCGGGCCCCTCGCCGCCACAGCCGGAGCGCGCCCACCCCGAGCACCGTGACGGCGCAGGCGGCCAGCGCCCAGCGCGTCCCGGGCAGGTCCAGCGCCGGCGCCAGCAGGAGCGCCATCGTCGCGGCCACGCCAGCGAGCACCACGAGCGCCACCGCGACGGCGACCGGCTGGCGATCCGGCGCCGCGTCCGCGTCGTCGGGCTCGAGGCGGCGGGTCAGCACGCGCCACGGCCAGGTCAGCGCCCAGCCCACCACGCGCACGGCCGCCTCGGGCAGGAAGAAGACCAGGGTCAGCACGAACATGTAGTAGCTGAACCAGCCGATGCGCAGGCCGAAGTATTCGGCGCCGGCGTGGAAGGAGAGGGCGGCGACCAGCCCGACCCAGCGGATCACCCGCACCGGCGTGCTCGCCCGCTCGCCGTACAGCACGTAGGACAGGTAGGCGAGGGCGATGACGATCTGCACCAGCACGACGCTGTGGCCCATCAGCGTCCAGAAGGTGGCGTCGCTGAAGCCGAGGTTGGCGGCGAACTGGCGGAACCACTCGAGCTTGCCTTCGGACGAGTTGATGCGGATGAGCACCTCGCCGCTGCGCCACTCGGGCTCGGTCTTCGAGACCGCGGTGAAGGCGTAGAGCACGGTGCCCAGGGCGGCCAGCAGCTTGAAGGACCAGGCCTGGAGCGTGCGCGGCTCGCCGGGCGAGGGGGCGAAGGCGTCGCGGGCGCGGAGGTGCGGGCCCAGGGCGATGCACAGGAAGACCCAGGTCAGGAAGTAGTGGTGCTGGTAGCTGTCGAGCTGGCTCATCATCCAGCTCGCCGAGTAGACGGCGGTGAGCAGCAGGAGGCCGGGGCGGCGCAGGATGCCGGTGGCTCCGAGCGCCGCGAGGAAGCCGGAGAGCAGGATGGTGCCGACGTAGGCCTGGGGCGTGGGGACCGGGAAGAGGCGGTCGATCCAGGCGAAGTGGGCGACGTTGAAGCCGCCGGCGCCGTAGCGGCCGCCGCGGGGGATCATCAGCAGCCAGGTGTCGATGGCGGCCAGCGCCAGGACGGCGCGGGTGAGCAGCCAGTAGCGGGCCGAGGAGACCGGGCCGTACCAGGCGCGGTCCCAGGCGGTGGGGCCGGCGCTCACGAGCCGGCCGCCGGGGCGGGCGCGGCGGGCGCGGCGTCCGGGCAGGGGTGGTCGATGACGTCCGGCGGCAGCGGGCGTCCGGCGCCGGAGCGGCAGTCGCGGGTCAGCACGACGCGGCGGACGTCGGGCTGCTCGCAGCGGTAGTCGAGGAAGCGATCGACGATGTCGGGCCGGCCGAGCTTGAGCCCGCTCACCCAGGCCTGGTGGATGGTGACGACCAGATCCAGCGGGTGGGAGCGGGTCTGGCCGTCCGGGTCGAGGCGGTCCTCGACCACGGTGGCCTCGCAGACCTCGGCGCGCTGGGCCGAGAACATGCGCCAGGCGTAGCGCTCGTCGCGGCGATCGTCGCTCATGTAATAGGTGAGCGGGATGAACACGGCGAAGCCCAGCGTGACGGCGATGAGGGCGTTGATGCGGCGGCGGGTCCGCGGCGGCGGCAGGTCCAGCGGCGGCTCGGGCTCGGCTGGCGCGCGGGGCGGCGGCGCCGGTGCCTCTTCGGCCTTGTCGGGCTTCGCCCCTGCCTTCCGCTGTCGCTTGCCCTTGCCCACGGGTCCTCCGGTCGCGCCCGGAAGGATGCCGCCGCTGGCTCGCGCGGGCAACCGGCCCGGCCGATCCGGGCCCGACCGGCGGCGCCAGCCGTCGTGACACCGGGGATCGCCCATGCTAATCACCCAGGCGTCGGCAGAGCCCGGCAGCATGGGCGAAACACGAGCGGAGAGCGCATGTCCGGCCACAACAAGTGGAGCACGATCAAGCACAAGAAGGCGGCCGTCGACGCCAAGCGCGGCAAGGTCTTCACCAAGCTCATCAAGGAGATCACGGTCGCCGCGCGCATGGGCGGCAGCGACATCGACGGCAACCCGCGCCTGCGCTCGGCGGTGCTGGCGTCGCGCGCGGCGAACATGCCGAACGACACCATCGACCGGGCCGTGAAGAAGGGCGCGGGCGAGCTCGAGGGCGTGAACTACGAGGAGATCACCTACGAGGGCTATGGCCCCGAGGGGGTGGCCATCCTGGTGGACACGGTGACCGACAACACCAACCGCACGGTGTCGGAAGTGCGGATGATCTTCAACAAGCGCGGCGGGAAGATGGCCGAGCCGGGCGCGGTGGCCTGGATGTTCGACACCAAGGGGCAGTTCCGGGTGCCGAAGGAGGCCGCCAGCTTCGAGCGCGTCTTCGAGGTGGCCGTGGAGGCGGGGGCCGAGGACGTCGAGGACGCCGGCGAGAGCTGGCTGGTGTCGACGGCGCGCGAGGACCTGTACGCGGTGACCACCGAGGTGGAGAAGGCCGGGCTGGAGGTCCAGGAGGCGCAGCTCGCGAAGGTGCCCAAGACCACGGTCGAGCTGACCGACGTGGACGCGGCGGGCAAGGTGATGAGGCTCATCGATTTCCTCGACGAGCACGACGACGTGCAGACCGTGTGGGCGAACTTCGACGTGACCGACGACGTCGCGGCGCAGCTCGACAGCGAGTAGGCCGGTGCGGGTCCTCGGCGTCGATCCGGGCACCCTGGCGACGGGCTGGGGGGTCATCAGCGTGGCCGGGCGGGCGCTGACGCACGTCGAGCACGGGGTCATCCGGACCCAGGCCAGCGACCCGCTCTGGGTGCGGCTGCAGGTGATCCACCGGGCCCTGGTCGAGGTCATCGAGCGGCTGCGGCCCGACGCGCTGGCGCTGGAGCAGTGCTTCGTGTCGAAGAACATCCAGTCGGCGCTGAAGCTGGGGCACACGCGCGGCGCCGTGATGATCGCGGCCAGCGCCGGACAGGTGGCCATCGCCGAGTACACGGCCAGCCAGGTGAAGGCGACCGTCGGCGGGGGCGGGCGGGCGTCGAAGCAGCAGATGCAGGAGATGGTGCGGGTGCACCTGCGGCTCGGGCAGCTCGCCCCCGAGGACGCGTCGGACGCGCTGGCGGCGGCCATCTGCCACGCCCAGGCGGCGGCGTTCCAGCGGGCGCTGGCGGGGGCGCGGTGATCGGCTGGCTGCGAGGGGTGCTGCGGCACACGGGCGACGGCGTGCTCATCGTCGACGTGGGCGGGGTCGGCTACGAGGTGCACGTGCCGCTGGGGACGGCGGCCGACGTGCCGCTCGGCGGCGAGGTGCAGCTGTGGGTACACACCCACGTGCGTGAGGAGATGCTGGCGCTCTTCGGTTTCGAGACGCTGGCCCAGCGCGAGGTCTTCGAGGTGCTCATCGGGGTGACCGGAGTGGGCCCGAAGCTGGCGGTCGGCATCCTGGGCGACATCTCGACCGAGGGGCTGCATCAGGCGGTGGAGACCGGTGACTCCAAGCGCCTCAAGAAGGTGTCGGGCATCGGCCCGCGGCTGGCGGACCGGCTGGGGCTCGAGCTGAAGGGCAAGCTCGGGAAGATCAGCGGCCTCGGCGCGGGGGCGCCGGCCAGCACGCCCCAGGCGACGCGCCTGGCGGCCGGGGACGTCTGGGGCGACCTGGAGAGCGCGCTGACCAACCTGCAGTATCGCCCCATCGAGGTGCAGTCGGCGCTGGGCCAGGTGCGGCGCGAGCACCCCGACGCCACCGACTTCGACATGCTGCTGCGGGCCTCGCTGGCGGCGCTGCGGAGGTAGCCGATGGCCGACGACGACATCCGCGAGGTGGCCCCGGCCGCGCTCGGCGACGACGAGGGCTACGACCGCGCGCTGCGGCCGCGCAGCTTCGAGGACTACGTCGGCCAGCCCGACATGATCGCCAACCTGAAGGTCTTCGTGCGCGCCGCCCGCAACCGGCAGGAGGCCGTCGACCACATCATGTTCTGCGGGCCGCCCGGCCTGGGCAAGACGACGCTGGCCCACATCATCGCCAACGAGATGGGCTCGGACATCGTCATCACCTCGGGGCCCGCCATCGAGCGAAAGGGCGACCTGGCCGGCATCCTGACCAACCTCAAGCCGCGCGACGTGCTCTTCATCGACGAGATCCACCGCCTCAACCCGGTGGTCGAGGAGAACCTCTATCCGGCGATGGAGGACTTCCACTACGACCTGGTCATCGGCGAGGGCGCCTACGCCCGCAACATGAAGATCCAGCTCCCCCCGTTCACGCTGGTCGGCGCCACCACGCGCCAGGGGATGCTGACCAGCCCGCTCTGGGACCGCTTCGGCATCGTCAACCGGCTCGAGTACTACGCCATCGAGGAGCTGGCGACCATCGTGCGTCGCTCGGCGCGCCTGCTCGACATCGCCATCGACGAGAGCGGCTGCCACGCCATCGCCCGCCGCGCCCGAGGCACGCCGCGGGTCGCCAACCGCCTGCTTCGGCGCGTGCGCGACTTCGCCGAGGTCGAGGGCGACGGCAGCATCGGCGACGCCATGGCCGACCACGCCCTTCAGCGCATGCAGGTGGACGCCGCCGGCCTGGACCCCATGGACCGCGCCTACCTCAGCACCATGGTCGAGAAGTTCGCCGGCGGCCCGGTAGGCGTCGACACCATGAGCGCCGCCCTGAGCGAAGCCCGCGGCACCCTCGAGGACGTCATCGAGCCCTACCTCATCCGCGAGGGCTACCTGCAACGCACCGCCCGAGGGCGCCTGGCCACCCCACTGGCCTGGCAGCACCTCGGCCTGCGCATGCCCAAGCCCCCCCAAGGCTCGCTCATCTGACCGGCGGCCGCGCCACTCAGCCGCCCGGCCCGCCGGGACCTCGCTCTCGCATCTGACAAATCGAAAATCCAATTTTCAATCTGTCACGACCGCGCTAAGCTGACGTGATGATTCCACGTCGCCTGGCTCCACTCCTCGAGGAGGCCGCCCTGGGCTTCCCGGTCGTCACGGTGACCGGGCCTCGCCAGTCCGGGAAGACGACGCTGTGCCGAGCGACCTTCCCGGAGCTGGTGTGGGTGTCGTTGGAGGATCCCGACCACCGGGAGTATGCCCGCGTCGACCCCCGCGGGTTCCTGCATACGTGGCGTGAGGGCGCCATCATCGACGAGATCCAGCGCGTGCCGGAGCTGGTCTCCTACCTCCAGACCGAGGTCGACCGCGACCCCCGTCCCGGACGCTTCGTGCTGACCGGCTCCGAGCACCTCTCGCTGTCGCAGGCGACCTCGCAGTCGCTCGCGGGGAGGACGGCCATCCTCCACCTGCTGCCGCTCTCCTGGCGCGAGCTCCAGGCGACTCCGGCCAAGGACGATGACCTCGACACGACGCTGTGGCGGGGCGGCTACCCGGCGATTTTCGACCGACAGCTCACGCCTGACCGCTGGCACGCAGCGTACGCCGCCACCTACGTGGAGCGCGACGTGCGCCAGCTCCGTGAGATCGGTGACCTCTCGGCCTTCCAGGACTTCCTGGCGCTATGCGCGGGCCGATCGGGGCAGCTCCTCAATCTCTCGGCGCTAGGCGGTGACGCCGGTATCACCCAGCCCACGGCCCGCGCGTGGGTGTCCGTCCTCGAGGCGTCCTGGCTCGCGCTGCGCCTGCGACCCTGGCACCGCAA
This sequence comes from Deltaproteobacteria bacterium, assembly GCA_020632695.1. Taxonomy (GTDB): domain Bacteria; phylum Myxococcota_A; class UBA9042; order PHBI01; family JACKFB01; genus JACKFB01. Next base: position 308,835 of record JACKFB010000004.1, read on the forward strand.
CCTGGGCAAGCGTCTGGTCAAGACGCCCAAGCTCTACTTCTACGACACGGGGCTTCTGTGCTGGCTCCTGGGCATCCGCGAGCCGGAGCAGCTCGCCGCTCACCCCTTGCGGGGCGCCATCTTCGAGACCTGGGTCGTCAGTGAGCTCCTCAAGGAGCACTACCACCGCGGAATCTCACCGAGAGCGTCCTTCTACAGGGATCAGCGGGGGCTCGAAGTGGACCTGCTGGTCGAGCGCACCGCCGACGTGCTGGCCGTGGAGGCGAAGTCGGGGCGCACCGCGGCCGCCGACTTCTGGCGGCCGCTGGCCGAGCTGCAGTTGCTGTGGCAGGAGCCCATCAACCCCCGCCCCCTGCGCTCGGCCGTGGTGTACGGCGGTGACCAGCCGCAGCACCGCAGCGGCGGCGAGCTGGTCCCCTGGAACCGGGTCCACACCCTCCTCGACGAGCCCTGAGCGTCGGCCCCGGCCCCGGCCCCGGACTCGGTCTCGGCCCCGGACTCGGTCTCGGCCCCGGCCCCGGCCCCGGCCTCGGTCTCGGCCTCGGCCCCGGCCCCGGCCCCGGCCCCGGCCTCGGCCCCGGCCCCGGCCCCGGTCACGGCCCCGGCCCCGGCCTCGGCCCCGGTCGGCCTCGGCCCCTGGTCTCGGCCCCTGGCCTCGGTCTCAGTCTCGGCCCCTGGCCTCGGTCTCGGCCCCGGCCTCGGAGTCGGTCTCGGAGTCGGCCTCGGTCTCGGCCCCGGCCCCGGCCCCGGCCTCGGTCTCGGTCTCGGCCCCGGCCCCGGCCCCGGCCTCGGCCTCGGCCTCGGCCCCGGCCCCGGCCCCGGCCGCGGTCCCGGGCTCGGTCGGCCCCGGCCCCGGCCCCGGCCCCGGCCCCGGCCCCGGCCCCGGTCTCAGCCCCTCCCCGAAAACCCTCGAAGCCCTGTCGACAGCCGCTCCCCGGCCATGCAATCGTGCCCTTTCGCGGAGTCCCGCTTCGCGCCCCCTCGCCTCGAAGACGCGTACGAAGTGTGTCGTCGCGGTCCCGAGGCCCCGTCAGGACGCAAGGACTCCTCATGGCTGAAACCCCACTCCGCATCGCCGCCCTGACCGCACTGCTGCTCGCCACCGCCGGCCCGGCCCAGGCCATCACCGAGGTCGAGCTCATCGCCCACGCGCGAAAGGGCGAGCCCGCCTCCCTGCTCATCCAGCGCATCGAGGCGGACCGCACGGTCTTCCGCATCGGCGACAAGGACATCGAGCGGCTGCTCGAGGCCGGCCTCCCCCGCGACGTCATCATGTTCATGCGCGAGACGCCGGCACGCTTCAGCGCCCCGAGTGAAGACGAGCCCCCGGCCGGCGAGGCGCCCGCGCCCTCCGCAGAGGCGAGGACCTCGGTGGCCGAGCTCGTGAAGCTCGTGAAGAGCGGCTCCAGCGACGCGGCCATCGTCACCAAGCTCGCCCACCTGCCCCCGCTGGTCGAGCTCACCAGCCGCGACGCGGACCGGCTCCACGAGGCCGGCGCCTCGCCCGCGCTGCTGCGCTACCTGCTCGCGAAGTCCGAGCGCGACCAGCCGTTGGCCTTGGGTCCCCCAACGGCCCCCACCCGACGCGCCGCCGCCGAGCGTCGCGCCTCCGCCGCGACCTCGAAGTCGCCCGCCGCCCCGCCCTCGGAGTCCTTCACCGACTCGGGCAACCTCATCTTCTCCGGCGGCTTCGCCGTCGACCGCAAGGTGCCCAAGGACGGCAGCTCCAGCACCGAGCTCATCCTGACCCCATCCCTCGGCATCTTCGTGGCGAACGGTTTCCTCCTCGAGGCGGGGCTCGCCTTCGCGGTGCGGGAAGGCTCGGACGGCTTCGGCATCCGGTTCGCCCCGGGCTACTACGCCAAGCTCGGCGGCGGAACCCTCGCGCTCTTCGGGCAGGCCGTCCTCGGCTTCGAGAAGTCGGGCTCCCTCAAGGCCCCGGCCGGCGGCTTCCGCGTCGGCCTGGCCATCGCCCCCGGAAAGGACGTTGGCCCCCTCATCCGCATCGGCCCGACGCTCTTGTGGACCAAGGTCACCACCCAGTCCGAATTCCTCGACGAGTCCATCTCGTCCAAAGCCCGCGTCATGACCTTCGGCACTGACATCGGCCTCTGGTTCTGACCGCCCGCTCCGCCGCCGCCGCGAACAGCTGACCCGCGCCCGGGTCGCACTCCGCCACCCGCCCGCCGCTGGCACCGGGCTGCCCTTGCGGCCTCTCGGCGCATCGGCGACGCTCTCCGGTGCGCCCGAAGCCGAGGAGCCTCGTCATCGCCAAGCCACCGTACACCCGCGTCGCGGTGGTCCAGCTCGACTACATCCCGGCGGCCCTGATCGACCACCGCTCGCCGCTGGAGGACCCAGCCTTCGCGCTGGCCAAGGGCGACTCCCTGGAGCCCGCCGGCGGCTGCCCCCCGGCCTTCAGCGAGCGCCTCAAGGCCCTGCGCACCCGCATCCGGACCACCTACGGCGAGCAGCTCTGGCTACGGATCCAGGCGATCCTCCAGACCTCCCGCGCCCGCGGCGTCGAAATCCTGCTATTCCCCGAGTACCAGGAGCCCGATTCGGTTGTTGTCAGCGAATTACTAGATTGTGCTAAATTAGTAGTTCGGTAGTAGTTCGCAGGACGCAAACCGATGAAAGTCCCGAAGGTCCCGCCGAGCCGGGCTGAACTCTGGGCCAAGGTCCACGACCCAGAGCGCGTGTTCAAGGTCTTCGTCACCTCGGGCGAACTCAGTTCTGGCCATGCCGAACGGTACTTGAGTTGGGACGAGTTGCTCCGCCGAGAGCCGCCCGGCGACCTCACCCACGAGGAGTGGTGGCTTGCGGAGAAGCTCCATCGCGAGCGAGGCAGGCGCTTGGTGCCTGTTCGCGACAAGGCTGGAGCGCCCTTCAGCTACTGCCTCGTGGATCCCATCCCTGAGCGTTTGCACGTCATCGACCAGGGGGCGGGCGGGCGCATCGAGATGCCCAAGGAGATCGCGAACCCTGACACGAAGGATCGGTACTACGTCAGTTCGCTCATCGAAGAGGCCATCACTTCCAGCCAGATCGAGGGAGCGACCACGACGCGGCGGGTTGCGCAGGAGATGTTGCGAACTGGCCGGGAGCCGCGTGATCACAGCGAACGGATGATTGCCAACAACTTCCGCACCATGCAGCGCATCGGCGAGCTGAAGAGTGAAGCGCTGACGGCTGACCTGGTGCTCGAGCTGCACCGCATCGTCACCGACGAAACCCTCGACGACCCGAGCGCTGCAGGACGCCTTCGACGTGCGGACGAGGTCGTCGCCGTCGTCGGGAACCATGGCGAGGTCTATCACGAGCCGCCGCCGGCGGAGGAGCTGGGCGAGCGGATGGACGCCATGTGCCGATTCGCGAACAACGAGACTCCCGATGGGTTCGTTCACCCGGCGCTGCGCTCGATCATCCTCCACTTCTGGCTCGCCTACGACCACCCGTTCGTCGACGGGAATGGACGAACGGCCCGCGCGCTCTTCTACTGGTCCATGCTGCATCAGGGTTACTGGCTCTTCGAGTTCGTCTCGATCTCGAGCGCGATCCTGGCCAGCTCGACCCAGTACGGACGGGCGTTCCTGCTCACCGAGGTCGATGACAACGACCTCACCTACTTCATCCTCTACCACCTGAAGGTCATCCAGCGCGCCATCGACGAGCTGCACGCCTACGTGGAGCGGAAGGCGTCGGAAGTACGGAGCGCGGAGTCCCTCCTTCGTACCACGGTGACCTTGAACCATCGCCAGCGCGCGCTGCTGAGCCACGCCCTGCGGCATCCCAGATTTCGATACACGTTCGACTCGCACAAGAACAGCCACGACGTCGTGTACCAGACGGCCCGTACCGACCTGCTGCAGCTTGCGAAGCTAGGCCTGCTCACCCAGCAGAAGATCGGTCGACGCATGCACTTCGAGGCCCCTGCCGACCTCGAGCAGAGGCTCCCTCGCATCGACGGTGACGAGACCTTGCGCCGCTGACGGTACACGCCTTGCCCGACAAGCCACGCGAGTGATGGCTCTGCGACGACCCACGAGGACGTTGGACGCGAGATGGACGAGCTGCCCAGCAAGCAGCATCGAGACGCACTCTGCGAGAAGTTCGCGGAGCTTGCTCGCGAAGAGCTGGTGGCCTTGGACCCGACTTCTGCCGCGTGAAGTTCGTCAGCGCTGCTCGATGAAGTCGGCGAAGAGCTGGGTGGCGTAGATCTGGTGGCCGTCGGACCAGACGCCGATGCCGGTGAGCTGGTAGTGGGGGTCGAGGAGGGCCTCGCGGTGGTTGGGGCTGTCCATCCACAGGCGCAGGAGGTCGCGGGCGACGTCGTCGCTGGGGATGGTCATGGCGAGGTTCTCGCCGGCGGTGCCGTAGCGGGTGACGCCGGCCGCCTTCATGCGGTGGGTGAAGCGGGGGTGGCTGGCGTCGGGTGACTCGTGGCCGAAGTAGTGGAGGCGGGACATCTCCTCGCTGTGGCCGGTGGCCGCGCGGGCGAGGGTGGCGTTCGGCTCCAGGGGGGCGGCGCCTTGGGCTTCGCGCTGGGCGTTGACCAGGTCCAGGATGCGGCGCTCGAGCGCCTGGCGGGCCTTGGGGCCCATGAGGTCCTTGGAGCGCAGGGCGGGTGCTGGGGCCGGTGCGTCGTCGAAGGGCTGGGCGGCGACGGCGGGGGCTGGTGGCGCGGGGCTCGTGGCCGTCGGGCGGGCGTCGCCGAAGGGCTGGTCCTGGCGGAGGCCGGGCAGGGCCGGAGCTGCCGGCTGGGGCAGCGGGACGGCGTCCTCTTCGGTGCCGTAGCTGTCATCGCCGTAGACGGGCGCTGCCTCGTCGTAGGTGCCGTCGTCTCGGGGCGGGTCGTAGGCCTCCGGGTCGGCCTCGTCGCCGTCGTCCCAGGTGCCGTCGTCGTAGGTGCCGTCGTCGTAGGTGCCGTCGTCGTAGGGCGGCGCCGGCGGCTCGTAGGTCGGCGGCTGCGGCTGCGGCGCGCGGTAGCGGCCCTGGTTGGCGCCCTCGGGGATCCAGGTGGGCGGCGGCCCTCGGCGCACCGGCGGCGGCTGGTAGATGGGCGCCCGGCGCTGGGGCGGCGGCGGGACGTAGACCGGCGGCGGGACGTAGACCGGCGGCGGGTAGTAGACCTCGACCTCGGGCTCGGCCTCGGCGGCCAGGGCGGCGGCCATCACGGCGGCGCCGAAGAAGAAACCGGCGGCTCGCAGCGCCCGGCGGGCCGGGCGGCGGTGGCGGACCTGGAGCCGCACCTGCGGCTCGCCGGGGAGGATGCCGTGGCGGTGCCCGTGGCCCGGGCCACGGGCCAGGGCGTCGGGCGCGGTGGCGGCGAGGCTCATCAGCGCGACGAGGGCGGTGGCGAGGGCGCGGGTCTTCATGGCGGGCCTCTGGCGGGCGGTCGGGATGGTGCTCCGACGCCGCGCTCCCGCCGGCATTCACCGCCGCTGGCGATTCGCTGGGGGCCTCGTCAGCCCTTGAGCGTCGCCGCCACGATGCCGGGCACCTTGAGCCAGCTCGGGTCGGCCTCGAAGGCCGCCAGCTTGCGGCCGATCTCCGCCGTGTTGCGGTTGGTGACGAACCAGGGCGGCTTCGGGAACACCCGGAAGGGCCCGCGGATGACGGTCTTCTGGGGGCGGTCGAAGAAGAGCGAGTTGTGGACCACGCCCACGCCGCTCTGGATGTCGTAGATGTCGTGGCCGGGGAAGGCGCCCCAGGTGGTCGACACGAAGCCGTAGGCCAGCGCCGGCCAGTGGTTGATGACCACCGAGCCGTAGCGCAGGTTGGCGATGGCGCGCTCGACCGCCTCGGCCACCGCCGGGTCCTTGAGGCTGGCCGGGTGCACCAGCAGCGAGGCGTTCAGGGTGCCCCACATGCGCTCGTTGCAGAACTCGACGGCGCGGTCGATGAACTCGACCACCGAGCCGGCCTCGAGCGCCGTCTCGCCGAAGAGGCCGCAGAAGGCCTCGGTCTGGAAGCAGGGGTCGTCCGGGTTCGAGGGGTCCACGTCGCTGACCAGGGTCCAGGGCAGGCCGTCGGCGCGCGCCTTGCCGTACTGCTCGGCGTCGGGGTGCTCCTTGACGAAGAGGTTCCAGCGGTCCTCGGCGCCCGGGTAGTAGGCCCGGCGCCGGGGCGTCGCCTCGAGGACCTTGCGCACCTCCTCGAGCAGCGGGCGCCGCTGGTCCCAGCCCGCGTGGGTGATGAGCATCCGCGTGGCGTTGCAGTTGAAGCCGGCGTTGTTGCACAGCGACGACGCGATGTTGGCGCCCTGGAACTCGCGGTCGGACGCGCTCCACGGGCCGGGCACGACGATCATCGGGCTGACGTTGCCCAGCTCGCTGGTGATGCGCTTGGTGTTCAGCGGCTTCTTCGCGGCCTTGCGGCGCGCGCCGTCGGGACCCCCGCCGAACACGATGGCGTCGTGGGTCTTGTCGGAGCCGGTGATGTGGATCTCGTCGATGTCCTCGTGGTTGCAGAGGTACTGGCCCTCGGCCGCGCCTCCGTAGACGATGCGCAGGAAGCCGCGCTCGACCAGGGCCTGGAAGGCCTCGGCGATGAAGGGCCCCAGGTACTCGTTGACCGGGTTCATCTTGAGGACGCAGACCTGGTCCTCGACGAAGAGCTTGTAGAGCACGTCCATGGGGCCGATGGACGCGACGTTGCCGGCGCCCAGCACCAGCGCGACCTTGCCCTCGATGGTCCCGCCGGCCGCCTTGACGCGGTAGATGTGGGCCTGGTTGTCGGCCAGGTTCTGCTCGGTGACGCCCGGCTCCATCCAGATCTCGCCGCTGAAGCCCGCGTAGAAGAGCTTGTCCCACTGGTCGACGGGCGCCACCTCGGCGACCACCTGTCCGCCGGCCACCGTCTTGACCTTCCCGGCGATCTTCGGCCGCCCGCTCTTCTCGATCTCGCGCAGGGACTTCTCGAAGAGCCGCAGGTTGCGCAGCGTGGTGAACGGCCCGCCCAGCCACTCCTCGCCCTCGGTGGGCGTGCCGCGGGTGATGCCCTTGGCCTCGCACGCCCGCGCGACCCAGCGCTCGCTCACCGCGAAGGTGTCCTTGCGCAGCTTCTCCAAGAGCGCGATGCGCTCGCGCACGCTCAACGCCACCCAGGCGTCCTTGTGGTCGCGCACCACCGCGACGGCGCGATCCATCTGCGTGGTCGACGTCGGGGGGAAGGTGCTCTTGCCCTGGGGAATCTCAACGGTTCCGCGGGCTTCGACGGCGGCTGCGCTCATGGCGGGACACTCCTGTGCTCGTGCGCCGCCGATGGAACCCCGCCAGCCTCAGCGGGTCAAGGGCCGGTACTTGATGCGGTGCGGCTGGTCGGCGTCGGCTCCGAGGCGCTTCTTGCGGTCGCGCTCGTAGTCCTCCCAGTTACCCTCGAACCAGATGACCTGGCTGTTGCCCTCGAAGGCCAGGATGTGGGTCGCCACGCGGTCCAGCATCCAGCGGTCGTGGCTGACGATGACCACGCAGCCCGAGAACTCGAGGATCGCCTCCTCCAGCGCGCGCAGGGTCTCGACGTCCAGGTCGTTGGACGGCTCGTCGAGCAGCACCAGGTTTCCGCCCTCGATGAGCAGCTTCGCCAGGTGCACGCGGTTGCGCTCGCCGCCCGACAGGTCCTTCACGAACTTCTGCTGGTCGGCGCCCTTGAAGTTGAAGAGCCCGCAGTACGCCCGCGCGTTGATCTCGCGCTTGCCGATGAGGATGGTCTCGCGACCCTGGCTCATCTCCTGGTACACGGTCTTCTCGCCGTCCAGGTGCGAGCGGCTCTGGTTGACGTAGGCCGTCTTCACGGTCTCGCCGACGACGAGCTCGCCCCCATCGGGCGTCTCCTCCCCGACGATCATGCGCAGCAGCGTCGACTTGCCGGCGCCGTTGGGGCCCACCACGCCGACGATGCCGGCGCGCGGCAGGATGAAGTCCAGCCCCTCGAAGAGCAGCTTGTCCCCGTACGCCTTCGTCAGGTTGTGGGCCTCGACCACCGTGTTGCCCAGGCGCGGGCCCGGCGCGATCGCCATCTGGACCTGGCCCTGGCGCTCCAGGCGCGCCTCCTCCTCGGCCACCAGCTTCTCATACTGGTTGATGCGCGCCTTGCCCTTGGCCTGGCGCGCCTTCTGGCCCATGCGGATCCACTCGAGCTCCTCCTTCATCGCCTTGCGGCGGTTTTCGGAGCTCTTGTCCTCCTGGGCCAGCCGCTTCTCCTTCTGGTCCAGCCACTCGGAGTAGCTGCCCTCCCACGGGATGCCCTTGCCGCGGTCCAGCTCCAGCACCCAGCGCGTGACGTTGTCGAGGAAGTAGCGGTCGTGGGTGACCACCAGCACGGTGCCCGGGTACTCGCGCAGGTGCCGCTCCAGCCAGGCCACCGACTCGGCGTCCAGGTGGTTGGTGGGCTCGTCGAGCAGCAGGATCTCCGGGCGCTCCAGCAGGATCCGCGTCAGCGCCACGCGCCGCTTCTCGCCGCCCGACAGCTTGGTGACGTCGGCGTCGCTCGGCGGGCAGCGCAGCGCCTCCATGGCCAGCTCGAGCCGGCTGTCCAGGTCCCACGCCTCGGCCGCCTCGATGGCGTCCTGCACGCGCGACTGCTCGGCCAGCACCTTGTCCATCTCGTCGGCGTCCATCGGCTCGCACAGGCGCATGTTCAGCGCCTCGAAGCGGTCCAGCAGCGCCTTGGTCTCCTTGACGCCCAACTCGACGTTGCCCTTGACGTCCAGCGTCGGGTCCAGCTCCGGCTCCTGGGGCAGGTAGCCGATGCGCACGCCCGGCTGGACGATGAGCTCGCCCTGGAAGTCGGTGTCCACGCCGGCCACGATCCGCAGCAGCGTCGACTTTCCGGCGCCGTTGGGGCCGAGCACGCCGATCTTCGCGCCGGCGAAGAACGAGAGGTAGATGCCCGAGAGAAGCTCCTTCCCGGTGGGAAGCACCTTCTTCAGATTGACCATGTTCATGATGATGTCAGCCATGGCCGGCGTATGCCCGAAGCGGCGGTCGTCGTAAAGACCAAATGTGGTCGGCGGGCCGGCCCCGGCGCCGCCGATGTGTGGCGCCCCCGCGCCGGTGCCGTCTCCCCTCGGGTGCACTGTTTTGTGCAGCCAGGCGGCCTCTAGTACCTTGCCCGGACCGCCGCGGGAGGACCGCGGCAGCCTGGCGCGACCACGTTCTGCGGGGCGACCCGCGCGGCCACGGCAGAGCCCGAGTGCATCCACCAGCCATGCCAGAGCGCCCGTGGGCGCGCCGCGACGCGGGACGGGCGGCCGGCGTCGCGCCCCGTCGCTCCCGATGCGTCGCGTTGGCGCTCGCGCTGCTGTCGCTGTCCGCTCCGGCCCAGGCCGCCGACGCCGGACCCACCACGGTCGGGACGGCGCACTTCGAGCTGACCAGCACCTGCGACGCGGACACCCGCAGCGCGGTGCTGCGGCGCCTCGAGGCCTTCCGCAGCGCCCTGGAGATCCTCGTGCTCGCCGCCACCGGCGTGGCGCTGGGGCCGAACCCGGTGCGCATCACGCTCTTCGAGGAGCCGCGCGAGTACGCCGCCTACGCCGACGCCCACGCGCCGGGCCTGGGCCACAACGGCGGCTACTACGACGGCCAGACGCGCACCGTCTACACCTACCGCCGCTCCAACCCGATGCAGCTCCACTTCCACGAGATCACCCACGCCGTGATGGGCGACGTGTTCGGCGACCCCTGGTACGAGCGCTACGCCCGCCCCGGCTGGCCGGTCTGGTTCGACGAGGGCTTCGCCGAGTACGCCTCCTCCTACGCGGTCGACGCGCGCGGGGCCACGCGCTTCGGGGCGCTGCACGCCGCGCGGCTGGCCACCCTGGTCGACGCCCTGGAGACCCGCCGCCTCATCCCCATGGCGCTGCTCCTGCGCGCCCGGGCCGGCGACTTCTCGGGCGGGTCCATGGACCTCTGGTACGCCCAGGCCTGGGGGCTGGTGGACCTGCTCCTGGCCGAGGCCGACCTGCGCGGGCGCGTGCCCGTCTGGGTGCAGCGCCTGCGCGACGGCGAGAACGGGGTGGCCGCCTTCCTGGCGGTGTTCGGCCCCGACCTGGACCGCCTCCAGGCCCGCTTCGAGCGGCGCATCGGCCGGCTCGCCGCCAGCTCGCCTCGGCCCATGGACCTGCTGGGCCCTGGCGGCCTGGACGCCTGGACCATGCACGAGGGCGGCGACTGGCGCGTCGACGGCGACGACATCGTCGGGCGCAGCACCGGCGGCTGGAACTACCTGACCCGCGCGATTCCGCCGGTGCAGGCCTTCGCGCTCGAGCTCGAGGTGCGCCTCAGCGGCGAGGGCTCGCTGGGGCTGGTCCTGGGGCACCACGGCGTGGGCGCCTATCCCTACCACACCATCGTGGACCTGGGCGGCGGCAGGGCCTCGCTGCGCCACATCCGTACCCCGGAGCGCCTGACGCGCCGCGTGGAGGGGCCGGCGCCGCTTCGGGAGGACGGCTACACTCCGGTGCGCGTCGAGCTTCGGCACGGCGTGCTCTCGGTGTGGGTCGACGGGCGGCACGTGCTGTCGGCGCGCCCCGGCCGGCCGGTCGCCAGCCTCGTCGGCCTCTACGTGCAGGAGGGGACGGCTCGTTTCCGGGGCCTTTTCCTGGCGCCGGTGCCGGGCTACGCTACAGGCCCTTCGGCGGCGCAACCCCCAGCCTCGCTCGCCACCGAGCCGGCCGGCGCCGCCTCGCCTGCGAGCTCGAGCTGCGCCGATGACCCGCAATGACCGAGCCCCCGACGACGTGGAGATCCTCGCGCTCGTCGACGACCCCGACGGCGTCGTGGCGCGCGCGACCGCGGGCCTGGGGCGCCTGCGGCTGAGCACCCGCGTCCCGGCCAGCCTGGGGCGCACCGGCGCCGCGTCGCCGGTCGTGGTGGTGCGGTGGCGAGCGGGTGACGGGCAGCGCGAGCTGCGGCGGCGGCTGCGGGCCGCGCCGTCGGATCTGGTGGTGGTGGGTCTCTGCGACGGGCCCGACGAGGCGGACTTCTGGGCGGCCGCTCGGGAGCTCACCGCCCTGGCGGCGACGGCGCCCCATCCGCCCGAGGAGGCCGGGCTCGCGCGTGCGCTGCGCTCGGCCCTGGCGGTGCGCGCCGCGTCCAAGCGCGCCGACGCCGCGCGCGAGCACGCCGACGCCGAGCTGGCCAAGGTGCTCTACGCCGTCAGCCACGACCTGCGCGCGCCCACCCAGGGGCTGGTAGGGCTGGCCGGGCTGCTGGCGGAGACCGAGGGCGCGCGCCTCAGCCCGGACGGGCGGGAGGTGTGCGCCGAGATGGAGCGCAGCGGGCAGCGCCTGAGCCGCATGGTGGACGCCCTGGCCATCTGCTCGCGCCTGGACCGCCGCGTGGCCGTGATGGCCGAGGTGCCCCTGCAGCCGATGGTCGAGCACCTCTTCGCCCAGGCCATCCAGACCCACCAGACGCGCTTCCCGCGCCTGTCGCTGGACCCGGCGCTGCCGGCCATCGTCAGCGACGGGGACCTGCTGTCGATGATCCTGCAGCAGCTCATCGACAACGCCATCCGCTACAACCGCTCGTCGCCGCCGCGGATCCACGTCGGCTGCGACGTGACCGAGGACCGGGTCGAGCTGACCGTGGTCGACAACGGGCTGGGCCTCACGGCGGACCAGCAGGCGGCGGCCTTCGAGCTCTTCACCTGCCTGCACCCGCGCGAGTCCGACGGCGTGGGCGCCGGGCTCACCATCGCGCAGAAGGCGGCGGCCCGGCTCGGCGGCGAGGTGCGGTGCCAGAGCGAGCCGGGCGAGGGCAGCTCGTTCACCGTGAGCCTGCCGGCGCGCAGCGTCGACGCGGGCTGAACCGCCCCGGAGCTCGGGTACCGCGGCGCTCGGTGCGCCAGGTGCGCGCGGTGGACGCGAGCGCTGCATCCGGGCTAAGAATCGGCTGAACCTGCGGGGCGGTGGGGCATGGGGCCTTCCAGACGATGGACCGAGGTCTTCGGGGGATCCGGAGCGGTCGGGTGCGGCCTGCTGGCGGTGGCCTTGGTGCTGGGCGCTTGCGGCGGGGGCTCGGCCGGGTCGGACGCCGACGCCGACGCCGACGCCCCGGCGGAGGTCGAGGCTCCGGACGGTGACGCGGTCGCCGACGCGGAGGCGGGGGTGCCCGACGCCGACGCGGCGCTCGAGGTGGCGGGGCCTGACGCCGACGCGGAGGGTGACAGCGACGGCTCGGACGCGGGCGACGGCGCCGGCGACGGCGAGGGTGTGGGGCCCGACGGGGGCGAGGTGCCGCGGGTCACGGCGACCGCATGCGAGAGCGACGCCGACTGCGCCCTGGGATGCGCGGTCGGCGCGACCTGCGAGGCGGGCACCTGCGCGTGGTCGGGCATCGAGGGCTGCATCGTCGACGACGCCGCCTCGGGTCAGAGCGCCTGCGCGGCCGCCGGCGAGATCCTGGCCAGCTCGGGCTGCCTGTTCTGCAACCCGCTGCACGGCCAGCGCTCGTGGACCGGGACGCTCATCCGCGAGGGCTTCGAGGACGGGCTGGGGGCGCTGGGCCAGGTCGCCGCGCTCGGCGATCCCGACGCCACCTGGAGCGTGTCCGAGGCGCGCGCCGGCACAGGTCTGGCCAGCCTCTACTTCGGCGTGCCCGGCCAGGCGACCTACGCGACCGACGGGCGCTCGGCCGGCAGGGTGCTGAGCCCGCTCATCCCGGTGCCCCAGGGTGCGGACATCGAGCTGCGCTTCCTGGTGTGGCTGGACACCGAGGAGACCGCCGGCTTCGACTTCCTGCGGGCTTTCATCGTGCTGGCCGACGGCGAGGAGCTGACCCTGTGGCACTCGGACGCCATCGGGGGCACCACCCGCGGGGAGTTCTTGCCGGTGAGCGCGTCGCTGCCGCCCGTCTCGAGCCCGACGCTGCGCCTGGGCTTCGAGTTCGACACCCTGGACGACCTCATCAACGGCTTCGAGGGCGCCTACGTCGACCAGGTCGCGCTGACCACCGGCTGCTGCGTGGACGTCAGCGACTGCGAGGACGACAACCCCTGCACGGTCGACTTCTGCCCGTCGACCGGCGAGATCTGCGGGCACACACCGGTCGAGTCCTGCTGCAACCTGGACGGCGAGTGCGACGACGGCGACTCGTGCACCGCCGACCGCTGCAGCGGGTTCGGTGGGAGCTGCGTCTTCGAGGCGCTGGCCGGCTGCTGCCACGGGGCGGCCGACTGCAACGACGGCGACCCGTGCACCGAGGACCTGTGCGACGGCGACGGCGGGAGCTGCACGCACAAGCCTCTGTGCTGCGCGGTGGACGCCGAGTGCGACGACTCCGACGACTGCACGGTCGAGCAGTGCGTCGAGGGCCAGTGCGTCTTCGAGTTCACCTGCTGCCTGAGCGCCGCGGACTGCAACGACTTCGACTCCTGCACCAGCGACCAGTGCGTCGACGGCGACTGCGTGCACACCCCCGCGCAGATCCCCGGCTGCTGCGTGCCCACCATCGTCGACCAGTCCTTCGACGCGGGTACGCCCGAGGGCTGGACCTTCTCGCCGGCGACCGCGGGCGTCGGCTGGCAGGTGGCCACGCTGTCGGAGGCCAACAGCGCGCCGGGGGCGCTCTACTACGGCAACCCGGCGACCCTGAACTTCACCAGCGGCACGGCCAACTCGGGCAAGGCGCTCAGCGCGCCGTGGATGCTGCCGAGCGGCGTCGAGATCTCGCTCTCGATGTGGGTCTACATGGAGACCGAGTCGGGCCAGCTCTACGACACCCTGGACATCTTCGTGGTCACCCAGACCGGCGAGTTCAAGATCTTCGACAAGTCCTCGTTCAAGCAGCTCACCTGGAAGAAGGTCACCGCCGACATCAGCTACCTGGCCGGGCAGACCGTCTCGCTGCGCTTCGTGTTCAACACGGTGGACAGCACCGTGAACGACGGCCTGGGCGCGCTGGTCGACGACATCCGCATCGAGACCTCCTGCGCGCCGCGGGTCTGCGCCTCCAACCTCGGGTGCGCCAGCAAGCATCCCTGCGTGCAGGGCGTCTGCGAGGAGGCGGCGTGCCTCTACATCGACAGCTGCTGCAAGGCCGACACCGACTGCAACGACGGTCTGGTCTGTACGACCGACGCCTGCTCGGGGACCAAGTGCAAGTTCACGCCGGTCGCCGGCTGCTGCGAGGACGCCTCCGACTGCGACGACAAGGACGCCTGCACGCTGGACTCCTGCTCGGGCTTCGGCGGGACCTGCGACCACAGCCCCATCGAGGGCTGCTGCCTGGCCAAGGCCGACTGCGACGACAAGGACGCCTGCACGGTGGACTCCTGCGAGGACAACGTGTGCGTCCACGCGAACGCGTGCTGCTCGGTCGACTCCGACTGCGACGACGGCGAACCGGTGTGTACCCTCGACAAGTGCGTCGACGGCTTCTGCCAGAACCCGCCGACCGGCGAGCCGGGCTGCTGCGAGCAGAACCCGGTCGCCTGGGACTTCGAGAGCCCGCTGGCGCTGCAGACCACCAAGACCACCACCACCTGCTCGTGGAGCGTCATCAACAACCCGCTGGGGTCGTCGGGAGGCCAGGTCCTCTACTACGGCAACCCGGCGGCGAAGAACTACGACTGCGGGAAGAACTCCGGCACGGCCACCTCCCCGGACGTGTACCTGGACGCCGGCGTGAGCTTCCAGCTCTCCTTCCGCATCTACATGGACACCGAGACGCTCAGCTCCTGGGACCAGTTCGAGCTGACGGCCGTCGTCGGGACCAAGTCCTACGAGCTCTGGTCCAAGGCCAAGCTCGGCAAGGCGGCGACCTGGGAGGTCCACGAGGTCGACCTCAGCGCCTTCGCGGGCCAGACCATCCGCTTCGTGTTCGCCTTCGACTCGGTCGACTTCAGCAGCAACGACGGCCTCGGCGTGGTCATCGACGACTTCATGGTCACCTCGCCGTGCGAGCCCAAGGCCTGCGGCACCGGCAGCGGCTGCGACGATGGCGTCTCGGGCACGATCGCCACCTGCACCGACGCCGTCTGCACCTACAAGCTCTGATCCGCGTTCGCCGTCCCGCGCCACGTGGGTGGGCCGGCTCGCAGGTGCCGCCGCCTGCGGCCGGCGCGGGGCTTGTCGCTGGCCACCTCGCGCGCTAAGTGAGGCCTCATGAGACCTCTGGTTCCGCCGCACATCGCCAGCCTGGCGCCCTACCCGCCGGGCAAGCCGATCCAGGAGGTCGAGCGCGAGCTGGGCATCGAGGGTGCCATCAAGCTGGCGTCCAACGAGAACCCGCTGGGGCCCTCGCCGCGTGCGCTGGAGGCGATCGCCGGGGCGGTCTCCGACCTGCACTACTACCCCGATGGCGGCGGCTACTACCTCAAGCGCGCGCTGGCCGAGCGCTTCGACGTGGACCCGTCCTGGCTGATGATCGGCAACGGCTCCAACGAGCTGATCGAGCTGCTGGTCCGCACCTTCATGGTCCCGGGCATGAACGCCGTCTCCAGCGCGGGCGCCTTCGTCGTCTACAAGCTGGTGACCCTGGGCGCGGGCCACGGCTTCCGCGAGTCGCCGCTCTCGCCCGAGCGCGGCTTCGACCTGGACGCCCTGCTGGCGGCCACCGACCGCGACACCCGCCTGGTCTTCATCGCCAACCCCAACAACCCCACCGGCACCTGGCTCGACGGGGCGGCGCTGGAGCGCTTCGCCGCGGCGCTGGACGCGCGCTTCCCGACCGACCCGCCCATCCTGGTGCTCGACGAGGCCTACCACGAGTTCGTCGACCGCCCGGCGGCCCTCGACTCGCTGGGGCTGGTGCGCCGGCGCCCCCGCACGGTGGTGCTGCGCACGTTCTCGAAGGCCTACGGGCTGGCCGGCCTGCGCTGTGGCTACGGCTTCGCCCGGCCGGAGCTCACCGAGGCCGTCCACCGGATCAAGGCGCCCTTCAACGTCGGCAGCCTGGCCCTGGTCGCCGCCGAGGCCGCGCTGGGCGACGAGGAGTTCCTGCGGCGGACCGTGCAGCTCAACGCGAACGAGATGGCGTACGTCACCGCCGGCCTGCGGGCGCTGGGGGTGGGAGTGACGCCGAGCCAGACCAACTTCGTGCTGGCCGACTTCGGCCGGGACGCCGAGGCGCTGTTCCGCCGGGCGATGGCGCGCGGCGTCATCCTGAGGCCGATGGGGGCGTACGGCCTGCCGAGCTGCCTGCGCATCTCGCTGGGCACGCGGCCGGACAACGAGCGGATGCTGGCCGTGATGGGGGACGTCATGGCGGAGTCCGGCGCCGCGTAACCGATCGCGCTGACCCGCCATAGGGATGGGTGTGCGTGGAGGCCAGCGCGAGACCGCTCTCGCGGATCGCCGGCTGGCCCTCCCGCGGTCGGGGGTTGCGGTGGGGGTGACGCCAGAGCCGCAACCCTCGACATTCGCAGGCGCCGGCGCGCCGACCCTCGCGCCGCAGGCCCGGATGCGGTAGCAGAGCCTCCTGACCGTCGGCGGCGGCGGGGCCCCGCGCCCTGGGAGCGCGCCGATCCGCCGGTCGCTGCCAGGGGTGGTGAGCAATGCAGGCTGGCGAGATGACCCCGCTGCGGGGTGAGCTGCGGGTGCCCGGGGACAAGAGCATCGGGCACCGTTCGTTGATGCTGGGGGCGCTGGCCGACGGGATCGTCGAGGTCAGCGGCCTGGGGACGGGCGAGGACAACCGCGCCACCCAGGCGCTGCTGGAGGCCATGGGTGTGCGCATCGAGCGCTCGGGCACCGACGCGCGCGTCCACGGCGTGGGGCTCGACGGGCTGCGGCCGCCCGAGGGCGCGCTGGATTGCGGCAACTCGGGCACCACCATGCGCCTGATGCTGGGCATCCTGGCCGGGCAGCCCTTCGAGGTGACGTTGATCGGCGACGCGAGCCTGTCGCGCCGGCCGATGCGCCGGGTGCTGGATCCGCTCACCCGCATGGGGCTGACGGTGCTCGACGCCCGCGAGGGGACCTTCGCGCCGCTGCGGGTGCGGGGCCGGCGGCCGCTGAGCGCCATCGCCTACGACTCGCCCATCGCCAGCGCGCAGATCAAGAGCGCGGTGATGCTGGCCGGCCTCTTCGCCGAGGGCGAGACGGTGGTGAGGGAGCCGGCGCCGAGCCGCGACCACACCGAGCGGATGCTGGCCTGGCTCGGGCGGCCGCCTCGCGCGCGGCCCATCCGGGTGCCGGGCGACCTGTCGAGCGCGGCCTTCCTGATGGGAGCGGCGCTGCTGGTGCCGGGCAGCGACATCACCATCGCCGGCGTGGGGACGAACCCGACGCGGACGGGCTTTCTCGACGTGCTCGACGCGATGGGGGCATCGGTCGAGCGTCGGGCCCCGCGCGAGGACAACGGCGAGCCCTCCTGCGATCTGGTGGTGCGCCATCGCCCGCTGCGGGGGACCACCGTGGGCGGCGAGCTGAGCGTGCGCGCCATCGACGAGCTGCCGCTGGTGGCGACGCTGGCCGCCATCGCCGAGGGGCCGACGCGGATCCGCGACGCCGAGGAGCTGCGCGTGAAGGAGTCGGACCGCATCGCGCGGACGGCGCAGATGCTGCGCAGCTTCGGCGTGCCGGTGGACGAGCACCCTGACGGCATGACGATCCACGGCGACCCCGAGCGCGCGCTGCGTGCCGGCCGGGTCGACGCCCACGGCGACCACCGCATCGCGATGTGCGGGACGCTGATGGCGCTCATCGCGCCGCCGGGGACCCGCATCGAGGGCGGCGAGAGCATCGCGTCCAGCTTCCCGAGCTTTCACGCCAGCCTGGAGGCGGTGGGCGCGCGACTGCCCGGCGGCGGCGATTTGGAATAGGATGAGGGTCGAGCTGCTTCGGGTGGAACGCGCGGGCGGCCTGCCCGGGTGGGGATCGGACGCGGTCGAACGGGCCGCACAGGGGTGAGCATGAGCTGGCGGCGTTCGGTCGGGGTGATGGGGGTGGCGGGCGTGATGGCCTGGAGCGGGGCCTGCGGCGAGAAGCCGGCCGCGCCGAGCGCGGAGCCCCCGAAGGCGGCGGAGCCCGCGGCGGTGGCCGAGGCACCCGCTGGGAAGGCGGAGGCCACGCCGGACACCGAGGCGGCGGCGGCAGGCGAGGCGCCCGCAGCGGCCGAGGCGACGGACACCACGGCGCCGACCTGGGCCGACGACGCCTACGTCGAGGTGCGGCTGGAGCCGCCGGCCGAGCGTCCGGCGGGCGACGAGGGCGCCGCCACCGGGCCGCGGGTGGGACTGTCCTGGCCGGCGGCGAAGGACGACGAGGGCGTGGTGCGCTACGAGGTGACGTCGAACGGCCGGCTGCTGGCGACCGTCGAGGCGCCCAAGACCGAAGTGGTCGTGCCCGTGCCGGCGCCCAGCAGCGACGACGACGAGGTGCCGACCTCCCGGGTGACCTTCACGGTGGACGCGGTGGACGCGGCGGGCAACCGCGCGCCCTGCCCGGTGGGCGGCGGCTACACGTGGCCCTCGGTGCTGGGGCTGCCCGGGCTCGGAGGCATGGGCGGCGACGACACGCGCGCGCCGCTGGGGGCATCACTGGGCGGCGAGGGTAGCGGGCGGCTGGGCGGAAAGGCGGGGCTGCTGGCGCCGAGCGGCGCGAACCAGGGCCTGCGGGCGCCCGGCGTGCTGGGCAAGCCGGGCGAAGGGGCCCCGGCCGAGGAGGACGAGTGAGCCGCGGCGGCGGCGGGGGAGCGGGCCCGAGCGGCCAGCGCCTGCCGCAGCTCCGGCTGCGCTGAACCCGGGCGATGGCAGCCACGCGCCAGGAGGCGGCGGCCGGGCCTTCGCGTGAGCTGGTGCCGCGCCCGGGCGTGGCGCTGGGGCCGCCTCGGGGGGCGCGCCCCTACCGGCGCCTGCTCTCGCCGGTGGAGCGGATCTGGCTGGTCGCCGACCGGCTGGAGCCCCCTTTCGCGCCGGCCCTGGTGCTGGAGGGCGAGGGCGAGCTGGACCTCGCGGCGCTGACCGCCGCCGTCGAGCGAGCCGCCGAGGCCAACCCGGGCGCGCGGGTGGTGCTGAGGGGCTGGCTCTCGCGCTCGCGCTGGGTCGGCACGGGCCCGATGCCCCGGGTCGAGCGCGTCGAGGGCGCGGGCTGGGACGCGCGCAGCGGAGAGGAGGCGCCGTTTCTGGACCGGCCGCTGGACCCTCGCCGCGGGCCCGTGCTGGAGGTGCTGCTGGTGCCGGGCTCCGTGACGCGACTGGTCTTCCGGGTCCACCACGCGGTCATGGACGGGCGCGGCCTCTTCCACTTCGTCGAGGACGTGTTCCGGGCGCTGCGCGGCGAGGCCCTGGAGGGCAGCAGCTCCGAGCAGACCGACCTGGAGCTGGCGCGGCGCCTCGCGCCGGACCCCGCCGCCCGCCGCCGCGAGGACTGCCTGGCGCCTACCGGCGCGCGACGCGGGGGTGACACGAAGAGCGTCTGGCGCCGCGTCTCGATCCCCGGCACCTTCTCGCGGGCGCTGCCCCGGGTGCTCTGCTGCGTCGCACGGCACGCGCGCAGCTTCGGCACGGGCGAGGTGCGCATCGGCGTGCCGGTGGATCTGCGCGGGCGCACCGACGCCGAGCGCTCCACCGCCAACCTGACCGGCATCCTGGACCTGGACCTGCCCGCGCAGGCGACGGTGGCGTCGGTGCAGGCCGCGCTGGAGCAGGCGCTGGCGCAGCACCGCGCCGCGGCCTTCGTGCTGGAGGCCGAGTTCATCCGCGGGGTGCCGCTCTGGCTGGCCACCGCCGTCGCCCGCGCCAGCACGCGCCGCGTGTGCCGCAACGACCGCTACGAGAGCTCGGGCACGGTGTCGAACCTGGGGCGCGTGCCGGTGGAGCGCTTCGCCGGCGGAGGCTTCGCGACGCGCGCGGCCTTCTTCGTGCCGCCCGGCACGGCGTCGCACGCCTGCTTCATCGTCCTCTGCGGCCACCCCGAGGGGCTGGAGGCGGTGGTCACCATGCCCGGCGACCTCGCCAGCGAGGGGCGCCTGGACGAGCTGCTCGACGCCCTGGGCGCGGCTCTGGCACCGGCGCCCGCGGACGGGTGAGCTACTCGCGATCGGTGCGCAGCACGGCCACGAAGGCCTCCTGGGGGATCTGCACCTCGCCCACGGTCTTCATCTTGGCCTTGCCGCGCTTCTGCGCCTCGAGGAGCTTGCGCTTGCGCGAGATGTCGCCGCCGTAGCACTTGGCCGTCACGTCCTTGCGGAACGCGGTGATGGTGGAGCGGGCGATGATGTCACCGCCGATGGCCCCCTGGATGGGGATCTTGAACTGGTGGCGCGGGATGGCCTTGGCCAGCTGCTCGCAGTAGTGCAGCGCCCGGGTGCGCGCCTTGGTGGCGTGGACCAGGCAGGCCAGCGCGTCGACGCGCTCGTGGTTGACCAGGATGTCGACCTTGACCACCTCGCCGGGGCGGTAGTCCAGCTCGGCCCAGTCGAAGGAGCCGTAGCCGCGCGTGATGGTCTTGAGGCGGTCGTAGAAGTCGAAGAGCACCTCGGCCAGCGGCATCTCGGCCACCACCTCCACGCGGCCCACCGCCAGGTAGTTCATGCTGAGCTTGGCGGCGCGGTAGTCGCTGCACAGCTCCATCACCTGGCCCATGTACTGCTCGGGCACCAGGATGCTGGCGCGGATGTACGGCTCCTCGACGCGCTCGATGCTGCCGGCGTCGGGCCAGTAGCTGGGGTTGTCGACGCCCAGGGAGGTGCCGTTGCGCAGGGTCACCTTGTAGTGCACCGAGGGGGCCGAGAGCACCAGCGACATGCCGAACTCGCGGTCCAGGCGCTCCTGCACCACGTCCAGGTGCAAGAGCCCCAGGAAGCCGCAGCGGAAGCCGAAGCCCAGCGCCGCCGACGAGTCCTTCTCGTAGACCAGCGCCGCGTCGTTGAGCGCCAGCTTCTCGAGCGCCTGGGCCAGGTCCTCGTACTCGTTGGTGGTCATCGGATAGATCGATGAGAACACCACGGGCTTCGCCGGCTTGTAGCCAGGGATCGGCGCGTCGGTCGGCCGCGCCGCGTCGGTGAGCGTGTCGCCCACCTCCATGTCGCGGATCGTCTTGACGCCGGCGATGACGTAGCCGACCTCGCCCGCGCGCAGGGCCTTGGTGGGCTTGCGCTCGAGCTGCAAGAGCCCCACCTCGTCGACCACGTGCTCGGTCCCGCGGTGCATGAAGCGCAGGCGCTGGCCGGCCACCATCGTGCCCTGCTTGATGCGGCAGATCAGCACCACGCCGCGGTAGCGGTCGTAGTAGGCGTCGAAGACCAGCGCCTTGAGCGGCGCCGCCGGGTCCCCTTCGGGTGGGGGCAGGTGCTCGACGATCCCCTCCAGCACCTCGTCGATGCCGATGCCGTCCTTCGCCGAGATGGGGATGGCCTCGAAGGGGTCCAGCCCCAGGTCGGCGTCGATCTCCTCGCGCACCTTCTCCACGTCGGCGGCCGGCAGGTCGATCTTGTTGATCACCGGCAGCAGGCGCAGGTCGTACTCCATCGCCAGGTAGAGGTTCGCCACCGTCTGGGCCTCGACGCCCTGGGTGGCGTCGACGACCATCAGCGCGCCCTCGCACGACATCAGCGAGCGCCGCACCTCGTGGGAGAAGTCCACGTGGCCCGGCGTGTCGATCAGGTTGAGCTGCCACACCTTCCCGTCGCGCGAGGTGTAGCTCAACGTGATCGTGTTGCTCTTGATGGTGATGCCGCGCTCCTGCTCGATGTCCATCGAGTCGAGGAGCTGGTTGTGGAAGGCCCGGTCCTCCACGCCGCCGCACCGCTGGATGAGCCGGTCGGCGAGCGTGGACTTCCCGTGGTCGATGTGCGCGATGATGCAGAAGTTCCGGATGTGATCCACGGGGCTCCTCGGCGACGGACCGGACCGCTATTTCTTGCCGCAGGTGTTGCTGCCGCCGGCGGTGTGGCCGGCGACCTGCAGGCTCCACGCGGCGCAGGTGTTCGCCTGCCTGTACAGCACCCGGATGTAGATGTCGCGCCCGGAATCGCTGCCGCTCGGCGCGCCCGTGCAGAGGCCGAACACTTCGAGGCACTCCTCCTCCCACCGGAGCTGCACCGACTCCACCGTCGTCCCCACCCCGACCGACTGCACCGTCGAGCTGCCGCTGCAGCCGTCGCACCAGGCCTCCAGATCGTAGTCGGTCCCCGCGGGCATGCTGAGGGTGACGGTCGCCGACAGCGAGTTCAGGCTGAAGGGATCGCTGTCGTCCTCGCTGACCTTCACGCGGTACCACTTCTCGCCCACCCCGCTGGCCGTCGAGGTGTCCGACCCGGTGTCGCCGCGCACGGCGCCCAGCGTGCTGAAGGTGCCGCACGCCGGATCGCCGTCGAGCGCGCGCTCGCAGCCGTTGGACTGGATGGTGTCGAAGTTGCACCAGCCCGAGCTGCAGTTCCCGACCAGGCAGGTCCCGGTCGAGCAGGTGGGCGTCGCGTGGGCCAGCGAGCAGCCGACGTCGCAGTTGCCGCAGTCGTCGAGGCTCCAGATGCTCCGCTCGCAGCCGTTGTCCGGGTTCGAGTCGCAGCTCGCGTAGCCCAGCGTGCAGGTGGGCACGCACTTGCCCGCCGCGCACAGGGTCTGGCCGTGGGCGTTGGTGCATTTCTTGCCGCAGCCCCCGCAGTTGTTGACGTCGCTGGCGAAGTCGTCGTCGGTCAGGCCGTCGCAGTCGTTGTCCTTGCCGTCGCAGGACAGCTCCACGCCGGCCTCGTACCCGCTGCCGCAGCTCTGGTAGACGGACGTGTTGCAGGCCTTCCACGTGCCGCCCTGGCAGAGCGACGCCGGCTTCTGGCAGCCGGTGCAGGCGCCCTCGGTCAGCTCGCAGGCGCGCCCGTCGTGCGCCACCAGGTCGACCGGGTCCTCGGCGTCGGTCAGCCCGTCGCAGTCGTTGTCCTTGCCGTCGCAGATCTCGTCGCTCGACGGCAAGGGGTCGCAGACGTTGGGCATGCCGTTGGTGCAGGCCGGGATCGTGTGCTTGCACTCGCCCACCCCGCAGGTGATGGTCGCGCCGGTCGCGTTGGTGCAGGTCCCGGGGGTGGTCCCGACGCAGCTCCCGGGCGTGGCCGTCTGGCAGCCGGCGTCGCATGACGTGTACGCCGTGCCCTGGCCCTGCGCCGGGCACAGCTCGGCGGCCGACTGGCAGGCGCCGCTCCCGTTGCAGGCCGCGACCTCCGGGCTGACGTCGGCGCGCCGGTAGCAGGTGTCGTCGCCGAAGCCCCAGTAATAGCCGACGCAGCTCACGGCGCCGCACTCGGAGTCCGGGTCCTTGCCCGACGCCAGCAGGCTGCAGGTGCCCTCCTTGCCGGGCAGGTCGCAGCGCCGGCACGAGCCGCCGCAGGTCGACGTGCAGCAGACCCCGTCGACGCAGGTCAGCCCCGCGTCGCATTGGGCCGTCGTGGTGCAGGGGTTGCCGGCGTCCAGGTTCGGCGTGCAGGCGCCCGCCTCGCAGTGCGCGCCCGGGTCGCAGTCGGCGTTGGACGCGCAGCTCGGCAGGCACAGCGGCGTCGGCTGCGTCTGCGCCGAGGTGCAGAACACCGAGACGTAGGGTCCGCACTCGTTGGCCTCGAGCCCCGCGCACCCGGAGTCGTCGTCGGTGGGCGAGCCGAGCTGGCACTGGTGCGCCACGCAGAGCGGGTCGCGCCGCGCTCCGTCGCAGTTCGAGACGTCGTTGCACACCGAGGGCGCGCCGTAGGTGCCGACCGGGCAGTTGCCCGCCTGGGCGCAGCAGTCGCCGGACTGGCAGCAGAACCCGTTCTGGCAGTGCCCGCTCTCGCACTGGGCGTCGCGCACGCAGACGTCTCCGTCACCCAGGTCGGGCTTGCACACTCCGCTGCCGCAGTAGCCCTCCGGGTCGCAGCCGCCGTCGGTCGCGCAGCTCTGGGCGCACTGCGGTTGCGTCTGGTCGCTGGTCCCGGTGCAGAACACGCTGGGGTAGAGGCCGCAGGCGTTGGCCTCCAACGAGGCGCCGCAGGCGACGTCGTTGGCCTGGCCGGTCTTCGTCGAGCAGACGTGCCCCACGCACTGGGCCACGTCCTGGGCGCCCTGGCAGGTGGTCGGGAAGAGGCAGGCCGGCGGGCTGGTGTAGTCGGCCGAGCAGTCGCCGGCCAGATTGCAGCAGTCGCCGCCCGAGCAGCAGATCCCGCCCTGGCAGTGGTCGCTGGCGCAGTCGGAGTCCTCGTCGCAGCCGCCGCCGTCGGGCAGGTCGGGCGTGCAGACGCCGTCGCAGTGGGCGCCCATGTCGCAGTCGTCGTCGGTCGCGCAGGTGACCGGGCACTGCGGCGCGGGCTGCTCCTCCTCGCCGGTGCACGCGATGGACGTGAAGTAGCCGCAGGTGTCGGCGATGACGCCCTGGTCGCACGCGCTGTCGTCCGGCAGCGTGAGCGAGTCGCAGGTGGCGGACTCGCAGGTGGCGTCGACGCGGTGGCCCGAGCAGGTGGCGCTGCTCTCGCAGAGCGGCGGCGCCGAGTAGGCGCCGGGGCAGTCGGTCGGCTCGGAGCAGCAGTCGCCGGACTGACAGCAGAACCCGTTCTGGCAGTGTCCGCTGGCGCAGTCGCTGGGTTCGTCGCAGCTCGCGCCGTCGCCGAGGTCCAGCTCGCAGGTGTCGTCGCAGTGGAAGCCGCCCAGGCACTCGCTGTCGTTGGCGCAGACCTCGGCGCACACCGGCGGGGCCTGGTTCGGAGTGCCCTTGCAGAAGACCGGCTGCAGCGGCGTGCAGTCCAGCGCCTGGATCGTCGGGCCGCAGGCCGTGTCGTCGGGGATGGGCGGGCTCTGCACGCAGGTGTGCGACAGGCACTGGGCGTCCCGGCGCGTGCCCTGGCAGGTGGCCTCGTCGTCGCATGCCGGCGGCTGGGCCAGGCCGGCGGGGCACTGGGCCGGCTGGGCGCAGCAGTCCCCCGACGCGCAGCAGTAGCCGTTCTGACAGTGCCCGCTGGTGCAGTCGGAGGCCTCGGTGCAGGCCAGGCCGTCGGGAAGGTCGGCGGCGCACTTGCCGGTGGACTCCACGCAGTGGGCCGACTCGGCGCACTGCGCGTCGCTGGTGCACGTCGTCGCGCACGCGCTCCCGGCGCACACGAACTTCCCGCAGGAGACCGGCGGCGGCGCGACGCACCCGCCGCCCAGGCACACCGCCGCCGCCGTGGCGGCCCATGCGTCGCCCGAGCCCGCGCACTTCGCCGGCGCGCAGCCGGTCGCCTGCTCGTCCGTGTTGTTGTTGCAGTTGTCGTCGACGCCGTTGCAGACCTCCGTCGCGCCGGGGTTCACGGCGGGCAGCCCGTCGTCGCAGTCGCCGCCGCCCTTCGGGCAGATGGCGGGGAGGCCCACCAGCCCCAGCTTCTGGTCGCAGTACTGGTCGCCGTCGTCGTCGCAGCCGTCGTCGGTGACGCCGTCGCAGTCCTGGTCGATGCCGTCGCAGAGCTCCGGCGACGCCAGCGACGCCGTCGAGCAGCTCGCCTTCGTCAGCCCGGAGCACTGGACGACGCCGTCCGCGCACGCGCCGGTGCCGCAGGGCTGGCCGATGGGCACGCTGGTGCCGCCGGCGCTCAGCCAGGCGAAGCCCTCGTCGGTGGAGCCGTCGCAGTCGTTGTCCAGCCCGTCGCACGACAGCTCCTGGCCCGCCTGGTAGCTGGCCGCGTGGCCGGCGTACTCGGGCGTCCCGCAGCCCGCCCAGCTCCCCGCCTGACACAGCGCGCCCACCTTCGCGGCGCCCGCGCAGACGCCCTGCTGGTTCTCGCAGAGCGGCAGCGCCAGCGAGTCGTCCTTGCCGTCGGTCTGCCCGTCACAGTCGTCGTCGAGGCCGTTGCAGGTCTCCTGGGCCGTGGCCGCCTCGCCCGGGCACTCGATGCCCGTCTTCGCGGCGTCGCACACGCTCAGCCCGCCGGCGCAGGCGCCCACGCCACAGGGCTTGCCGGCGCCCTTGACCAGCACGCCGTCCAGGCCGAGCCGCTCGAAGTCGTCGTCGGTCTGCCCGTCACAGTCGTTGTCCAGCCCGTCGCAGGCCGTCTCGACGCCGTCCTGGTAGTCCGCGCTCCAGGCGGCGTAGATCTCCGCGCCGCAGGGCTTCCAGGCGCCGCTCTGGCACAGGGCCGCCGTGCGCTTGGCGCCGGAGCACACCCCCGCCGCCTTGTCGCAGCTCCCCAGCACCAGCGCCGGGTCGTCGGCGTCGGTCTGGCCGTCACAGTCGTTGTCGACGCCGTCGCACACCTCGACGCCGCTGGCCGCGTCGGTGGTGCAGACCAGCCCGTCGCCCGCCTCGTTGCAGATCGTCTTTCCGCCCGTGCACTTGCCGGTGCCGCAGGGCTTGCCGGCGCCGATCACCTCGCTGCCGTCGCTCTGCACCAGGGTGAAGCCCTCGTCGGTCAGGCCATCGCAGTCGTTGTCCTTGCCGTCGCAGCTCAGCTCCTGTCCCGCCTCGTACGCGGCGTCGTTCGCCAGGTACTGCTCGGCGCCACAGGCCTGCCAGACGCCGCCCTGGCACAGGGACGCCGTCGCCATCGCCCCCTTGCACACGCCCACCTGCACCGTGCAGGGGCCGGCGACCAGGTCACCGTCGTCCGCGTCGGTCTGTCCGTCGCAGTCGTCGTCCGCGCCGTTGCACAGCTCGGACTTGCTGGCCGCGTCGTCGGTGCAGACCACGACCCCGCCCGGCCCGCAGGCCCAGGTGCCGTCGGTGCAGGCGTCAGCGTCCTCGCCGTCGCACGCGTCGCCGAGCTGGTCGAAGTCCTCGTCGGTCAGGCCGTCGCAGTCGTCGTCTTTCGCATTGCACAGCTCCGCCTTCCCCTCGCCGGTCTCGATGCAGGTCAGGGTGCCGGCGCTGCAGGTCTGCACACCGGTGGCGCACTCGTCCTCATCGGGTCCGTCGCAGGCCTCGCCCGCACCCTCGAAGGCGTCGTCGGTGAGGCCGTTGCAGTCGTCGTCCTGCCCGTTGCAGGTCTCGGCCGCCGGCACCCGCGCCGAGCACGCCGACAACCCGGCAGCCTCGCAGCGGCGCACTCCCGTGCAGGTGCCCAGCGCGTTGCCGACCGAGCAGTCGGTCGACGCGCCGGTCAGCGTCGCGTGGGCCGTGCACGGACACTCGCCGCTGGTGGGGCGGCACAGCGGCAGGGTCGCGTCGCCGATGGTCGTGTCCTCGCAGGTCGCCCCCTCGGGGCACTCGGCGTCGGTCGAGCACGCGGTGCCGCAAAAAGACCCGGTCTCGTCGTCGCCCGCCACGCAGCGGTGATCCAGCCCCCCCGATACTGCGTCGCGGCAGTCGGCGTCCGTGCGGCAGGGCGAGCACCAGGTCAGGTGCTGGTACACGCAGATGAAGTTGACGTCGCCGCCGCCGCCCACCGGCTTGCAGGACCAGCCGGCCGGGCACTCCGACTCGCAGCTGCTGGTGCACTCGAAGCCGTTGGGGCCTTCGACGCAGAAGCCGCTGAAGCAGTCCTCGTTCTCCACGCAGGGCGAGCCCGGGCAGCCCACGCACGGCGCGGCGTCGGTCTCCGGGGCGTCGCTGGCGTCCGAGCCGGCGTCCTTCAGGTCGGCGTCGACGTCGGACAGCATGGTGGCGTCGCTGGTGTCCTTGGCGTCCTCGGCGTCCTTGGCGTCGGTGTCGGCGACGGCGTCCGACTGCACCACGTCGCCTTCACCCGGGGTGTCCGAGCTGCTGCACGCGCCGAGCAGAACCGCCGCCACCACCGCCAGCGACCGCCCGAGGCCCCGCCTGGGACGCAGGTATGCCGTGCTCATCGACCCCTCTCCGGAACGACCCGGGTCCGCGCCGGCGCCTCGATGCTCCCGACTCTCGGGTGCTGGCGTGCGGCTGGAGGACAGACCCCGGCCCGTTGACGATGAGCCCAATCCTAAGTCGACTCAACACATCTCACCAGGGCCGGCCGGATTGGCGGGGGCCCGATCAGCGCCGGAGCACGCAGACCGTCGGCTGGTGATCGAAGATGCGCGCTTCGGTGACCGGCGGGTGCCCTTCGGTGGTGCCCGCCGACCAGCAGGCGCCGTCGAAGGTGTCGCTGAGGACGTGGTCGATGCTGAGCAGGCCGCCGTAGGTGGCCGGGGCGTCCTCGCCCAGCTCGGTGACGAAGTGGAAGGCGGAGCCCGGCCCGGTGAAGTCCAGCCAGCGCGCGGCGCTGGGGTCGTCGCTGGCCAGGCGGCCGGGGTCGGTGTTGAGATCGCCGAGGATGATGTTCGCGTCGCCGTTGGCGCCCGGTGCGCCGTCGCCCAGATCGACGAAGACCTGCTCGACCTGGGCGACGCGGCACGCCAGGGACTCGGGGTCGAAGCCCGAGGTGCCGTGGAAGTTCACCACCGTCAGCGGCGGGCCGGCGCTGCGCTCGATGACGCCGCGGGCCACCCGCGCCCCGGAGCCGCAGCCGGGCACCGTGCTCCCGGCGAGACCCTCGAGGCAGAGGTCGGCGTCACAACCGCGGAAATGCCCGAAGGCGCGGCGCACGGCGAGGCACTTGTCGGGCTTTCCGGGGTGACAGGCCACCTGCCAGCCGGCGCCGACGAGGAGCTGAGCCACCGTCGGATCGCCGGGCTGCCAGGTCTCGCAGACGAAGCCGACCCGAGCCTCCGCGGGGATCTCCGGGCAGCGGCCGGAGTAGAAGATCTCCTGGAACGCGACGATGTCCGGGCGCACGTCGGCGAGGAAGGCCGCGGCGGCGTCGACGAAGGCTGTCCAGGCGAGCCCGTTCCCGTACCAGGTGTCCGACCAGCCCGCCTGCACGGGCCCGTAGCCGAAGTTGTCGCCAGGCTCGGTGCCGCCGGGAACCCCAGCGGTCCCCGTGTTGAAGGTGACGACGACCACGGCGTCGCCCTCGGCATCGGTCCCGGTCTCGGCCCCGGTCTCGGCCTCGGTCTCGGCCTCGGCCCCGGTCTCGGCGTCGGTCTCGGCCTCGGCCCCGGTCTCGGTCTCGGCCCCGGCGTCGGCCCCGCCCCCGCCCCCGCCCCCACAACCCGCCACAGCCAGGACCAACACCGCTGCGAGGGCGACTGCACGCACGATCACGACCTCCCGGGACGCCGGTGGACGGCTCCGGCCCGTTACCGAAAGCCGGCCTCCGGGATAGTAGTCTTCCGAGCGCGAAGGACGCGAGCGGGCCGCCACCCCGGATGAGGGTGTCGCCTCCCGCCGCGGCTTGTCGCCAGGAGGTGGACATGAGTGCATGTTGCAGGTCATTGGTTGTGCTGTCGGCGGTGGCCATGCTCGGGGGAGCGTGTCGGTCGACGGACGCCACCCGCGCGACCACGGTTGCCAGCGGCGGAGAGGACAACAGCATGAGCGGTGATCGGAACGAGGGGCGAGAGGGTTGGCATGAGCTGACCCCGGCCGAGGCGGCGGTGATCGAAGAGGGCGGCACCGAGCGCGCCTTCACCGGCAAGTACTGGGATCACCACGCGGACGGCACCTACGTCTGCAAGCGGTGCGGGGCGCCGCTCTTCGCGTCGGACACCAAGTTCGACTCGGGGACGGGCTGGCCGAGCTTCGACGACGCGCTGCCGGGGGCCGTGCGCGAGGTGAGCGATTGGGGGCGCACCGAGATCGTGTGCGCGAAGTGCGGAGCGCACCTGGGCCACGTGTTTCGTGGCGAGCGGATGACCGAGCGGAACACGCGGCACTGCGTGAACTCCGCGTCGTTGGACTTCCAGCCCACGGGCGCCGAGGCGGCGCCGGCCAAGGAGGCGCGCGCGGACGCGTACTTCGCGGGCGGCTGCTTCTGGGGCGTCGAGCACCTGCTCGAGGGCCAGCCGGGCGTCATCGACGTGGTCTCGGGCTACATGGGCGGCCACCTCGACCAGCCGGGCTACAAGCAGGTCAGCTCCGGCACCACCGGGCACGCCGAGACCGTGCACGTGGTGTACGACCCCACCAAGACCACCTACGAGGCCCTGGCGAAGCGCTTCTTCGAGATCCACGACCCCACCGAGCGCGGCCACCAGGGCCCCGACTACGGCCCCCAGTACCGCTCGGCCATCTTCGTCACCGACGCCGAGCAGCGCCGCGTCATCGAGGGCCTCATCGCCAAGCTGCGAGCCCGCGGCTACGACGTGGTCACCGAGGTCGAGCCCGCCGGCAAGTTCTGGCCCGCCGAGGAATACCACCAGGACTACTACGAGCGCTCCGGCAAGGAGCCCTATTGTCACATATACACCCCCCGCTTCGGGGACTGATCGAGGCACCGGCTGAGGCGGCCGCGCACGCCGTGGGCGGCGTCGCTCGCTCGGGTCGCGTGTGCGGCGGGCCTGGGGCCCGCCTCCGTGCGCCCTCGCTCGCTTCTTGCCCACGACGCGCGCAACCGCCTCATCCGGCGCCTCGGACGGGGCGCCTTAGGGGGGGCGTGTCGGGGGCTCGGCGTCGCTCGCTCGGGTCGCGTGTGCGGCGGGCCCTCGCGCCGTGAGGGGAACGTGTCCGCAGCACGACCCACCCGAATCGGCAAGGCGCCTCCCCCCGCGACGGCGCCCCGTCCGAGGCGCCGTCAGCGGTGAGCGAGCGCGCCGTGGGCAAGGAGCGGACGAAGGGCGCGCCGAGTCGGGCCCCAGGCCCGTCGCAGGCGCTGCCCGAGTCCGCGACGCCGGCCACGGCGTGCGTAGCCGCCGCTGGCGGTGCCTCGATCGATCTCAGAGGCGGGCGGTTGGGTCTATCGCTCCCTGGCTGCGGATCTCGTCGAGGTAGAAGCTGGCTTCGCTGGAGCGGTCGCCGCCTTCGGCGATGTACTGGGTGTAGAGCTCCATCGCCTTCTCGCGGCGGCCGCCGAGCTTGCGGAGGCATTGGGCGCGGCTGAAGGTGAGGCCTGAGCGGTGCAGCAGCTCGTCGGCCTTGGTGAACTCGTCGTAGGCGTGGGCGTAGTCGCCCCGATCGTAGGCCTGGGCTCCCTTGGCGAACAGCGCCTTGACGACGGCCGTGTCGGCGTCGACGTCGCCGCTGGACGCCGGCGTGCGCAGCTCGTCGAGGGCGATCATCGCGTCGGCCGCGCGGTCGCCGCCGCCCTCGGCCAGGTATTGCTCGTAGAGTGCGATCGCCTCCTCGCGGCGTCCGCCGAGGCGCCGCAGCGCCTGGGCGCGCGAGAAGGTGAAGCCCGGGCGGTGCATGGCCTCGTCGCCCTTGCTGAACTCATCGTAGGCGTGAGCGTAGTCGCCGGCGTCGTAGAAGGCGGCGCCCCGGTCGAAGCAGGCACGCGCGGCGGCGGTGTCCACGGCGGCGTCGCCGGTGCTCCCGGGGCCCCGCAGCTCCACCAGCGCGGCCTGGGCGTCGGCGGCGCGGTCGCCGCCTCCCTCGGCCAGGTACTGCTCGTAGAGCGCGATCGCCTCGGGACGCCGGGCTCCCAGCCGCCGCAGGCACTGGGCGCGGCTGAAGGTCAGCCCGGGGCGATGGACGTGCTCGTCGGCGCTGGTGAAGAAGTCGTAGGCGTGGGCGTGGTCGCCGCGATCGTAGGCGGCGGCGCCCCGCGCGAAGAGCTTCCTGGCGATGGCCGTCGGGTCCTGCGGCTCGGCCGGGGTGGTCGACAGCGCCCCCCAGGTCATCTTGCCGGCCACACCGTCCACGGCGAGCGGCGGGTGCGCGGCCTGGAACTGGCGCACGGCCTTGTCGGTGAGCGCACCGAAGATGCCGTCGACGGCCAGCGACTCCGCCACCTCGTCGGTGTGATTGAGCAGGCTCTGCAGGCGCACCACGTCGTCGCCGCGCGACCCCCAGCGCAGCGTCGGTCCGGACGCGGCCGGTGCGGCCGCTTCGGCGGCGGCGGCTCCCGCCAGCTCCGGCACTTTCGCCAGCACATCGGCGACCCCGGTGGCCGGGGCGTCGGGCGTGACCCCGCTCGCCGCCGCGGCGTCCGCCAACGCCGGCAGGCCGGTCGGGACGAGCAAGGCGAGCTGCTCGTCGTAGTTCTTGCCCCGCAGCCCGCTGGGCGAGGCCGCCGGGCTCGACCCACCACCCTGCTCGGGAGCTGCCCCCTGCCCGGCACGCTCCACGTCCCAGAAGCTGAGCATGGTCTTCCTCCTTCGGATGTACGGTGTAGATCATCGTACAGCCCTTCGGGGGGCGCGACCATCACCCGGATCGACGGACCGCTCTCAGGGGCAGCGACCGTCCTGCTCCTGGGACAGGCGGATCAGGGCGGGGGTGAGGCCCAGCGGATCGCAGCCGTGGTCCTCCTCGCAGACGAAGTCCCAGGCCGGCTCGGCCTTGCCGTGGCAGGCGAGGCACTCACCGCCGAACTGGTTCACCACCCCCTCCTTCCCGCGGTCCAGGATGAGGGTCTTGTCGCCGTCGGTGTCCAGCGAGAAGAACTCCCAGTCGCCGCTCGGGGGGTTCCATCCACTGCGGCGCTTGACCATCGCCTCGAAGGGGACGAGCTGCAGCACCGTCCCGACCGGCCAGGTCCCCCCCGTCGGGCTCTCGGCGACCGCCAGCGCCTCGTCGAGATGACCGAGCAGGTTGGTCACGCGGAAGCGCCGCACCTGGGGCCAGTCGAGGATGCAGGAGAAGTCCTCGGCGCGCATGTCGAGGTCCTCCACGGCGGCAGGCGGAGAGCTGTCGACCTCCGCTCCTGCGTCGACCTCCGCTCCTGCGTCGATCTCCGCTCCTGCGTCGATCTCCGCTCCTGCGTCGGCGTCGCACGCGGCGAGAGACATCGCCAGGACGGTCAGGACGAGCGCGCAGCGCAGTCGCCTCACGCGTGGGCGCCGGATCGCACCAACAAGAAGGTGTGCGGCAGCTCCTCGGTCCCGCCCTTGTAGGCGCGCCCGATGGTGACGTGGCTCGAGACCTTGCGCAGGTAGTCGATCATGTTGGCGTAGACGAAGCGCTGCAGTCCGCTCTCGTTGGGTCGGATGCTCGGCCAGCCGGCGGGCAGCTTCGCGTCCTCCGGTGGGACCTGCAGGTAGTCGACGCCCACCTCGCCGCGCTCGGGGAACTCGCGCGCCACGTAGTAGCCCGGCCCGATCAGCCCGCGGGTGGCGCCCTCGTTGTAGCCGTACAGCGCGTCGGGCCGGCCGACGGCCACGCAGAAGCGCTTCTCGAAGGTCTTGAACACCGGCAGCGAGTTCCGCCCGGCGTGGATGACCTCGACCCCGGGCGCGACGTCGGCCGGCACGAAGTCGGTCAAGGTCGTCGAGCGGCCCTGGCAGGCGTCCCAGAGCTGGCGCTGGAACTTCCCGTCCCAGGTCCGCACGAGGGCGACCCGGTCGGCGTCGGCCATCGCGTCGAGCGCCGCAGCGAGGCGCCCGATATCCAGAGGAGCGGTCTGTCGGATCGTGTCGATATCGGCGGCTTGATTCATGCCGCCGAGGCTACACCACCACCGCCGCCCGACCAACAGGTTCCGATCCCGAGTCCGGGACCGGGACCGGGACCGAGTCCGTGACCGAGCCCGAGTCCGAGTCCGTGACCGAGCCCGAGTCCGAGCCCGAGTCCGAGTCCGCGACCGAGCCCGAGCCCGAGCCCGCGACCGAGCCCGAGCCCGAGTCCGAGTCCGAGTCCGAGGCCGCCGCCGAGCCCGACCCCGAGCCCGAGTCCGAGTCCGAACCCGAGCCCGAGCCCGAGCCCGAGCCCGAGCCCGAGCCCGAGCCCGAGCCCGACCCCGAGCCCGAGGCCGCCGCCGAGCCCGAGCCCGACCCCGACCCCGACCCCGCAACACGCCACCCCCGAAGGCGCCCCATCCGAGGCGGCGGATGAGGCGGTTGCGCGCGTCGTGGGCAAGGAGCGAGCGAGGGCGCACGGAGGCGGGCCCCAGGCCCGCCGCACACGCGACCCGAGCGAGCGACGCCGCCCACGGCGTGCGCGGCCGCCTCAGCCGCCGCCTCGATCAGAGTTGGAGGCGGAGGCCAAGAGTCGCCACCAGCGCTGCCGATGTCTGGGAGGACTTGGAGGCGTCGTTGTAGAGGAAGCCGCCGTCGGCGCCGGGGTTGAAGGTGGAGGCGGCCTCGCCCAGGTCGCCGCCCAGCTTGTCCTGGTTGGTGACCGCCAGGGCGACCTGGGTGGTGATGGCGAAGGGGCCGATGACGAAGTCGATGCCGATGTGGGGGCGCAGCAGGTAGCGCGCGGGCTCGGTCGAGTAGAGATCGCCCGCCTCCTCATAGAGGACGTCGGGCTCGTTGACGGCCTGGCCGTTGACCCGGTCCACGGTGGCCCGGGCCTTCAGGCGGGCGCCGCCGGTCACGTCGCCCCAGGTGAAGCCCAGCCCGAAGCCCAGGTAGGGGTGCACCGGGCCCAGCTTCCAGGCCAGGCGCACCTCGGGCGAGAGCTGGTAGAGGGCCCAGCTCGCCTGGGGAGCCCCCGAGAACTCGTAGGTGCCCTCGATGGTCGCCGGTCCGGCCGTCGTCTGGGTGGTGAGCGAGTAGTCGCTCGAGTAGCCGGCGCCCATGGCGATCTTGCCGCCGTAGTAGGAGCCTCCGACCCCGATGACCAGCGCGGGGACGGCCCCGTGCGCGTGGTTGACCCGCCAGCGCAGCGCCCCGGCCAGCGAGATCATCGTGGTCTCGAGGCGCACGCTGTTGCCGAAGCCCACGTCCATCTTGGGGATGAACTGGACGTCCACGCCCAGCTCCACGCCGTGGCTGAGCCCGACGCCCACGCTGGCGCCGAACTGCAGCCAGGGCAGGTTGCCGGGCAGGGCGTCCTCGAAGCCGATGAGGGTGGTGCCGCGCCCGACCTGGCTGAACTGGTTGAACACGCCGATGCGGACGGGCATCAAGCCGATGGACACGCCGCCGGCCTCGTCGCCGATGGTGATCCCCCCGCCGAGGCCGGTCTCCGCCATGGTGGCGGGCAGGTGCTGGGCCAGCCAGATGGGCGTGTTGACCGACAGCGCCGTGACGTCGTTGCGGATGCGCGCCAGGACCTCGTCGGTGGCCTCGTCGGCGCGCGCGAGCGACGCGGACGTGGCCAGCAGCGTGCCCATGCAGAGCGCGGCGACGGTGGCGCGCGGAAGGCGGGTCCGGTTCATGGGGCCTCCGGGGGTGGGATGGTCCCTGAGCGTAGCAGGCGCGCGCCCTTCGAGGCCACGGCTGCCACTCGCAGCCGCACCCCGTGCAGGACCGCCGCGGCTCGGCTATGCTGGGGACCAGCAGCGTTCGGCGTCTCACCGCGCCCTGCGTGAAGGAGCCTGATTCATGGCGTCCGAGCGGCTTCCCGGGGGCGACCCACCGGCAAACGAGGCCGTGCTGCGCGCGCTGCTGGCGATGGGCCAGGAGATAGCGCTCGTCGTGGCGCCCGACGGTGTCGTCGAGTGGGCGAGCCCGAGCTGGGAGCGCCGGACCGGGCACCCGCTGGAGGAGATCGTCGGTCAGCGCTTCGATCGCCACATCCCGCGCTTCGACCGCGACATCGTCGCCCTCGAGGGCGACCCGCCGCCGGCGCACCAGCCGGCCGAGCACTTCCTGATGCGCCATCGCGCCGGGACCTCGCTGAACATGGCGGGCAAGGGCTGCTGGATCGAGCTCGGCGGCGAGCGCCGGCACCTGCTGCTCTGGGAGGACGTGACCGAGTCGGATGGCTACTCCGACGGCGTGGTCCTGATCTCCCAGGCGCAGCCGCTGCGCGACGTCATGGTGCCGCTGCTGCGCGGCGCGTCCGTGCGGCTGAACCACGGGCTGCTCTGGGCGCAGACGGTGGACAAGGACGGCCGGCTGGCCTCGCTGGCCGCCGCGCACCTCCCGCCGGGCTGGCTCGAGCTCGCCGACGGTTTCGCGCCCGACGACCCGCGAGGGCCCACCTGCGTGCGCGGCCACGGGCACAACGTGGCGATCCTCGACTTCGCCGGCGCGGACGCCGCCCACCCCATGGCCGCGGCGGCTCGCGAGCTCGGCGTCGAGGCGGTCTGGTCGATGGCCGGCTACGGCCCGTCGGGCGACCTGCTCGACGTGGTCAGCGTGCTCTGCGTGGGGCCCCTCGAGCCGACGCCGCTGCGCCTCGAGATCCTCACGGTGACCACCCGGGTCGTCGTGCTGCTGCACGAGGCGGAGCGCAGCAGCCGGGCGCTGCGTCGCGACCACCGCCACCTGAGCTTCCACATGGACAACTCGCCGCTGGCGGCGGTGGAGCTGGACCGGGCGTTCCGGATCGTCCGCTGGTCCCCCCACGCGGCGCGGATGCTGGGCTGGACCCTCGAGCAGGTGCAGGCGATGGGGCCGGGGCTGCTCGAGGTGTTCGACGCGGACGACCGCGGCCCGATCCTCCAGCTCGTCCGCACGCTGCGTGAGGGGACCGTGAAGCGCGGGGTCGTGGCGGCGCGCGTGCGCGATCCCGAGGGGCGCGTCATCGAGACCGAGTGGCACGTCTCGGCGCTGCGCGAGGGCTCCGGCGACACGGTGTCCTTCATGGCGCTGGGCCAGGACGTCACGGCGCGCCACCAGCGCGCCGAGGAGATCCTCCGCACCCAGAAGTGGGAGAGCCTGGGCGTGCTCACCGGGGGCATCGCGCACGACTTCAACAACCTGCTGACCGCCATCCTCGGCCACGCCGAGCTCGCCGCCCTCACCCTGCCCGAAGGCACGCCCGCCCGCGGGCACCTCGAGCACGTCCAATCGGCCTCCGAGCGGGCCTCGAAGCTCATGCAGCAGCTCCTGAACTTCTCGGGGCGGGGCATCTCCAAGGCCGAGCGGCTCGACCTGAACACCGTCGTCTCCGACATGCCGGATCTGCTGGCGGTCCCGCTGTCGAAGGCCGCCGTGATCGGCTACGAGCTGAGCGCCGACCCGCTGGTGGTCGAGGCCGACGAGGAGCAGCTCCGTCAGGTGGTCCTCAGCGTGGTGACGAACGCCTGCGAGGCGCTCAGCGAGGAGGGCGGCACGGTCACGGTGCGCACGGATCGCGTGCGCCTCCGGGCCGAGGATCTGGACGACCTGGGCGACCGCGACGTGAGCCCGGGCGAGTTCGTGCTGCTCGAGGTCGTCGACGACGGCGCGGGCATGGACGCGGCCACGGCGGCGAGGGCCTTCGATCCCTTCTTCACCACCAAGGAGATCGGGCGCGGCCTGGGCCTGGCCGCCCTCTCGGGCATCCTGCGGGGGCTCGGCGGGCTGGAGCGCCTGCAGAGCACGCCCGGCCGGGGCACGCGGATCCGCATCTTCATCCCCGCCGCCGGGGAGAACGCAGGGCAGCGGGGGACCGCGCCGCGGGCCGGCGAGTCCGGCGCGGCGATGGCTCGTCCGCGCAACCGCCGGATCCTGGTGGCCGACGACGACGACACCGTGCGGGAGTTCGTGACCGAGGTCCTGGCCGCCGACGGGTACCGGGTCGAGGCCGCCGCCGACGGCGCCGCTGCGCTGGAGATCCTGCGCAGCGCGCCCGAGGGCTTCGAGCTGGTGGTGTTGGATCGCACGATGCAGGGCATGGACGGCGTCGAGGCGCTGCCGCTCATCCGGGAGGTGAACGCGGCGCTGCCGGTGCTGGTGACCAGCGGCCACGATCTGGCCGAGCTGCGCGAGCAGTTCGGACCGCACCAGCCCGACGCCTTCCTGCTCAAGCCCTTCCGCCCGAAGGAGCTGCTGGATCAGGTGGCCGAGCTGCGGCGCCAGGGTTGAGGACCGGGCGGCGCTCGGGCGGGCTCACCCGAGCAGGTGGCCGAAGAGCGCGCGGACGACCAGGGTGGTCGCGAACACCCCGACGAGGTCGGCGGTGAGGCCGGCGGCGATGGCGTGGCGGGCGCGGGTCACGCCGACGGCGCCGAAATAGACGGCCATGACGTAGAAGGTGGTCTCGGTGGAGCCGTTGAGCACGCTGACCAGGACGCCGACGTAGGAGTCGGGCCCGTGGGTCTGGATGACCTCGGTCATGAGGCCGAAGGCGCCGGAGCCGGAGAGCGGGCGGACGATCGCGACGGGCAGCGCCTCGCCGGGCAGGCCCAGCGGGGCCGTGAGGGCGCCGAGGGTGCTGGTGAGCAGCTCCATGGCGCCGGACGCGCGGAACATGCCGACGGCGACGAGGATGGCGACCAGGTAGGGGAGGATCATCACGCCGGTGTCGAAGCCCTCGCGGGCGCCGGCGACGAAGGACTCGTAGACCTTGACCCGCGCGCGCCAGCCGAAGGCGAGGATGGCGACGATGAGGGTGGGGATGATGGCGTCGCCCGTGCTGCGGGCGAGGTCCCGGATGGGGGGGACCCAGGGGTGGCCGCCCGGCAGCAGCGCGGCCAGCGCCGGCGGGATGACCAGCAGCAGCATGGTGGCGGCCAGGAAGAGGGCGAAGGCGCGGGTGGCGGCTCGGGAGGGCGGTGGCGGGCCGGGGGCGGGCGGCTCGGTGGCGGGCGCGGATGGCGGGGGCGCGGGATCGGGTGGCGGCGCGCGGAAGACGCGCAGGCGCCGGAAGGCGAAGGCGGCGGCGATGCCGGCCAGCGTGGACATGGAGGTGGCGAAGAGGGTGGGGGCGATGATGCTCCAGGGGTCGGTGGAGCCGGCGGCGGCGCGGATGGTGACGACGCCGCTCGGCAGCAGCGCCAGGCCCGAGGTGTTGATCGCCAGGAAGAGCGCCATGGCGTCCGTGGCGGTGCCCTTGTGCGGGTTGAGGGTGTCCAGCTCCTTCATGGCCTTGATGCCCAGGGGCGTCGCGGCGTTGGTGAGGCCGATCATGTTGGCGGCGATGTTCATGATCATCGCGCCCATGGCGGGGTGGTCGGGCGGCACGCCGGGGAAGAGGCGGACCATGATCGGGCGGATGCTGCTGGCCATCAGGCGCAGCAGGCCGGCGTCGTTGGCCACCCGCATGATGCCGAGGAAGAGCGCCATGTAGCCGATGAGGCTGATGGCGAGGTCCACCGAGGCGCGGGCCGCGTCGAGGGCCGCCAGCGACACCGCGGCCATCGACCCCGTGACGAGCGCGGTGACGAAGGCCACGAGGACGATACCGAAGAAGACGAGGTTCACGTGCCGCGAACCCTATCCCGGAGGTCTCGCGCGGTCAGGAAAGCGCGGCGAGGTCGGTGCAGGAATCGGAGCTTGCGGCGCCCATGGGGATCGCGTACAACCCCCCTCCCGACCCCGCCTGGGAGTGAGCGATGGCGAACACCAAGAACCTCAGCAACGACGAGCGGAAGGCCGCCAAGCGCGAGCAGCGCCGCGCCCTCAAGGCCGTCTTCGGCGCGCTGACCGTCAAGCAGAAGAAGGCGTTCAAGGCCAGCGAGACCAAGGGTCTGCGCACCTGGATCGCCGAGCAGCAGAAGAGCGAGTAACCCGCCTGCGGTAGAGGTGCTGGCGTGCCGATACGAAAGGCCGTCATCCCCGCCGCGGGGTTGGGCACGCGTCTCCTTCCGGCCACCAAGGCCGTCCCGAAGGAGATGATGCCGATCGTGAACAAGCCCGCGATCCAGGTGATCGTGGAGGAGTGCGTCAGCGTCGGGATCGAGCTGATCGTCCTGATCAACGGCCGCTACAAGGGCGCCCTCGAGGACCACTTCGACGTGTCCTACGAGGTGCAGGACGTGCTGGCCCTGCAGGGCAAGGCCGAGCTGCTCGACCGCATCACGCACCTCAGCCAGATGGTGGACATCGTCAGCGTGCGCCAGAACCGGCCGCTGGGGTTGGGCCACGCGGTGCTGTGCGCGCGGCCGGTCATCGGGGACCAGGAGCCCTTCGCCGTGCTGCTGCCCGACGATCTGGTGGACGCCGAGCAGCCGGCGACCGGGCAGCTCGCCAAGGTGTACGACGAGACCGGGATGGGGGCGCTGGCCCTGGTCGAGGTGCCGCCCGGCCACGAGCCGATGTACGGCATGGTGGCCGGAGACCCGATGGGCGGGCGGCGCCACCGACTGCGCACGATGGTGGAGAAGCCGCCGGCGGGCCAGGCGCCGTCGAACCTGGGCATCGTCGGCCGCTACGTGCTGCCGGGCAGCGTGTTCGGGCACATCGCCGCCACGGCGCCGGGCAAGGGCGGCGAGATCCAGCTCACCGACGCGCTGGTCGCGCTGATGGAGCGCGAGGGGGTCGTGGGGCACCTGCTCGAGGGGCGCCGCTACGACACGGGCGAGGTCGCCGGGCTCATCGAGGCCAACCTGGCCTACGCGATGAAGGACCCCGTGCTGGCCGAGCGTCTGCGAGCCTTCATGCGTACCCTGGTCTGAGCTGCGGCGGCGCCGCGGCGGCCTCGGAGGCGACCCTGCGCTGCACCCTCAGGGGAACTTGCAGATGCGCACCACGGTCCAGGCGTTCTGGTTGGCGCCCGTGTCCGCGACGAGCCACTGGCTGACCAGGTTGGTGAGCTCGGTCTTGCAGACCATCGAGGGCGCGCACTCGGCGTCGGTGCTGCAGCGGCGCGTGCAGTAGCGGGTGGCGACGTCGGGCAGCAGCGCGAGACACGTGTAGCTCTGGCACTGGTTGGGGTTGGTGCAGACCGAGCCGTCGGTCTTGGGGCCCGCGGGCTCGAGCGGGGTGTAGCAGCCCATGCCCGCGTCATGGAGCGCGTAGGGGATGGAGGGGTCGTACTCGACGGCCTGGGCGCTGGGCGAGGGCGCGTAGTAGATGAGGTTGCACTCCTGGCCGGGGAAGCAGTCCTTCTTGGTGCGGCACATGGCCGCGCAGGTGGTGGGCAGGCTGCTCAGGGCGGCGAGCTGATCGCAGTGTCCCGAGGCGCAGTCGGCGGCGGTGCCGCAGCTCGCCGAGATGCCGACCGTGCCCGCAGGGTTGGCGTTGCAGGCGCCGGAGATCTCGCCGGTGGTCGGGTCGCCCACCAGGTGGCAGGTGGCTCCTGAGCCGGGGCAACCCAGCTCGTTGAGGCAGGTGGGCGCGCAGACGCTGTCGCTGCAGAGACGGCTGGCGCACTCGGCGCTGTCGTCGCACGGGGCGCCCAGGGCGGCACCCTCGGGCTCGGGTTGGCAGAAGCCCACGTTGGCGCTGCCTGGGAGCTTCGAGCAGATCTGCCCCGCCTTGCACTCGGCCGCGCTGCCGCAGGGCAGGCTGCACACGTTGGTCCCCGTGGTCTCGCGGCGCGCGCAGACGCCCCAGGGGTAGCAGTCGGTGTGATAGGAGCAGGGCGCGCCCTCCCCCGGCTGGCACCCGGCGGTCTCCACGGGCTGGCCGCCGCCGCACACGCCCGCCGTGCAGCTCTCGCCCGTGGTGCACGGGTCGCCGTCGTCGCAGGCGACGCCGCTGAGCGCCTCGAACCCGCAGCTCCCACCGGCGCAGGTCGGCTTGGTGCAGGGGTCGCCGTCGTCGGGGCAGGGGGCCGAGGCGCTCATGCACACGCCGCCCTTGCACGCGTCCGCGGTGGTGCAGGCGTCCCCGTCGTCGCAGGGCGTCCCGTCGGCGGCGCCGGTCCAGCCGTCCTGGGCCTGCGTCGGGTCGCAGCGCTGGCACGGGTCGGCCGGGTTGGTCTGACCGTTGCCGTAGCAGGCGCCACCGATGGCGCAGAGCCCTTCGATGGCCACGTGCTCGCAGCCGGTGGGGCCGCAGAGGTCCTGGGTGCAGGCCAGGCCGTCGTCGCAGCTCAGCACCGTCCCGCTGCACTGGCCGTTGTCGCACACGTCGTCGCTCGAGCAGGGATCCCCGTCGTCGCAGGGCTGCCCGGTGAGCGGCTGGCTCTGGCACACCCCGGCCGAGCACGGCTCGATGGTGCACGGGTTCCCGTCGTCGGGGCACTGGAGCGGCGTCGACGCGCAGGCGCCCGCCTGGCACTGGTCGGGTCCGGTGCATGGGTCGCCGTCGTCGCAGGGGAAGCCGTCGTTGGGCGACCACTGCTTGGTGTTCTGCGCCGGGTCGCAGCGCAGGCACCCGTTCTGGGGCCTGGCCTGCATCGCCGTCCAGCAGGCCCCGTCCAGCAGGCAGAACCCCGGGCTCAGCGGGTTGGTGCAGGCGCCGCCGACGCAGACGTCGTCGGTGCAGGGGACCCCATCGGTGCAGTCGATCGGCGTGCCGCGACACGAGCCGCCGGCGCACTGGTCGTTGAAGGTGCACGGGTCCTGGTCGTTGCAGGCCTTGCCCTCGACGCAGCCGCCGTCGGGGAGCCCGGAGTCGGGCGCCGCGTCGGGCTGCCCGTCGAGGGTGGGGAGCGTGTCGCGCACCGCGAACCCCGCGTCGGCGTCGCTCACGAGGACGTCGGGACCTCCGCCGGTCCCGTCGCCAGCCGCCCCACACCCGGCCACGGACCAGGCGAGCGCCAGCGCCAGGCGCGCCGACACCGCCCTCATCGGGCCTCGGCGTCCAGCCCGCGCATCGCGCCGCGGATGGCCTCCAGCTCGCGCATGAGGCGCTCGAAGCGGTAGGGCTTCAAGGACTGCGGCCCATCGCTCATCGCGTCGGCCGGGCTCGGGTGGACCTCGACGATGATGCCGTGGGCGCCGGCGACCAGCGACGCGCGGGCCAGCGCCGGCACGCCGTGCCACAGCCCGATGCCGTGCGAGGGGTCACCGATGACCGGCAGGTGCGTGAGATGGCGCAGCATGTGGATGGCGGCCACGTCGAAGGTGTTGCGGGTCATCGTCTCGAAGGTGCGGATGCCGCGCTCGCACAGCATGACCTGCGCGTTGCCGGCGTTCACGATGTATTCGGCCGCCATCAGGAGCTCCTTGATGGTCGCCGACATCCCGCGCTTGAGCATCACCGGCTTGTCGACCCGGCCCACCGCCTCGAGCAGCGAGAAGTTCTGCATGTTGCGGGCGCCGACCTGCAGCACGTCGGCGTACTCGGCCACCAGCGGCAGGCTCTCGGTGTCCTTGACCTCGGTGATGACCAGCAGGCCGGTCGCCTCGCGCGCCTCGGCCAGCAGCTCCAGGCCGTCGGCCTTCAACCCCTGGAAGGCGTAGGGGCTGGTGCGCGGCTTGTAGGCGCCGCCGCGCAGGAAGCTGGCGCCGGCGGCCTTGACCACGCGCGCCGTCTCCAGGATCTGCTCGCGCGACTCGACCGCGCAGGGGCCGGCCATCACCTCGAAGCCGTCGCCGCCCACCCGCACCCCGTTGGCGAAGGTGATGACGGTGTCCTCCGGCTTCACCTCGCGGCTCACCAGCTTGTAGGGCGCCGAGACGCGGACGACCTCGCGCACGCCGCCCAGCGACTCGAAGCGGTCCGCCGGGACGGGGCCCTCGTTGCCGGTGACGGCGATGGCGGTGCGCTGGGCACCGGGGAGCGCGCGCGCCTGGAAACCCAGGGACTCGACCCGGTCGAGGACGATGGCGATCTCCTCGGCCGTGGCCTCGGGCGTCATCACGATCAGCATGGCGGTCTCCCTTTGAGGTCGGATGCTTCTACTCGATCGCAGTTGGCGGCGGCAAGGAATGCGTGGTAGCTCGCCAAGCCATGGAGCATGAGCGCCAGAGCGCCCCCGAGGCCGCCGCGCCGGGCCCGCCGACGGGCCCCACCGGCACGCGCGCCGTGCATCCAGCGGCCGCGCTGGTGCTGGCTCTGTTGCTGCTGACCGGCGCCGCAGCGGCCACGCTGCGCTTCGTCCAGGGGG
The DNA here is from genome assembly GCA_020632695.1 of Deltaproteobacteria bacterium. GTDB lineage: Bacteria > Myxococcota_A > UBA9042 > PHBI01 > JACKFB01 > JACKFB01. The sequence goes on from JACKFB010000004.1 coordinate 352,135, forward strand.
ACAGGCGCGCTCGCCCCGCCGACGTGGACCTCAGCGTGCCCGACTGGCGCCCCGACGCCGTGGAGCAGCGCCGCCTGGCCGAGGTGGCCGCCGCCCGCCGCGCCGCGGCGCCGGCGCTGGACGATCCCGAGGTGAAGGGGCTGCTCGACGCCTACGCCCGCTTCTGCGCGGTCGAGCTGCGCACCGCGGGCGACACGCGCAGCCCGGAGCTGGCCGACGCCCACGCCGACTTCGAGCAGTGGGCGCTGACCTCGCTGCGCTTCCTGGGGTCGGAGCGCTACATGGGCCTGGGGCAGGTGCTGGCCGACCGCGTGCTGGCGGCGGTGCAGGCCCGCGACCGTGCCACCGTCGAGGCGCTGGCCGGCCACCTGGTGCATCACCTCCAGAGCACCAACCTGGTCGAGGCGGATCTCTCGCCCCGACCGGGCACCGAGCTGGTGGTCCCGGCGATCTTCATGGCGCGCTGGGCCCAGGTGGTGCGGGAGAGCCGCCCCCCCGACACCCTGCTCTCGGCCGAGGAGCGCAAGATCCTGCTGCGCTGGAAGCTGGCCGCGAACCCGCTGGTCTCCGCCGAGCGGCGCGAGGAGGTGGCCCGCGCCCTGAGCGCCCTGGACCCCGGCTTCCCGATCATGCGCGCGCTGGCCGCCCGGGCCGCCGACGAGCGCCAGTGGGCCGAGGCCGCCCGCTACTACGCCGCGGCGCTGCAGGAGGCGCCGGACGACGGCACCCTGCGCGCCAACCTCGAGCTGGCCAGGGCCCAGGCCAACGCCCAGTCCCAGCGCCCGCCCGCGCCCTGAGCCGCGGACGAGGCAGGCGCCGGCTCCCTGGGGCCTACAGGCTGAGCAGCCAGGCCTCGAGCTGGTCGAGCTCCCAGTCGTCGAGGCCGCTGGTGGTGCCGTGCTGGTCGGCGGGGTTCTTGTCGGTGAGGACCTCGCGCAGCGTGGCGGCGGAGCCGTCGTGCAGGTAGGGGGCCGTGCGCCAGAGGCCGCGGAGCGTGGGGGTGTCCAGACCCTCGAGGGGCCCGCCCAGGCGCTGGCCGGAGCCGGGGCCCAGGGTGCCGACGTCGTGGAGCAGGGGGCTGGCCGGGGCGAGGAAGCCGCTGTCGGTGAGCCGCGGGCCCGTGTGGCACTCGGTGCAGCCCAACTCGGCCGACTCGAAGAGGAGGCGGCCCGCCTCGGCCGCCGGCGAGAGCGCGCCGTCGTCCTGGCGGTAGGGGCTGGGGCGCTCGGTGTCGAAGCTGGTGACGTAGGCCGCCAGCGCGTCCAGATCCTCGGAGATGCCGGCCTTGGAGTCGCCCAGGGTCGTGTCGCGCGTGCCGCTGTGGAAGTCGGCGTCGGCCATCAGCCCCTTGCCGCCGAAGGGGCCGCGGATGTCGTGCTCGAAGTCCTGGATCTCGTCGAAGTTGGCGGACCAGTGGATGGCGCCGTCGCCGGTTCCGGCGTGCCCCAGCAGCGTGATGGTGTTGCGCAGGCCCTCGCCGCGGTCGCTGAAGTCCCAGGTGCGCCCGTCGGCCTCGCCGTCCATGTGGCAGTGGGCGCAGGCGATGTAGCCGTCCTTGCACAGCCGCGCGTCCAGGCTGTCGTTGAACAGGCGCTTTCCGCGCAGCAGCGGCTCGCTGAGCGGCTCGGCGCTGACGGTGGCGAGGCGGGCGAGGGGCTGGGGCAGCGCGGTGAAGCTGGTCACGTCGTAGACGACCACCTCGCGGGAGAGGCTGGCGTCGACGAGCAGGTGGCGGTCGTCGGGCGAGAGCGCCAGCCCTTCCGGCGCGTAGCCGACGAAGAGCAGGCTGCCCGACTGCACCCCGGTGAGGGCGTCGAGGCGCTCGACGGCGCGGCTTCCGCGGGTGGCGACGTAGAGGTAGTCGCCGTGGGCGCTCCAGGCCGCGGCCGAGGCCAGGCCGCGGTTGTCGAACTGCTTTCGGCGGTCGAACTGCTCGGCGCCGCCCGGCAGATCCAGCCAGGAGACCACGGCGCGCACGGTGGTCTCGAAGGTCAGCGGGTGGCCGTTGCGGTAGACGCCGTCGAGGACGTTGGCCTGCAGCGACGGGATCGCGGCCTCGCGGCCCGTGGGCGACACCAGGAGCTGGTCCAGGTAGCTGGGCACGCCGCCGATCTCCGTGTCGTCGGCGAGCTGGGTGTCCAACGCCAGGGTCAGCCGCGTGATGGCGCCGGTGTGCGGGTCGACGAAGGCCAGCTCGGCGGCGTCATCGGGGGAGCGCCAGCGGGTCACGGCCACGCGCCCGTCGGGCAGGGCGGCGACGCCGCGGGCGTCGGGGAGATCGTCGACCAGGAGCTGGAGCGCGGGCGTGGCCTCGGCGCTGAAGAGGGCGAGCTGGCCGGTGGCCTGCAGCGAGACCGCCAGGCGGTCGCCGACCGGCACCGCGGCGTAGGGGCGGCTGGCGCGGGGCAGGGGGAGCGCCAACGCCGAGTCGGGCTGCGCCGGGTCGAGCACGCGCAGGACGTCGGCGTCGGGGCAGGGGACCAGGAGGCGGTCCTGCCAGGGGGTCAGGGTGCGGGGGCCGCCGGGAGCCTGCATGCGCCCGGTCACCGAGAAGGTGTCGCCGTCGCGGGCCACGAGGGTGAGCTCGGAGGCGTCGGTGCTGACGACGGCGGCGCGCTCGGTGCCGGGCAGCCAGGCGATGGTGCCGGACTGGAGCGGGGTGAAGACGAGCGGCCAGGTGACCGCGACGCTCACCTGGGCGGTGCGGCGCACGCCGGCGGCGTCGATGGCGGTCAGCACGGCCTTGTAGCGGCCGGGGGCGGGGTAGGCGACCGTGGCGGTGGGGTCGGGGCGGGGGGCCTCCCAGCCGCGGCCGTCGCCGAAGTCCCAGAGGTAGAGCGCGGCGCCCTCGGAGGCGGAGCCGTCCAGGGTCACGGTCTCGTCGGTGACGGCGTAGGCCGGGGCGGACGCGCGGGCCATGAGCGCCGGGGCTGGCAGCTCGGGGCCCGGGTCGGAGGCGGCGTCGGGGGTCTCGGCGTCGGGAGCCGTCGCGTCGGCCGCGAGGTCGGGCGCGGCGTCGGGCGGCGCGGCCGAGCCTCCGCCGCCGTCGCAAGCCTGGGCGGTGGCGAGCCCGAGGAGCAGCGCCAGCGCGAGCGGGGCAGCGGGCAGCCGGCGACTCACCGCGAGCCGGCCGTCGTGAAGTGCATCATGAAGGCCTCGGCGATGGCGTTGCCGTTGTAGTCCTGGATGCCGCCGGCGGGGACCTCCAGCACGTAGCGGGTGCCGGGGCGTAGCGGCTTCTGCGGCCAGAAGTTCAGGGTGGCCTCCTGGACGCTCACCCAGCCGTCGACGCGGGTCAGCGCCGGGTCGGTGTCGGCCTCGTACACGCGCACCGAGCCCTCCCAGGCGCTCTGCACCGAGATGAACTCGCTGAAGCTCAGCCCCAGGCGCGAGGTCAGGGGCAGATCGGTGGCGCCGTCGGCGGGCCAGGCCCAGGTGACGCGCGGCGGGCGCGTGTCGGGCATGGTGTCCCACGCCGCGATGGCGCTGCCCTCGTTGGGCTTGGCGCCGTCATCGACGGAGAGCACCACCAGGTTGCCGATGGGCGTGGCGGTGTCCAGGTCGCCCTGGAGGTCCCAGGTGGTCAGCAGCTCGGGGCTGGTCTGGTCGCTGATGTCGTAGAGCCCCGCGAAGTTGGACTCGCCCATGAAGAGCAGGTCGTCCTTCACGTAGACGTAGCCGCCGGCGCCGGGCGAGGGCGCGTCGCCGACGAAGGTGGGGTGGGTGGGGTCGCGGATGTCGTAGATGATGGGGCCGCCGCCCGAGTCCTTGCGGGCGTAGTAGAGGAAGCCGTTGAAGTGGTTCGAGAAGTAGGGCTCGCGCGGCGTGCCCTCGCTGTCCTTGACCAGGAAGTCGCCGCCCGGGATGGGCTGGGCGTTGGCCGGGTCGGAGATGTCCAGCAGGACGGTGCGCGGCCCCTCGGTGGTGCTGACGATGAGCAGGTTCCCGATGACGTCGAGCTTGCCGGCGCGCAGGACGGGGTCGAAGGTGATCTGGTTGACCAGCACGGGCTCGCGGGGGTCGGTGGCGTCGAGGATGAAGACGCCGTTGTCCGAGCCGGCCACGTAGACGTAGGGCGCCTGCCAGAAGACGCTCAGGGAGACGCGCGCGTAGGCGTCCGGGTAGACGACGCCGGGCAGATCGACGCGGGCGACCGCCTTCGGCTCGGAGATGTCGCTGAGATCCCAGAAGAGCACGCCGGCGGGGAAGGGGAAGATGAGCTCCTCGTCGTCCTCGCGGGTGAAGCGCATCCCGTCGGTGACCGCCCACTGCCCGCCGATGGACGAGAAGCCGATGGCGTGGGTCTCGCGCATGTCGATGGAGGTGCCCATCCCGGCGACGACCGGGGTGCAGGGGTCGGAGATGTCCCAGAGCGTGATGCCGCCCTGGCCGAACTCGGGAGCCCAGGGCATCAGCAGGTACCCGTCGTACATCACCACCAGGTTGTGGTGGTCGCTGGTGTCGGCCGGTCCGCCGTCCAGATAGGCGCAGTGCTCGCCGAGATCGGCCTCGGCGAAGGTGGCCACCGGCCCGCCAGGACCGCGCTCGGGCACGAAGGCGCCCGGCTCCGGGTAGGGGCGCGCCACCGGGCCGGTGTCGACCTCCAAGGCGGGGGCGTCCGGGCTCGCGTCCGAATCCGGCGCGCTCGCGTCGGCGTCGGGCGCGCTGACGTCGGTGTCGGGGCGAGAGGGCGAGTCTTCATCGCAAGCCCCCCACAGCAGCGAGGCAGCGGCGATCAGGGCCAGACGACGCATCCAACGATCTCCTTGCCGCCCTCGTCCAACCGGGGCGCGCGAGCGGCGCCCATCATCGACAGCCGAGGTCCCCGGGACAAGGACTTGTCACTGCGTGCCACATGAAAGCATCGCCCGACCCCAAGAAACCGGGCGAATCGTTCCCCCACAAGCCACCGCGCCCGCCACCCCCGAAGACACCCCGCCGCACCCCCTTGGCCCAGCTCCCAGCTGCGTGCTACGCCGCGGCCATGACACAAAAGAGCCTCCTCCGCCTCGCCCCCCTGGGCTTCGTCCTGCTGTCCGCGTCGATGGCCTGCCCCGCCTGCGACTCGGGCGAGACGGCCGACGCCGACGCCGCAGCCGAGACCGACACGGGTTCGGTGTCGGACGCGGACGCGGACACGGACGCGGACACGGACGCGGACACGGACACGGTCTCGGACACGGTCTCGGACGCGGTCTCGGACACGGTCTCGGACACGGACGCGGCCTCGGACGCGGCCTCGGACACGGTCTCGGACACGGACGCGGCCTCGGACACGGACACGGCCTCGGACACGGCCTCGGACGCGGTCTCGGACACGGACACGGCCTCGGACACGGCCTCGGACACGGACGCGGGCGCGGCCTCGGACACGGCCACCGAGACCGAGACCGAGACCGAGACCGAGACCGAGACCGAGACCGAGACCGACACCGAGACCGAGACCGAGACCGAGACCGAGGCCGAGGCCGGCACCGACACCGAGGCCGGCACCGAGACCGAGACCGAGACCGAGGCCGGCACCGAGACCGAGACCGACGCCGAGACCGGCTCGGAGACTGGTAACGTCGCTGCCACCGGCGCCGAGACCGACCCGGAACCGCGGAAATTGAACCGCCGCCAAGTATGGGTTGGACCCGCGGGGGTGGCACTGACTATAGTGCGCGCGCCTTGGCCAGATTCGATGGAGGCCGTGTGATGCGAGTGATGTTTCGGGCGACGCTGATCGGCTCCCTCGTCCTGTTCGGTGCGTGCGGCGGGGGCGACTCGAACGGTGGCGACGTCAGCGCGGATGCCGTGGTCGACACGGCGACGGATGCGCCGCAGACCGACGTCGACGCGACCATCGCCGACGCGAACCCGGACTCCACGGCGCCGGACGCCGACGCCAGCACTCCGGACGGGGACGTCGCGGACGATACCGGCACCTGTGCGCAGGCCTGCCTGAACGAGTTCGGCAAGAACGACAAGAAGCTCTGCCCCGACCCCAAGAGCGACTGGAACTGCGTCGCCGGCTGTTGCGTGGCGGTGTTCAAGTGCGGCTCCAACGCCGACTGCCTCGCCCACGGCTTCGAGGAGGGCCAGTGCCTCGACGAGCGCTTCGACTGCCGCTGCGACACGGGCACGGGCGTGTGCTCGGTCTGGTACTGCTCGCAGGACGTCGACTGCGCCGGCGGAGAGCTCTGCGCGGCCGGCGTGTGCAAGCCGGCGCCCGACACCGCGACCTGGACGCTGCGCATCCCCGAGCGCTCCACGGTGCTGACCACCGGCGCGCAGACCACGGTGCACGCCGAGCTGTGGGACGCTGGCAACCAGGACATCGTGGTGGGGGCGCAGGTGACCTGGAGCTCGAGCGCCGAGGCCGTCGCCACCGTCGACGCCGAGGGCGTCATCACCGGCGGCTCCGAGGCCGGCACGTCCACCATCGAGGCGAAGACCGCCGACGGACGCACCGTGTCGATGGATATCCGCAACGTGGTGCCCGCGGCCGGCGACACCTACACCGTCATCGCGGTCGAGGAGGGCGACCTGGCCCCCATCACCGGCGTCTACGTCCTGGTGGACAGCGCCGCCGGGACGCTCCTGGCCAACGGCGACATCCCCGCGGACGGCGTCATCCGCTACGACGGCAGCGAGACCCTCATCGACGTCCACGTGTTCGGCGACAGCACCGACTGGGTGACCTGGTTGAACACCGCCCCCGGCACGCTCTTCCTGCCCACCCCGCGCACCTTCTGGGGCGCCGTCACCCTCGACGAGGACGCCAAGGTCGTCCCCGAGAGCACCGAGCTCATCGGCGCCAACATCGTCCGCGGCGTCCTGAGCATGGCCAACTACACCAAGCTCGGCGAGCTGGAGCTGTCGCTGAACTCGTTCGCGTTCTCGGCCAGCCTCTTCGACTTCAACCTGCAGTCGATCATCGGCGCCAACGTGAAGCGCTTCTTCGACCCGATGTCGACCATCCCCGGCGTGGACAAGACCAGCATCGCCGAGATCCCCGGCGGCGTTACCTTCGGCATCGAGGCGCCCGCCATCCCCGACTTCGTGCTGGCCGCCCCGCGCGGCACCCACCGCGTGTGGAGCCTGGGCGGCCGCGTCCGGGTGGAGGAGGTCGCCAGCTTCATCGGCGACATCATCAGCGCCGTCAGCGGCGGTGAGTTCGACTTCGCGCTCATCGTGCGCGCGCTGGTGCCGCTCTTCGGCGACTTCTGGACCACCGTCACGCCCACGCCCGCCTTCGCCGGCGACGGCCAGCCGACGGTCAGCGTCATCAGCCCCGAGCTGCGCGTCCCGCTCGGCCTCGCCACCACGCTCACCCTGCCGACGCTGCCGCCGATGGCGGACCTGGGGCCCGCGGACTCGGTGTTCATGATCTCCGGCGCCCTGACCCCCGATGGCCTGATGTACCCGCTGGGTCTCACCGCGGGCAACGACAAGGCGAACAAGGACGACGCCTTCGACGGCATCGTCGACGCCGACCCCAAGACGCCGGCCGTCGACCCCTTCGTGCTGCCCTCCGCGCCGCTGCACACGGGCCTCGGCGGCCCGAGCTCGCGCTACGCGACGGCCACCGTGGCGGTGAACCTGTCGGCGGGCCCGAGCGAGCCCCGGCCCGAGGGCGGCAGCGCGGTGATCGCCCTGGCCGATCCGGGCGCGCCGCTGCCGGCCGCCCAGACCGTCCAGCCCTTCCTCGGCTTCCCCATGGCCAGCACCTGGGACCCCACCACCCGCAGCGCCACCATCGAGGCCGTCGACGGCGCCGACGTGCAGCGCCTGCTCTTCAAGGGAGAGAAGGGGCGGAACTGGTCGATCTGGCTCAACGGCAGCACGAGCTACACCGTGCCTGATCCTACGAGCGTCTACCCCTCGCTGGTAGATCGTAGCCTCGACTTCGCGCTGCTGCTCGTCAGCAGCCTCGACTTCGCCGAGGGGACGACCCTGGGCGACGTGGCGGCGCCGGGCGGCTACACGCTCGACACGCTCCTGCTCTCGGTGCAGCGCGCGTCCTTCCTCGACATCCAGCGTTTCACACCGGCCCAGTGATCCCGGGCCTCGCGGGGGCGATTGACATGACGATGACACGACGACCGGCGCGCGACGCGCGGGTGGCCGCCGCGCTCGCGTCTTTGGGCTTGCTCCTGCTCTCGGGATGCTACGGCTCCCTGCCCGCAGCCTCGGACATCGCCCGGGCGGACCTGCCCGACAGCGCGGCTGACGCCGAGCAGGCTCCCGACGCCCCGCCGGACGCCGAGGTGGCGGATACGGACGCCGTTTCGGGCCCCGACGCCGACGTCGCCTCCGACGGCGACGCCGGTCTGGACGGGGCCGCGGACACCGACCTGGGTCCGGACAGCGACGCGGCGGCCGACCTCGAGGTGGCGCCTCCCGGGCCCTGCGACAAGGACCAGCCGGGCCTCACCCGCACGGTGGTGGTGCCGCAGGGCGAGACGCTCTTCTTCGACGGTGACGACTACCTGGCCTTCTGGGGGGCCGACCACCCCTGCGAGGTGGTGCTCGGCAAGAAGCCGGCTGGCGCGCAGTCTCAGATCGAGGGCACCCACCCCGCCCAGCGCCTGACCCTGGACCGCGCCGGCACCTGGGAGATCTATCGGGGCCCCGACACCATCGTCCTGGACGTCTCCGCGGACGCGCTGACGCCGGACACCTTCCTCAACTACAACTACTCGCCGACCTCACCCCTGGCGCTCGCCGGAGGCGACATCTGGGTGGCCAGCCCGGTCTCCAACGCCGTGCAGCGCGTGCGCGTGGCCGGGGACACGGTGGAGCTCGGCGAGCTGGTGCCGACCGGATCGTGGCCGACGGCGCTCGCCGCGGACGACGATCTCGGGTTCATGGTGGTTGCGCAGACCGGCCGCGACACCATCGGATTCATCGACCTGGAGACCCGCCGGGTGTTCGACGCCATCCGGGTGGGCAACGAGCCGGCCGGGCTGGCGCTGGACACGACGCCCACAGGCGAGCTGGCCGTGTGGGTGGCGCTGAGCGGCGAGGACCGCGTGGTGCGCGTCGAGCTCGACCAGGGCGGCGCCATCTCCGCCTCGGTGGACGTGGGCCGCGATCCGCGCGCCATGGTGCTCGATGCCGCGCAGCGCAAGCTCTTCGTCGCGTCGCTGGTCTCGAGCAACGCGCACCCGCGCGGACCGCTGCAGGAGGCTCCGCTCGGCCCCGAGGACTCCCAGGACATCGCCATCATCGACGCCGACGCCGGCACGCTGGTGGGCTACGTGCCCGACGTGGGCACGATCATCCGCGGCATCGCGCTCGATCCGGTGCACCCCAAGCGCCTCATCGCCGGGGTCAGCCACAGCGACAACACCATCATGGGCGTGGACGCCTCCAAGCACCCGATAAGCCACGGGCTGGCCATCATCGACATCGATCCCGAGTCTCCCACCGCCTGGACCGTGATCCAGCAGGTGGACCTGGATCACCAGGAGAGCTCGTCGGGCCCGGCGCCCAGCCCCTTCACCATCCAGGCCACACCGGCCGGCGACCTCCTGCTGGTCACGCTCTCGGCGGGCGCCGCCATCCTGATGCTGGACCCGGAGACCTACGCCGAGGTGGGCCGCATCCCGACCGGCAGCGATCCCCGCGGCCTGCTGACCACCGGCGGCCGTCTCTACACCTACGCCTGGCTCGACAACCAGCTCGAGTCCTGGACCATCCCGACCGTGCATTCGCCGGCCGACCTGGCCCACAGCGCGCTGAGCGTGGGCGCCGACCCGACGCCGCTGGAGATCAAGCAGGGCCAGCGGATGTTCAACGACGCCTCGTTTTCGGCCCGCGGCGAGTTCTCGTGCAACAACTGCCACATCGACGCGCTCACCGACGGCCTGGTGTGGGACCTGCTCGCCGACGGACCGGTGAACACCATCGCCTTCCGCAACGTGGGCGGAACGTCGCCGTTCCTGTGGGGCGGGCAGCTGCCTACCCTCTTCGACTTCAGCCGCGAGGTGCTCAAGCTGGTCGGCGCCGAGGCGTCGGGCAGCCAGATGGAGCTGCTCACCCTCTACATGCAGTCGGTGACCGCGCCGCCCAACCCCTTCACCGAGCCCGGCGGCCGCCTGGATGCGGCGGGTGTGGCCGGTCGCGAGCTCTTTCAGACCCCCGTCGAGGAGGGTGGCGGCGGCTGCGCGGAGTGCCACTCGGGGCCGCTGCTCACCAACCGCTCCCTCGAGGACGGGAAGACCGAGGGCGTCAAGACCGACGTCCCCTCGCTCTACGGCGCCTACGACACCGGCCCGTGGGGGCGCCAGGGGCAGTGGACCACGCTCGAGTCCATGGTCGCCTTCGCCGCCGACTTCACCAAGTCCACCCTGGACGACGAGGAGCTTGCGGCGCTCACCGCCTACGTGCGCGAGCAGCCCTCGGAGAGCCTCTACCTGACCTCGAGCACGCCGCTCGCCGACAGCGCGCACGTCTGGTACGAGACGCCCATCGAGCTGACCTTCTCCGACGTGCTGGCGCCGGGACAGGTCGACGCCTTCAACTTCTTCCGGCTCGACGGTGATCCCGACGCCAGCACGCAGACGCTGGTGCCCGGCGCGTGGACCGTCTCCGGTCGCTTCGCCCGCTTCGCCCCGACGGAGCCGCTGGCCCTCGACACCCGCTACAGCATCCAGGTGGATGGCACCCTCGAAGGGCGCTTCGGCAGCGGTCTGGGGTTGCCGCTGGAGATCGCCTACGAGACGGGCGGCCTGCCCGGTCTGGACGTGTCGGGCCAGTGGAACGTGAAGCTCTTCGTGACCCAGTTCGGCCAGGGCATCACCGTCACGATGGCGCTGATCCAGTCGACCGGCGGGCAGGTGACCGGCGTCGTCGTGGAGAACTTCAACGAGGCGAGCATCGACCACATCGAGGGAGTGGTCGACGGCGACGTGCTGGCGCTGGACCCCTTCATCGTCAACTCGCAGATCGGCCCCTTTCCCGTCGAGAACGGCGTGATCATCGACATGCAGGACACCGACGGCGACGGCTTCGGCGACAAGGGCGAGGGCACGACCTCCGTGACCGCCCTCGGCGACACCTACGACGTCGTGTTCACCTTCACGCGCAAGGCGCTCCCGCAGGGCGTCGACGCGCCCTGACGGGGCAGCGAGGGCCGCTCCGGCAGGCCTCGCTGCCCCGAGTGTCCCGGCGTCCGGTCGACGGATCCGTCTCGCCGGTGCCACCGCCTTGGCTCGGCCCACATCCACGGCGAGCCCGTGAGCCTGTGTCGTCGCGCCAGCCGGCGCTGACTGCGGGCGCGCGCCTCCCCCAGGCGGGCGCCCTGCCCCGATCGCGCGCGTTACTCCGAGGCCTCGAGCGGCACGTAGCGCGTACCGCGGGCGCGACCGACCTGGGCCAGCCGTCCCTCGTCCACCAACCACTGCAGGTAGCGGCGCGCCTCCAGCACGCTCACCCCCAAGGCGTCGGCGACGAACGAGGAGGTCAGCGAACCGTGCTGATAGGCTGCGGCCACGAGGACGTCGTCCAGCGACTCTGCAGAAGTGGGATTGGGTGCGTCGGGCACGTCTTCCTCCGTAACCTGTTCGACCAGCTCTTCCACACGCCGCCGCCCCATCCGGACGATGGGGGCCAGCACGTCGGCGATCTCGTCGGGTGATGTCTCGCCGGGACCCGGACCTAGCGCCCGGATGACCGGCAGCGCCGCCCCCTCCTCGAGATCCCCCGCGGAGAGCCGGAACGCCAGATGGGGGATGATACCAGCCTTCCAATAGGTATCGAGGAGCGAATCGGCGACCTCGGTGTCTACGGCCTCCTCTTCGCCGCCGGCGGAGTCGTCGATGACCGTGGTGCGCGCCCCTCGCAACGCCTCCATCAGCTCCGCACGGGAGCGCCCGCGGAACTCGAAGATGACCAGCGGATCCCCATTGATCACGTCGGCCAGCGCGTAGTGGACCGCCACCGCGTGCACGCACACCGCCGCGTCGTCGCGGCAGGTGCAGAAGTAGGTCAGGTCGTGCTGATCGAAGGGGAAGAGCTCGGCGCCCTCCTCCTCGAAATACTGGACCATCTGCTCGGTGATCCGCCCCTGCAGGAGCTGGCTGGCCTGGCCCGCGGATCGCGCGATGCGCTCGACCACCCGGCTCCACACCGCCTCCTGGATGACCGGCTGGCGCAGACGCACGCTGCTCGGCACGCCGGTGTCCTCGGCCACCATCGCGGTGACCAGGCCCGGACGCACGTCCATCTCGGTGACCCGGCCGCGCCGCGTGAGGACGCGCCCCTTGCGCAGCTTCTGCCGCAGGTCTCGGGCCTCCTCCAGCGGGTCGACCCAGCGCTGCGTCCACCATGCCCCTTCGGTCGTGTTCAAGGATCTTCCTCCGCGACGGCGTCCTGACCGAGGCTCACCAGATCATGGAGCGTCGCGTCGTCCAGCTCGGAGAGCCAGGTCTCGCCCGCCCCGACGACCCGGTCGGCGAGGCTGCGCTTGTCTTCGAGGATCTGATGGATCTGCTCCTCCAGGGTGCCCTGACTCACCAGCCGGTGGACGGTGACGTCGCGGGTCTGCCCGATGCGGAACGCGCGGTCGGTGGCCTGGTCCTCGACCGCCGGGTTCCACCAGCGATCGTAGTGGAACACGTGGTTGGCCCGGGTGAGGTTGAGCCCCGTGCCGCCGGCCTTGAGCGACACGATCAGCACCGGCGGTCCGTGCGGGTCCTGGAAGCTGGCGACGATGCGGTCGCGAGCGACCCGCGGCAGACCCCCGTGGTAGAAGGGCACGCGCGTACCGAGCCGGCGCGTCAGCACGCGCTCGAGGATCTCGCCCATCTCGCGGTACTGGGTGAAGACCAGCGGGTGGCCGCCGGTCTCGACCACCTCGTCGAGCAGCTCCAGAAAGCGGGTGAGCTTGCCCGACCGGCGCGGTGCGTTGTCGTCGTCGCGCAGGTAGTGCGCAGGATGATTGCAGATCTGCTTGAGCGCCGTGAGCATCGCCAGGATGCGACCGCGACGCTCCATGCCCGGCGCCAGCCCGGCGATCTCGCTCATCGCCTCGTCCAACGCCGCCTGGTACAGGGCGGCCTGCTCGCGGGTGAGCGGGCAGAAGCGCACCGTCTCCACCTTGTCGGGCAGGTCGGGCGCGATGGCCGGATCGGTCTTGAGCCGCCGCAGGATGAAGGGCGCCGTCACCCGGCGCAGCTTCTCGGCGGCGTCCGCGTCGCCGTAGCGCTCGACCGGCACGGCGAAGGACTTCTTGAAGCTGGTGCGGCTGCCCAGCAGGCCCGGGTTCAAGAAGTCCATGATGGACCACAGCTCGGTGAGGCGGTTCTCCACCGGCGTGCCGGTCAACGCCAGACGGCGGCGCGCGACCAGCTGTCGCACGGCCCGACTCTGCGCCGCCTCCGGGTTCTTGATGTTCTGCGCCTCGTCCAGGGCCAGGGCGTCGAACTCGATCGACGCGAAGAACTCCACGTCGCGGCGCGCCAGGGCGTAGCTCGTGATGACGATGATGCCGTCCGCGCCGCTCATCCGGGCGCGCATCGCCGCCTGCAGCGCGCGCGCGTCGCCCGCCCGGCCCGCGCCGTGGTGCACCAGGGTCGCGATGCCCGGCACGAAGCGCTGGACCTCACGCCGCCAGTTGCCCAGAACGCTCGTGGGGCAGACCACCAGGAAGCGGTTGCCGCGCCGGGACTCACACAGGCTCTGGAAGAGCGCCAGCAGCTCGACGGTCTTGCCCAGGCCCATGTCGTCGGCCAGACAGGCGCCGAAGCCGATGTTGGTGACGCCCAACATCCAGTCCAGACCGCGCTTCTGATAGGGGCGCAGGTCGCCGTGGAGGCCATCGGGGCACTGGATCTCGCTCAGCCGCCCCTCGACGCCGCTGCTCAGCACCTCCAGGGCCCGGGCCACCGCGCCGTCGCAGACCACGTCGGCCAGCGTGTCGCCGGCGCCGGGCACCGACACCTCGCTGGCCAGCGCCAGCCGCAGCGCCTCCGCAGCGGGCAGCTCGCCGCCGCCGCCGTCCATCAGGTGCCTCAGCCGCTCGACCTCCTCCGGGTCGACGGCCACCCACTGGCCCCGGTGCAGCACCAGCGCCGACTTGGCCTCGGCCAGCCGCTTGAACTCCGACGGCGTCAGCGCGTCGTCGCCCAGGCTGGCCTCCCAGCGGAACGCCACCAACCCGCTCAGCAGGCCGCCCCCGCGCCCGGCCTCGGCGACCGTCTCGGTGCCCAGACGCATGCGGGCACGCAGCCGCCGGCGCCCCACCCGTGACAGCGCCGCCGGCACGTCGACCCAGTAGCCGGCCCGCTGCAGGCTGATGGCCGCGCGGGTCAGGAAGCTCCATGCCTCGGCCGCGTCCACGTGGACGATGGCTGGCAGCTCGTGCTGGAGGCTGCGCTCGATGGGCGGGAACACGCGCGCGCAGCGGCCCAGCGCGTCGAGCAGCGTGTCGGCGGGGCTGGACATCCGCGACGCCGCCTCGACCGCCGAGGGACGCCCGTCGCGCAGATCCGCCACCGACACCCGGGCTTGCCCGCCCGCGTCGAGCAGGTGGTAGGTGATGCGCCAGGTCGAGTCGCGGCCGCCCGGCTCCTCGAGGCGGAAGCCCACCAGCGGGCGTCCGCCGCCGACGGCCGTGGCCGGGGCGATCCAACGGGCCAGCGCGTCGGGCACGTGGCGATCGCTGAGCCCCTGGATGGCGAAGCGATTCTGGGGCCCGGCCAGCGCTCGTCCCACGCGCACCGCCCAGCTCGGCCCGGGGCCGGGGTGCGGCGCCGTCTCGAGGGTCTGCGCCCGCAAGAGCCCGTCGGTCGCCGCGTCGATGAACTCCAGCAGCGCGGCGTCGGCGGTCAGGACGCGGTCCTCCGACACCGGCCACGCGCGGGCGACGCCCGGCATCGCGGCCGCCAGGCCGGTCAGCCGCGCCCGGTCGTCGGGGCGCACCGGCGCGGCCCGCCAGCGGGCCGACCAGACCTCGGGGTCCTCGGTGGCCAGCAGCGCCGGCACCACCTGCTCGCGAGCGATGGCCTCGACCACCCACTTCGACGCGAGGGCCCACACCGCGATCGAGGGCGCCATCCGGTCCACCGCCGTCAGCGAGAGCGGCGCGAGCGCCGACGCCGCACGGGCCGCGTCGAGGTACCAGCCGGAGACCGGCTCCCGCACCAGCCGACGCTCACCGTCGGGCACGAACACCGAGATGTTGGACTGCCAGCGCCCGCGCAGGAAGGCCGCCCGCAGCCCGGGAGGAAAGTGCGCGTCGTCGGGAGCCCACAGGAGCAGGCCGGTCTCGCGCCCCTCCCGGTACAAGGTCAAGGATGCTACTTCGCGATCCATATGATGTTCAGATCCATCCATCGGCAGTCGCCAGTCCCGACGATCAGAGAGCGTACCCGATCGCCAGGACCAGTCCGCCGTGCGAGAGGTTGAGAGCGCGCGCGTCCAGCGAGGCGTAGAGGCCGCGCCGGTCGCCGTAGCGCAGTCCAGCGCCGACCATCACTACGGGCTCGGGCCCGTCGCGCGTCCAGCGCACCGCGGTGAAGCCGTCGAAGTCCTCGGGCTGGGCGCCGTCGGCGGCGGCGACGCCGGCGCCCAGCAGGAGATACGGAGAGAGCGGGACGTCCCGCGCCAGCAGCGCCGCCATGAACGGGTGCCAGCGCCCTTCCACCCAGAAGCTCGCGAATCGGGCCTGGACGCGCCCGTCGGGCATCACGCCAGCAAGGGTGAGCGCGACGTCCACGGGGCCCAGGTTCACGCCGGTCCGCAGCCCGAAGGCGTTCC
The DNA here is from genome assembly GCA_020632695.1 of Deltaproteobacteria bacterium. Taxonomy (GTDB): domain Bacteria; phylum Myxococcota_A; class UBA9042; order PHBI01; family JACKFB01; genus JACKFB01. Next base: position 367,882 of record JACKFB010000004.1, read on the forward strand.
CGGCCTGGTCCGGTGCGCTCCACTCGAACAGGGCGCCACCGAGCACGCCGATATCGACGCTGGGGACTACAGACCCCGCCGGAGTGCTCGCACAAAAGGCGAACACCCCGACAAAGGTCGCCGCCAGGGCCTGTCGGATGCCCGTCATGCGGTGCTTTCCGTGGCCTGGGGACCTTCGGCCAGGTAGGAGGCGGCGATTCGTTGATAGTGACCGGCACTCTGTGACAGGAAGCGCAGCTCGTCTTCGGTGAGATCGCGCCGAACCCTTGCTGGCGAACCGATTGCGAGGGTTCGGGGCGGGACGATGGTGCCTGGAGTCACCAGCGCGCCGGCGCCGATCATCACCTCGTCGCCGATGACGGCGCCGTCCATCACCACGGCGGACATGCCGATCAGACACCGGGAACCTACGCTGCACCCGTGGAGGATGGCGCGGTGCCCCACCGTCACGTCGTCGCCGATCAGCGTCGCGTGGCGGTCGGTCGTGACGTGGACCACCGATAGATCCTGGATATTGACACGGGCGCCGATGCGAATGTGGAACACGTCGCCACGGATGACCGAGCCGTACCAGACGCTGCTGCCGGGGCCGATGTGGACATCGCCGATGACCCGCGCCGTGTCGGCGACGAACACGTCCTCGGCCACGCGCGGCGTGACGCCATGGTGGGTGACGAGGCGCGCACCTGCGCCCGGTGTTCGGATCGACATCGACGTCCTTCTGCCCGCGCGACGGTGAATCGAGAGAGCATCCGTTGGACGATAGCTCAAGTGTGTCTGCAGGCCAACCCATGAAACCGCTTCCCCGGCGCGAGTCGCCAAGCCTGCCCGCCGCTGCTACACTTCCGCGGCCGGCGCCGAGCGGTCGCGGGCCCGATTCCCCTCCCGAGGAGCGCATGCCGATGGTGGCGAGGTCTATCGCTTCGTTGTTGCTGGTGTCAGGCGTCGCAGCCGCCGCCCACGCCGCTGACGGTAGCGCCCGACGGGCCGCGGTGATCGACATCTCCGAAGGCTCGGCCGGCCACGCGGTGATTGCGCGAGAGGTCGAGCGCGCGCTCGATCGCGACCCCGGCTTCGTCGTGCAGGACACGCACGCCCTGCTCAACGCGGGCGGGGAGCGCGACGACGCCGCGAACGTGAAGAGCGCCCAAGCCTTCCGCACCGCCGGGCTGGCCGCGTTGGAGGCAGGCGAGCTGGAGGACGCGGTCGAGCAGCTCCAGACGGCGGCGGCGCTCATGGCCAAGAGCTTCGCGTTCTTGCGGGAGGCCGACGAGTATCGCCAGCTCCTGGTCGAGTCGGGCGTGGCGCAGCTCCGCGCCGGCGAGGAGGAGGCCGCAAGCCGCACCCTCGAGCGGGCGGTCGTGTTCGGCGCCGAGAGCGCGAGCATCCCGCTGAAGCCCGCCGAGGAGGCGCTGCTGGCGGCGGCGCGCCAGAAGATCAAGGAGGCGCCGCGCGGCGGCATCGAGATCGCCAGCCAGCCGGCGTCGGCCGAGGCCTGGGTGGACGGCCGCTTCGTGGGGGTCACGCCCTGCGCCGCCTGGGGCCTGCCCGCCGGCGAGCACATCGTCACGATGTACAAGGCGGGCTACGCGCCGGTGACCGCGACCGCGGTCGCGAACACCGAGGCGCCGGCCCAGGTGCAGGCGAAGCTGCAGCCCGCGCGCCGCAAGCTGCTCTATGACGAGATGCTCGAGAAGCTGAGGCCCGAGATGGACCACCTCGGCGGCACACCGCCCATGGGGGGCGAGGGTGTGAAGCAGGCGGGCTCGCTGCTGCTGAGCGAGGTGGTCCTGGTGGTGCGCAGCCGCGGTCCGGTGAACGCGACCGAGGTGGAGCTCTTCCTCTTCGACACCCAGAGCCAGCGCCTGCTCCAGCGGGTCAGCGGCACCGTGGACACCGGTTCCAGCGGGCTGCGAGCGGCCATCGCGCCCCTGGTGGCCAGGGTCTCGGAGATCGACTGGGCGGTGGCCCTCGGCGGCGAGGCCGAGGACCCGACCGCGCGGCGGGAGAGCACCCGGCTGGTCAAGAAGTGGTGGTTCTGGACCATCATCGGCGGGGTCGTCGCTGGCGGCGCGACCGCGGCGGTGCTCCTGGCGACGAAGGGCGACGGCGAGTCGGCGCCGGCGACCACCGGCTCGGTGGTGCTCAGCTTCTGAACCCGCGGTCGGCGCCCGTCAGCAGGCCGGCTCGAGGATGAGCACGCTGCCGGGGTCGGGGAGGCCCTGGCCGCTGTGCCATCGGCTGCGCCCCGGGCGTAGCGGCGCCGCTGCGAGGTGGGGCAGCAGCGCTTCGATGGGGGCCATGCCCAGGTGGCAGCGGGCGTTGTCGTAGTGGACGGGCAAGGCCACGCGCGGCCTCAGCGCCTCGAGCAGCGCGGGCGCGTCGCCCGGCCCCAGCGTGTAGACGCCGCCGACCGGGAGCACCAGCACGTCCACGGCACCCAACGCCGCGACGTCGTCCGGGGTGAGCGGGCAGCCCAGGTCGCCCAGGTGCACCACCCGCAGCCCGTCCAGCTCGAAGGCGATCATCGCGTTCATCCCCATGCGGGTGCCGTGGAACCGGTCGTGGTAGGTGAAGCGCGCCGCGAAGCTGAGGCCGGCCGCGTCGCCGCTGCGGTCGACCACCGGGGGAAGTCCGCCGCCGGGCGCCGACAGGTCGGCGGTGACGTGGGCGTGGTCGACGTGGTGATGGGACACGGTGACCACGTCGGCGGCGAGCTTCACGGCGCCGTGCGCCAGGCGCCCGTCGAAGGCGCCGGGACGATAGGGGTCCATGACGACGACGCGCCCGTCGGCAGCCCGCAGCGAGACGCAGGCGTGCCCGTGGAAGCAGATCTCCAACGGCCCTCAGCCGACCTTGTGGCCGATGTAGGGCAGGTTCCGCAGCTTCTGGCTGAAGTCCAGGCCGAACCCGATGACGAAGCGGTCGTCGATGGTGAAGCCCTTGTAGTCGATGGGCACCTCCACCTGCGTGCGCGAGGGCTTGTGCAGCAAGGTGCAGACGCGGAGGCTGGCCGGGTGGCGGGTGCTGAGGTTCTCGAGCAGGTACTTCATCGTCAGGCCGGTGTCGACGATGTCCTCCACCAGCAGCACGTCGCGCCCCTCGATGGACGCCGTCAGGTCGAGGGCCAGGCGCACGATGCCGGTGGACTCGGTCTCGTTGCCGTAGCTCGAGGTCGCCAGGAAGTCGACGGTGCAGTCGGTGTCGATGGCCCGCACCAGGTCGGCCAGGAAGACGAAGGAGCCCTTGAGGACGGCGACGATGGCCAGATCCTTGCCGGCGTAGTCGCGCGTCAGCTCCGCGCCCATCTCGGCGATACGCTCGGCGAGCGCCTCCGCCGAGATGAGGACCTCGATGTTCTGCCCCTCGCCGACCATGGGTGACCTCCCGGAGGCGCGGCGGAGATGGCCGGTGGGGCCACGTCCGGCCGGACCTCAGACAAAGACGTTGTTGATGACCTCCCCGAGCCCGCCGGCGCCGGGGATGATGTACTGGGTGTCGTCGAGGCCGCGCTCGCGCTCGGCGTGGGTGCCCGGCAGCGAGGCCAGGACCTCCGGATCGCTCAGGCCGCGGTCGAGCCGGAACGCGTAGATGACCACCTCGGGGCAGGTCGCGCGCAGGTTGCGGACGAACTCGGGCGTTACGATGAGGTTCATGGTGATGATGCGCCGCGGGACGCCGCCCGCGACCTCGCGGTAGTAGCGTATGGCCTTGACGACCGACGTCCCGGTCGCGCCCATCGGGTCGGGGAAGAGCAGGAAGCGCCCGCCGATGTCGCCGCCGGTCTTCTCGCCGAAGATGCGGGCGTCGACCACGTGGCCGTCCGCGTCGGTGACGCGGTTCATCACCAGGTGGTCCTGGCGCACGCCGCTCGGGTCCAGCACGTGGTTGAGCGCGTCGAAGCAGACCTGGGCGGGCAGCATCCCGGCGCGGGCGATGTCGACGCACACCGCGCGGGTGAGCGGGTCGACCACCTCGCCGCGGAACACGCCCGCGGGGCTGTGCGCGATCATGCGCGTCGGCGTCTCGATGGCCGCCGTCGGGAACTCACGGGCGACGACCGCCGCGATGAGATCGCGGTAGAGGGTGGTGACCAGATGGTTCACCGTCGGCTGGAAGGTGCGCTCCGCCCCGAGCCGGGCCAGCAGGGCCAGGTGGTACGGGTCCGACAGCAGATGCACCCGGTCGCCGTAGAGGTGCCGGAGCTCGCCACGGACGAGGTTCTCGGTGCGGTAGGCCGCGTCCTGGTGGGCCGGGTGCATGGCGCTTCCTCCACGAGGTGGCGACCCTAGCCCTGGCGCCGAAGCACGGTCAAGGCGCGCCGGCCGCGTGGGGCCAGCGTCAGGACACCAGGACGCGGGCCGGGTCGAGGCTGGCGGCGCGCTGGGCCGGCACGAAGGCCCCGAGCAGGCAGAAGATGAGCGCGAAGACCAGGGCGCCGGCGAAGATGCGCCAGTCGAAGTGGAAGAAGTCGTCGGGCTTGAAGGGGATGCCCTCGAGGTAGCGGGCGGCCGCCGCGTTGACCAGGCGCGAGAAGCCGAAGCCGAGCAGCGTCCCGGCGAGGGTCCCGAACACGCCGATGGCGGCTGCCTCGACCAGGACGACCCGGCGCACGTCGGCGCGCGTGGCGCCGATGGCGCGCATGATGCCGATCTCGTGGCGCCGCTCGGTGATGATGGTGAGGAAGGTGTGGGTGATGTTGACGGCGGCGACGCCCATGATGACGACGCTGATGAAGCTGAAGACCACCGTCAGGATGAAGAGCAGGTCGGCCGCCTTGCGCGCGTCCTGGCTGCGGCTCGAGAGCGACAGGCCCCGCTCCTCCAGCTCGCCGATGAGGGCGCTGACGTCCTCGTTGCCCTCGGTCTCGAGGATGAACGTGTCGTAGGTGCGCGCCGAGTCGCGGCCCTTGTAGCGGGTGTTGAGCGCGCGGACCGTGTCGATGGGCAGGGTCACGCCGAACTCCAGCGCCTTCTGGGAGAAGCCCACCACCTGGGCGAGCTTCACGGCCTGCACGTTCTTCGCCAGGTCGCCCGTGAAGTAGCTGCCGCCGAAATGCATCCGGAAGCTGATGCCGAGGATGGCCTCGACGCCGTCGAGGGGCTGCAGGCCCAGCGAGCTGGCCACCGAAGAGTTGAACACCTCGATGAGGAAGGGGTTGAGCAGCACCGGCAGCGGCTTCTCGCAGTACCCCTCGGCCACGGTGGTATCACGCACCGCACAATAGGTGTCGTCCGGGCAGGTCATCGGCTCGCAGGTGGCGCTGCCGTAGGGCACCCCGTTGGCGCAGCGGCCGGTGACGGTGCCCGCCAGGTCGCGCGGGCTGTCCGAGTACTGGCGGTCCTTCTGTCCCACGGTGCAGGGCAGGCGCACGCACCCGTGTCCGCCGCCGGGCAGCGCGTCGCAGACGCTGGCCTCGTCGCAGTCGGCGTCGCTGGCGCAGTCGGGCAGGCAGACCTGGGGGCAGCCCTCGCCCTCGCAGCCCGGCTGGGGCGCGCAGCTCGACCCCTCGTCGCACGCCGCGCCGCCCTCGCAGGGCGTCCGGCACAGCCCACCCAGGCAGCGCTGGCCCGCCAGGCAGTGCTCGTCGGAGCCCTCCTCCTCGCAGGGGATCGCCAGCGACGGAGCCTCGAAGCGGCGCCAGTACTCGATGCGACCGCAGAGCCCGTCCTCGCCGCACTCCTGGCCCAGCGGGCACTCCTCGTCCTTCTTGCACGCCCCGCGCTTGCGTAGCGCCGCGCGGCGCCGCTTGTCCTCGACGCGCTCGGTCTGCTGCAGATCCTCCTGGAGCAGCTCCGGGTCCAGCCCGTCGAAGAAGGCCTCCGTCCGCATGTTGTAGCCGAACATGGTCTTGCCGCCCCACAGCCGCGCCTGCAGCCGCGAGCGCATCTTGGGGTAGACCGCCGTCACGTCGGGCAGCGAGCGCAGCGTGTCCACCATGCGCGGGCCCAGGAGCGCCGGGTCCACCACCGCCTCGCGCAGGCCGACCACGCCCACGGTCGCCGGCTCCACCTCGATCTGGTTGACCGGGTAGATCCGATTGAGCACCCCGGCCTGGATCCCCATGCCCAGCGCCACGAAGAAGGTCAGCGTCGCCACGCCGACGATGATGCCGACGCTCGACAGGATGAAGGCGCGCTTGTTGCGGCGGATGTTGCCCCAGACCACCGAGAGGACGCGGCGCAGCTCCATCAGGCGCCCTCCCCTGCGGCAGCCGGCGCGCCCTCCGCCGGCTCGATGCGCCCGTCGCGGATGTGGATCACGCGGTCGCACACGCGCGCGACCTCGGGATCGTGGGTCACGATGACCACCGTGAGGCCGTCCTGGCGGTTCGTCTCGCGGAAGAGTTCGAGCACCAGCGCGCCGCTGGCGCTGTCGAGAGCGCCCGTCGGCTCGTCGGCCAGCAGCAGCGCCGGGTGGTTGAAGAGCGCCCGCGCGATGGCCACCCGCTGCTTCTCGCCACCCGAGAGCAGGCGCGGGCTGGTCGCGACCTTGCTGCCGAGGCGCACCCGCTCGAGCAGCGCCACCGCGCGTGCGTGCTGGTCCTTGCCGCGCTCGTCCCGGTCGAACCACGCCGGCAGCGCGACGTTGTCGGCCACCGAGAGGTGGGGCAGCAGGTGGAACTGCTGGAACACGAACGAGACGGTCCGGTTTCGGAAGCGGCTGCGCGCCTTGTCGCCCAGCCCGCGCAGCGACTGCCCGCCGACCACGACCTCGCCCTCGTAGTCCCCGTCCAGCGCACCGACGATGTTGAGCAGGGTCGACTTGCCGCTGCCGCTCTGGCCCATCAGCGCGACCAGCTCGCCCTTGGCCACGTCGAGGCTGACGCCCCGCAGCACGTGGTTGTCGTTGCCCCCTTCCCGGTAGTGCTTGTGCAGGCCGGCGATGTGGATCACAGCGCCACCTCCAGACCCAGGTCCACACCGCCGGGCTCGACGCCGAGGGAGATCCCCACCGCCCGGATGTCGTTGATGAGCTTCAGGAAGTACGGCGGGAGCCCCTTCTCGGCCAGCTCGCGGGTGATCCGCGGGAAGGTGGTCAGCACGCCCAGCGCCGGGCCGTCCCCGGCCAGGAGTCCCGGGCCCAGCGTCTCGTCCGCGGCCTTGGCGACGGTCACCCCGCGCCCCTGGGCCACGTCCAGGAAGCGCTCCGCCTCGCCCTCACCGGAGAGCAGCACCAGGGCGTCGCCGCGCAAGAGCAGGCTCCAGGCCTCCCGCACCGGCTTGTCCCGCCGCACGCTGTACCCGACGTAGCCGCCCTGGGAGACCGCGTCCACCGCGTACCCGTCCTGCCGCAGCCCGTCGGCGGCGCGGTCGAGCAGCGCCTTGGCCGCCGCCGCGTCGCGCACCCGCAGGCCGCCGGCGGCGTGGAGCTGCTGCAGGAAGCTCTCCGGGCGCCGGGCGGCCTGGGTCATCTGCTCCACCGAGGTGTCGGGGTCCAGGCCCAGCACCGCGACGGCCAGCTCGCCGCTGGCCAGCTCGAGCAGCTCCGCCGGCGTGGGCAGGCGCGCGCCGACGGCGCCGGGGAAGGTCGACGGGAGCACGGTCTCCCGCAAGAAGCGCGGCAGGCGTCGCACGCGCCCGGCGTCGAAGCGCAGCCGGGCGAAGGCCGTCAGCGCCTTGGGGAACACGTCCGCCAGCGGCTCGGGCGCGTCGGGGGCGGTCAACCACCCCGCGGCCAGCTCGCCCTCCCCCTCCCAGGCGCCGTGCACGTGCACGCTCAAGCGATCCTCGGTGAGCGCCAGGGCTCCGGTCCAGAGCGACAATCGACCGAGCACCGGCGTCACGAAGGCACCCACGGTGCCGAGCCCACCGGGGGTCGGCAGCGGCTGGCGCACCACCAACCAGGCCCCCGCCGCCTCGCCCAGCGCCGCGCGCGCCGTGGCGGCGGGCTCGGAGGTGGCCAGCCCGGACGTCCCCGAGGCCTGCGCGAGCCAGGCGGCGCGCGGGTCGGCGTCGCCGCGGGTCACGGTCACCAGCGCCACGCCGTCCCGAGCCAGCCCGAAGGCCATGCGCCAGGCCGGGGCCGCGTCCGCAGCCGGGCTCGACGGCGCTCCGTCGGCGAGCCCGGCGAGGCCCGAGGCCTCGTCGACCCGATGCACGGTGGCCCCGGCGCCCTTCTCGGCGCGGGTGGCCACCAGCGCGTTGAAGCGCTCGGCGCTGACCACCGACGCGGCCACGCCCAAGGCGCCGTCGTCCTCGAAGATCGCGAACCCTCCGTCCGGGTCCAGCCCCGCCCGGCGCAGCCCGTCCTCGCTGGCCAGGTCGACCCCGAAGCGGGCATCGATCAGATCGATGAGCCCGCTGGCGCCCTCGACCCCCGCCAGGAACGCGTTGAGGCGCCCGCGCAGCGCCTCCATCCGAGGAACCACGACCACCGCGGCGCTGTCCGCAGGCACGACCGAGAGCGCGTCACCGCCCCGTCCGTCACAGCCGCCACCACAGCCCAGCGAGGAAGCCGCCGCCAGCCCACCGAGCAGCGCCAGGGCAGCGAGGCGGCGAATTCGAGTGGTTCGAGCGACGAGGATCGCGGTCTCCATGGCGAACGAGAGGCAGCAGCGCCGCCCCGGTGGGCGGTGTAGAACGGCCCCCCGGGGCTGTCAACCGAGGGACGGCGCCGTGGCCCAGGGGGGCGGTGGCGGTGGCGGTGGCGGTGGCGGTGGCGGTGGCGGTGGCGGTGCGGTGGCGGTGGCGGTGGCGGTGGCGGAGACCGTGACCGTGACGGTGACCGAGTCCGAGTCCGAGTCCGAGTCCGAGTCCGAGTCCGAGTCCGAGTCCGAGACCGAGACCGAGACCGAGACCGAGACCGAGACCGAGACCGAGACCGAGGCCGAGACCGAGACCGAGACCGAGACCGAGACCGAGACCGAGACCGAGACCGAGACCGAGACCGAGACCGAGACCGAGACCGAGACCGAGACCGAGACCGGCACCGAGACCGACACCGGCACCGAGACCGGGACCGACACCGACACCGACACCGTGACCGAGACCGGCACCGTTGACGCCGCGGCGGCGCCCGCGCTACGGGTGCGGACCCGCAGATTCGATTGGAGCGTCCCGTGGCAGAGCTTCGCACCCCCGGCATCGGCACCCGCGCCATCCACGCGGGGCAGTCGCCCGATCCGACCACCGGCGCGATCATGACGCCGGTGTACCTGACCAGTACCTATGTCCAGGTCTCGCCCGGCGAGCACCGGGGTTACGAGTACAGCCGCACCGGCAACCCGACGCGTACGGCGCTGCAGGACTGCGTGGCCGCGCTGGAGGGAGGCACCCACGGGCTGGCCTTCGCCAGCGGGTGCGCGGCGGCCTCGACGCTGCTGCACAGCTTCGAGGCGGGCAGCCACATCATCTGCGGCGACGACGTGTACGGCGGGACCTATCGCCTGTTCCAGAACGTCTGGACGCGCCACGGGTTGAGCGTGGATTTCGTCGACCTGGGCGATCCGGATGCGCTCGAGCGGGCGCGGCGGCCCGAGACGCGCATGGTCTGGCTCGAGTCGCCGACCAACCCGATGCTCAAGCTCGCCGACATCGAGGCGATCGCCTCGCGCTGCAAGGCGGCCGGCATGCGGCTGGCCGTCGACAACACCTTCATGTCACCGATCTTCCAGCGCCCGCTCGAGCTCGGCGCCGACGTGGTGGTCCACTCGACGACCAAGTACCTCAACGGGCACTCCGACGTGGTCGGCGGCGTGCTGGTGACCAACGACGCGGTGTGGGCCGAGCAGCTCGCCTGGCTCCAGAACGCCGTGGGCGCCGTCCCGGGGCCGCTGGACTGCTTCCTCACCTTGCGCGGCATCAAGACCCTGCATGTGCGCATGGAGCGGCACGCACAGAGCGCCATGCGCGTCGCCCGCTGGCTCGAGGCGCACCCCGCCGTCGAGCGGGTGATCTACCCGGGCCTCGAGAGCCACCCGCAGCACGCCCTGGCCGCGCGCCAGATGAGCGGCTTCGGCGGGATGATCACCTTCTTCGTGCGTGGCGGCCTCGAGGCCGCGCGGCGCATGCTCGAGCGCACGCACCTGTTCCAGCTCGCCGAGAGCCTGGGCGGCGTCGAGAGCCTGGTCGAGCACCCCGCCATCATGACCCACGCCTCCATCCCGCCGGAGCAGCGGGCCGCCCTGGGCATCAGCGACTCGCTGGTGCGCCTGTCGGTGGGCATCGAGGACGTCGACGACCTCATCGCCGACCTCGAGCACGCGCTCGGCGGCGACTGACCCGCCGCTGGCCCGCGGCTACTCGCCCTTGAACACGGGCTTGCGCTTCTCGGCGAAGGCGCGGCCCCCCTCACGGGCGTCGCGGGTCGAGAGGATGGGCCAGCCGATCTCGAGCTCACGGGCGAGGCCCTCGGCCTCGGTCATCTCCGCGGTCTCCTTGACCGAGCGCAGGATCGCCTGCACCGCGAGCGGGCCGTTGTCGGCGATGCGCGCGGCGATGCGCCGGGCCTCGGCCAGCGCCTGACCCTCCGGCACGACGCGCCCGACCAGCCCGATGCGCAGCGCCTCGGCCGCGTCGATCATCTCGCCGGTGAGCAGCATCTCCAGCGCCTTGGTGTGGGGGATCTGCCGCCGCAGGCGCACCGTGGAGCCCCCCAGCGGGAAGAGCCCCATGCGGGCCTCGGTCACCCCGAAGCGCGCCGTCTCGGCAGCCACCCGGATGTCGGTGGCCTGGAGGATCTCGGTGCCCCCGCCCAGCGCGTAGCCCTCCACGGCGGCGATGAGCGGCTTCTTCAGCGTGTAGTGACGCAGGAAACACCGCCAGTGCAGGTCCGGGTCCTCGTCGAAGCGCGCCTGCCAGGGGCTGGTCTGCCGATCCAGGTGGGTCTTCAGGTCCGCCCCCGCCGAGAACGTCCCGCCGGCGCCGGTCAGGATCACCGCGCGGATGTCCGGGTCCTCGTCCACCATCACCCAGGCGTCGGCGAGGCGCGCCATCATCTCCAGGCCGAAGGCGTTGCGCGCCTCGGGGCGGTTGAGCGTCAGGACGCAGACGTGGCCGTCGCGTTCGATCAGCAGATGGGGTTCGCTCACGGGATCTCCGGGGCAGACTGCAAGGTTGCTCTCAGCGGACGCGGTAGCTCGCGCGGGCCGTGCGCTCTCCGTAGCGCCAGACCACGGACGCGTCCACCGAGCGCCGGTCGTCGGGCGCCGGCGCGAGCTCGAGCTCGACCGTCAGCGCCGTCCCGTCCAACGCCGGCCCGCCGGGCAGCGGCAGATAGACCTGCCGCCAGTGGGTGGGCGGATCGGAGGGGCCCGTGGGCAGCAGCACCGTGTCCGTCAGCTCCAGCGCGAACCAGCCGGCAAAGCCCGTCAGGCGCTCACGCCCCGGCCCCGCCGCGATCGCGCCGAAGTCCAGCCGCGCTCGCGGCCAGGGGCATGCGGGATAGTCCAGCCTGGCGACGAGCAGGCCGGGGTGGGCCAACGCCTCTGGCGGGACCACCCGCGACACGCTGCGCCCGGCAGCGAGGGCGGCCAGCGGCGAGAGGTCGACGCCCCGCGCCGACGCGAAGGGGCCGAGCGCCTCGTCGAGCAGCGCCGGGTCGCTCACCGGGGCCAGCCAGAGCTGAACGGCCTGGGGCAACACGCGCCCGCCCGGCGCCAGGTTGCGCGCCGCGAAGGCGGAGACGTCGGCCGGCGAGCCCTCCGCCAGCGCCAGCGCCCCGAAGGTCTCGGTGACGATGATATCCACCTTCTCGGCGGTCTCGACCGTGGCCAGCTCGCCTCGCACCAGGCTGACGACCTCACCCAGACCCGAGCGGCGCACCACCGCCTCGGCCAGCTCCAGCAGGTCGGAGCGATCGATGCCGTAGACGCGCGCCGCGCCCGCCCGCGCCGCGAGGCAGGCCAGCACGCCGCTCCCCGTCCCGGCGTCGGCGACGACGCTACCGGGAGCCACCACCTCGCGGAGGGCCGCCTCGTAAGCGTCCAGGCGCACGTGGTCGGCCAGCATCCGGCGGTGGACGTCCACGGCGCCGAAGTTCTCGAAGAAGACCGGCGTGTCGGCCGCCTCGGCAGGATCCACCAGCAGGCCCGCGCGCGCGAGCCCCAGGTAGAGCTGCCGCCCCGCCTCCCCCAGCTCCGCCGCGATGTCCTCCTCGCTCCGCGGCTCGTCACAAGCCGCCAGCACCGCCACCGCGAACACCGGCACCCGCGCCGCCCGCCCGCGCGACGTCGCGCGAACGACCAGCCGCCCCTCACCACCGAAGGACACGCTGAGATCTGGGGGGCGGACACGGCGCATCGAGGCCTCCTTGGAGCAGGGTAGACGGCGCGCGCCCTGTGGACAATCGTGACGCGACGCGCCGTCTGGACGATTGGCCGAGGCGCCGCCTGAGGCGGCTGCGGACGCCGCTGAGGGCAGCGCTTCCTCGCGTCAGGCCTGCGACGGGCGGGAGCCCGACTCGGCCTGCGCTCGGTCGCGCCACCCTCAGCGACGCCCTCGCTCGCCTCATTCGGCGCCTCTACATCGATAGGGGGGGGCGCGGTTGAGGGTTTGGTGTCGGCGTCGGGCTCGGCGTCGGCCTCGGTCTCGGCGTCGGTCTCGGTGTCGGTCTCGGTCTCGGTCTCGGCCTCGGCGCCGGTCTCAGCCTCGGCCTCGGTCTCGGCGTCGGTCTCGGTCTCGGTCTCGGCGCCGGTCTCGGTCTCGGTCTCGGTCTCGCTCCCGGCGTCGGTCTCGGTGTCGGTGTCGGCGCCGGTCTCGGCCTCGGTCTCGGCCTCGGTCTCGGCCTCGGTCTCGGCGTCGGTCTCGGTGTCGGCGCCGGTCTCGGCCTCGGTCTCGGCCTCGGTCTCGGTCTCGCCCCCAGATTTCCTGGCGGAAATGCAGGGGAATCGAACCCACCTCCGCTTCGCTACGGCCGTTCGGCCCTTCGGGCCTCACTGACTCGGGGGGGTAACGATTCCCCAGGATTTCCTGGCGGAAATGCAGGGGAATCGAACCCCCCCGGGGATCGCCTTCCGACGCCCCGCTACGGTTTTGAAGACCGCGCGGCCCACCAGGACCGATGCACTTCCGCCGCCGAGGCTAGCATCTCTCGGGTCGGCTTGGGGGACGGGGGCTGGGGGCGTTCGCCATTGCGAACCTGTGGGCTGAGGGCGTTGCGGGGCAAGGATCGGCGTGCTCGCTTCGCTGACGGGTGCGGGGGCGCTCGTCCCGAGGCTGGCCGGCTCCTTGACCGCGGTGAGGCGGCTTCCATAGGCTGCTGCGGCCTGCCGACACGGCGGGTCGCGGGGGCCTTGGGGCCCGACGCACACCCCGAGGGAGTCCCCATGAAGCGTTTCGTCCTGTGCCTCGCCGCGTCGGCGATGTTCCACGTGGCCTGCGAGGCGCCCGCCACGCTCGATTCGCCTAAGGCGCCCGCCGCGAGCGAGACCCCACAGGCACAGACGCCCGCGGTGGACATCCGCATCCGCAAGACCGCGAACCTGGACTGGATCTACTACCCGGACGACCCGATCAAGCCGGCGTATCGGGCCCTCGATCCCGCCGGCGGCGCGCTCAAGAGCGACGCCTCCGACGATGTCCGCTACTACGCGCCCGAGCGGCACGCCATCACGGTGCCGCCGCCCGCCGGCATCCGCCCGATGACCGAGTGGGAGCCGATGCAGGCCATCGTCATGGGCGTCCCGAACTACATGCTCAACGGCGGCAGCGCCAACAAGACCATCGTCGACATCGGCTTCCACGCCGCCGACGTCGCAGAGGTCTGGTACATCGTCGACTCGGTGTCGGCCCGGAACAAGCTGGTCGCCAGCCTCACGGCGAAGGGCATGGAGGAGGCCACCATCGAGGCCAAGGTGAAGTTCCTCGTCCAGCCCATCGACAGCGTCTGGTTCATCGACTCGGGGCCGCTGCCCATCATCTCCGCCGACGAGGAGAGCTTCGCGTTCGCCGACTTCCGCTACTACCAGCCGCGCCCGCTGGACGACGGCATCCCGACCTGGCTGGGTCGGATGCTGCCGGAGCTGGGCGTCGACGGACAGGCCACCACCTACCGGATGCCGCTGAACGTCGAGGGCGGGACCTTCCAGTCGACCAGCGACGGCATCTGCATCACCGGCAGCCGCCAGCTCTTCTACATGAGCTGCGACGCGGGCGGCTGCAAGAACAGCATCAACACGATGCCCCTCGCCGACGTGCAGAAGATCGCCCAGGCCGAAGAGATGCGGGCGATCTGGGGCGCCTACGCCGGGTGCAAGGACATCATCGTCACCCACAGCATCAGCGACGACGGCACCGGCCACATCGACATGTACCTCAAGATCCTCGACGACAACCGCGTGCTGGTCGGGCAGTACGTCGCGCCCTACGCGGCCGGCACCCCGCAGCAGGCCAACGCGGCGCGGCTCGACGAGACCGCCGCCCTGCTGGAGGCATACGTCAAGCCCGACGGGACGAAGTTCACCGTCGAGCGCATCGTGATGCCGGGCCACCGCTCCACCAACGAGGGCCCGATCCCCTTCACCTACATCAACTCGACCCTCATCAACGGGCTCAACCTGTGGCCCGCCTTCACCTTCCCCGAGTGGGAGGCCAGCCGCGACCTGGCGCAGAGCCAGTGGGAGGCGGCCCTGCCCGACTACCAGCACGTGTGGATCGACTCGGAGGAGCTGTCCTTCTACTCGGGCGCCATCCACTGCATCACGCGCACCATCCCCGCCAAGTCGGCGAAGCTCTGGGTCGACGACGGCGCCTGCACCGAGGGCGCCTGCGTGGCTCCCGAGACGGGCTATGACGGCGAGTGCCGGCCCAACGGCATCGATCACGACGTCTGCTGGGGCCCGGCGTGGGAGTGCGACTGCAACGACTGCGACTCGGGCTGCACCTACGCGCCCGGCGGGCCGAGTGCCTGCGGCGACATCACCTACGAGGGCTGCTGCGACGGCGCCCAGCTCAGCTACTGCGAGTCGGGCCAGGTCAGCAGCGGCACCTGCCAGGGGAGCTGCGGTTGGGACGGCGCCAACGGCTGGTACGACTGCGGCTTCAGCGGCGCCGACCCGTCGGGCCAGTTCCCGCGGGCCTGTGGCGGCTCCTGCGCCCCGAACTGCACGGGGAAGGCATGTGGCGACGACGGCTGCGGCGGCTCGTGTGGCAGCTGCGCCGAGGGGACCATCTGCGACGCCGCGGGACAGTGCTCCGGGCCGTGCGTCGACGCCTGCCTCGACGGCGCCGCCGGCTGCGACGGCACCACGGCGTGGATCTGCGTGAAGGGCGCGTCGGGCTGCACCGAGCGCATCGAAGACGACTGCGCGACCAAGAGCCAGGTCTGCGACTCCGGCCTGTGCACCACCTCGACCGTGCCCGGCAGCGACGCGACGTCTGGAGACGACACCACGACGGGCGGACCCGACGCGGCGGGCGGCTCCGACACGGGGACCGGCGGGCCTGACGCCGCGGGCGGGCCTGACGCCGCGGGCGGCCCCGACACCGCGACCGGCGGGCCCGACGCCGCGGGCGGCCCCGACGGGAGCGCCGGGGTAGACTCGGCAGCGGGCGGCGAGGTCGGCCCGGGCGCCGATGTCGACTCGGCGGCGCCGGGCGGTTCCTCGTCGAGCAGCGGGTGCGCGGGCGGCAGCTCGCCCCTCGGCCTGGCGCCCATCGCCCTGGCGTTGCTGGCGCTGGCCGGCGTCTCACGTCGCCGGCGCCTGGCGAGCGTCTGAGCTGCAGCTCCGGGCCCGGGCGCGTCGGGGAATGCTCCGGCGCGCTCTGCCCTTCTGCTCCCGGTCGCCTTCCTTGTTCCGTCCTCGACGCACGGATACGCTGAAGGCGAGCGGCCATGTGGCCGAATATCCCAGGCGGGCGCGGCGATGGCTCGCCCTTCGGGTAGGGAATGCGACGCAGGCGACCGAGGCAGCAGCAGCGATCGCGATGGATCGGCGTGATCCTCGCGGCCATCCTCTTGCAGCTTCCGGTCTTCTGGGTGCTGACCCGGGCGATGGACAGCGACGGCAAGCCAGTGGAGCGACCCCTCAAGCTGTCGCTCATCGGCTACCAGCCGCCGCCGCCCAAGCCGGACAAGGAGCCGGAGGACGAGCCGCTCCCGCCGGACGCGCGCATCGTCGAGCTGCCCGAGGAGGAGCCGCCTCCGACCCCGCCGGAGCCCATCGACACCCGCAACCTGGCGTCACGCGACGCCCGGGTCGACAAGGAGCAACGGTCGGAGCGCGTCGCGCCGCCGGACAAGTCGCAGCACCAGGGCAAGGTGCGGGCCGAGCAGCCCTCGCCGGTGCGCTCGCCGGATTCGGAGAGCCCGGAGCCCACGGTGACCAGCGAGTCCGAGGAGCGGCTCGCCCTCGCGGCGCCTGATCGCGAGCGCCCCGAGGCCGACCGCGGCACCCAGCGCCCCAAGTCCGTGCTCTTCGACGGCGCCGAGGACAAGATCCTCATGCCCGCCACCACCGAGCACGCGCGGATCGCCAGCCTCCAGGGGCTCTCGGACGAGTTCGCCAGCGACGACTACCTGCCGGACGTCGAGGAGCGCGGCCAGAGCACCCTGCTGAACGCCAACCGCTACAAGTACTCCGACTTCTTCTACCGCGTGAAGGAGGCGCTGCGGCGCCACTGGCAGCCCAACCGCGTCTACCAGATGCGCGACCCCCTGGGCCGTGTCTATGGCGTCAAGGACCGCTACACCGAGCTGCGGGTGACCCTGGACGACGAGGGCCGCCTGGTGAAGCTGGTGACCACGACCCACTCGGGGCTCGACTTCATGGACGACGAGGCGCGCGCGGCCTTCCAGCGCGCGCAGCCCTTCCCGAACCCGCCGCGCGGGCTGGTCCGCGACGGCGAGATCAACTTCCAGTTCGGCTTCTACTTCGAAATCTCCTCGGGCAAGCAACGCTTCCGCTGGCGCCGGCTCTGACGACGGCGCCGGCTTCGAGGTCCGGCCCTTGAAGGCCGGGTTCGCGTGCCCAAGGTTGCCCGATGTCCGCACTCCCCAAGCGCTGGCGAACCTTCCTGCTCTCGTTGCTGCTGCTGGGCTCGGCCCTCGCGCCGACGGTCCGAGCCGCGGACGCACCGCCGGAGGTGCTCGTCGCGACGCCCCACTTCCGGTTCCACCGCGTCCCCGGCACCGAGAACGCCACCCGGCGCCTGGCCGCCAGCGCCGAGGCTCGCTACCGCGTCCTCTGCAGCATGCTGGACGCCTGCGACCTGGACCCGCGCCTGCTGGGCCCCGACGCCCCCGTCGAGGTGTGGCTGGCCGACGACGCCGAGCGCTTCGCCGCGGTCTTCCCGGCCGGCTCCGCCATGGGCGAGTGGGCGGTCGGCGTGGCCTTCCCGCCCGAGCGGCGCATGGTGCTGCGGGCGCACGGCTCGGCGCTCTTCAGCCTGGCCGAGACCTTCGACCACGAGCTGAGCCACATCCTGCTCCACGCAGCCGTCGGCGCGCAGCCCGTGCCGCGCTGGTTCACCGAGGGCGTGGCCATCTGGCAGGCCGGCGAGGACGTCCTGGACCGCCTGGTCCCGGCCCGCCGCGCCGCCCTGACCCGCAGCCTCATCCCGCTCGAGGACCTCTCCCGCGGCTTCCCCGCCCAGGGCGCCCCGCTGGAGCTGGCCTATGCCCAATCGGCGCTCTTCGTGCACTGGCTGGAGCGGGAGTATGGCGCCACGGCGCTGCCTCGCCTGGCCCGGGCGATGCGCGAGGGCGCGCCCTTCGAGCAGGCCTTCGACCGGGCCTTCGGCGCGCCGGTCGCGACCCTGGAGGGGCAGTGGCTCGAGGGGATGGAGCAGAACTCGCCGGCGATCGGCCTCATCGCCGACCCCGAGTTCCTCTGGGGGCTGACGGCGCTGCTCTTCCTGTGGGCCGCCGCCCTCCGGATGCTCCGCCGGCGGCGCGCGCTGGCGGCGATGAGCGAGGACGAGGCCCGCACGATCCCTGCGTGGGCCGAGCCGGACGAAGGCCACACCTTCCACTGAGGGCCCCCGCCGCGGTCACGCGCGATGCCGGTTGCACCGTCCGCGCGCGCCGTGCTACCCGGCCCCGCGTGCACCACCGGCGCGGAGGTCCAGATGGGCGACATCATCGACGGCAAGGCCGTGGCGGCGACGGTCACGGCCGAGGTCGCGCGGCGGGTCGAGGGGATCGTGGCCCAGGGCGTCCGACCCGGGCTGGCCGTGGTGGTCGTCGGCGACCACGAGCCGAGCCGGATCTACGTCCGCCACAAGATGCGCGGCTGTGAGCGCGTCGGCATCCGCTCGGCGGTGCACGCCCTGCCCGCCTCGGTGACCCAGGAGGAGGTGCTGGCCGTCGTCGAGCGCCTCAACGCCGACCCCGAGGTGCACGGGATCCTCGTGCAGCTCCCGCTGCCGCCGGGCCTGGGCACGCGGACCATCCTGCACGCCATCGACCCGCACAAGGACGTCGACGGCTTCCACCCGGTGAACATGGGTCAGGTGGCCACCGGGCGCCCGCCCCTGGCGCCCTGCACGCCCAAGGGCGTGATGCGGCTGTTGCGCGAGTACGAGGTGCCGATCCGCGGGGCGCACGCGGTGGTCGTGGGCCGCAGCCGGGTGGTCGGGCGCCCGATGGCGGCGCTGCTGCTGGCGGCGGACGCGACGGTGACGATCTGCCACCGCCACACCGACGACACCGCGGCGCACACCGCGCGAGCCGACATCCTGGTGGTGGCCGTCGGCGTGCCCGAGCTGGTGCGCGGGTCCTGGGTGCGCGAGGGCGCCGTGGTCATCGACGTGGGGATCTCGCGCTCCAGCAGCGGCCGGCTGGTAGGGGACGTCTGCTTCGCCGAGGTCCAGCCGCGGGCGCGCCTCATCACGCCGGTGCCGGGCGGCGTGGGGCCGATGACCATCGCGATGCTGCTCGAGAACACCTGCGTGCTGGCGGAGCGCCTGCGCGGCCTCCCCCCCTGGCCGCCGCTGGGTTCGCCGGCCTGAGCGGGCGCCGGAAAGCCGGTTGACGAGCCTCGACCGCGGTCTATAGTTGCCCACGCGCCTTCGCCGCAACCCGATGCATGAAGGACCCTCCCGGGCGCATGGGCAGCCAAGCGGCCCGCGCGGGCGGGCCGCCTCGGGGCGACGGGCCCTGCTGGCTTTGCCCGCGGGGAGGGGACGCGAGGCGGCCCCCTTCTGGTAGTTCAGCGTCCCAAGGCCCCGCGAGACCGCGGTCGGAGACATCGTGACAGAGCTCTCGCGCACCCCGCTCCACGCGATCCACCGGGGCCTCGGCGCCCGGATGGTGCCCTTCGCCGGCTTCGAGATGCCGGTGCAGTACGACGGGCTGGTCGCCGAGCACACGCGCACCCGGGAAGCCGTCGGCCTCTTCGACGTCAGCCACATGGGCGAGGTGCGGGTCACCGGCCCCGACGCGCTCGAGGTGGTCAACCGGCTCATCACCAACGACCTGCACCGGATCACCGACGGCCGCGCGCTCTACACCTGCCTCTGCGCCGAGGACGGCACCATCGTCGACGATCTGATCGTCTACCGCCTGTCGCCCGAGGAGATCTTCATCTGCGTCAACGCCGGCAACCGCGCCGGCGACTTCGCCCACATGAAGGCCCACGCCCGCGGCGACGCCACGTTCACCGACGAAGGGGAGCGCTGGGGGCAGATCGCCGTGCAGGGCCCGCGCGCACCCGAGCTGCTGGCCCGCGTCTTCGGCGCCGAGGTGGGCGCCCAGAAGCCCTTCCGCATCCGCTCGGCCGCGTTCGGCGACGCCACCGTGATGGTCGCCAGCACCGGCTACACCGGCGAACCCGGCGGCGAGGTCTACGCGCCGAGCGAGGTCACCGCCGCGGTGTGGGAGGCGCTCACCGATGCCGGCCGCGACCTGGGCACGGGCCCGGTCGGCCTGGGCGCCCGCGACACGCTGCGCCTGGAGATGGGCTACTGCCTCTACGGCAACGACATCGACCGCTCCACGACGCCGCTCGAGGCCGGGCTCTCCTGGGTGGTGCGCCTGGACAAGCCGGAGTTCGTCGGCAAGGACGCCCTGGTGGCCCAGCGAGACGCTGGCGTGCCGCGGAAGCTCGTCGGCATCGAGGTCACCGAGCGTGGCATCCCTCGCCACGGCTACCCGGTGCTGCACGACGGCGCGCAGGTCGGCCTGGTCACCTCGGGCACCAGCTCACCGACCACCGGCCGCTCCATCGGGCTGGCGCTGATCCCCACCGCGCTCTCCGAGCTCGGCACTGCCCTGGCCGTGGACTGTCGCGGCAAGGTGCGCGCGGCCCAGGTCGTCCCCACCCCCTTCTACTCCCGCTCCTGACGAGAGGACCAAGCCATGTCGAACGTCGATCCGGATCGCTTCTACAGCAAGGAACACGAGTGGGCCCTGCCCGATCCCGACGAGGACGGCGTGGTCATCGTGGGCGTGTCGGACTACGCCGCCGAGCAGCTCGGCGACATCGTGATGGTCGAGCTGCCGGCCGTCGGCGACACCTTCGACCAGGACGAGCCCTTCGGCACCGTGGAGTCGCCGAAGAGCGTCTCGGAGGTCTTCTCGCCGGTGTCCGGCGAGGTCATCGCGGTCAACGACGCGCTGGAGGACGCCCCCGAGCTGGTCAACGACTCGCCCTACGCCGAAGGCTGGATGGTGAAGATCCGCCTGGCCGACGACGGCGGCATGGACGCGCTGATGAGCGCGACCGACTACGAGGCCTTCCTCGAGGACCTCGAAGAGAGCTGAGGGCCCCCGAACCGCGGCGCGGCCTCGACGGCCGAGCGCGCCGGCACTATGGTCCGGTGACACCACGCCAAGAGGAGGCCCGTCGATGCGCCCGTCCGCCCGTTCGCTGCCACCGCTCCTGCTCGTCCTCTTCGTCGCCCTGCCGTCGCTCAGCGGCTGCGAGATGGTGCGGAAGAAGCTGGCCTGCAACTGGACGGATACGATCACCCAGGCCGAGCCCGGCACGCCGGAGTGGCCCGTCCAGCAGATCATCATGGGCGCGATGAACCCGAACGAGGAGGCCGGCTGGGAGCAGTATCGCGGGGCGATGCACAGCTCGGAGATCGAGAGCCGCGGCGCTGAGACCATGCTGCGTCAGCTCAACTACCCCAAGACCCGGCGACTGGTTCCGCTCTACCTGGCCGACGACACGGTGCCCGTCTTCGAGGTCTGCTACGAGGAGACCCTGGCCGACGGCGTGCTCAACGTCTTCGTGAAGAACGAGAAGTCGGAGACGCCGACGCCCTGCCGCCTCAAGCGTGATCCCAAGGCGAACGGGGCTTGGCGCGCCTATCTCTGCTCGCTCTGACGCCAGCTCGGCGCGCGCGGGCGCTCAGGTGCGCACCGCCCGCGCGACGACCTCCTGGTGCCCGGTGTGCGGGAACATGTCGTGCCCGACGATGTCGGTGACGGCCCAGGCGCCGCCCTCGACCAGGGCGGCCAGATCGCGCATCGCCGTCGACACGTCGCAGCTCACCATCAGCACGACCCGGGCGCCGCACGCCCGCACCCAGGCCATCATCTCCAAAGCGCCGGTGCGCGGCGGGTCGAGCAGCACCAGATCGGGCGGCTCCGGCGCCGGCCAGGGCACGCCGGTGGCCAGCAGGTCGCAGAGGTGCCAGGTGGCCTCGCCGCGGCCGGCGACGTTGTCGTGGAACCAGGCGCGCGCGCCCGCGGCCGACTCGTAGGCTGTCACGCGGTAGCCGGCCCGCAGAAGCGGCAGGGTCAGCGTGCCCGCACCGGCGAAGAGCTCCACCGCGTGGCGGCCGCCGGCCTCGCGCGCCATGGCCTCGACCTGCTCGGCGATGGCCCGGGCGACGGCGGGGTTGGCCTGGACGAAGGTCTCGGCGTCCGCCCGGATCGCGTAGGGCTCCTCGCCCAGGGTCACCGAGGGCGGCCCGATGGCGATGGGGGCGCCGCGCTCAGGGGCGATGCGCCCGGCCACCCCTTCGCGCCCGGCCACCAGCGAGACCTCTCCCCGCCCCGGCCCCCGCTCCGACAAAAGCTCGCGCAGCGCCGGCAACGCGGCTTCGATGGCCGGCGCCGCCACCGGGCAGCCCGGCACGTCGACGAGCCGATGGCTGCCCGGCGCGCGGTAGCCCAGACGCACCTGCCCGCGCGCGTCGACCTCCCAGGCCATGCGCACCCGCGCGCGGTAGCCCAGCGTCGCGCCGGCGGGTGGCGCCAGGCGCACCACCTCCTGGGAGGCGCCCAGGCGCTTGTCCACCTCACCGCCGAGGATCGCCCGCCGGGAGGCGGCCTGCGCTGCCGGGGCCCCCGCCATCCACGGGCAGCCGCCGCACTCGGCCTGCACCGGGCAGACCGGCGTGACGCGATGCGGCGACGAGCGCTCGATCGCCACCAGCTCCGCGCGGGCCCACCGCTTCTTGCGTCGCACGATCCGGCAGCGCACCACGTCGCCGGGCACCGCCCGCGGCACGAACACGACGGCGCCGGCCAGCTCGCCCTGCACCGGGACGCCGACCCCGTCGCCTCCATGCGCCCACCGTAGGATCTCCAGCCCCGTCAACTCCACGCCGCGCTCCCGCTCCCCAGGAGGTCGAAGCATACCCCGCGCGCCGCCCTGGGGAACCCGCCGGCGCGCGACCCGCGACCGGACCGCGCCCGGCGTCCTTGCGCCGCCTCCGGTGATGTGGTTGCGTCTGGGCGCTGCCTTCGCGCCTCGAGCCACGGCCACGCCGGTGACACAGCCCGACATCCGCCGCCTCCTCGTCGTCTACAAGACCAGCCCCTACGCCCGCTATCTGCGCCTGGGCGCCATGGTGGAGCCCACCCCCGACGACGCCGACACGCGTGAGGTCATCGAGCGCCTCCGCGACGCCGACGCCGAGAATCGCGCCGCGGCCGACCGGGTGCGCGCCGTGCTCGACCGCTGCGGGCTCGAGGTGCGCCAGGACGCCCTGCCCACGAAGCGCGAGGCCGCCTGGGCCGATCTGGTGGTCACCGTGGGCGGCGACGGCACCTTCCTGCGCTCGAGCCACCACGTGGACGAGACCCCGATGCTCGGCGTGAACTCGGCGCCCGACAGCTCGGTGGGCCACTACTGCGGCACCACCGCCGGCGCCTTCGAGGCCATGCTGGACCGCGTGCGCGCTGGCAAGGAGCCCGTGTCGGAGCTCACCCGCATCGAGGTGCACATCGGCCAGCGGCGCCTGCCGCATCTGGCGCTGAACGACGTGCTCTTCTGTCACCGCCTGCCCGCCGCCTCCACCCGCTACATCCTGCGGGTCGGCGATCGCGCCGAGCGCCAGACCTCTTCGGGCGTCTGGCTCTCGACGGCCTCGGGCTCGAGCGGTGCCCTGCGCTCGGCCGGCGGCCGCGCCATGGAGCCGCTGGACACCCGGCTCCAGTTCCGCGTCCGCGAACCTTACGCCGGCGGCGGTGAGACGCACCTCTCGCTGCACGACGGCCTCATCGACGAGCCGCTGGAGCTGGTCGCCCGCAGCCCCCACCTCGGCGTCTACCTGGACGGCCACGAGCCCTGCTACCGCGTCGGGCTGGCCGAGCGCGTGGTCCTGGGGCGTGCATCGCGGCCGCTGAGGGTCTACGGCTACCGCGCCGACTGATGCCGCCGACGGGGCCACCTCGCCGGCCCTGAACCGCCCTCTGAGGCCTGCGCCTCGCTTCGACTACCCCAGCGGCCCGGCTCCGTGCTAACGAACGGCGGCCCGACCGGAACCGGAGGTCCCCCCATGACCGAGCCCTCGCTCCACGAGACCGATCCCGAGATCCACCGCCTCATCGACGCCGAGGCGACCCGCCAGCGCGAGCAGATCCGTCTGATCGCCAGCGAGAACTACGTGAGCCGCGCCGTGCTCGAGGCCACCGGCTCGGTGCTGACCAACAAGTACTCGGAGGGCTATCCGGGTCGCCGCTACTACGAGGGCCAGGTCAACATCGACGCCATCGAGCGCCTGGCCGCCGATCGCGCGTGCGCGCTCTTCGGCGCCGATCACGCCAACGTGCAGCCCTACTCGGGGAGCCCCGCGAACCTGGCGGTCTACACCGCGCTGCTGGAGCCGGGCGACACGATCCTGGGGATGTCGCTGACCGCGGGCGGCCACCTCACCCACGGCTGGAAGGTCTCGGCCACCGGCCGCTTCTGGAACGCCGTCCAGTACGGGGTGTGCCGCGACACCGGCCTCATCGACTACGACGAGGTGCAGCGCCTCGCGCGGGAGCACCGGCCGCGCATCATCGTCTGCGGCGCGACGGCCTACCCGCGCACCATCGACTTCCCGCGCTTCCGGGCCATCGCCGACGAGGTCGGCGCCTTCCTGCTGGCCGACATGGCCCACATCGCGGGGCTGGTCGCCGGCGGCGCGCACCCGAGCCCGGTGCCGGTGGCGGACGTGGTCTCCACCACCACCCACAAGACCTTGCGCGGGCCGCGCGGCGGCATGCTGCTCTGCAAGGAGGCCCACAAGAAGGCCATCGACCGGGCCGTGTTCCCCGGGCTGCAGGGCGGGCCCCACAACCACACGACGGCGGCGCTGGCCGTGGCCCTCACCGAGGCCTCCACCCAGGCCTTCCGCGACTACTCGGCGCAGATCGTGGCCAACTCGCGCGCCTTCGCCCGCGCGCTCGAGGCCGAGGGCTTCGGCGTGGTCACCGGCGGCTCCGACAACCACCTGGTGCTCATCGACGCGACCCCGCGCGGCATCACCGGCAAGCCGCTGGCGAAGGCGATGGCGCGCGCCGGCCTCGTCGCCAACTACAACAACATCCCCTTCGATCCCCGCCCCCCCATGGACCCGAGCGGCGTTCGCCTCGGCACGGCCGCGGTCACCAGCCGCGGCTTCCGGGAGGGCGAGCTCGAGCAGGTCGCGCGCTGGATGGGCGCCGTGGCCGGGGCGCCCGACGACACGACCACCCTGGAGCGGATCGCCGCCGAGGTGCGCGATCTCTGCGCCGGCTTCCCGGCGCCCGGGCTGCACACCAGCGCGTGACACGCGCAGCGAGCCCGCGCTTGACGCCGTGGCCCCCGACGGGGCAGCGTTCCGCGCGGAAGCCTGCGAGGAGAGCCCCATGTCCGAGACCGCCTACGCCCACGAAGGTGTGTGCCCCCGCTGCGCCGGCGACGACATCGAGCGCGAGGTCATCTACCAGACCACCATGCGCGTCGTCGCCGGGGTGGTGTTCTTCTGCGAGACCTGCGGGCTGACCACCAAGGCGCTGTCGTCGGACCGGGAGGCCTGGTTCGACGCCCACAAGGCCTGGCAGTCGCCGGCCGTCGGCGTGGACACCTACGCCGAGTTCCAGGCGCAGTGGCCGAAGGCGGTGGGGCGGCAGCCCTATGGCGACCCCGAGCCACTGGGCCCCATCCTCCCGCGCGTGACGCCGCGCGTAACGCACTGATCCGACGGGCGCGTCCCGATCCGCGCTGGCCCCGCGTGCCAGGGCACTGACATCCACTCCAGGCTTCCGCCATGGCCGGGTCCGATCACCACCTGACCGGCGCCCCTGAAGCGTCCGAGGCTGCGGAGACGACGGCGACCAGCGTCACCGCCGTGCGCCGCGGCGGCACCGTCGGCTCGAAGGCGCCCGGCCGCGAGGTGGCGCGCGCGCCGGCGGACAGGCGCCCCGGGCTGCCCACGCCCCGGGTCACCCTGCCCCGCGACGGCGAGCCGCGCTCCCCTCGCCAGGCGCGCACCGACGAGACGCCGGCGCTTCGCTCCCTCGACACGCCGGTCGCCCTGCCCGAGCTCCCCGGCGAGCGCCCCTTCGACACCCGGCTGGCCCGCCGCGACGGCCACCTGCTGCTGGGCGCGCAGCTCGGCGAGGGGGGCATGGGGGTGGTCCTCGCCGCGCGCGACACCGAGCTCGGCCGCACCATCGCGCTGAAGACCCTGCGCCCGGAGTGCGCCCGCGACGACGCCATGGTGCACGGGCTGCTCTTCGAGGCCCGCATCACCGGCCAGCTCGAGCACCCCCACATCGTGCCGGTCCACGGCGTCGGCGTGCTCGAGGACGGCCGCCCCTACTACACGATGCGCCTGCTCAGCGACCTCTCCCTGGGGGATGTCCTCGACCAGCTCCGCCGTGGCACCGGCTTCTCGGTGCGCAACTACACGCTGACCCAGCTCCTCCACTACTTCCGCGGCATCTGCATGGCGGTCGAGTACGCCCACGCCCGCGGCGTCCTGCACCGCGACCTCAAGCCCGACAACGTCCTGATCGGCGAGTACGGCGAGGTCCAGATCATGGACTGGGGCATCGCGCGGGTCCTGCCCGTCGCCGAGGGGGACCCCGGCATGTTCGCCGGCGCACCGGAGACCCCTGGGACCATCGCCGGCACCCCGCACTACATGGCCCCCGAGCAGGCGCGCGGCGAGACGGCGCTGCTCGACCGGCGCAGCGACGTGTACTCGCTGGGCGTCATCCTGCACCAGATCCTCACGCTGCGCCTGCCCTTCGAGGACTGCACCGACGAGGCGCAGCTCGCCGCCGTGCGCGACCGGCTGCCGCCGCGCCCCCGGCTGCGCGCGCCCGAACGCGACATCCCCCCCGAGCTCGAGCGCATGTGTCTGTGGGCGCTGGAGCCCGAGCAGGCCCGACGCTGCCCGAGCGCCATCGAGCTGTGGAACGGCATCGAGGCGTGGATCGAGGGGCGCAAGGAGCGTGAGCGGACGGCCGAGCTGGCCGGCGAGCAGGCAGCCCTCGCGGAGGCCACCGCCGGCCGCTACTACCGGCTGCGGGAGCAGCTCAAGGCGCTCGAGGAGCGGGTGCGCAGCGACGCCCGGGCGTCTACGCCCTTCGACACGCTGCCGCTGCGCCGCGAGCGCTGGGAGAGCGCCCTGGAGCTCGAGCGCCGCCAGCTCGCCCTGGCGCGCGCGTTCGCAGAGGCCGTGGCCCGCTACCAGCACGCCCTGGCGCACGCGCCCACCGACCGCCCCGTCACCAGCGGCCTGGCGCGGCTCTACGCCAGCCAGGCCGAGGACGCGCGGCGGCGCGGCGACGGCGCCACCATGGTCCTCTACGGTGATCTGGCCCGCGACGCGTGGCGGCGACTGGGGATGGAGAGCCCCGCGAACCTGGCCGTGCGCAGCTACCCCGAGGGCGCGACCATCCGCATCATGGAGGTCGCCGGCGCGGAGTCCGCCGAGGAGGACGCAGCCCCGGGCATCGAGGGCGCGCTGGACGCCGGGATGGCGCCCTGCGACGCCGTGGTGCTGCGGCCCGGGAGCTACCTGGTGAGCGGCCAGCTCCCGGGCTACCGCGAGGTGCGGGTGCCCGTCGTCCTGAGCCCGGGGGAGAGCCGCCGCCTGCTGGTCACCCTGGAGCCGTGGTCGGCGTCGCTGCCGCTGGTCGGCCACGGGGACGCGCTGCTCGCGCTTCAGCAGGCCTTCCACGTCGCGATGCACGAGCGGCGCCTGGTCGGCGTCCTCGTCGTCGGAGACGCCGGGATCGGCAAGGGGCGGCTCGTCGTCGAGCTGGACCGCTTCCTCGACGCCCTGCCCGAGGGCATCTACTTCTCCTACGTCCGCGTCTCCTCGCTGCACCGCCACGTGCCCTTCCACGCCGCCTCGCGCGCGCTGCGCCATCGGTTCGGCGTGCGCGCGGACCTGCCGGCCCACGAGGTGCGCGACGCCGTGCGCCAGGGCGTCATCGAGGCGCTGAGCGAGGCCGACTCGCCGGCCCCCGACCACGGACGCGCGGCGCAGCTCGCCGAGCTGATCACCAGCGTCCCCGGCCTGGGCGGCGAGGGCGTCGGCACCGACGCGACGCCCGGCCTCGACGCCGTGGCCGCGGCGATGGCCGAGGTGCTGATCGCGTCGGCGCGAGAGCGGGCGCTGGTGCTCAGCATCCGAGGCGCCGACCACGTGGACCGCCTCAGCGCCCGGCTCTTCCGGCGGCTCGCCCGAGCCCTCGCCGACGTGCCGATCTTCAGCGTGGCGTTCTCCCGCGGCGCGACCACCTTGATGGGATTCTCGCAGACCATCCGCTTGGGCCCTCTGGACCTCGAGGGGGTGCGCCACCAGCTCTCGATCCTGCTGCGTGGCCCGGCGTCCCAGGCGCTCGTCGCGCTGGTCCACCGGAAGGCCTCGGGCAACCCCTTCCACGTGGCCGAGCTGGCGCGCCTGCTGGTGACCACCGGGCGCGCGCGCTGGGCAGACCACCAGTGGGAGCTGGTCTCGGACGCCGCGACAGCGGACGAGCCGGGTCCTCGCGACGCCCTCTTCGCCGGGCTGTCGGGGCTCACTCGCGAGGAGCGGCGCGCGGTCGAGTGCGCGGCTTTGTGCGGGCGCGTGTTCTGGGCCGACCAGCTCTCCGCCGTCCTCGGCGCCTCCTGCGCGTCCGCGCTGGAGGTGCTGGCCGACCGCGAGGTGGTGGTCCCCCAGCCGGCGAGCCGGCTGCGCGGCCACGCCGAGTTCGCGTTCCGGCACAACGAGCTGCCCGAGGCCCTCTACCGTCAGGCCGACCCCGAGGCGCGCCGGGCGGCCCATGCCGCGTGCGCAGGGTGGATCGCATCGGCCGGCCTGGACGAGCTGGACATCCTGGCGCTACGGGCGCGCCACCTGGAGCTGGCCGGGCGCTCCGCCGACGCCGAGCCCCTGCGGGCGCGGCTGGCCGAGGTCGCCGCCGCGTGGGAGCCCGCCGAGGCGGCCCCCTGGTTCGACGGCGAGGCCGGGGGCGCGAAGAGCCAAGGGCCTCCCGCCTGAACGGCGCGAGGACCCGGCCCCGCCTCACCCGCCCGTGAGGCCTTCGCGCGCCCGCCAGGCCAGCTCGTCGAGGGCCGCGGCCACGATGTCCTCGACGGCCATGCCGTGCAGCCGGTCCACCTGCTCCAGGTCCCCGGCCATCCCGTTGTCCCGAGGCCCCAGGAAGCGGTGCCCACGCACCCGCTGCAGCGCGCCGGGGAGCCACTCGGCGACGCTGGCCACGTGGTCGCCGACGATGACCAGCGGCAGGTTCAGCGAGGCGTCGTCGAAGAGCTCGGCCAGCGCATAGCTCCGCTCCGGGTCGTCCCAGGCGCGCGGATCCGAGGCGAAGGCGTCCCAGTCGCGCCAGAGCCGCTCGTAGCTGGTCACGTTCAGGATGCGGCTGCCCACCCCGTGCGCCTCGGCCAGCTCGCGGGCCGCCAGGCGCACCTCGCGCAGCTTGCGGCCGCTGGCCACGAGGAGCACCACCTGTGAGCCCACGGCGCGCCGGTCGTCCTCGCCCACCAGCCACCAGGCGCCGCGCACGGCGGCCTCGGCGTGATCGGGCGGCAGCTCGGCCGGCTGCTCCATGGGCTGGGTGGAGAGCCGCAGGTAGATGGCCTCTCCCTCCGGGTCCCAGAGCTGGCCGAGGCCGTGCAGGTAGAGCGCCTCCACGTCCGCGGCGAAGGCCGGCTCGCAGGCGACGATGCCCGGGAGATCCATCATGATCCGCGGCGTCTGCAGGCTCTGGTGGGTGGCGGTCTCGCGCGAGAGCCCGGTCCCGCTCGGCACGCCCACGGCGGCGAAGCGCGCGCCGGCGTACAGCGCGTAGTCGAGCTGGTTGAGCGCCCGCTCGAAGAACTTGTCGTAGACCGTCACCACCGGCAGCAGCGACGAGCGCGCCTCGCCGGCCAGCCGCTGGCGCCCGAAGGCGTAGGCCCAGAGCATGGCGTTTCCCTCGGCGATGCCCAGCGCGTGGAACTGGCCGTCCGGGCTGGGGCGGAAGTCGTAGCTGGTCTTCTGGGCCTCGCGCAGGAACGCGTAGGTGTCGGGGAGCTCCCGCGGCGCGAACACGCCGGTCTGGCGGATGACCGGCCCCAGGTGGGTGGTGTGGCCGACGTCGGGCGCGCAGAACTGCAGCCAGGGCGCCGCCGGCGAGCGCAGGAGCGCGAGGTTCAGGCTCTGGAAGGCCTCTCCGGTGGAGGTGACCTGGCGCCGCGACAGCCGCACGCTGCCGAGCGCCTCGCGCAGCTCGTCACGCGGGCCGGCGACGACCAGCGGCTCGCCGTCCCGGACGAGCGAGGCCCTCGCGCGCTCGAGCCAGGCGGCCGCGGGCGTCCCGGCGGCGGGCACGGGGTAGCGCTCGCCGGGCGGAAGGCCCCGATCCACTCCCCAGGCCGCTACCTCGTCCTCGGGCAGCAGCGCGCCGTGGTTCTCCGGGTGGGCCGCCTGGGAGGTCTGATAGCCCTTGACCGTGTGGGCGATGATCACCGCCGGCCTGCCCCGGACGGCCCGCGCCGTGTCCAGGGCCTCGATGAGCGCGCGCAGGTCGTGACCGCCCAGGTGCCCGATGGCTCGCTCCAGCGCGTCGTCGCTCCACGCGGCGATGGCCCTCGCCCAGCGCCGCTGCTCGGCGGGCGGCAGCGCCAGCGCCTCGCGCAGCGACGTGGCCGCGAGTCCCAGCGCGCCCTCGGGCGGCGGGGCCTCGCCGCCCAGCGCGAAGCGCAGCGCCGGCCCGCGCATCAGCAGCAGCGGGTGGCCCAGGGCGTCCGGCAGCGCCTCCACGCGCTCGCGCAGCGCCTCGCCGCCCGGCTCGGCGAAGAGCTCCAGCGCCCGCGCGCCGAAGCGCAGCGTGATGACCTGCCAGCCCTGCGCGCTGAACTTCGCCTCCACCCACCGCTCCAGGCGGCCGGTGTCGTCCATCACCCGGTCCAGGCTCTGCCGGTTGAGGTCGACGATCCACACGAGGTTGTCGAGTTGCCAGCGCCCCGCGTCGTAGAGGCTCTCGTCGATCTGCCCCTCGGTGAGCTCGCCGTCGCCGACGTGGGCGTAGAAGACGGGCTCGTCGGCGCGCGCCCGCCCCAGGCCGCGCGCCTCGTGCACGGCCCCGTAGGCGTCGTAGATGGTCGCCGCCGGCCCCAGCGCCTCGCTCGACGAGGTGTAGTCCACCCAGCGCGGGTCCTTCATGCTGGTCGGATAGGGCTGCAGGCCGCCGAACTCGCGCAGGGTGTCCAGGCGCGCCGTGTCGATGGCCCCGCACAGGTGGGCGAGCGCGTAGAGCACCGGCGCCGCGTGGGGCTTCACGCAGACCCGGTCCTGGGGTCGCTTGACCTGCAGGTACAGCGCGCAGAGCAGATCCACCGACGACATGCAGGAGGCCTGGTGCCCGCCCACCTTGGGCTTCTGCGCGCGATTGAGCGGCTTGTGGTTCGCGTGGTCGATCATCGCCAGCGCCGCCTTGGCGACGTGGTCGCGGATGAGCTCCAGCGTGGCGAGCTCGGCCTCGGTGGGCCGCGGAGCCGCGGGAGCCGACGCGCGCGCCTTCACGCCAGGCGCCCGCAGTGGCGGCAGCGCCAGGCGATGGCCCGGGCGGGCTGCGTGCCGTCCGGCGGGCGGATCTCGCCCGGCCGCGTGTGCACCATCGGGTGGTCACAGGTGCGGCAGCGGTTCGGCGTGAGCGCGCCGGCCCGGTGGGCGCGCCAGGCGAGGTGCAGCAGGACCGCGTCGGTGACCAGGGCGCCGGCGAAGAGCACCATCGCCCGCCCGCCGGCGGCCACCGGCATGGTGAGCGCGACCCAGAGCAGCGGCAGCAGCGCGACCACCGTGAGGAACCAGATGCCGGGATTCCTTTTCATTGGGGAGCTCGTGTCTCTTCCTGCGGGGCGGCGAGAGGCGGCCCCTGTACCGCGACCTCGACCTCGGACCATGCCAGCCCGTCGCGCGGCGCACCGGTGAAGGTCACGTCGACCCGCCCGTCGGCCGCGCGCACGGCCAGGGCCGAGCGTCCCACGAGCGGGCCGCCCAGTCGACCGCTCAGGCACGAGCGCACCAGCACCCGCGTCGCGCCGCGCAGCCGGCGCTGCGGGCGCGCCTCCCAGGGCACGGTCTCGCCGCGCGCCGTGCGCAGCCACGCCCGCGGTGCCCACACCAGCGCGTGGTCACCGGCCGCCGGGTCGGGCTCGCGGCGGTCGTCCCAGTGGACACCGATCGGCCCCAGGGCGGTGTCGAGGCTCTCGGAGCGTGCCGCGACGGTCGGGTCGGCGGGCACCCCCTCGAGGCAGGGCCAGCCGGGCCGCGGGTGGCGCACCACGCACCGGGGCTCACCGTCGGGGTCCAGCACCCACGCCGTGTGGAAGAGCGAGCGCGAGTCGGGCCAGTCCTCCCAATGGACGCGCGGGTGGGCCAGGACCGCCGTGCCCGCCACCACCGTGGCGCCGAGGCGCCGGGCCAGCTCGGCCGGCGCGCCGCGCAGCGCTCGGTGGGTGAGGTCGTGCAGGGCCAGCCAGCGCAGGCGGTCGCCCGAGACCCGAGGCCAGGCCAGCCGCACCAGCCCGGTGCGGAGCGGCCGCGCACGGGAGGCCCGACGCACCGACGCGGCCAGCGTCCGCCCGGCGCTGTCGGGACCCAGGGCGGCCAGCGTCGCCGCCAGGGGCGGCAGGAAGATCAGGCGGGGCTCGTCGGTGGCGGGCAGCTCGCGCGCGAGCCGCTCGAGCAGCGGAGCCAGACCCCGCCGCGCGATGTCGGCGTCGAGAGCGATATTGACGATGCGCATGGCGTGCCGGCGCGGGCTCGTTGACCGCCTCGCGCGGCGACGACTAGAGTAGCCGCGTTCGGGCGCCGCGCCAACTCCCGGCGGCCCCTCGACGAGTCGACGTGGCCCCCTCCCCCCCCATCCTGTCGGCCGGTCTCGGCTGGCTCTTCCTCCTCGCCGCCGTCGCGGGCGCTGGCGCCGCTTGGGCATGGCGCTGGTTCAAGTCCGCGCCCCAGCGCGAGGGGCGGGCCCTGCTGGCCCACATCGCGACCGGCCGCTACGACCGCGCCGTCCCCGAGCTGCTGGAGCAGGGCCGCATCGCCGAGGCCGCCCGGCTGGAGGCCTGGCGCGGCAACACCGACCAGGCCGCGGCGCTCTATGAGCGCGCCGGGGACATGCGCGGGGCCGCCTCGGTGTACCTGACCCTGGGGGACCTGCCCATGGCCGCGCTGGTGCTCAAGGACGCGGGCCTGCCCTCGGAGGCCGCCGAGGCCTTCCTGGCCGCCGGTCGGGCCGACGCCGCCGCGCCGCTCTTCGAGTCGGCCGGCGACCTCGAGCGGGCGCTGGACTGCTGGAACACGCTGGACCGGATGGACCGCGTCGTGGCCATCCTCGGGCGCATGGGGCGCACCCAGGAGGCGGCGCGGGCGCGGGCGCGGCTCTGCGAGTCGGAGGGGCGCTGGTCGGAGGCCGCGACGCTGTTGGAGGGCCTGGGCGACTGCGACGCGGCGGTGGAGGCCTGGGTGCGCGCGGGCGAGCCGGGTCATGCCGGCCGCCTGCAGCTGGCGATGGGCCGGCTCGAGGCCGGAGCCGCGCTGCTCATCCAGGCGGGCGAGTACGACACCGCCGCCGACGCCTACGCGCGGCTCGGTCAGCACAGCGAGGCCGCACACGCCTTCTACCGCGCCGGCAAGCTCGACCGGGCCGTGGCGCTGCTCACCGCGGGCAAGGACTGGGTCACCCTCGCGCGCATCCACCTGCAGAACAACGCCCCGGAGCGCGCGCTGGACCTGCTCCAGAAGGTGCCGCCGACGGATCCGCGCTACGAGGAGGCGCGGGTGCTGCTGGTCGAGCTCTATGCGCGCGCGGGCCGCGGCGCGGACGCCGAGCCGGTGCTCGCCGACATCGTCGAGCGGCGCATGGCCAAGGGGCCGCACGACGCCGAGCTGCGCCTGTGGATCGTGCGGCTCGCGGATGCCCTGATGAAGCGCGGCCGGCACGCCGAAGCCAAGGCGCGCCTCAAGAGCCTGGAGCCGCTGGGGCTGATGACCCCGGAGCTGCTCGCGCGCCTGCGGACGGTGGAGCAGCCGCAACCCCCGGGGGCGGAGGCCGGGCTCACCCCGCTGCTGGGGCTGCCGAGCCATCAGCGCTACGAGTTCATCGGGCGCATCGGCGAGGGCGGCAACGGGGTCATCTATCGCGCCGTGGATCGGATGCTCGGCCGCAAGCTGGCCATCAAGATGATCGGGCAGACGGCGCTCTCCAGCGAGATGGCGCTGCGCTTCTTCCTGCGCGAGGCCCAGACGGCAGCGCAGCTCAACCACCCCAACATCGTGACCATCTACGACATGGGGGTCATCGACGAGCACCCCTTCATCGCGATGGAGCTCATCGAGGGCGAGAGCCTGGCCGATCGGCTGTACCGCGACCCCTCGTCCATCGGCGTGCGCGAGCTGATGCCCATCGTCGATGGACTGTCGCGCGCCCTGGACTTCGCCCACGAGCGCGGCGTCATCCACCGGGACGTGAAGCTCGAGAACGTGATGCTGACCACGCGTGACGAGGTGAAGCTGATGGACTTCGGCCTGGCCCGGGCCATCCAGGGCGCGCCCGACCGCACGATGATCGTCACCGGGACACCGCTCTACATGTCGCCCGAGCAGATCGCCGGCGGCGCCATCGACCACCGCACCGACATCTACGCGCTAGGTGTGATGGTCTACCGCATCGTCGTCGGCGCCTGGCCCTACGGCGAGGGGAACATCATCGAGCACCACCGCTCGAGCCCGGTCCCAGACCCGCTGGCCTTCGCCCCCGGGCTCCCGCGCGGCTTCCGCGAGATCGTCAACCGCGCCCTCGCCAAGTCCCCGGCCGAGCGCTTCGACAAGGCCAGCGACGTCGCCCGTGCCCTGCACCTGGTGTTCGACTGAAGGCATGCGCGTCCGGACCCGCTGACGGTCACGCGCCGACGAAAAAAAAGGCGAACCCGACTCGTGAAACGACCGATGTGATCCCGTACAAAGTCCGGGGTCGTCGCCCGATCGGGGCGGCTGGGAGTGAGCGTGCGGGCCCGCCGAGCCTTCCTTGTCATCGTCAGTCTGGTCATCACGTGCCTCGTCGCACGGGCCTCCGAGGCGCGCGTGCTCCTGGGCGCGGCCGCGCTGGAGTTTCCCGAGCCCACGGCCCTGACCGAGCCGTCGCTCTCCGACGAGGCGTCATGGGTGGCGCGCCGTGGCTGTCGGCTCGTCCCGCTCGACGCCGACGAGCGGGCGCGCGTCGGCGAGGCGGCGGCGCTGGCCGCGCGCGTCGTGTCGAGCCCGGCCTTCGCCCGCTCGGTGAGCGGCCGCCAGGACTGGGTGCTGCGGCGGGCGGCCCGGTGGGTGCGCTCGGCCGAGGCCGGTCGAGAGGCGCTGCGGCTGCTCACCGCCAGCGAGCGGCGCATCGCCGTCCTCGCGGTCGACGACGGCGCCGAGGGCACCTGCGAGACGCTGCTGGAGCACGCCGCGCTGCACGCCTACACCCCAGAGGGCGCCGACGTGGTGGTGGTGCAGCGCAGCTATCTGCGCGACCGCGCGATCGAGGCGGTGGCGGCCACCCTTCTCCACGAGGTCATGCACGTGCTGGGCTTCGCCCACCCGGTCGGCGCGCTCGATCTGGACCAGCCGGCCTATCGGCGCAGCGTTCCGGTGCTGCTGGCCGAGCTGATGCTGAGCTCGCTCGCCGAGTCCGACGCGAAGAGCCCGCCTGTCGCGACGATGGGCCGCGACGGCGGGCTCTGAGAGGGGCAGCGAGCAGGGCGGCCGATGGGATCGGACCATCTGCACGCTGACCCTCTGACCGAGGTGTGCGCAAGCACCGGACCCCCGCCCGCCATCTCGCCACGCGCCGCAGCGGGAAAGGTGGACGGACGGGAGCCCGGCGGTCCGGTACCTCACTCGCCCTGGATCTCCAGGGGGGTGAGGACGATCTCGACGCGGCGGTTGTTGGCGCGCCCCTCGACCGTGTCGTTGGTGGCGACGGGGCGGTCCTCGCCGTACCCGATGGCCGTGATGCGGTTGGCGTCGATGCCGCGCTGGAGCAGGTAGTTGCGTACCGACTCGGCCCTCGAGCGGCTGAGCGTCTGGTTCATGCTCTCGGACCCACGCGAGTCGGTGTAGCCCTCGACCTGGATCTTGCGCTCGGGGCTCTGCTGCAGGAGCTCGGCCACCTGGTCGAGCCGCTGCAACGACGCGGTGCGCAGCTCGGACTTGCCGGTCTCGAACAGGATCCCCGAGGACAGCGTGATCACCAGACCGCGCTCGTTCTCGATGACCTGGGCCCACTTCTTCAGGGCGTCCGTGGCGCGCTTCGCCTCGGCCTCGGCCTGCAGACGCCGGCTCCGCTCGGTGTCGGCCTCCGAGCGCGCCTTGCTCAGGGCGTCGGACTGCTCGGCGAGCTGCTGGCGCGTCTTGCCCAGGCTGGCCGCGGCCTCCCGGCCAGCGGCGTGCTGCGCCTGGCGGGCCTTGTCCAGATCCTTCTGCTCCGCCTGGCGCTTGGCGATGAGCGTCGCGCGCTCGGCCTTGCGCTGGGCGATGTAGGCCTTGTCCTTGGTGACCGGCTCGACGCCGTGCTCATCGAAGGCCTTCTCGGCCGCGTCCAGGGCCTGCTTCGCCGCCAGCAGGTCGTCGGGGGCGTAGTCCTTGGCCGGTCCGGCGGCAGCCTCCATGTACGCCGCGCGGGCTTCGGTCAGCTCGTGGGGCGCCGTCGAGGCGCAAGCTCCGAACAGGAGCGCGATCGCAGGCGCCGCCATCCATCGGGTCATCGGTTTCATCGTCTGTCCTCCTGGGGAACGGGGCGGCTCAGCGCTCGTTCGGGGTCATGGGGGTGCTCGGGTTTCCGGGCGTGCTGGTCGGCGAGATCGTCTGGCGCTCCAGCTCCTTCACCTCACGCCACGCCTCGCGGGCGTCGCGCCGGGTGCTCTCCAGACGCGCCAGCTCCAGGGCCACCTCGGCGTCGGCCGTGGCGCGTGCGAAGAGCCGGCTCGCCTTGCCCTCGTTGCCGTCATCGAGCGCCTTCTCCGCGCTCGCGATCTGGTCCTTGGCCATCTTCAGGTGGAGCCGGGCCTCCGGGATCTCCTGCGCGCCCGCCTCTTCAGCCGCCGAGACCGTCGCGCGTGGCTCCGCCACCCGCTCCGTAGGCAAGGTCGCCGTGGCACATGCGCCGAGCAAGCCGCCCGCGCCGAGCACGGTCGCGATGATCATGCGTTTCATGGTCTCTCCTCCTCGGCGCCTGGGATCGTTGGTTCCGCGACGCCCCGCTCGTTGATGACGCCAGCGGTGGCTGTGCATCACCCGTGCCAGCCGCAGCTCACCGCCAGACCACGGGCCCCGGACGCAGATCGGCCCCGTGGGTCGGGCTCCAGCCCCCCGCCGTGAGCGGTGCAGCCTGCCCCCACCGGGGCACCCTGCCCCCAGCCCCCCCGCTGCGCTCCCGGCCCCGCGAGGAGCCGGTCTCGCGCCCGGCCCCGGCTACTCCTCGCCGTCCTCGTCGCCGGCCGCCGGTGCGCCGCCCGCGGCCTCCTCCGGCACAGGCAGGTCGGGCCGGTGCTCGACGAGCGCGACCAACGCCCCGTCCTTGAGGTTCACCATGGTCCAGGCGTTCCCGTCGCGCCGCGTGATCGGGATGCGCACCGCGTCCACCGGGTGCTCCAGCCCCTGCGTGTCCACCACCTCGAAGCTGTCCTCCGGGCTGCACACGTGGATGGCCGCGCAGCGGTGGGGCGCCTTCGCGCGCGCCACGATGACCCGCACGCCCTTGCCGCCCCGCCGCTGCTTCGGGAAGTCCGACAGCGGCGTCAGCTTGGCCTTGCCCGACTCGGTGAAGACGGCGCAGAGCAGGTCGTCGCGCGGCTCGGGGACCAGCACCACGTCACGCACCGCGTCGCCGGCCTCCGTCTTCATCCCGGCCACGCCGCGCGCCGACCGCCCCTGCACGCTCACCTCGTCCACGCCGAAGCGGATGCCCCGGCCCAGGGTCGTCATCAGCAGCAGCTCGCCCGCGCCGTCGGTCTCCATCACCCGCGAGAGCCGGTCGCCGTCCTGAAGCTTCAGGGCGACCAGACCCGCCTGACGCGAGCTGGCGAACTCGCTCATCGGCGTGGCCTTCACCGCGCCGCTCTCGGTCACCATCAGGAAGTACCGGTCCTCGGGGAACTCCGAGCACGAGATCACCGACACCACCGGGTCGTCCTTGTCGATGCCGCAGACGTTGACCAGCGCCGTGCCCACGTCGGCCCACTTCTGCTCGGGGATCTGGTGCACCGGCAAGGGGAAGCACTGCCCGCTGGCCGACATCACCATCACCGTGTGGGTCGTGTTGGTGAGCACCACCTCGTGCATGCGGTCGCCGGGGCGCACCCCGCTCTTCTTGCGGTCCCCGCCCGAGGCCTGGAAGGACGCCAGCGAGGCGCGCTTGATGTAGCCCTGGTCGGTGACGCCGACGACGACGTCCTGCGGCTTCACGACCACCTCCAGCGCGACCTCCAGGCGCTCGACCTCGTCCTGGATGGTCGTGCGCCGTGCGTCGGCGTAGCGATCGCGCAGGCTCGCCAGCTCGTCCGCCACCACCTTGTCGCACACCGCCGGGTCGCCCAGGATCGCCTCCAGCCGGGCGATGCTGCCCAGGAGCTGGTCCCGCTCCTCGGTGAGCTGGAGGATCTGCAGCCCGGTCAGGCGCGCCAGCCGCAGCTCGAGTATCGCCTCGGCCTGTTCCACCGTGAAGCCCAGGTCGCAGATGTTCTCACGCGCGTCGGCGCGGTCCTTCGATGCCCGGATGGTCGCGATGATCTCGTCGAGCATGTCGACGGCGCGGATGAGGCCCTCGACCTCGTGCAGCCGCACCTCGGCGCGATCCAGGTCGTAGCGGCTGCGCCGCCGCACCACCTCGCGCCGATGCTCCACGAAGGCCCGCAGGATGGGCACCAACCCCACCTGCCGCGGCGTGTTGCGCGCGATGGCCACCATGTTGAAGTGGTAGTTGATCTGCAGGTCGGTCTTCTTCAGCAGGTAGGCCAGCACGCCGTCGGTGTCGGCCTGGCGGCTCAGCTCGACGACGATGCGCAGCCCCTCGCGGTCGGTCTCGTCGCGCACGTCCAGGACGCCCTGCACCTCCTTGTCCAGACGCAGGCCGTCGAGCTGCCGCACCAGCTCCGACTTGATGACGTTGTAGGGGATCTCGGTGAAGACCAGCAGGTCCTTGCCGTCGCGCTGCCGCTCCACGGTGTGGCGCGCCCGCAGCACCACCTTGCCCCGCCCCGTCTCGTAGGCGTCCTCCAGGCCGGAGGCGCCCATCAGGATGCCGCCGGTGGGGAAGTCCGGGCCCGCCACGTAGCGCATCAGGTCGCGCGTCCCCAGGGTCGGGTCCGCCAGCAGCGCCAGCGCCGCGTTCATCACCTCGCCCAGGTTGTGGCTGGGCACCTCGGTCGCGAAGCCCGCCGACACGCCGCTGGTGCCGTTCACCAGCAGGTTCAGGAACCCGCTGGGCAGGACCACCGGCTCCTCGGTCTTCTCGTCGAAGTTCGGCTTCCAGGCGACCGTGTCCTTGCCCAGGTCGCGCATGAACTCTTCGGCGATGGGGCTCAGCCGCGCCTCGGTGTAGCGCATGGCCGCGGGCGGGTCGTCGTCCATCGAGCCGAAGTTTCCGTGCCCGTCGATGAGCGGGTAGCGCATCTTCCACGGCTGCGCCAGGCGCACCAGGGCCTCGTAGATCGCCGAGTCGCCGTGCGGGTGGTAGTTGCCCATGACGTCGCCGACGGTCTTCGCCGACTTCCGGTAGGGCTTGTCCGCCGTGTTCCCGGCCTCGAACATTGCGTAGACGATGCGCCGCTGCACCGGCTTGAGGCCGTCGCGGATGTCCGGGATGGCCCGGTCGAGGATCACCTTCTCGGCGTACCGCCCGAAGGCCGCGCCCAGCTCGGTGGCGAAGCCGATGTGTTGGACACGCCGCGCGCTGCGGCCGCTGCCGCTCCCCTTGTCACTCACAGCGCCGCCTCCTCGATCCCCGCGTCCTCAGCGCCGTTGAACCCCGCATCGTCCTGCTCCTCCGCGTCTTCCAGCTCCGCCCCGGCCGGCCCGTCGCCGTCCTCGCCGAAGCGCACGTTCGCGGCGATCCACGTCTTGCGCAGCTCCGGCCGGCTGCCCATCAGCACCGTCACCTGGCGCTCGGCCGTCGCCGCGTCCTCCAGGTCGACCCGCACCAGGGTCCGCGTCGCCGGGTTCATGGTCGTCTCCCAGAGCTGCTCGGCGTCCATCTCGCCCAGCCCCTTGAAGCGCTGGACCACGGCGCCGCGCCCCCAGCGCTCGACCGTCGCCGTCATGTCGTCGAGCGCCCAGCAGTACTTCACCTCGACGCGCTTCTTGACCTTGCGCTCCACCTTGAAGAGCGGCGGCTGGGCGATGAACACGCGCCCGGCCATGATCAGCTCCTTCATGAAGCGGTAGAAGAAGGTCAGCAGCAGGCAGCGGATGTGCGCCCCGTCGTCGTCGGCGTCGGCCAGGATGATGACCCGCCCGTAGTTGGCCTCGGCCAGGTCGAACTCCGAGCCGATGCCGGCGCCTATCGCCTGCACGATCGCCAGGATCTCCTTGTTTGCCAGCACCTTGGCCAGGCTGGCCTTCTCGGTGTTCAGCGGCTTGCCCTTCAGCGGCAGGATCGCCTGGTGGATGCGGTCGCGCGCCTGCTTGGCGCTTCCGCCGGCCGAGTCGCCCTCGACGATGAACACCTCGTTCTCTTCGGCTACCCGGCTCGCGCAGCGCGTCAGCTTCCCCTCCAGCGAGGTGCGGGTCTTCGACGACTTCCCCGTGCGCACCGCCGCCCGCGCCTTCCGGGCCGCGTCGCGCGCCGACGACGCCCGCGCCGCGGTCTCCAGCAGCAGCTTGGCGACCTTCGGGTTCTCCTCCAGGAACGCCGCCAGGTGCTTGCTGGTGACCTCCTCGACCGCCGCGCGCGCCTCCGGGTTGCCCAGCTTCGACTTGGTCTGCCCCTCGAACTCCACGTGCGTCATGCGCAGGTTGATGACGGCCACCATCCCCTCGCGCACGTCGTCGCCGGTCAGGTTGTCCTTCTTCTTCCAGATGCCGAGCTTGCGCGCGTACTCGTTCATCACCCGGGTGTGCGCCGTCTTGAAGCCGGTCTCGTGCTGGCCGCCCTCGATGGTGTTGATGCAGTTGACGAAGCTGGCGATGCTCTCCGAGTAGCCGTCGTTGTACTGCAGCGCCACCTCGACCTCGATGTCCGCCGAGCTGCCCCGGAACACGATGGGCTCGTGGATGGCCGACCGGTTCTCGTTGAGGTACTGCACGAAGTCGCCGACCCCGCCCGGGTAGGCGAAGGTGGTGTCGAAGCGCTCGGCCGTACCCTCCTCGCCGCCCTCCGCGTCCTCCGGCGCCGGGCGCTGGTCCTCGAGCCGGATGGACAGCCCGGGATTCAAGAACGCCAGCTCCCGCAGGCGGTTGCCCAGGGTCTCCACCGAGAAGCGCGTGGTCTGGAAGATCTGGCTGTCGGGCCAGAAGCGCACCTGGGTCCCCCGCCGCCGGGTCGAGCCGGTCTCGGTCAGGGGCGTCACCGGCACGCCGCGCTCGTAGCGCTGGCTGAAGGCCTTGCCGTCGCGCCAGATCTCCAGCTCCAGCGAGCCGCTCAGCGCGTTGACCACCGAGGCGCCGACGCCGTGGAGGCCGCCGGAGACCTTGTAGCCGCTGCCGCCGAACTTGCCGCCGGCGTGCAGC
This sequence comes from Deltaproteobacteria bacterium, assembly GCA_020632695.1. Lineage (GTDB taxonomy): Bacteria > Myxococcota_A > UBA9042 > PHBI01 > JACKFB01 > JACKFB01. The sequence goes on from JACKFB010000004.1 coordinate 409,179, forward strand.
TTGGTGAACACGACCTGGGCCGTCGGCAACCCCGTCTCCGCGTTGAGGCCGGTGGGGATGCCGCGTCCGTCGTCGCGCACCTGCACGCCGTCGTCGGGCAGCAGCCGCACCTCGATGAGCTTGCAGTGCCCCGCCAGCGCCTCGTCGACGGCGTTGTCCACGATCTCGTAGACGAGGTGATGCAGCCCCCGCGGCCCGGTCGAGCCGATGTACATCCCCGGCCGCAGCCGGACCGCCTCCAGACCTTCGAGGACGCGGATGTCCTCATCGCCGTAACCGTCGCCGCCCAAGCCTGCCTCCCGCTGCCGTCGACCGCGGCGGGTTTTAGCACAAGCGGGGGTCCGCAGCATTTTCCGGCGTCAGCACCGCGCGCGCTGGCGGCCCCTGTCAACGTCCGGCGGTGCGCTCCGGCAGCGGGATGACGGTGAGACCCTCGACCGCGCCCTGCCAGGACGCCTCGACGCGCCGCCCCTGGTGCATCGCCACGAAGGGCCGCCGCGTCGTGCCGTCGCCAAGTGCTGTGCGGAAGGCCTCCAGGCTCCAGGTCGGCTGCGCCGCCACGTTGAGGATGACGTCGCCCACGTCCAGGCCGGCGCGCCCGGCCGGCCCCAGCGCGCTGCGGGCGACCACCAGCAGCCCGCGGCCCCAGCCGTTGCCGCCGAACGCCTTGATGGCCATGGCCCGCCGGTTGTCGATCCGCTCGATGCGCGTGCGGTTCGGCAGGGCCTCGGCGCTCTCCGCCTGGGCCTGCACCAGGGCCCGCACCGGCTGCGTCCACAGCCAGCGCTCGGCGAGGTCCAACGCGCGGTCGAGCCCGTCCACGCCCTCGGCGCCGCAGCGGAGCCGCCCCATCTCGCGGGCCAGGGCGCCCGCCTCCTCGTCGGCGCCGCCGAACCAGCGGCACATGGCCAGCGCCTGCAGGGCGTCGACCCGCGCCACGCACGGCGCGTCGCTGCGCGCGTCCAGCGAGCGCTTCACCACCGGCAGGTAGCGCCCGCAGAAGGCCTTCGCCTCGGCGTCCACCTCGGTGGGCGGCGCCATGAGCTGCTCGCGGAAGATGCGCGCCACGGCCGGCGCGCCGGCGTCTGTCGCAGGCCCCAGCGACAGGATCGTCTGCTGGAAGGGGCTGGGGGTGTCCTCGGCCAGGGCATGCCCCGCGGCGAGGCCCAGGGCGCACGCGGTCGCGAAGGCGATGGACACGGCGCGCCTCATGGCGCCAAGAGGCCTTTCCACAGGGTCCCTCCGATGCGCTCGGTGCCGTCGTGCTCGAAGAGCCCGCCGGTCACGAAGCGCCGTACATCCGAAGCGCCCGCGCCGAGCTGGTCCAGGTGGACGCAGACCGGGTCGGCGGGCGAGCAGGGGCAGGCGGACGCGGCGTCGGCGTCCAGCAGGTCCTGGAGCGGGTGCCAGACGACGAAGGCCATCTCGCGGTCGGCGGCGGTGGACAGGACCTGGTCCAGCCAGGCCCGCTGCACCACGTCGCTGGAGACCAGCAGCGGCTGGCAGGTGCCCTCGCGGGTGTAGAGGTCCACCGCCGGCAGCGAGGTGCCGGCCACCGCGGACGGCAGGTCGGCGCGGGCCGCGGCCACGCGCTCCAGCCAGTCCTGGGGAAGCTGCCCGAGGGACGGCAACGCCGTGGCGGGGTAGCTCTCCAGGCCCAGGAGGTCGGCGTCGATGCCGTCGAGCAGTCCCTGACGGGTGGCCAGGCAGGCGGCGGCGCCCAGCGTGTCGCAGGGCCCGCCGGGGCGCGGGTAGCCGTAGAGGTCCTCGACGTCGACGGTGACCAGGGTCTCGGCCGAGACGGCGCCCGTCGGCAGCGCGTCCAGCCTGCGGCCGGCCTCGCTGACGAACCCGAGGACGGCGTCGTAGGCCGAGCGCCCGCAGACCTCGTAGCGGTTGACTCGGCGCGCCAGCACCACCCAGCGAGGGTCGAAGCGCTGCACCACCCAGGCGACGAAGCCGGCGTAGCGGTCGCGGTAGCGCTCGGGGTCCGGGTCCTTCGACGGGTCGTAGCAGCGCGCGGTCCATTGGGTGTTCAGCACCAGCAGGCCCGACTCGTCGCGGGCGTCGGGCGCCAGGGTGTCGAGCGTCGGCGCCAGCGGGCTCAGGGACAGGACCATGGGCTTGCCGGTGGCCAGCGCGGCCGCCTTCATGGCGTCGACGGCAGCCACCCACGCGGCGGGCAGCTCCACCGGCGTGTTGTCGGGGCCCTTGAAGGCCTCCCAGGGCAGGCCGAGCTGATCGACCGGGACCACGACCACCTCGGAGAGCGCGGGATCCCCCGCGGCCTCCACCGAGAAGACGCGCTGGCGCGACGCCGTGATGTCGTAGCCTTCGAGGCGCGCGCCCAGAAAGAAGGCCCGCCCGTCGGGCAGCGCGTCGCCCGCGTCGCCCGCGTCGGCGTCCGTGCCGCCCCCACCACCACCGCCGCAGGCCGCGCCGACCGCGCCAAGCAACAGCGCGCACCAGCCGAGTCGGCGGATTCCATGCAGAGAGCGCATCCTGACCTCGGAAGCAGACCCCGCCATCCATACCCGACAACGCCGCTGGATTCCACGGGAACCCCGCGCGGTCGCCCGAGCGACCCGCCAAGCCCCGAACGGTCGGTCCAAGAGCCATGCGGCGGCGGCGACCTGGCCATCGGCGCATCGTGGGGCGACGGCGTTCGAGCGGAGGACACCGTCGCGCTGGTCCTGGCCTCCAAGGGCGGCTCCGGGGGCCGGGGCGACGATCCACCGGCGGTCTCGTTGGGCGGCGGGACAACGCTCAACACGCAGGTCTGGGCTCCCAACGGCCCCGAGTGTCTGGACCTGGCATGGATCCGAGGACATCGACAACTTCGACGAGATCGCGCAGGTCGAGCTCATCGAGAACGCCGTAGCGATGGCCACCCGAGGAACCTACGGCGGCTGCGCCGTCATCGCCGACGGGCGGGTGCGCTGCTGGGGCCGGCGAACACCGCCGAAGGTACGGACCCCGGCACATACATCGCCTGAGAGGTGCCCTACCTGCCGTGACGGGATCGGCTGCCCGCTCTGCTCTCTGCTGAGCGCCGGTTCGTCAAAGTGGTTGTGTGGGGAGCCACGAGCCGCAAATCGCGCTCCGCTTCCCCAAGGGGACCAGCTACCGCGTCGTGAAGGCCGCGCTGCACAAGCTCACCGCCGAGATCGAGCTGGCGACGCCCGCGAGAGAGCGCTGGTGCGTGAACACCGAGGACTGCAACGAGTGCGGGCGCGTGTACCTCGAACTCGCCGACGGGACGCCCGCCGAAGCCGAGCGGGGGATGGCGATGCTCGCGAAGCTGGTGGGGTAAGCGCCCGTCTCCCTCACGCGCCGCTCGTCCACGGCCCGCCCGGTGGCCAGTGTTGCTCGAAGCTCTCGCCGGCTGCGCAGGCGCGCGCGATGGGCAGCAGGAACTGGGTGAGGAACGACACGACCTCGGCGAGTGTCGCCGGGCACTCGGTGTTCGGGAGCTTCTTTCGGAACGCGGTCCACTGCGCCATGGTCGACGCCTGCTCGGTGAACTCTGGTGTGAAGGCGATCGGCTCGACGTCGATGGCGGTCTCGCGGTTGGCGAGGGTGGCGGCGATGGCCTTCGCGAGCACGGAGCCGTCGAAGGCGGATTGCCTCGCGAGCAGCCACACGTCGTAGAAGTCCTTCATGCGGCTGTTCAGCGTGCGCAGGTAGACCATCGCTTGGAACTTCTCGGCGATCACGGTTTCGCGCGGATAGCCCCAGAGCGCGGGCGCGGGGAAGTCGAGCAGTGCCGGGTACGTGATGTCCATCGCGCCGGGCGTGACGACATCGCCGAAGCCGACATCGAGCTGCATCGTCACGCGCGCCTTGCCGAGGAGACCGACGAAGCGGACGCGCACGCCCTCGTAGTCCGCGTCCTCCTTGATGCGCTCGGTCTTCACGGTGGCCGGGTCGAACACCATGCCGTCGGGCTCCGCGTCGGCGGCGCAGACCTCGCGAACCACGCGTTCGAGGTTCTCGAGCGAGTTGTCGAGCCGGCCGAGGAAGTCGAGATCCTTCGTCGCGCGCGCGAGCGGCGCCTCCCACACGTGCAGCATCAGCGCGCCCTTGAGGACGAAGCGCGCGCGGTGAGGAGTCGTCGAGAGCCGGTAGAGGAAGCGTTCCATCGCGTAGTACTGGAGCAGCTCCTGGAACGGCCGCTTCGTCGCGCGAGCGTGATTCTGGAGACGAGCCTGCACCGAGGCCGCGAGGTTCGTGACGTTCTTGACGGTCACTGCATCGCCTCCAGGTAGGGGCGCATCGCCTGCTCGACGCGGCGCATGCGGGCGTACCTCAGGAGGACGTCGAGCTTCTTCTTGCGGCGCTCACGCCAGAGCCGCAGCGCCTCCAGGGCCACGTCCATGCCGATCCGGTTCCGATACCGGAAGCAGTCGACGAGGGTCTTCTCCGGGTCGTAGATGCGGACCGGCACCCCGTCGAGTTCGTGCGTCTCGATGCCCTCGTGGAACGCCGGCCCCGCGAACCAGAAGAAGCGTGTCGGCGGGTAGTCGAGACGCGGCTTCGTCTTGCCTCGCTCGAGCGCGACGTCGATCGTGTGCGGCACCTGCGTCGTCAGCTCGTGGAACGAGAGCGCGGAGATGAGGCAGAGGACGCCCTGTGGGACGCGCTTGGCCACCGTGACGAGGTCCGGGTGGGCGAGCGGATCGAGCGAAGCCAGGCGGTACAGCCCTCGAGAGACGGGCACCACGACGCCTGCGTCACGCATCGCGTAGAGCGTCTTCCGGTTGAGGCCGAGGCGCAGAGCTTCGGCCATGCGGAGGCCGCCGCCATGCTGGCGGAAGAGCTCGACCTCTCGCTCGAAGACCCGGGCGGCCACGGGGACATATTGCCTTCAAACCCAGACAGAGTGAAGCGGTTTTGTCTCCGGAGCCCGGCGTGGGGGCACCGAACTCCGAGTGTGGGGGCACCGAACTCCGAGCGCTGCCT
>JACKFB010000005.1 GCA_020632695.1 Deltaproteobacteria bacterium
CGCCCATGCGCCGGTGCTTGCGGGTGGTGGGCTTGCCGAAGAGGCGCAGCTTGGCTCGGGGGTCGGCCAGGGCTCGCTCGACGCCCTCGAAGCGCGGGTTGGTGCCGGGCCCCTCGGCCAGGATCACCGCCGAGGCGCCCGGCGCGCGCTGGCGGATCTCGCCGATGGGCAGGCCCAGGATGGCGCGGGCGTGCAGCTCGAACTCGCTCATGTCCTGGGTCGCCATCGTGACCATGCCGGTGTCGTGCGGGCGCGGGCTGACCTCGCTGAAGATGACCCGGTCCTTGGCGATGAAGAACTCGACGCCGAAGAGCCCCACGCCGCCCAGCGCGTCGGTGATGGCCCGCGCCTGGTCCTGGGCGCTGGCGAGCGCCGCGTCGGACAGCCGCTCGGGCTGCCAGGACTCCATGTAGTCGCCGCGCTCCTGCCGGTGGCCCACCGGCGGGCAGAAGAGCGTACCCTCGTCGCGCGTGCGCACCGTGAGCAGCGTGATCTCGGTGTCGAAGTCCACGAAGGCCTCGGCGATGACGCGCACCGAGCGGCCCCGCGACCCGTCCATCGCGTACTGCCACGAGCGCTCGATGTCGCTCGCCTCGCGGATGACGCTCTGCCCCTTGCCCGACGACGACATCACCGGCTTGACCACCACCGGCAGCCCCAGCGCCAGGACCGCCGCGCGCAGCTCGTCCAGCGTCGACGCGAACCGGTAGCTGCTGGTCGGGAGCCCCAGCTCTTCGGCCGCCAGCCGCCGGATCCCCTCGCGGTCCATCGTCAGCCGCGCCGCCCGCGCCGTCGGGATCACCGTCCAGCCCTCGGCCTCCAGCTCGACCAGCGTCTCGGTGGCGATGGCCTCGATCTCCGGCACGATGAAGTGCGGCCGCTCGGCCTCGACCGCCGCCCGGATGGCGGCGCCGTCCTGCATGTCGAAGACCCGCGCCCGGTGCGCGAGCTGCATCCCCGGCGCCCCCGGGTAGCTGTCGCAGGCGACGACCTCGACGCCGAGGCGCATCAGCTCCAGCACCACCTCGCGGCCCAGCTCGCCGCTGCCCAGCATCATCACGCGGGTCGCACCCGCGCACAGCGCGCTGCCCAGCTCCATCGCCGCCTCCCAGCCCTCAGTCCGTCCAGGGATCCCGCAGCTCCAGGGTCTGCCGCCGCCCCGGGCCCACGCCGACCAGCGCCACCGGGACGCCCAGCTCGCGCTCGATGAAGTCCAGGTACCCGCGGGCCTCGCGCGGCAGCGCCTCCAGCGACTCCACCGCGCTCAGGTCGCCCTGCCAGCCGGGAAGCTCGGCGTAGACCGGCTCGGCCCGCGCCAGCACGCCCTCGTCGGCCGGGAGCGCGTCCACCACGCGCCCGTCCACCCGGTAGCCGACGCACACCTTCAGGGTCTCGAGGCCCGAGAGCACGTCCAGCTTGGTGACCGCGAGCCCGGTGAAGCCGTTGATGCGGTGGGCGTAGCGCAGCGCGGCCAGGTCCAGCCAGCCGCAGCGGCGCGGGCGCCCCGTGGTCGACCCGAACTCCTGGCCCACCTCGCGCAGGCGGTCGCCCAGCGCGTCGGTCAGCTCGGTGGGGAAGGGGCCCTCGCCGACGCGGCTGGTGTAGGCCTTGACGATGCCCAGCACGTGGTCGACCCGCCAGGGCGGCACGCCCACCGAGGTCGCCACCGCGCCCGACACCGTGTGCGACGAGGTCACGTAGGGGAAGGTGCCGTGCAGCACGTCCAACAGCACGCCCTGGGCGCCCTCGAAGAGGACGTCCACGTCCGCCTCGACCGCGTCGCGCACCAGACACTCGGCGTCGGTGACGAGCGGCCGCAGGCGCTCGCCCAGGCGCAGGAGCTCCGTCACCATCGCCTCGCGCGCGATGGGCTCGCTGCCGAGCCAGGTCAGCGTCGCGTTGCGCTCGTCCAGCACGCGGTCGAGCCGCGCGTCGAGCCGCGCCCGGTCCAGCAGGTCGCCGACCCGCACCGCGCGCCGCGCCGCGACGTCCTCGTAGGCCGGCCCGATGCCGCGGCCGGTGGTGCCGATGCGGCCTGCGCCCAGCCGCGACTCGCGCCCGGCGTCGATGGCGCAGTGGTAGGGCATGATCACCGCCGCCCGCGCGCTGATGACGAGCTGCTCGGGACCCACGTGCAGCCCGCGGGCCGCCAAGGCGTCCAGCTCGCGCACCAGCACCGCCGGATCCACCACGACGCCCTGGGCGATGACGTTGCGCGTGTCCGCCTGGAGGATCCCCGAGGGCACCAGGTGGAGGATGGTCTTCTGGCCCTCGACCACCAGGGTGTGGCCGGCGTTGTTGCCGCCCTGGTAGCGGACTACCATGCGCGCGCGCTGGGCCAGCAGGTCGACCACCTTGCCCTTGCCCTCGTCACCCCACTGGGCGCCGATGATGACCAGGGATGCCATGCAATCTTCCTCGGGATCATGGGCGAACGGGTCCACGCGCCTCGTGCGCAGGGCCCCGGACTCACTACCCCGAACCGCCGCCTGGGGCCAGCCTGCATTTTGCCCTGTGCGGGGGGCGTGCGGTCAGACGCGCAGCTCGTGGGCCATGCGGTCGCGCGGTGAGCGGAAGTACCACTGGGGCGAGTAGAGGCGGAAGTTCGACACCCGGCTGGTGTAGACGCAGGCGTAGTCCTCGCTCTGGGCGCCGAAGGCCGACAGCTCGGCGCGATCGCGGAAGAGCATGCCCCAGGTGGGGTTGAAGGCGTCGGAGATCTCCTGGGACAGCCGCGCGATCTCGCGGCCGAGGTTGCGGGCCTCGTTGCGCAGGGCCGAGTCCCGCTCGCCGTCCAGCGCCTTGGCCGTCAGCTCGAGGTCGAGCTGGAAGCGGCGCTCCTCGAAGCCGTAGAGCCGGTCCAGCGCGTCGCGGTGCTCGAGCACCTGGGTCAGCTCGCGCTCCATCTCCTGGACCACCATCGCCGTGCGCCAGTGGGTGTGCATCTTGGAGCGCAGGATGTCGCCGTAGATGTGGTCGCCGACGTAGAGGACGTCGTCGCCGATCATGCCGGTGAGGCGCGTCAGGTCGAAGAGGTTGCCGCCAGCGTAGAGGCCGCCGCGGCGAAACACCGTGGACGGGTCGCTGCCGATGACCAGCTCGTCGGAGACGTCGAGGAAGGGGTCCTCGGTGGAGAAGAAGGTGGGCTTGCGGCCCGAGGTCAGCACGAACTCGAAGTAGTCGCGCCACCGCGCGTAGCCGGGGTAGCGCCCGTCGAGCAGGAAGCTCATCACCGCTTCGGTGTAGTCGGGCTCGCTGTTGGTGAGGATGAAGAGCTTCTTTCCGGCCGAGCGGAAGCGGTGCAGCGTCTCGGCCAGCTCGGGGTCCGGCTCGATGAAGCGCGCCAGGTCGGCGCGGATGACCGCCTTGAGCGTGCCGTCGCGGTGCAGCGAGTCCATGGCGCTGCGCAGATCGTCCCAGAGCCGCGCGTAGGTGGGCTTCGAGATGCCGTCGGGCTTGGCGTCGAAGGCGGCGACGAGCTGGCAGTAGAGGCTGATCTCCGGCAGCGAGAAGAGCGTGTCCACCATGACGTAGCGGTCGTCGCGGGGGGACACCTTGCGGTTGGTGTAGAGGGACTTCCGGGTCTCCGGGTCCAGCGGCGCCGCGCCGTGCCACACGCGCCCGATGAAGCGGTGGGCGTTCATCTTGAAGACGTTGCCGTGCAGCTTGTCGACGGTGAGCCCGCGGATGGCGAAGCGCGGGTCGTAGGTGGCGGCCAGGATCGAGCGGTCGTAGCCGTAGTGGTCGACCATCCGCTCGAGCACCAGCTCGGATTGCAGGTGCTCCATCTGCTCGGTGTAGCGCGCGAGCGTGTAGTCCATGTCGAAGCCGATGAAGCGGATGCGGTCCAGGCGCAGGTTCCGGTTGCAGAACACGCGGCGGGGGTAGGGCACGCGCTGCTCTACCAGGGCGGCGATGTGGGCCTGGGCCGCGGCGGCGGCGGCCGGGTCGGCCGGGGCGGGCTCACTCGGCATCGGGTTGCCTCTCGGGGCTGGCGGCCTGGAAGGCGTCGAGCTGGCTGGCCGAGGCCTCGACGCGGGCGATGGTGGGGAAGGGGGCGAGGTCGACGCTGAAGCGGCGGGCGTTGAACACCTGCGGGACCAGCACCACGTCGGCCAGGGTGGGCGCGTCGCCCATCGCGAAGCGCCCGGCGGTCTGGGCCAGCAGCGGCTCGAGGCCCTCGAAGCCGCGGGCGATGAAGTGGGCGGCCCAGGCGTGGACCTGGGCCTTGTCGGCGCCCAGGGCGCGCTCGAGGTGCAGCAGCACGCGCAGGTTCTGCACCGGCTGTATGGAGCTGTTCACCGCCTCGACGAGCTGGCGGCAGCGGGCGCGCAGAAGCGGCGTCGCCGGAAGCAGCGGCGGATCGGGGTGCACCTCGTCCAGGTACTCGAGGATCGCGACCGACTGGGCGAGCACCGCGGTGGTCTGGCCGTCGGCGTCGAGCAGCTCCAGCGCCGGTACCTCGCGCATGGGGTTGAGGCGGCGGTAGGCCTCGCCGTGCTGCTCGCCGCCGCCGCGCACCAGGTGCACCGGGGCGGTCTCCCAGCTCAGGCCCTTGAGCCCCAGGGCGATGCGCACGCGGTACGTGGCGCTCGAGCGGAAGTAGCCGTGCAGGCGGTAGCGCGTCACGTCCGGGCTCCGCGCGGCGCCGGCTGCGAGACCACGGTCTGCTCGATGGCTCCGAACACCGACAGCCCGTCCTGGCGCATCTCGATGCGGACGCGGTCGCCGAAGCGCATGAAGGGCGTGCGGAACTCGCCGGTGTCGATCTTCTCGATCATCCGCCGCTCGGCGATGCAGCAGCTCCCGCGGGACCGGTCGCGGTTGGACACGGTGCCCGAACCGATGAGCGTCCCGGCGCCCAGCGGGCGGGTCTTCGCCGTGTGCGCGATGAGCTGGAAGAAGTCGAAGTGCATGTCGACCCCGGCGTTGGGGTCGCCGAAGCGCTCGCCGTTCCAGGAGACCTCCAGCGGCAGCCACACGCGGCCGTCGCGCCAGGCCGGGCCCAGCTCGTCGGGCGTCACCGCGAAGGGCGACAGCGCCGAGGGCGGCTTGGACTGCAAGAAGCCGAAGCCCTTGGCCAGCTCGCCGGGGATGAGGTTCCGCAGCGACACGTCGTTGATCAGCACCAGCAGGCGCACGTAGTCGGGCGCGTTGGCGGCGGAGACGCCGGCCGGAACGTCGCCGGTGAGCACGCCCACCTCGCCCTCGAAGTCGATCCCGTACGCCTCGTCGGCGACGGGGATCGGCGCGTGGGGCGCGAGGAAGCGGTCGGAGACGGCCTGGTAGACCAGGGGGTCGGTGAGGAAGGAGGCCGGCATCTCGGCGCCGCGGGCCTTGCGCACCAGCTCGATGTGGTTGAGGTAGGCCGAGCCGTCGACGAACTGGTAGGCCCGCGGCAGCGGCGCCAGGAGGCGGTCCATCTCCAGGACCATCTCGGGGACGCCGCGGCCCGCCTCGAGGGCCTGGGCGCGCAGCTTCAGCGCCGGCTCCACGTCCTCCCAGCGCTCCAGCGCCTCCTGCATGGTGCGACAGACCGGCTGCGCCGAGGTGGCCCGCGTCCCGTCGCGGCTGATCAGCACGAGCTGTCCGTCGCGCGTCCCGTCGTCCAAAGTCGCGAGCTTCATCCTCTCCTCCATGTAGCGCCTTCGATTGGATAGGCCAGCGCGGCCGCGTGTGCAAGGCGGCCGCCCGGGGCGAACCCTCTGCGCCGGGCGTGGCTCTCACCCCACACGGGCGACGAGACCTGCCCGGGAGGGAGACGACCATGAAGACGAACGAGGCGGGTTGGGATCGGGCCGCGCGCGTGGCCCTCGGCGCCGGAGTGATATCCTTGGCCTTCATCGGCCCGGCGACGCCGTGGGCGTGGCTGGGGCTGGTGCCGCTGCTCACCGGCCTGTCGGGCTGGTGTCCGCTCTACCGCGTGTTCGGCGTCTCGACCTGCGCGGTGAAGGGAGGTGACGCATGAAGAAGTCCGCGCCCCGCCAGCGCAAGCCCGACCTGACCATCCGGGTGTGCCCGTCCTGCAAGCAGCAGAACCGCGTGCCCCTGCAGCATCTGAGCGCCGCCGGGCGCTGCGGACGCTGTTCGGCGTCGCTGCCGCCGGCCGACCAGCCCATCGACGTGGACGCCGCGACCTTCGACGCGATCGTGTCGACGGCCAAGGTGCCGGTGCTGGTGGACTTCTGGGCGTCGTGGTGCGGTCCGTGCCGCATGGCCGCGCCCGAGGTGCACCGGGTGGCCCAGGACATGGCCGGGCGGGCGCTGGTCCTCAAGGTGGACACCGAGGCGAACCCCGACCTGGCGGGCCGCTTCAACGTGCGCGGCATCCCGAACTTCCTGGTGATGTCGGGCGGCCAGCCCGTGATGCAGCAGCCGGGGCTGGTGGACAGCCGGCAGATGAAGCGCTGGCTCGAGCAGGCGGCGGCTGCGTAGGCGCCGGCTCAGGGGGCGGTGTCGCGGGCGGCGCCGGTCCGCACCGACTGGCGCACCCGGGCCCTGACCGGCGCGGGCAGGGCGGGCCCGGGCGCGCTCTGGCACAGCGCCAGCGTGCGGCCCAGCGTGTCGCAACGCTCGCGACAACGCGCGCAGCCGGCGATGTGCCGTTCCATGCGCGCGCAGGTCCGGGCGCTGATCTCGCCCTCCTGGTGACGTGACCACAGCCGCTCGATCTCCGGGCAGCCCGGCTCCGCCTCGTCGCGCAGCGGCGCCAGCAGCTCCCGCAGCTTCACCCGCGCGCGGTGCAGCCGGCTCTTGGTCGCCTTCACCGACAGGCCCAGCACCGCGGCGGTCTCGGCAGCCGACAGCCCCTCCACGTCCCGCAGGACCACCACCTCCCGCATCGCCGGCTCCAGCGCGGCCAGCGCCGCCTCCAGGGCCTCGGCCAGCTCGCGCCCGGCGGCCGCCTCGTCCGGTCGGCGCGCCGGGTCCACCAGCGCCCGCGCGTCCACGCCGGCCTCGTCCAGCGACTCCAGCCGCGCCGGCGCGCCCTTGCGCCGCCGCCGCTTCTTGATGCAGAAGCTGCGCGCCACCGTGAAGAGCCAGGTGCTCAGCGTCGAGCGCCCCTCGAAGCCCGCCGACGACCGCGCCAACGCCAGCAGCGTCTCCTGCAGCACGTCCCGAGCGTCCTCCGGCTCGCCGCAGAGCCGCATCCCGAAGCGGTAGATCCGGTCCTCGTGCCGCGCCAGCAAGGCGTCCAGGGCCCGGCGATCGCCACCCCGGACCCGCGCGAGCAGCTCTTCGTCGCTTGCGTGCACGACGGGACCATCGCCCGGCGCAAGGCAGCGACGCAAGCGCGGGTGGCGAGGCCGGGACCGGGGCGGGGACCGAGACCGAGGCCGAGACCGGGACCGGGACCGAGACCGAGTCCGAGGCCGAGTCCGAGCCCGGGACCGAGTCCGAGGCCGAGGCCGGGACCGGGACCGGGACCGAGTCCGAGTCCGAGCCCGAGACCGAGGCCGTGACCGCGACCGGGACCGAGCCCGAGCCCGCGACCGAGCCCGAGGCAGAGCCCGAGCCCGAGGCCGGGACCGAGGCCGAGCCCGAGGCCGAGCCCGAGTCCGAGTCCGAGCCCGAGGCCGAGGCCGAGCCCGAGCCCGAGCCCGAGTCCGAGTCCGAGCCCGAGGCCAAGTCCGAGCCCGAGTCCGAGCCCGAGCCCGAGTCCGAGTCCGAGGCCGGGACCGGGGCCGGGACCGGGACCGAGACCGAGGCCGACTCCGTATCTGGTGGCTGCCGCTCGCCAACCGCGGAGGTGCGCGTGTTACCATCCTGCCCGATGACGCACGCCGATCCCGTGTTGGTCGAGTCGCTGCGGCGCCACCTCGGTGAGCTGGCGCCGGCTGCCGTGTGCGCCTGGCTCTTCGGTAGCCGTGCGCGTGGGACGGCGCGCTTGGACAGCGACGTCGATGTGGCGGTGCTCTTCGCCGAGGATCCGGAGCCCACGCTCGCGGGGCAGCCCTATGGCCTCGAGGCCGACCTGCAGGACGCGACCGGCCTCGATGTCCAGCTCGTCGCCGCCAACACGGCGCCCGCCGAGCTGGTCCACCACATCCTGCGGGACGGGATCCTCCTGCTGGACCGCGACCCGGCGCGGCGCGTCCGCTTCGAGGTGCAGCGCCGAAACGAGTACTTCGACCTGCTCCCGCTTCTCACCCTCTACCGCCAGCCGCGCCCGACCGAGCCCGCGCCATGACCAACCCCGACCTCCTCGCCAAGAAGCTCGCCCGCGTCGAGACCTGCCTCCGCGAGCTCCGCCAGCACGGACACCCCGACGCCCTCGATCGCGACGTCATCGCGCGGCGCTTCGTCGAGCACACCCTGCAGATCGCCATCCAGGCCGCCATGGACGCAGCGGCCCACGTCGTCTCGGATGAGCGTCTGCGCGAGCCGAGCACCAACGCCCAGCTCTTCACGCTCCTGCGCGACGCCGGCTGCATCGACGCCGCGCTGAGCGGGCGCCTTCGCCAGATGGTCGGGTTCCGCAACGTCCTCGTCCACGGCTACGACGAGGTCGACCTCGACATCGTGCGCGACGTGCTGACCCACCGCCTGCCCGACCTCGAAGCCTTCGTCGAAGCCATCCGCCGTCGCACTGCGACCTGAAGGCTGTCGCAAGCGGCCGGCTGACCTCCATCAGCACCGCGGCCGAGGCCGCGCCCGAGGCCGAGCCCGAGGCCGGGACCGACTCCGAGGCCGGGACCGAGGCCGAGACCGAGGCCGAGGCCGCGCCCGAGCCCGAGCCCGAGCCCGTGACCGAGTCCGAGCCCGTGACCGAGCCCGAGACCGAGACCGAGTCCGAGGCCGTGACCGAGGCCGAGGCCGAGGCCGCGCCCGAGCCCGAGGCCGTGACCGAGCCCGAGGCCGTGACCGAGCCCGAGCCCGAGCCCGAGCCCGAGCCCGAGCCCGAGTCCGAGTCCGAGCCCGAGCCTGAGCCTGAGTCCGAGGCCGTGACTGAGTCTGAGTCTGAGCCTGAGCCTGGGACCGAGCCTGAGGCCGAGCCTGAGCCTGAGTCCGAGACCGTGACTGAGCCTGAGCCCGTGACTGAGTCCGAGGCCAAGACTGGGACCGAGTCCGAGCCTGAGCCTGAGCCTGAGCCTGTGACTGAGTCCGAGTCCGAGCCCGAGACCGGGAGCGAGCCCGAGCCCGAGTCCGAGCCCGGGACCGAGCCCGAGCCCGAGCCCGCAACCCGCCCCCACCGATGTAGAGGCGCCGAATGAGGCGAGCGAGGCCGCCGCTGACGGCGGCGCGACCGAGCGCGGGCCGAGTCGGGCCCCAGGCCCGTCGCAGGCCCGACGCGAGGGAGCGACGGCGTCAGCGGTGGCTGTAGCCGCCTCAGGCGGTGCCTCGGCCGACTCGCGGCCCCAGGCCCGTCGCAGGCCCGACGCGAGGGAGCGACGTCGTCAGCGGTGGCCGTAGCCGCCTCAGGCGGCGCCTCGGCCAACCACCCCGTCTCCCCGCAACTCAGGCGGCGTCTCGATCGACGTAGAACTGGCGGGCCCACTTGCGAAAGACGCCGATGGGGCCGTCGCCGTCGCAGAGTACCGGGCGGGGGAGGTAGACCTTGTTCTCCCAGATGGGGATGTCCTGGGTGACCTGGCGGGTGATCTCGGAGATGAAGGCGCGGCCGACTCCGGTGGTGGCGTTGGCGTTGCCGAGCTTGCGGATGGTGAAGTTGAAGCGCAGGTGGACCTGCTCCTCGTCGATGGGGGTCACGCCGGCCACCAGCAGGGTCTCGACCAGGCCGGTGAAGCGGGTGGTGGTGAAGCCGAAGCCGTGCTCGTGCACGGTGACCACGCCGTCGACGCCGCCGCGGGGGGTCTTCATGCCGGTGGTGGACTGGATGCGCAGGACGTGGCCCTCGATGCTGGCCGAGGCCTCGGGCATGTTCGAGGTGCGGTGCAGGTAGTGGAAGTGGGCCGTGTCGACGCCGTTCTCGGCCATCTCCTGGTTGCGGGCGCGGATGGTCCAGTCGCGGTGCTCGTAGGGGGTCCAGTCCTCCGAGCCGATCTCGGGCAGCGCGGGGACCTGCCAGCGGGGCGGCTCATCGTCGGGGTGGAACCAGACCATGATGAGGCCGTTGACCTCGGTGACCTCCCAACTGCGGATGCTGGCCTTGGGCGGGATCTTCTTGGCGTAGGGGACGTCGGTGCAGCGGCCCTTGCCGTCGAAGGCCCAGGCGTGGAAGGGGCACTGGACCGAGTCGCCCTTGACGACGCCGCCATGGCCCAGGTGCGCTCCCAGGTGCGGGCAGTAGGCGTCGAGCACCTGCGCCTCGCCGGCCTCGGTGCGGAAGAGCACCAGCTCGCGCCCGAAGTAGTGGATGGGGCGCACGGCGCCCGGCTCCAGCTCGTGGGAGAGCGCGACCATGTACCACCCCATGGCGTAGGGCGGCAGCTCCATGCGTTGGCTGGTGGGGATCATCGGGCCTCCCTCCGGAGCGCAGTCCGGTAGAACGTGTTCTATTCAGGAGTGAAACACGTTTCAGTCGCCGGCTCAACCCTCCCGCGCGAGTCCGCGCAGGAGGAGCCGGCAGGCCGTCCGCACCTGCTCGATCACCGCGTCCTGGTCGAAGAGCCCGCCCATCCAGCCGACCAGCGCGGCGAACCACACCTGGCTGAGCAGGTAGGCGAGGGTCTGCACCTCGGCCTCGGTCAGCCCGCCGGCCTCCCGGTCCAGTCCCGCCGTGACGACCGCCTCGGCGATGAGCGTGGTCATGCGCGCGTGGAAGCGCCCCACCTTCGACGCCAGGCTCGGGTCCCCCGCCGCCGCCGCCCGCAGCGCCGCCCGGGCGAGCTTGGGCTTGCGGAAGAAGGCCGCCGTCAGTCGCTCGAAGAACGAGGTCAGCCGCGACAGCCCGTCGTCGCCCTCGACCGGCTGCAGCCGCAGCCACGCCTCCAGGCGCTCCACCTCGTGCTCGAGCACGGCGACGAGGATGTCCTCCTTGGACGAGAAGCGCTTGTAGACCGTGCCCAGCGCCACCTGCGCGTGGGCGGCGATGTCGCGGAGGCGCACCGCCTCGAAGCCGCCGTCCTCGGCCAGGGCGATGGCCGACGCCACGATGCGCTGGGCGCGCTCTCCGAGCTGCTTCATCTTGGACCCCGTCGCGAAAGCTGTGCTACGTGTCTGGAACGCGTTCCAGTGGGCGCCCCGAGGCGCCGGACCCCGTCACCCCCGCCGCGGAGGCACCCCATGAAGATCCGCGTCGACCGCGACCTCTGCGAAGCCAACGCCGTCTGCACGGGCATCGCCCCCGATCTCTTCGAGGTCGACGAGGACGACGTGCTGCACGTGCTCGACGCGTCCCCGCCCGAGGCGATGCGACCCCAGGTCGAGCGCGCCGTCGCTCGCTGCCCGCGCGCCGCCCTCTCCATCGAGGACTGATCGGATGAGCGTCGGATGAGCGCCTGCCCGGTCATCGCTCGGGCGTGTAGCGGAGGCGCATCTCCTTGACGCCGTTGATGAAGTTCGAGCGCAGCCGCCGCGGCGGGGCCACCAGCTCCATGTCGGGCAGCCGCCGCAGCAGCTCCTCGAACATCAGCCGGATCTCCAGGCGTGCCAGGCTGGCGCCCATGCAGAAGTGCTCGCCGACCCCGAAGGCGATGTGCTCGTTCGGCGTGCGCCCCACGTCGAAGCGCTGCGGGTTCTCGAACACGTCCTCGTCGCGGTTCGCCGACGCGTAGTACATGCAGACCTTGTCGTTCTCGCGGATCGGCACGCCCCGGATCTCGGTGTCACGGGTCGCGGTCCGCCGGAAGTAGAGCACCGGCGTGACCCAGCGCAGCATCTCCTCGACCGCGCTCGGGATGAGCGAGGGGTCGTCCAGCAGGCGCTGGCGCTCCGCCGGGTTCTCGATGAGCGCCCACATGCCGCCGGAGATCAGGTTGCGAGTCGTCTCGTTGCCGGCGACCGAGAGCAGCAGGAAGAAGGCGTCGAACTCCATGATCGACAGCTCACCGCCGTCCACCTCGGCCTTCATCAGCACGCTGACCAGGTCGTCGCCCTCGTGGCCCTTGCGCTCCTGGGCCAGCGTGTTGGCGTAGCCCCACATCTGCGCGGCCGCCATGCGCGCGTCCTCCATCGAGTTCTGGAACTCGGGGTCATCGAAGCCGATGAGCTGGTTCGACCAGTCGAAGATCTTGTGGCGGTCCTCGTGGGGGACGCCGATGAGGTCGGCGATGACCAGCAGCGGCAGCTCGGCGGCGATCTCGGTGACGAACTCGCACTCGCCCTTGTGTGCGATGCGGTCGACGAGCATGCGCGCCGAGTCGCGGATCTTCGGCTCGAGCAGCGACACCATCCGCGGCGTGAACCCGCGCTGCACGAGGCGCCGGAACTTGGCGTGCTGCGGCGGGTCCATGTTCAGCATCATCAGGCGGATGAGCGAGAGGTCGCCCGGCGCGTAGTCCTGGATGTTGGTGCCGCCGCGCGCCGACGAGAACGTGCCGGGGTCCTTCGAGATCGCGCAGATGTCGTCGTACTTGGTGACCGCGTAGTAGCCGGGGCCTCCCGGCTCGGGATGGAAGTAGACCGGCGCATTGCGGCGCAGCCAGGTCAGGTCCTCGTGCGGGACCCCGCCATCCTGGAACACGTCGGGGTCGTACAGGTCGATCGGACGGGACTTCGAGCCGTCGCTGGCGGTCGCGTTGGTCGCTTCGCTCGTCTGGGTCACGGCGCTAACCTCCCGCGGGCGGCGCCGGGTCTCCCTGGTCGGGCGAGCGCGACGCCTGGAACGTGTTCCAGTGAACTAGAACACGTTTCAAAATGCCTCGCAAGCCGCGGACGCTGCGGGCGCAGCCGCGGTCACGGGGTCGGCGAGCGCAGGGGCCGCGGCGGATCGGCCGCAACGCGGAGCCTGAGCCGTCGCCCGGGAGACCGAGGCCTGCCGGGGGCAGGTCGCAGACGGCGGAGGCGGCCGTCGGGGCCTGCGAGGGCGCCCGGCAGACCGCCTCGTCCGACCCGTCAGCGTCGGATGGCCGTGCGCACCAGGTGGGGGCGGGAGTCGCGCTCGGGCCGGGCGTCCACCTCGGCGAAATGGGCCAGCAGCGCCGCGTTGAGGCGCTCGGCGCACTGGTGGAGGATGCCGTGGCCCGAGTCGGCGAAGTACTCCAGCCGCGACCCGGGGATGAGCTGGTGCAGGCGCACGTGCTCCTCGGGCCGGATCAGCGCGTCCTGGCCGGCGGCGACGACCAGGGTGGGCAGGCCCGCCAGCCGCGGCAGGCGCGGCGCCGTGTGGTGGCGCACGATGCCGGCGATCTGCGCCAGCCGCGCGCGGCGCGGCATGGCCTCCACCACCTCGTCCTTCAGGGTCTGCAGCAGCCAGCCGCGGTCGATGGTCTCGAGGTACTCGGCCGGGAAGATGAGCTGCTCCATGGCGTAGGCGCGACCGCGTCGGGGCCCGAGGAAGCCGCGCACGAAGAGGTTGAGCCCCCGCGGGTTCGGCAGCACGTTGCGCAGGCCGCCGGCGTGGGTGACCAGCAGCGAGAGGCTGCGGACGCGCTCGGGGAAGGCCAGGGCCAGCTCCTGGGCGATCATCCCGCCCATGGAGACCCCGACGATGTGGGCGGGGCCGTGGCCCAGGTGCTCGATGAGGCCGGCGGCGTGCTCGGCCTGGGCGCGCAGGCTGACCGGCGCCCGCCCTGCGCGGGTGCCACCGGCGCCGCAGTTGTCGAACCAGGCCACCCGGTGGCTGGCCGAGAGGGCCGGGACCTGGTTCCCCCAGAGGTGACCGGGGACTCCGAAGCCCATGATCAGCAGGACCGGCGAGCCCTCGTCGCCAGCGGTGTCGTAGCTCATCTCAGCGCGACCGAGTCGGACCTTCGGCATCGGTGTCCTCGGGGGGGCGGGTCGGGGAGAGACCGGGCTCGCGCGCTTGCCGCCGAGCCCGTCAGGGCACCAGCACCACGCGCCCCTCGAGCCCCCCACGGCGCAAGAGGCGCTGGGCCTCGTCGGCGCGGGACAGCTCGAGGGTGCGGGCGATCCGCAGCCCGATCGGGTGCGAACCCAGCCAGGATAGCAGAGCTTCCATGTCGGCGCCCGAAGCGCCACTGGAGCCGATGACCCGGATGCCGAAGGTGATGATGTAGCCGAGGTTCAGCTCGACCCGAGCGTCCACGATGTTGCCGACGGTGACGAGCCGGCCGCCGACCCGCAGCGAGCGCAGCGATGCGTTGAACGTGGTGGCGCCGACCGTGTCCAGCACCACGTCGGCGCGGCGGCGGCCCAGGCGCTTGTGGAAGGTGTCGCCGGGGTCGACGAGGATCTGGTCGGCGCCCAGGCTGGCGACGAAGTCCTGGTGGGCGTCGTCGCGGATGACGGCGGTCACGGTGGCGCCCAGGCTCTTGGCCAGCAGCACGGCCGCGTGGCCGACCCCGCCGTTGGCGCCGGTGATGAGGGCGTGCTGGCCCGAGCGCAGCCCCGCCTGGGTCACCAGCCCGCGCCAGGCGGTGCCGAGGGTGCAGTGCAGGACGGCGGCGGTGGGCGCGTCGAGCTGGTCGGGCACGCGATAGAACACGCGCTCGGGGGCGAGGAGGTGGCTCGCGTAGCCGCCGTCGATGGTGAGGCCGAGCACCGACGCCGCGCGGTCGCAGACGGTGGTCTCGCCGGCCAGGCAGGCGTCGCAGACGCCGCAGTGGTCGCGGTGCAGCGTGGCCACCCGGTCGCCGGGCGAGAAGCCCTGGGTGTCCGGGCCCACCTGGAGCACCCGCCCCGAGGCCTCGTGGCCGGGCACGATGGGCAGGCGCAGGAAGCGGATGCGCCCCTCGCGGTCGATGAGGTCACGGTGGCAGACGCCGCAGGCCTCGACGGCGACCAGGAGCTGGTCGCGCACCGGGGCGGGCAGATCGTGCTCGTCGGCCCGCACCGTCAGGGCGCCGGCCCAGCCGGTGGCGTCGAGGTGGGCAGCGGTGCGTCGGGTCATGCGGACTCGGCCTTGTGCACCAGCTTCCAGAGCAGCCGCGGCGCGAACCGGCGCAGCCCGTAGAGCACCTTCGCCTCGGTGTTGGGGAAGAGGATGTCGCGCCCCTTCTCGAGGGCCTCCTCGATGGCGTCGATGATCGCCACCGGACTGGCCATGCGCCCCTGCTCGATGCCGAGCTGCATCGAGCGCGGGTTCGAGGTGGTGGCAGCCTGCTCCAGGAGCGGCGTGTTCACCATCGGCGGGCACACCAGGAGGATCCGCACGCCGCTGCCCCGGTTCTCCTCGATGAGGATCTCGGCCAGCGCGTTCACCGCGGCCTTGGTCGCCGAGTAGGGCCCGAAATGCGGCGCCAGCACGTGGCCGGCCAGCGAACCGAACAGGATCAGGTCGCCCGAGCGCCGCTCGAGCATCGCCGGCAGCGTCGCCTTCACGATGTTGACCGTCCCGCCGTAGTTGACCCGCATCAGCGTGTGGATGCGGTCGAGCGGCATCTCCATCACCGGCGCCGTCGGCATGATCGCCGCCGCGTGGGTGACGCGCTCGATCGGGCCGAGCTCGCTCTGCACCCGCGCGACGGTCTCCTGGACCGCCTCCGGGTCGCCCACGTCGCACACGTACTGGTGCATGCCCGGGCGCGCCAGGGCGGTCTCCTCGAGACCCTCTGCGTTCAGGTCGACCAGCGCGACGCTCACGCCCTCCATCGCCAGCCTGCGCGCCGCGATGCGCCCCATGCCGCTCGCCGCTCCCGTCACCAGCGCGACCTTGCCGCGAAACGCCATCGGACCCTCCCGGTCATCGGCGGATTGTGCCGTGTGGACGCCGCAGTGAAACGTGTTCTACCTGCCCGGTCAAGCGGGGGTTCCCGTATGCGGACCGAGCCCGGCGCCAGCGACGAGTCTTCAGGTGCCTGCGCGCCGAGGGCCCATGCTCCCAGCATGAAACCGAGGCGCGGAGGCGCTTGAAGACTCGTGAGCCAGCCAGGCGACGGGAGCATACGGGAACCCCCGCCGACCCGGTGGTTGGAATCGGCGCGGCCCTGCGATGTACTCGAAGGGGACGCGGGAGGCAGCCTGATGCAGACGGCGACATGGATCGGTGTGGGACGCGCGGGCGCGGCCTGGGGCGTCTGGACGGCCTGGGGCGTCTGGACCCTCGCCCTCGCCGCGCTGGTCTGCGGCTGCGACGACGGCGGCGACCCCAACGCCGCCCTCTGCGATCGCCAGTGCCCGGCCGGCCAGAAGTGCGCGTTCGTGAAGGACACGCTGTCCACCGCTTGCGTCTCCGACGGCACCGAGCCCGTCCCGACCACCGGCTGCGACCCGCCGTGTGCCTCCACCGAGCGCTGCGACGCGGGCACCTGCGTCCCGAAGCTGCTGACCTGCACCGAGATCGTCGCCTGCGTGGGCGACTGCCCCGAACCCGACGCCTGCACCACGGCCTGCGCCGAGCGCGGCTCGCCCCAGGCGAGGACCCGCTTCGCCGCGCTGGACACCTGCGCCGACGCGTCGGGCTGCGAGGACGTCGACTGCCTCTCCGCGGCATGCGAGTCCGAGCTGGCCACCTGCTTCGGGACCGCGTCCTGCTCGCCGCCCTGCGAGGCGGGCGAGACCTGCGACGCCGGGACCTGCCGCGGCCCCGATACGAGCTGCGGGGGCGTCTCGGCCGCGGGCCGCTGCGCAGGCCAGACCCTGTCGTGGTGCGAGGGCTCCGTGCTGCAGTCGCAGTACTGCCCGCAGGTGGGCCCCGGCTGCGTGTGCGGCTACCGGGTGGTCGAGGGCTACTACGACTGCATCTGCGACGGCCGCGGCGGGCTCTGCAATCCGCCCTGCGCGCCGGGATCGGTGTGCACCCCCCAGGGCTGCGCGCCGGGCGGCGGCGGAGGCTCCTCCTGCGTGCCGGCCTGCCCGCCGGGGATGGTGTGCACGCCGCAGGGCTGCGAGTTCGGGGGCTTCTGACCGGCGCGACCGACCGGGTCGACCGCGCCGGCCCCGGTCACGCCTGGGCGATCTGCTGGTCCGACTGCAGGCCACCGGCCTTGTAGTGGACGCGCAGGGAGCCGCCGTGCTTCTCCGCGAAGCCGCGGGCGGCCTTCACCGCCTCCTGCTTGGTGTGGAAGCGCTCGTGGCACGGATGCGAGCCGTGGCCGCGCACCACCCAGCCCTCGTCGTCCGCGCGGACGGTGAACTGGTTGGAGGGGCCCTCGAAGAATTCGTAGCGCTCGTTGAGGCCGCCGTCGGCGCTGAACACGTACACCGCCGAGCCCGCCTCGCGGGCCAGCTCGGAGGCGCGGAAGACGGCGTCGTCGACGTTGTCGAAGGTCATCGGGTAGGGCGCCTCCTCCTCGTCGGTGCTGAGCTGCCAGCGGTGGCCGGTGGTCTCGGCGCGGACGTAGTAGGGGGTGCCGGTCGCCACGCCGGAGACGCCTTCGGCGGCGTCCAGCGCGTGGGCGATGCCCATGGAGAGCGCGCGGATGGGGTGCTTGCCCTTGGCGAGGAAGGCGTTCGCCTGCTCGAGGGCCTGGGTCCGCACGTCATCCTCGAGGGAGTCGAAAACGGGGGGGTGATCGTCGGGTGTCCACTGAAGCATGGGTGCCTCCTCAGGCCGGGCAGGAGCGCCCGTCTGTCCCAGAGCAGACGCAAGGCCCGTGCCAGATCGGCCAGCGGGACCTGCTAGCGGGCCGCCAGCGCAGCCGTGACCAGCTCGCGCACGGCCTGCTCGCTGAGCGCGCCCTTGCGGAACCAGACGATTCGCCCCGAGGCGTCGACCACCACGTGGAGCGGCAGGTCGACCCCCACCTTCTGCACGAAGCCGCGCGGCAGCATCTGGAGGTGCGCGTCCTTGGCCTGCAGGTAGGGATAGAGCCAGGTGCCGGCGCGGGCGTCCTGGTCGGCCGTGCCCGGCGGGTCCACGTCGACGCTCAAAAACGAGATGCCCTCGCGGGCCAGCGCGCCGCGCAGCCTCGCCAGCAGCGCCAGCTCCTCGGGGCTGGTGCACGGCTTGCACCAGGTCGCCCACCAGGTCAGCACATAGGGCCCGCCCGACGGGACCTCGGCGGCGACCCGGGTGCGCCGGGGTTTTGTGCCCCGTTGTTCCACTTTCGCCACATCGACCGCCTCGAGGCGCGCGTCGCTCTCCGAGAACGCGGTCAGCGTCGTGGGGCTGGGTGGCTCGAGGCCGGTGCGCTGCTCGACCTGGTCGAGCCGCTCCTCGAGCGCGGCCACCTGCGCGCGCAGTCGCTGCTGCTCGCCCTGCAGCGTGCGCACCGCGTCCACTGCCGCGTCCAGCGCCTGCAGGTGCTGGCGGGTGAAGGTGAGGTCCGCCCCGTCGTCCGCCGCGCCGGGCGTCGCCAGCAACCACCCGGAGGTGGCCGCGGCGACGGCGCCCAGCGCGCCGACGAGGAGGACGCTACGGCGCCTGGGCCGCATCGGGTTCGAAGCAGGGGTAGGCGAAGACCAGGGCGCTGCGGTTCGCCTGCTTCATGCTCAGTTTCTTGGTGCTGAGGCGCTCGGCGTCCAGGTCGGTCAGGTACATCTTGTCGTGGCCGTAGGTGATGTAGCCCACGCGCGACTTGTCGATGCCCAGATCGTCGACCAGGAACTGCCGCGTCTGCTCCGCGCGATCGAGCGCGTACTCGAGGTTCTTCCGCCAGGGGCCGTCCTTGGACGCGCGGCCGACGATGATGAGGTAGCCCTTGTCGGCGCGCACCTGCTCGACGAACTGCTGGAGCTGACGCCGGTCGGTGGCGTCGAGCTTCGACTTCGCCGCCGGGAAGGTCACCAGCGTGTGCGGAAGGCTCTGCGTGAGCAGCATGTACTGGGTGCGCGTGATGAGCTCCGCCTGATCGACCTGCTTGCAGGCACCCTGGTGGCAGGCCTTGACGATCTCGTCGACGTGGCCCTTGAACTCGGGCTCGCTGCAGAAGGAATCCAACGCGTACCGGGCGGCCGTCTGCTCGGCGCAGACCGCGTGCTCCGGATAGTCCGCGCAGATGACCTGCAGGCGTCGCCGCTGCTCATCCAACGTACCTTCAGCTTCTTGCAGCTTCTCGGTCGTCTCCATGAGCTGCTTCGTCTTCTCCTCGTACTTCACCACCTCGATGAGCCCGGGCGGCGGTTCCTGTTGCGCCTGGTTCTCCTCCTCTTCGACCTCCTTCGAGCTCGTCGCGCACGAAGTGACGGCGAGGCCGACGGTCAGCAGCAGCAAGTATCGCATGGCAGTTCCTCCTGCGTGGCGAAAGGCGGAGGTCAATCTAGCACACGATGCGCGTCGACGGACCCGGCCCCAATCCGGGTTTGGGATGCACGCGTCGTGCCACGGTGCGACGCGGTGGGGAGGTCGCCGCTCTGGCGCTCAAATGGCGCGGCCTCGATCCTGCCAATAGGGATCGCGCAGCTTGCGCTTGTAGAGCTTGCCCGACGGATCGCGCGGCAGCGCCTCGGTGAAGTCGACGCTGCGCGGCAGCTTGTAGCGGGCCAGCCCCTGCGCGGCGAAGTCCAGGATCTCCTGGCCCAGCGCCTCGCTCGGCGTCACGCCGGCCGCCGGCTGCACCACCGCCTTGACCTCCTCGCCCCAGTCGGGGTGCGGGATGCCGAACACGGCCACGTCGGCGATCTTGGGGTGCAGCACCAGCACCGCCTCGATCTCGGCCGGGTAGATGTTCACGCCGCCGCTGATGATCATGTCGGCCTTGCGGTCGCACAGGAAGAGGTAGCCGTCCTCGTCGAGGTAGCCGGCGTCGCCCACGGTGAAGAAGCCGTCGCGCCACGCGTTGCCGGTCTTGGCCTGGTCCTTGTGGTACTCGAAGCGGTGCTCGCCCATGCGAATCCAGACGGTGCCGGGCTCGCCGGGCGCGCACGGCTCGCCATCGTCGTCGAGCACGCGGATCTGCGAGATGGGCCACGGGCGCCCCACGGTGCCGGGGTGCGAGAGCCAGTCGGCCGGCGTCGCCAGCGTGCCGCCGCCCTCGCTGGCCGCGTAGTACTCGTAGACGCAGGGACCCCACCAGTCGAGCATCGCCTGCTTGGTCTCGACCGGGCAGGGCGCCGCGCTGTGGACCACGTGGCTGAGTGAGGACAGGTCGTAGCGCGCCTTCACCTCTGCGGGAAGCTTCAGCAGCCGGATGAAGTGGGTCGGCACCATGTGGCTGCTGGTCACCCGGTAACGCTCGACGACCCGCAGCATCTCCTCGGGGGTCCAGCGATCCATCAGCACCACCGTGTGGCCCAGGTGCAGGTGGTTGGTCGCGAAGCTCAGCACCGCCGTGTGGTAGAGCGGCGCCACCACCAGGTGCACGCCGGCGCTGCCGGGCAGGATGCCGAAGAGGCCCAGGAAGAGCGCCTGCTGGGTCGAGACCGCCTCGGGGCTGGCGCGCACGGTGTCGCGGCGGACGCCCTTGGGCTTGCCGGTGGTCCCGCTGGTGTAGGTCATCGGGCCGCCGGCGGCGCGGGCCTCGGGCATCGTGGCCGGCTGGTCCTGGCCCAGCGCGGCGTAGGGCGCGAAGCCGGGGATCGCCCCCACGGCGAAGCGCGCGTCGGCGGCGAGCCCGGCCGAGTCGGCGCCGCGGGCTGCCACCTCGGCGAAGCGCTCGGAGGCCACGAACACCTTGGCGCCCGAATCCTCGAGGATGTAGGCCACCTCCGGCGCGGTGAGGTGCCAGTTGAGCGGCGTGAGGAAGAAGCCGGCCTGGGCCACCGCCATGAAGAGCTCGAGGACCTCGTGGCCGTTGGGCAGCATCACGGCCACCGCGTCGCCGGGCTCCAGGCCTCGGGTGCGCAGGCCGTGGACGATGCGGTTGGCGGCGGCGAGGAGCTCGCCCGCGGTGTACTCGCTGCCGTCGGGATCGACGGCGGCGGTGCGCTCGGGGTGCTCGAGGGCGTGGTTCCAGAAGCCGAGTTCCATGCTGCTGCCTCGCGGGGGGAGGAGGAGAGGGGGAGCGCTCAGGTGCGAGCGGGGCGCCGGGGGACGGGCGCGCAGTGCTCGGAGATCGCCTGCAGCACGCCGTAGGTGCGGATGAGGTGCGCGCCGACGAAGGGCTTGCCGCTGGTGAGCAGCGCGCAGGCGATGTCGCGGTCGGGGTCGGCCCAGGTCACGACCTGGCTCAGGCCGATGTGCCCGAAGGCGCGCGGGGTGCGCGGACCGTAGAGGCTGAAATGCTCCGAGCCGAGCATCATGCCGAGGCCGTAGCGGATCGGCAGCCCCAGCGTCAGGTCGATCTCGAGGTAGCTGGCCTCGCTGGTGGCGCGATGCACGGTGCGCCGGTCGAAGATGCGCACGTCGCCCAGGGCGCCCTCGTCGAGCAGGAGCTGGTAGAAGCGCGAGACCTCTTCGGCGGTGGCGCAGATGTTCCCCGAGGGGACGATGCCGCGGAGCCAGCGCGGGTCGTTGGAGACCTGGGCGGCCTCGGCGAAAGTGACGCCCAGGGCGCGCTCGACCACCAGCGAGAGCGGGAAGAGGGCCGGGCGGCCGGTGAAGGCGTTCTCGGCGACCTTGTCGGCGTCCTCGTCGGCGATGCCGTAGTTCATCCAGCGGAAGCCCAGCGGGTCCAGCACCTCGTCGCGCAGGAACTCGCGCACGTTGCGACCGGTGACCCGCCGGATGATCTCGGCCAGGACGAAGCCGCCGGTGACCGCGTGGTAGGCCAGGCGCCGGCCGGGCTTCCAGGTGGGTTCGGCCGCGCACAGCACCTCGACGATGCGCTCGGGGTCCAGCAGGAGGTCCAGCTTGTCGCCCGCCTCGCTCACCGACGGGATGCCCGAGCGGTGGGTGAGGATGTGGCGGATGGTGGTGGTCTCCTTCCCGTGGGCGCCGAACTCCGGGATGTACTCGGTGACGCGGTCGTCGATGTGGGTCAGGCCGCGGTCGTCCAGCAGGTGCATCAGCATCGCCGTGACGGCCTTCGAGGCGGAGAAGATGCAGAAGGGCGAGTCGGCGGCGATCGGCACCGCCGGCGTCCCGGGGCTGGCGCCGGGGCCGTTGCCGCGGAGGTGGCCGATCGCGCGGTTGATGATGATCTCGCCGTGGCGGCGGATGCACAGCGCGATCGCCGGGTGGACGCCGGTGCGGTAGAGGTCCTCGACGGCGCGCCAGATGGACGCGACGCCATCGCGGGTGACGCCGAGGCTGCGCGGGTCGGCGTCGGTGGTCGGGCCGTCGGAGGTCACCGCGCCGAGGTCGGCTGGGACGCGGACGAGCGCGGGACGGGCCAGCAGCAAGCGGGAGCCTCCGTGGACTCGCGGGGCGGGCGCGCGAGGCGGGGTCGCGCGGGGTGTGTAGAACGCGTTCTACACGGCCCACCATACAGCGTCCGCCGGTTGCTGGGAATCCGCGGTGACCGCTGGTGGCCTGGAAGCTGCCGGTCTAACCTCGGCGGTGAGGCGCGGCGCCCTGTCCGGCGACGGCCTCCAGGACGCACCATGACGAAGCGGTACCGCATCCTCTCCATGGACGGAGGTCCCAGCGGCCCCACCTACGCGCGCTGCCTGCGCGAGGTCGAGCGTCGGCGCCCCGGCTTCCTCGCGACCGTGGACATGCTGACCGGGACCTCGGACGGCGCCACCTTCGCGCTGTCCTTTGCGCGCCAGGCCAAGGGTGAGCGGAACCTGGACACGATCCTGGACGCGATCGAGTTCAACAACCGCCTCTTCGACGCCATGACGCCGACGAAGCTCGGGCTGGTGCGCATGATCGCCGGCTTCCTGTCGGCCGACGACTTCAGCCGCCTGGAGCCGGCCTTCGCCGAGCACTATCGCGGCTTCCCCACCCTGAACGATCTGCCCGGCAAGGTCGCCATCGTCACGTTCCGGGTCAAGCAGCCCTGGGGCCCGAAGGTCTACAACAACTTCGGCGACGACCGCGACAACGACGCCAAGGTCGTCGACGTGGTCTCCCAGTCGGGCGCCTTCCCGGTGATCATCCCGCTGCGCCAGGGCTTCGTGGACGGCGGCATCTACGCCAACCACCCCGGGATGTGCGCCATCGCGCAGGTGCTCCGCGAGCACCGGCTGGGCGATCTTCGCGGGGTGGTGAATGGTCCCCAGGACCTGACCATGCTCTCGCTGGGTGGGGACGTCTCGCGCATCGGCGGCAAGATCCCCCCGGAGGTCTTCGACAAGCGCCTGCTCGAGTGGGGCTGGATGCAGTGGGCCTTCCACCCGGCGAGCCTGATGCTGCTGGCCGACCTGATGGTCAACGCCGGCCAGCGCGGGACCTCGTTCCATTGCCAGCAGGTGCTCGGCGGCGAGCCGGCGGCGCTGCCCGGCAGGCACTGGCCTGAGGCCACCTCCAACTACATGCGCGTCGCCATCCCCTCGGTGGGGCTGGTGAAGGGGATGGGCGATCTCATCCTGGGGCGCTCGGCCGCGACGCTGCGTGACGCCGAGACCGCGGCGATGGAGTGGACTCGCGGCGAGCACGAGCGCGAGCTTCGCCCGACGCTCGAGCAGACCCTGTACTGGATCGACAACTACTGGGTCGGCCCGGACATCGAGGGTGAGATCGAGGGCGTGGAGCCCGACCCGGCGATCACGGCGCTGAAGGGGACCCGGTCGAAGAAGGGACGCCGCGCCGCGCCGCTGGCCGAGGCCTGAGTTCTACCAGAAGGGATCGTAGCGGTTGCGCGCGGCGCTGAGCTGCTGCGCGAACGCGGACTGCGCGCGGGAGCGCGCCTCGTCGCGGATGCGGTCACGCTCGCGGGACTCGGTCAGCTCCATGCCGCCCGTCGCCACGAAACGCCGGATCCGGTCCAGCTCGCCGCGCTCCAGCCACATGCCGTGGGCCCGGCACTCGTCGACGATCACGCCGCTCACGCCGCCGAAGTTCACCCGGGTCATGACGGTCTCGCAGCGCGCGCAGCGCCGGTAGACCACCGGGTCGGGGATGTTCCGCGCCATCGCCCGCACCGCCCGCGCGATCTCCGGGAGCTTCGGCCGCAGGATCATGGGCCGCTCCACCAGCTCACCCAGCTCGCGCGCGTCCAGCCACACCCCGTGGCACGCCGGGCACAGGTCCACCTCGGTCTCGCGCGCGCCCAGCGCCACGATGTCGGTCACCCCGCCGCAGCCGGGGCAGCGCGCCCCCGCCCCGGCGTGTAGCATCCTGGCCTCCAGCTCGGCGGGGATGCCCTCGTCCTGCACCGGACCGCCGTCCGAGCCCCGCTCGCCCCGCTCGACCCGCCGCAGCAGGGCCATCACCAGCCCGTGCGCCTCGGACGCGGTCTGCACGCGCCGCTCGACCCGCGGATCCATCAGGCGGTCCAGCAGCGCGCACAGGTCGGGCTGCCCCGACAGGACCTGCCGGTAGTCCACCCGCATGTCCCGCACCGGCAGCTCCGAAGGCCCCCGCCCCGTCACCAGGTGCAGCAGCGTGGCGCCCACGGCGTACAGGTCGCTCGCCGGCTCGGCCTTGCCCATGTACTGCTCGGGCGGCATGTAGCCGTATGTGCCGGCCACGGTGGAACCGCCCAGGGTCGCCTGACGCAGCACCTCCTGAACGGACCCGAAGTCCACCAGCGCCACCCGGCCGTCGGGGCGCAGGATGATGTTCGACGGCTTGACGTCGCGGTGCAGCACGGGCGGGGTCCGGCCGTGCAGGTAGCGCAGGATGGCCAGCACGGAGGCGGCCAGGCGCAGGGATTTGTCCAGCGGGGCCGAGCCGTGGCGCTCGATGATGCGCCGCAGGTCGCGCCCGGGGACGAACTCCTCGATGAGCCAGAGGTCGGCGCCGCCGTCGGCGTCGTGGCGGATGAGCTCACGGAAGCGCGGGATCCCCGGGTGGTCGAGGCCGCGCAGCACCTCGGCGCCGCGCTCGAAGAGCTGCCACACCTTCCACTCGGGCACCGCCGACAGGTGCAGCGACTTGGCCACCCAGACGGCGCCCGTCGCGGCCTCCTCGACCAGATGCACCGTCGAGGTCCCGCCGGACGCGAGTGCCCGGATGACCCGATAGCGCCCCTGCGAGACGCGGCTGAGCGATGCGGCGCGCTCCATGATGTCCCGTGTACCAGAGCCGCGAGCCTCCGTCACCGCTTCCGCGCCTCGACCTCGCCCGTGAGCCCCCGCCCTCGCGCCGGCACGCCCGCCCCGCGCCCTGTGGAATCGCCTTGACCTGACGCGCTCCGGCGTGGCCCCCTGGGAGTGGTCGCGCACGCCATGTGGGGGCGAGCGCGGCATCGCAGAACCGCTGGCCTTCGGGCGAGCGACCGGCCGCTCGTTCGCTGCCACGGAAGGAGCCCTGCCGCCCATGCGTAGCCCCGTCTCCGCAAGCTCGTCTTCGGTCGCCGCGACGCTGCCCGCCGTCGTGCTGGTCGTCGACGACGACCGCCAGATCCGGGAGCTGGCGCTGCGCGCGCTCGAGCGCCAGGGCTACGCGGTGCTGGCCGCCGCCAGCGGCCAGGAGGCCCTCGATCGCCTCGCCGATCCGCGGACGCGCGTGGACGTGATGCTCGTGGACATGAGCATGCCCGGCCTCACGGGCGTCCAGACGCTCGCGGCGGCCAAGGAGCGTCGCCCCGGCCTACCGGTCGCGCTGATGAGCGGCTACTCGGCCGACCAGCTCTGGCCCGGCCCGCGACCGGACTACGACGCCTTCCTGGACAAGCCCTTCGACCTCCGCGAGCTGGCCGCCTGCGTCGAGGGGATGCTCCCGCCGTCCCGGTCGTAGCCGCTCAGCCCCGCGGGAGCACCTCGACCACCACCTGCGCCACGCCGGAGCGCAGCATGTCGAGCTTGCGCGCCGCGCCCTCGGACAGGTCGATGATCCGCTCGCCGCTGAAGGGGCCGCGATCGTTGATGCGCACCACGATGGAGCGCCCGTTGCGGCGATTGGTCACCCGCACCGAGGTGCCGAAGGGGAGGTCCGGGTGGGCGGCCGTGAGGGCCTGGCGGTCGAAGGGCTCGCCGGAGGCGGTCGCCTTGCCCTGGAAGCCGCGGCCGTACCAGGAGGCCTTGCCCTGGATCCGCGCCTTGCGGGCGTCGCGCCGCTGGCGACTCTCGCCGCGCCGGGCCGCCGCCGCCTTCTCGGGCGCTGCAGCCTCGTCCGAGCCGCCGGCTTGGCGGGCTTCACCGCGCTCGTCTCCGCGCTCGTCTCCGCGCTCGGCGGGCCGCGCGTGGGGGGCGGCCGCGGCGGAGCCCGAGGGTGCGCTGAAGAACAGCGTCACGGCGAAGGACGCGATTCGCGCCAGTCCTCGCCACACAGACCGTGACGGCGGTGTGTGCAGGTGCATGAGTCTCCTCGGTCGGGGGCCCGGTCCTTCGATCTGACCGCATCGCACCCCCACTGTCCAGGGTCGGGTCACGAGGCGCGCCCGTCCCGCCCGCCTCCAGCCGAAGTTGCCAGCTCGCGCGCCCGCCTCCAGACTGGTCGCCTCCCGAACCCCGAGCACCCGCGGGTCGCGCACCCTGGCGCCGCCCGCGACCGCGCGCGTCGCTCTCCGACCTCGAGCCCGCAGCATGCCCCTCAGCTCCACCTTCGAGTGGGAAGACCTGCTCCTCTATATCGAGGACGGGCGCGTGGTCCCGGTGGTCGGCCGCGAGCTGCTGGTGGTGGAGCTCGACGGCGAGCGGACCCTGCTGGACCACTGGCTGGCGCGCCGCCTGGCCGAGAGCCTGCGCGTCGACAGCGCCGGCCTCCCCGAAGGCTTCGGCATCGACGCGGTCACCCACCGCTACCTCGAGGGGCGAGGCCGTCGACAGAGCATCTACGCCCGGCTGCGCGCCATCGTCGAGGAGCGCCCGCTCCCCATCCCGGAGCCCCTGCGCCAGCTCGCCGAGATCCGCGGCCTCTCGCTCTTCGTCTCCACCACCTTCGACGAGCTGCTGGTGCGCGCTCTCGACGAGGTCCGTTGCGGCGGCGACCAGCGCACGCTCTCGATGGCATGGTCACCCTTCACACCGCTGATGGACCTGGGGCCCACCCCGCCCACGCCCGAGCAGCCGGCGGTCATGCGCATCTTCGGCGCCCTCAGCAGCATGCCCGACTACGCCGCCACCGATGAGGACACCCTCGAGTTCCTGCACCAGCTCCAGTCCGAGGCCCAGCAGCCGCCGAACCTCTTCGACGCGCTGGCCCAGAGCTACCTGCTCTTCCTCGGCTGCGGCTTCCCCGACTGGTTGGCCCGCTTCTTCATCCGCATCGTCAAGCACGAGCGCTTCCTCAACCCGCGCGCGGTGGCCGAGCTGGTCGTGGAGTCGCGGCTGCGCGACGAGGTGGCCCTGTCGAGCTTCCTGAAGCTCTACCAGACCGAGATCTTCGCCGAGGGCGACGCCGTCGCCTTCATCGCCGAGCTGCACCGCCGCTGGCTGGAGCGCCAGGCCGCGCGCACGCCGCCTCCCCGCGAGCGGGCGCCCGGGCCGCGGGAGCCTGCCCCCCAGCTCGAGGAGGACGCGGTGTTCCTCAGCTACGCCCGCGAGGATCGCGACGCGGTGCGCCGCTTCCGCGACGCCTTCGACGCCGCGGGCATCGCGACCTGGTTCGACGAGCGCGAGATCCAGGGCGGCGAGCGCTGGGAGCGCGAGATCCACGCGAACCTGCGCCGCTGCGCGCTCTTCGTGCCCTTCATCTCCGAGCACACCGAGCGACGCCTCGACGCCTGGTTCCGCGTCGAGTGGCACGCGGCGGTCCAGCGCCTGCCGCGGCTGGACGACTCGGTGGTGTTCCTGGTGCCCGTGGTCCTCGGCCTGGACGCCGACGCCGTCGCGCACGTGCCCGACGCCTTCCGCGACGTGCACTGGACGCTCGCCGCCGACGCGGCGCCGCCGCAGGCCCTGGTCGACACGGTGCGGCGCGAGATCCGCCGCAAGCGAGCCCAGAATGTCTTCTGAGGGCGCCGCCGACACGAGCTCCCAGACGCGCCTGGACCGCAACAACCCGTTTCTGGGGCTCGAGGCCTTCGGCGAGGGCGACGCCGCCTGGTTCCACGGTCGCGACGCCGACGAGGAGGCCCTGGCGCAGCTCTTGCGGCGCAACGGGCCGGCGGTGGTCTACGGCGCGTCGGGGCTCGGCAAGACCTCGCTCTTGCGCGCGGGCCTCTTCCCGCGGCTGCGCGAGATGGGGATGTTCCCCATCTACGTGCGCGTGGTGCACCAGGACGGCGTGCGCTCGCCGCTCGGGCAGATCCGCGACCGCATCGCCTCGGAGCTCGACGCGCACCGCGTGGACGCCGAGCCCCCCGGCGAGGGGACGACGCTGTGGGAGTACTTCCACCAGACGCCGCTGTGGGACGCCCGGAATCGGCTGCTGACGCCGGTGCTGGTCTTCGACCAGTTCGAGGAGCTCTTCACCCTGGGCCGGCGTGCCCCCGGGCGCGAGGCGCTGCTCACCGAGCTCACCGATCTGATCGAGAACCACATCCCCCGCTCGGTGCGGGCCCGGGTCGAGGCTGGCGAGGCGACCTTGCCCGCCTCCTACGAGCGCCCCAAGGCCAAGGTGGTGCTGAGCCTCCGCGAGGACTACCTGCCGCACCTCGCCGGCCTGCACGCCCGCATGCCGTCCCTGCGCCAGAACCAGTACCGGCTGCTCCCGCTCACGGGCTCCGGCGCGCTCGAGGCGGTGCTGCAGCCCGGGGCCGATATCATCGCGCCGGCGGTGGCCACCGACATCGTGCGCTTCGTCGCGTCGGCCGGCGTCCACGCCAACGACGACGCCCCGAACGGCTCGGAGCTGTCCGAGCTGCGGGTGGAGCCCTCGCTGCTGAGCCTGGTGTGCCGCGAGTTGAACCTGCGGCGCCAACGCCTGGGCGCCGCGAAGATCAGCGCCGAGCTGCTGGCGGGGTCCCGCGAGACCATCCTGCGCGACTTCTACGAGCGCGTCACCGCGGAGTTGGGGCCGGAGGTGCGCGCCTTCATCGAGGACCGGCTGCTGACGGCGGGCGGCTACCGCACCACCATCGCGCTGCAGGACGCGCTGGCGCAGCCGGGCGTCGACGAGGAGGTCATCGCGGCGCTGGTGGACGGCCGGCTGGTGCGGCGCGAGGAGCGGCTGGGGATCCCGCACATCGAGCTGGTCCACGACGTGATGGCGCGCTTCGTCCAGGAGAGCCGGGACCGGCGGCGCGACGAGGCGGGGAAGCTGGCCGAGGAGCAGGCGCGGTGGCGGCGCTTCAAGGGATACGCGTCGACGGCGGTGACGGTGCTGACGATCCTGCTGGGCGTCGCCGGGTACTGGGCGTGGCGCAACGGCGTGGAGGCCGCCGACAACTTCCAGGAGCTGACGGAGCAGGCCAAGCGAGGCGAGCAGGCCAGGGCGCAGGCCCAGACCCGCGCGATGGAGAAGCTCGTGACCACGCTGGCGACGCTGGCGGGCGGCGATCTGGCGCGGGGAGAGCGGTCGGCCGCCGTGGCGCGCCTGGCCCTGGCCCGCGACGTGGGGGGCGACGCCAGCATCCAGCCCCAGGTGCGGACCTGGGTGGAGGCGCGGGTGTTCGGGCCGCTGCAGGACCTGCTGCGCGCCGACTCCAGCCTCCAGGGGCGGGTCGCCAGCGTGGTGATCAGCCCTGACGGGCAGGACGCGGTGCTCCTCGGGGCCGACGGCAGCGCGAGGGTGTGCAGCGCCGGTGAGGAGGGCCTGGGGGAGGGCACGCAGTTCTTCGCGTTGCCCGTGGAGACGGAAGACGAGGAAGCACCGCAGCGGCCGCGCGCGCCGGCTTCGGACGAGGTGCTGGAGGCGCCGGCCCAGGCGCACCTCGTCAAGGCGGCGTGGAGCGGGGACGCGCGGCGCATCGTGGTGGCGGACGACCTGGGGCGCATCGATCGGCGGAGCCTGGCCCGGCCGGAAGGTGGCGCCGGGGAGGCCAGGTGGGTGCTCGGCTCGAGCGGGGCTGTCTGGGCCGACGTCGAGCCGCCGGAGGTCGAGCAGCTCGTCAGCGACGGGACCGGCGACACGGTGGCGGTACGCGCACCCAACAGCCGCGGCGCGGTGGTGACGGTGCTGCGGGCGGGCGCGCACGAGGGTGGCCCGGCCGAGGTGCTGCGGGCACCTTCGCCCATGGGCGACGTCGCCGAGCTGGCGCTGGACGACGCCGGACGGTGGCTGGCCATCGCGAGCCGCAAGCAGAAGGCGCTGCTGCTCTGGGATCTGGCCGAGCCCGCGCGCGACGCGGCGTGGAGGCTGGACGCCGAGCCCTCGTCCCTGGTGATGAGCGCCGACGGGACGAAGGTGCTGGTGGGGGACATGCGCGGGCGGCTCTTCCTGGTGCGGAGCGGCGAGCGCGGGGGCCCGGTACGCCTCGACCCGACCTGGGACTCGCCCATCCTGGGGCTCGCCGCGGACCCGTCGCTGGAGCGCGCGCTGGTGCGCCCACAGTCGGGGCCGGTGGTGTTGCTGGCGGCCCCGCCGGGTGAGGGCGCCGCCTGGCCCGTCGTCTCCCGCTTCGTCGGGCACCGCGGGAAGGTGCGCTCGGCCCGCCTCGGGGGACCCGCCCGGAGCCTGGTGATCACGTCGAGCAGCGCCGACGGCACGGTGCGCGTCTGGGAGGCCGCCAGCGGCGCGCTCATCGAGCAGCACGCCCACGAGGGCAGCGACGTGCTCTCCTGGCTGATGCGCGACGGGCGACTGGCGCTCAGCCTCGCCGACGACGGCGCGCTGCGGGTGTGGGACCGGGACTCCGGCCTCGCGGCCGCCGAGGGCCGCCAGCTCTCGTCCGGCGCCGCGACGCCCTCGGCCATCCCTGACGGCGCCGAGCTCGGCACGCACCCCGGCGCTGGCGAGCACGCGCCGGTCTTCGCGCCCGGTGACGACGCCCTGCTGACCTGGTCGTCGGATCGGAAGGTCATGGTGTGGCGGCGCACGGGCCCGGCCTGGCATCGCGTCGGCTGCGCCAACGTGCGGCTGGCAGGCGACGAGCCCACCCTGGCGTTCGCCGCGGACGGCAAGGCCGTGGAGATCACCACCCGCGCTGGGAGCCGCTGCCGCTGGAAGGCCCCCCTGGAGCCTGCGTCGGGCCCCGCGGACTGCTCGACGTCGGTGGAGTGCGGGCCTCCCGAGGGCGCCGCACGCGCGCAGCGAGGTCGCCCGCACGGGGCCGCGGCCGCACCCGCGCCTGAGGAGCGCTCCGCAGAGCCCCCGCCCGCACTGCGCCGGCTGCGCGCGCGCGGCGACGGGAGCGTCGCGCTGCTGGGCCCCGACGGCGAGACGGAGCTGGTCCTGGTCGGGCACAGCGGCGAGGTGGGCTCCCTGGCGCTGAGCCCTGACGGGCGCCTGGCTCTCAGCGCCGCCAGCGACGGCACCGTGCGGGTCTGGGACATCTCCCGTGGCCGCGCCCTGGCGGTGTGGGGCGGCGCGAGCCGAGGCCCGACCTCGGCCGCCTGGTCACCGAGCGGTCGCGCCATCGCCTGGGTCGGGCCCGACGGGAAGCTCTCCATCGTGGCGACGCCGCCGCTGGACGAGACGACCCCGCCGACCGCGCCGCACCGGGCGTGCGTGCTCGGCCACACCGCGCGCGTCACGGCGCTGGCCTTCTCGCCCGCCCGGCGTTCCCTGGCCTCGGGCGGCGCCGACGGCTGCATCATCCTGCAGCCCGTGGAGCAGGATGGACTCCCGACCACGATGGCCCTGGCCGAGCCGGTGCGCGGGCTGCGCTTCTTCGACCGGGAGCTGCTGCTCAGCTCGGGCCCCACGCCACGGATCTGGAACGCCGTCTCGGGCCGGCTGGTGGGCGCGCTCCCGGCGGCCGACGGGGGGCCCGTGCGCTTCGCTCGCGTCGACCCCAGCGGCAGCCGCGTCCTGACGGTGGACGCCCGCGGTGGGGTGACCGAGTGGTCTGTGGCCGCGCGCGGGGCGGGGACGGTCAGCGCGGCGGCGTCCTGGCGGCTGCCCTTCGCCGGGCGGGTCGGCAGCGTGACGGCCGTCGCGGCCAGTACGGTCGGCGCGCGATACGCCATCGGCGACGAGGCGGGCGGGGTGCGGGTGGGCGGGGCCGACGACGAGGCTGTCCCGACGCTGCTGCCGCAGCCCGAGGGCCCCGTGCGGGCGTTGGACTTCGACCACGCGGGTCGGCTCTTGCTGGTCGTGACCCCATCGCGGGTGCGACTCCACGACCTCGCCCGGGAGGGGGCGGCCGACCCCCTGGAGCTTCCGTTGGAAGGCGCCCGGGCAGTCGATCTGGCGCCGGCAGGAGACCAGCTCATCGCGGCCTTCGACGACGGGCGCGTCGAGATCTGGGCGCTGGGGCTGACGCCCCATCGGCTCTACGCCCGCCCGCTCGAAGCCGAGGAGGTGAGCTTCGCCGCCGAGTCGGGCGGCCGCGCCCTGGCGTGGAGCCCGCACAGCGCCGGCGCCTTCCTGATCACGCCGGGGCCGGACCCGGCCGGCTACGCCACCTACGAGCTGGCGCTGCCGGACCGGCTGCTGGCGGCCGCGGTCACGCGGGACGGGCGCAGCGTGGCGACGTCGGCGGTGCGCACCGTGGCCATCTGGAGCGGAGACGACCTGTCCCAGCCGCTGCTGGCGTCGGAGCTGGAGGGTCCCCGCTTCGCGCAGACCCTGGGCTTCAGCCGCGACGGCGCGCTGCTGCTGGCCGGGTTCGGCACGCCGCCGGGCGGGGAGAACGCGCTGGCCGCGTTCGAGGCCTCCGGCCTGGGGGAGGTGGGGGCGCCCGACTCGGCCGAGGCCTGGCTCATCCGCGTCGCGGCGGACGGCGAGCGGGCGGCGGCGTTGGGAGGGCAGCTCGTCACCACCTGGGCGCCGGGGAGCCACGAGGTGCAGCGCACCCTGTCGCATCGCGGCGAGCTGCCGGTGGAGGTCGCCTTCGGCCCGGGCCCCGAGCGGATGCTGACGCTGACCGAGTCGGGCACCGCCCGTGTCTGGAGGGTGGGCGACGAGGGCGCGGAGGGGGCGGAGGGCACGCTGGAGCGCGCGCTCTGGCCCATCACGATGCTCGAGGCCCTGTGGACACCCGACGGCGCGCGGGTCGTGACGGCTTCGCGCGACGGGCGCCTCGAGCTCTGGGCGGCGGGCGACCTGCGGGCGCCGGTCGACACGGCGGCGCTCGGCGGGGGCTTCCGCGTGTCGGCGACGGCGGCGAGCCCTGCTGCCGACGCGGTGGCGCTGGGTACCACGGCGGGCGAGGTGATCCGCTGGCGGATCTCGGCCGCGCCGGAAGCGGCGGAGCAAGCGGCCTTGCGGAAGTTCGCGCCTCCCCACGGGCGACCGGTGGCCGCGGTGGCCGTGGGCCGCGACCGCGTGGCGAGCGCTTCAGCGGACGGCGACCTGCGTCTGTGGACCAGCGACGGGACCCTCCTGGCGCAGCACGGCCTGCAGGGCGAGCGCGTCACGGCGCTGGCGTTCCTCGACGCCGAGGGGCTGCTGCTGGTGAGCACCGACACGGGCTTCGTGCGCGGCTACACCGCCCGAGCCGGCGCGCCGCTCTTCGCCATCGACACCGGGCTGGCGCCGGTGGGAGCCCTCGCCGTCGACCCCGGGGCCCGCTGGCTGGTGAGCGCCAGCGGCCCTGGCGGCGTCCGGGCCTGGCCGATGGCGCTGCCGCGGGGCGAGGTGGCGCGACTGCTGGAGCTGCTGGCGCCGCGGCGCGCCGCCGCTTCCGACGAGGAGTGAGGGGCGGCTACATCGAGTCGCTGCTGTCGTCGGGGCAGCTGGTGCCGGGGCAGTTGGTCGTGAAGGCGATGCCCAGGTGGCGAAACCAGGCCTTCTCGGCGCCGTCGTTGACCGTCCACGCGTTGACCAGGAAGCCGCGCTGGCGCCAGGCGGCGACGCGCTCGGCCGAGACCAGGTCGCGGTGCGGCTCGATGAGGCCCACACCCAGCCAGTGGGGCAGCCAGAAGGACATCAGCACGCGGTCGACCAGGGCCACCCCCGTGGCGTCGGGGCGGATCGCCAGCGCGGTGACCAGCCGCGGCTCGCGGGAGCGCAGCGCGTAGAGCACCTGCGGATAGAAGGACGACGCGAACACGTGGCCGAAGGCGTCGTGGCGGGCGAGGGTGGCGGCGATCGCCTCGGAGACGGCGGCGCGGTCGACGTCCTTCACGTCGAGCTCGACGGCCAGGCCCAGCTCGGAGGCCAGGGCCACCGCCTCGTCCAGGGTGGGGATGCGCTCGCCCGAGCAGCCGGCGAGGGCCCCGCAGGCGTCCAGCGCGCGCGCCTCGGCCAGGGTGAGCGCGTCGACGCGGCCGTAGCCCTCGGTGGTGCGGTCCACGGTCTCGTCGTGCAGGATCACCGCCTGCCCGTCGGCCGTGAGGCGCACGTCCAGCTCGACGGCGCGCACACCCGCCCGCGCCGCCGCCCGGATCGCCGCCAGGGTGTTCTCCGGCGTGCCGCCGCCGCTCTGGGCGCGGTGGGCGAAGACCAACCCGGCGAAGCGGCCGGCGCCCGGCGAGGGTGGCAGCGCGCAGGCCGCCTGCAGCGTCCAGCCCAGGGCGAGCGCGCCCAGCGCCGTCCAGCAGAGCGCGATGAAGACGCGGTGGATGGCCCGCATCGCCCGCCCGGCGCTCACGGGACGAAACACACCGTGTCGTAGGAGACGGTGATGGCGTCGCCCGGCGCGGGCAGGCACGCGCCCGACGGGGAGAAGGTCACCGTGTTGTCGCCGCTGCGGTACTCCCAGTTCTTCCCAGTCGCCGTCTCCGGCAGGCAGCCCTTGCCGGCCACGGTCACGGTGATGCTCGCGGGGACCGGCGTCTGCGAGAGCGGGAAGCGGGCGCCGGGCCCGAAGGCCAGCGCGCCGATCGCCTTCATGGCGGCCGAGAAGCTCGACGAGCAGATGCTGGCGAAGATGCCGCCGGTCGCCTCTCCCATGGCCAGGTAGCGCGCGCCCGCATCCGCGTCGCCGTTCGCGCTCGAGCAGCCGCCCTTGGGGCCGACCAGCGCGTGGGCGTGGACCTGGGTCTTGCCGCCCTGGCTCTTCAGCGCCTTCATGAAGTCGACGTAGGTCCCGGTGTTGCCGGGCGAGTGGTCCTCCTCGTCGCTGAGGAAGATGATCTCCAGGGTCCCGTGGTCGCGCAGGAAGCCGCGGTTGGCCCCGCCGCAGAAGCCGTCGTAGCAGCTCGTCCCCTCGCCGGGGCAGTCGCTCGCCAGCAGGCACGAGGTGTTCGAGTCGATGGTGTTGGGAGCGCTCAGCGCGAGCTGCATCGCCCGCAGGCCCTGCTCGTTGCCCGAGCCGTTGGTCCCGACCTTCACCGTGTCGGCGAAGCTCGCCACGCTGTCCTTGGTGACGTAGCGCGGTGTGCCCTGGAGGCGCCCCTTGCCCTCCTCGATGTCGGTGGTCACCAGGCCCACGTGGTAGTCGTTCTTCGAGCCGGCCGCGGCGGCGATGAAGTCGGCGAAGGCGTTGGACAGCAGCACCTGCTCCTCGTACATCGAGGCCGAGTTGTCGACGACGAAGAGCACGTCGACGTCCTGGCTGGCCGGCTGGACGAAGCTGTCGACCGCGGAGGCCTGGTTGTCGCCCTCGCCCACCAGCTTGACCACGGCGTCCATGGCGACGGGCTGGCTGGCGTGCAGCTCGACCTGGCAGGCCTGCACGCCCCCGGTGGTGGGCGCGAAGGTGACCTCGGCGGTCAGCCAGAGGCCCGGCAGGACGGTGACCGACGAGGGCAGCGAGGCCCACTGGAAGTCGGCGGAGCAGCCCACCAGCTTCGGTTGCCCCGAGAGGACCACCGGCAGGAGGCCGGAGTTCCGGATGCGGAAGGAGAGCGTCGTACCGCTGCAGCCCGCCTCGACCACGCCGAAGTCCAGCGCGCTGGGCTCGACCCAGAGCGGACCGCACTCGGCCGAGGTCACCACGCAGGTGGTGCCCTTGCAGGTGCCCTCGCCCGGGCAGGCTCCCGTGCCGGCGCAGGGCGTGGCCACCGGCGCCGGGGTCAGCACGCAGGTGCCGGTCGACGGGTCGCAGGCGGCCTCGGCGCAGTCCGTGTCGCCGGGGCAGCTCGGCACGGTCTCCGGAGCCGTGACGCAGGCGCCGCCCACGCAGCGCAGCGTGCCGTTGCACAGGTCGCCGTCGTCGGGACAGTCGCCGTCCACCAGGCAGTCGCAGCCCGACAGCACGCCCTTGCAGCCGGCGGGGCCGCACACGTCGTCGGCCGTGCACGGGTTGCCGTCGTCGCAGGGGCCGGTGGCTCCGCTGTAGGTGCAGCCCTTCACCAGGTCGCAGGTGTCGACGGTGCAGGGGTCGCCGTCGTCGCAGGCTTGCGGCGCCGGCTTGCAGGTCCCCGCCAGGCAGCTTCCGCCCTGCGCGCACTCGGCCACCCCCGCGCACGCCGTCCCGTCGGGCGCCGCCGAGAGCGCGCACTTGCCCGTCTGGGGTACGCAGGCGTTGACGCGGCACGGGTTGGACGCCGGCGGGCAGCTCACCGGCGGCGCTCCGCCCGCGACGCACTCGCCGGCGTCGCACACCAGCCCGCCGTCGCACAGGTCGGTGTCCACCGCGGCGCAGTCGGCGTCGTTCTCGCACGCGCAGCTCCCGGTGCCGCCGGTGCAGGCGCCGCCGACGCACGCCTCGCCCTCGGTGCAGGGGTCGCCGTCCGAGCAGCTCGCGCCGTCGCTCGCGGGCGTGCTCACGCAGCCCTTCGCGGGCTCGCAGGTCACCGTCACGCAGGGCCCGGACGCCGGACACGCCAGCGGCACCCCGCCCGGCGCGCAGACCCCCGCGACGCAGCGATCGCCCAGGGTGCACAGGTCGCCGTCGTCGCAGGGGGTGTCGTCGGCGGTCAGCTCGGCCACGCAGGAGCCGGTCGTCGGCTCGCACACCGTCTTCCGGCACGGGCCATCCGCCTCGCCCAGCGCGCAGCTCACCACGCTGCCCTCGGCGACGACGCACCCGCCGCCCTCACACACCAGCACGCCGTTGCACAGGTCGCCGTCCTCGAAGGCCGCGCAGTCGCCGTCCGCCACGCAGGCGCACCCGTTGGTACCGCCGCTGCACGCGCCCGCGCTGCACGCCTCGCCCGTCGTGCAGGCGTTGCCGTCATCGCACGCGGTGGCGTCCGCGGCCGCCTCGCTGACGCACACGCCCTCGGCGCTGCACACGGCCACCAGGCAGGGACCCGCCGGCGCGGGGCAGTCCGCCGCCACCTCGCAGCCCGTCCCCTGCGCGCCGTCCAGGCTCGGCGGCGACGCGTCGCCGTCCCCGAACCCGATCCCCGGCCCCTCCGCGCCGCTGCTGCACGCCGCCAGCGCCGCAGCCAACAACCAGCCGCCGCGCACCCAGCCCGGTCCAGTCATCGACACCCCTCCGCTCTTCCAGCACGGAGCCTACCAGACCTCACCCCCCGAAGAGAGCCCCACCTCACCCCCGCCCCCGGGCCTCAGCCGCCTCGCGTGACCGGCGTCAGCGCTTGCGTCGGCGCGCTCGGGCCTTGCACACTGCCCGGTGACCCCGCCTCCATCCGCCCCTCGGCCCCCCGAGAGGAGACCCACATGCGGCGCGCCTTGCGTGGACCCTGCCCGCGAGCTGCCCGCGCCCGGCAAGGCGCCTGCGCCGGCTCGGGGGCGGGGGTCTCGCCGCGGGGCGCGCTCGGGTCGCTGCTCCTCGCCACCCTGCTGGCGGCCTGCGGGGTGGAGTCCCACTCGGCACCGCCAGGACAACCGCCCCCGGAGCCCCCGGAGCTCCGCCTCCACTTCCTCGACCGGAACGGGATCGAGCGCGCCTCGATCCAGGCCGAGCACACCCTGGTCGTCGATCCCTGCCGACAGGTGCTGGGCACCGTGCGCGCCGACAATCTCGGCCTGGTGCCTGCGTCGGCCTCGCTTCTCACCTCCCAGCCCGGCCCGATCTCGGTGGTGGCGGCGAGCGGCGAAGTCCCGGCGGGTTCCTCCGTCGAATTCCCCGTCGTCTTCGACTGCGACCCGGTCGGCGGCGAGCTGCCGCCCGGCGTCTACTCCACCTCGGTCAAGGCGGACCTCTTCACCACGACCGAAGGGATCCACCGCTCCTATCCCATCAGCGTCGTCGTCGTGAGTGGCCCTCCGACCGTCGCCCCCGGCTGCGCCGACCCCCGCGACCGCGAGCTCGTCGCCTCCGGCGATCCCAGCCCCGGGCGTGTCACCCTCGACGCCGCCTTCACCTGCAACGGGGGCTGGGACGAGCATCGCCCCGGCCTCGCGGCCTGCGTGGCCGAGGCGGTCCTCGCTGAGACGCAGCTCTCGGCGAGCTGCGCCGACTGTTTCGGCAGCTTCGCGGCCTGCTTCGTGAGCTTGTGCGGCCAGACCTGCGGCGCCGGCCCCGCGGAGTGCGCGGCGTGCGCCGACTCGACTGGCTGCAACGACATCTTCTGGAACTGCAGCCACCTCGAGCGCTTCGACCCTTGCGAGGGGTTGAGCTGCCCCGGGGTGGCGCTGGCCTCCTGCCTGGACCCGCAGACGGTCGTCCGCTCGCTCACCACCGGATGCGCCGTCGAGGTCACCTCGGCCGCGTGTGCAGACCCGGTCGACATCGAGACCACCTGCGCGCCCGAGTCGCCCTGCGTCGACGGTTTCTGCAAGGCGGACCCCTCCGCGTACACGTTCTCGCCCGACGTCGCGTATGTATCGCATGCCCAGGTCGCGCCTGCCGATTGCTGCTTCGACCTCGACGGCGACGGCGAGACCGACAACGCCCTCACCGCCTTCGAGGCGTGGCGGGCCGACTACCTGCCGGACGACCTGCGCTCCTCCATCGACACGGACGAACACGTCGAGCTGCTGGAGTTCCGCGACGAGCTCAGCACGCTGAACCTCTTCCCCGGGCGGCTGCAGAGCAACGGCTCCTCGGCGGCCGCGGGGTTCCGTGTGTTCGAGGTCCCGGTGGCGGCGTTCGCGGCGGACAACGGTGCCCCTCGCGACTCCGCGCTCTTCCTGCAGACCGGCACGCTGGTCCGCACCCTCGCCACCGACAGCGCCTCGCGGCTGGCCATCGAGGTCCGCCGGGACTTCACCGCCAGCGGTGCGATCTCGCTGTCGGGCGGCCGCGCGGGCGGGCTGCTGCCGCTCGAGGCCTACGCCGACTTCCTCGACGCCCAGGTCCACGTCTGCGATTGCTTCGTCCTCGCGGAAGACGCGCCCGCCGTCGTGACCGACGCCAGCGATCCCCAGAGCCTCCGCCTCGCGTGCAGCGCGGCCTTCGCCGGGGCCAAGTCGCTCTGCGCCACCGGCGCCGCCTCGACGACCTGCGTCCAGCTCGGCCTCCACCGGAGCGAGTTCTGCCAGGGGCTCGGCACGCTCCGTGCGGACCAGGACAGCG
This sequence comes from Deltaproteobacteria bacterium, assembly GCA_020632695.1. Classification (GTDB taxonomy): domain Bacteria; phylum Myxococcota_A; class UBA9042; order PHBI01; family JACKFB01; genus JACKFB01. The sequence continues at coordinate 39,075 of JACKFB010000005.1, forward strand.
ACGGGGACGGCCAGAACGACGCCATCTCCGCCGGGGTCCTCTTCAGAGGAGTCGCCGCGACCATCTCCGGCACCTTCTCGGATTCACCCTCCCCCCAGGCCGACGACCGTGCGCAACCCTGACCGCGCCACCATCGCGCACGCCCTGGGGCTCCTGCTGTGCGCCTCCGTGGCGTCCTGCGGCTGGCTCGAGACGGCGTCCATGGCGGGCGACGACGACTCCCGGTCCGACATCCACCGGAGCGAGACGCTCGACCTCGTCGTGCTCGACGACACCGAGGACTCCATCGACAGCATCGCGGCGACGCACAGCGTCATCGCGTCGCCCTGTCCGCACGTGCTCGGCCTGGTGCGGGCGTACAATGACACGAGCCTCCCCGCCGAGCTCACCCTCACCGTCACCCCGGCGGCCCCCATCGCGTTCAGCGCCCCGCCGGTGCTCGAGCTGGCGCCCGGCGAGGCGGCGGAGGTCGAGGTCCGGTACGACTGCTCGATCGACGCCTCGGTGGCCACCACGCTCGAGGCCTCCTTCGAGAATTCGGTCGACGCGAAGTCCCGCTCCGTGCCCGTGGAGGTCACGGTCATCGACATCCCGGTGGGCGAGTGCGACGGGCCCGCCGACCTCCGGGCCATCGCGGAGTCCGGGTCACCGCTCAGCGCCCTGGCGACGGCCGCCCGCGCCGCGTGTCAGGGGCCCGGCGCCGCATCCGACCCCGACCGGGCGACCTGCACGCAGACCGAGCTCGTCGCCCAGGCACGGATCAGCGGCGGCTGCGCGAGCTGCTACGTGGAAGCGCTGAGCTGCCGGGAGACGCGCTGCGCCTCGGCGTGCGACGGGAGCTCCGGCGAGTGCGCGAAGTGCAGCACCGAGCAAGGCTGCGTCGACGCGTTCTACGGGTGCAGCGGCCTGAACCCGCTGAGCGCTTGCAAGGGCGCGCCGTGCGACGTCGCCACGGCCATCGAATGCGTGGGCGGTGACCTGGAGACCTGGCAGGGTCCGGGCGCTTGCTACGACCTGCTGGGCTCTCCCGCCTGCTACTTCACGCAGGGCACCCGGACCCTCTGCGACCCGGGATTTCCCTGCATCGACGGCGTCTGCCCGGTCGACCCCACACTCTACGCGTTCGCCCCGGCCGCCTCCTACGTGACGTCGGTCAGCGTGGCCCCCTTCGAGGTAGGGGCGGACGTGGATGGCGACGGCAGACCCGACAACGCCCTCGCGGCCATGGTCGGCCTCGGGGAGCAGCTCCTGGATTGGGATCCCTTCGAGGGCATCCTGGCGCGCGTCGCCTCCGGTGAGCGGGTCTTCCTGCTCGAGTTCCCGGAGCTCGGCGAGCTCGGCCTCTCCTCCGCCCAGACCCTCAACCTGCTCACCGGTCGCGCCCTCGACCCGCCGGCCCAGAGCGACGCGGGTCTCGGACACTTCGAGGTCGACTTCGAGCGCAGCTTCTCGCTCGGCACCGGGGCGCCGACGCTCAGCCTCTCGGGCACCCTCGTCGATGGCGAGCTCAGCGTCGGCCCCGAGCCCGGACCGATGCGCTGGCAGGTCTCCGGCACCCTCACCCTCGGCGCGAATGGCGTCGGCCCCCGCATCGACGGCGGCATCGCCGCTGGCGTCCTGTCCATCGTCGAGGTCGCCGGCATGCTCAACGACGAGCTGGCGGACTGCGACTGCTGGGGGCTGCCCCCCGACAAGCCGCCCATCGTGGTGGTGGGCTGGAACCCGCTGAAGTTCAAGCTGGGCTGCTCTCCCGAATTCGCCCAAGCCACCCTCTCGTGCAGCGAACCGATGGATGGACCGCACTGCGTCGAGCTGGCGGAGAAGCGGTCCGCCGTTTGCGCGGGCCTCGGCCTCCTCCCCTTCGACCAGGACGCCGACGGCGACGGCAAGAGAGACGCCGCCTCGTTCGCCCTCGCGTTCACGGCCGTCAGCGCGACCATCGTCGGCGGGTACTGAGCACGCGGCAGCCGCCCGCGCTATTCGGCCTGACGGGTCTCCCACCTGCGCTGCCCGACGGCGCCCAGGGGACTGTCCAGCGGCTCCGGATCGTCGTGCGGGATGGCGATGCTGAGGGTGAGCTGGCCGCTCATGGCCTTCCCCACCACGGTGTAGAAGCCCAAGCTGAAGTAGCGGGATGGATTGAATCGCAGGTGGAGATAGCCCGCCGGGTCCAACCACGCGTCGTTGTAGACGGCGAGCTGGTTTCGGTCGTCGCCGTCGAACTGGCCCACGAAGCGGCGGGCGGTGAGGGCGAAGCCGCCGCGGACCGTCATGGGGCCGGCGATGAACCCGATGCCGCCGCCCGTGACGACGGGGTCGAAGGCGCCCTGGCTGGGGCCCAATCGCGCCTCCCCCCAGAGCACCGTCGGAGCGCCCAGGCGTACCCATACCCAGGGCATGGGGTAGAGCAGATGCTTCTGCGCCGCGTAGAGCCTCAAGCCGGCGTCGAAGGTGAAGAAGGAGTCGGGCACATTGCGGCCGACGCGAACTCCGAGCGAGCCCATGCGGTATGGAGAACGTCCCGGGACCGCGTCTTCCCCGAAGTAGGAGTGGAGCGCACCGGCGAGATACTCCGCGCTCCCGCCGATTCGCAGGCCCTGGCTGGTCTCGTGGTGGATGTGGATGCCGCCGGCTGCCTGGTGGTGGGCCTGCGCGTCGAGCACTTCGCCGCCGCACCCGTAGGAGCGATCCTCCAGGCGGATCAGGTCGCCGCTGGCCGTGATGATGGTGCGCGGCTGCTGGGTGTGCGCGCATTGCGGCAGCAGCATCAGCGCGACGACCAGTCGACCGGCCCAGACGCGCCGATGTCGCGACGCCCACGCTCCAGCCCCGCCCGGACGCACCGGTTCGGCTCGCAAGTCCGCCTCCTGATAGGATGAGAGGCTGACCCTACGCCGCATCCCCACACGATTCCAACGGCAGAGAACATCCGCGTGGTCGCCAGCTCTCTCGGGCGGATCTGGAGCGACCGGATCTGGTACCTTCGAGGCTCCCCATCGCCCCAGGTCGCCCCCCATGCATCTCCACGATCGCGCCGTCATCGCTCGGGTCCTGGCGCTGGCACTGGCGGCCACGATGGGCGCTTGCGGCTGGCTCGACACCGCGACCTCGGCGAACGCGGGCGGCCCGAGCGGGCGGGACGTGATCTCGAGCTGGCCCGACGTGCTCACGCCGTCCGACGTGAAGGCGCCGCCGAGTCAGACTCTCGCCCTCTCGCTGCGCACCGACCTCGGCGCCCCCATCGAGAGCATCGCCGCGAAGCACAGCGTCCTCGCCTCGCCCTGTCCTCAACTGCTCGGCCTCGTCCGGGTCTTCAACGACACCAGCGAGCCCGCGACGCTCACGCTCACCGTCACGCCGCCGAGCGCCATCCAGTTCAGCGTTCCTCAGACCTTCGAGCTGCCGCCGGGCAAGACGGAGAACATCCGGGTCGAGTTCGACTGCTCGACCAACGACTCCGTGGCGGCCACGCTCGAGGTCGGCTTCGCCAACAGCCTCGACGAGAAGATGGGCGCCTTCCCGGTGGCGGTGACCGTCATCGACGCCCCGGATGGCGACTGCGATGGCGTCGCTGACCTGAACGCGATCGCGAAAGCGAAGCCATCGCTCAGCACCCTCGCGACGGCCGCCAGCGCGACCTGCCTGGGCTCCGGCCCCGTCACCGACGCCGACTGGGAGACCTGCACCCGGACGGAGCTCGTCTCCACGGCCAGGCTGAGCGGCGCCTGCGCGAGCTGCTACGTGGAGGCCCTGGCCTGCTCGGAGATCCGCTGCGCCGCGGCCTGCGACGAGAGCTCCGGCGAGTGCGCGAAGTGCAGCACCGAGCAAGGCTGCGTCGGCGAGTTCTACGCCTGCAGCGGCCTGAACCCGCTGAGCGCGTGCACGGGTGCGCCGTGCGACATCGACTCCGTCACGACCTGCGAGGGTGATGACCTCGTGACCTGGCAGGGCCCGGGCACCTGCTACGACCACCTGGGCTCCCCCGCCTGCTACTTCGCGCAGGGCACCCAGACGCCCTGCGACCCGGGATTTCCCTGCATCGACGGCGTCTGCCCCGCGGACCCCACGCTGTATCAGTTCGCGCCGACCGCCTCCTACGTGACGAGGTTGAGCGTGGCCCCCGACACCGTCGGCGTCGACCAGGACGGCGATGGCAAGCCCGACAACGGCCTCGCGGCCCTGGTCGGCCTGTTGGGGCAGTTCTGGGGCGGCAACGTCGGCGATGTCTTGCAGGCCTCCGTCGACTCCGGCGAGCTGGTCCTGCTCGTGGAGTTTCCGGAGCTCGGCGCCTCGACCACCCAGGTCCTGAACGCGCTCACCGGACGCGCCGTCGACCCGCCGGCCGAGAGCGCCGCGGGCCTCGGACGCTTCGAGGTCGACTTCGAGCGCAGCTTCTCGCTCGGCACCGGGGCGCCGGCGTACAGCATCGCGGGCACCATCGTCGACGGCGAGCTCAGCGCCGGCCCCGAGCCCGGCCCGATGCGCTGGCAGGTCTTCGGCGACGTCACGCCGGGCGCGAACGGCGTCGGTCCGGACATCGACGCCGGCCTGGCCGCCGGAGCCCTGCCCGTCGCCGACCTCGCCGCCATCTTCAACAAGGGGGCGGCGCCCTGCGATTGCCTGGGGCTCTTGCCCGAGACGCCGCCCTTCGAGGTGGTGACCTCGAACCCCAAGAAGCAGAAGCTGGGCTGCTCGCCCGCCCTGGCCGAGGCCATCCCATCGTGCCAGGAGGGCACGGATGCACCGTTCTGCGTCGTGCTCACCCTGGACCAAGCCCTCTTCTGCCCCGCCCTCGGCATCCTCCCCATCGACCAGGACACCGACGGCGACGGCCAGAAGGACGCCGTCTCCTTCGCCTTCCTGTTCACCGCCGTCAGCGCGACCATCATCGGCGGATACTGAACGCCGCCGCCAGCCGCCGCGCCGTCTCGGGACAGAGGCGGGGGCCTCCTTCGACCGCGCTCCGCCCCCCGGTCTCCGGGTCGGCCAGCGTCGCGGCGTCGACGTGCACGATGACCTGGTGCCGCTCTCCACCCGCCAGCTCGCCCGGGCCGCGCGCGAGCCAGGACTCGGCGAGCTGCACCAAAGCGTCGGATCTCTCCGCGGAAAGATCCCCACCCTCCTCGCCAGCGTCCGTGGCCTCCTCACGGATCACCTCCCGCGCCGCCTCCAGCGCCCGCAGCAGCAGCGCGCCATCGTCGGGGGCGAGCCGAGCCTTCAGCACGAGCGCCCCATCCTCATCCCACCACCAGGAGAGGGCCCGGCAAGCGTGTCGGCGTTCCGAAGCCTCGCTCTCGTCCTCGGCCCGCTCGACCCGGCGCCGCTCCCGGCACAGCCGCTCGAGATGTGAGGCCGTGCCCGTCCGGGCCACGCGTAGCAGGAACTCCTCGTTTTCCGGCGTGGCCACGCGCGTGACCGCCCGCATCTTCGAGTAGCTGAGTACGCCGGAACGGAACGCCTCGCAGAGCCGCGGAAGCTCCGCGAGTCGCCGGGCCACCCGCACCTTCTCACCGGCGGCGCCGAGCCCGATGCCGCACTTCCACGACAGCCAGTGCGCGCACGAAGCGATGCCCCACTGCGCCCACGCTCGTCTGCGGTCGAACTCCCCGATGAGCTCGAGGAAGCGACAGCTCGCCGCGTTCAGATGAGCCGCCAGCTCGGTGATCCGGTCCCCCAGATCCTCGTTCGAGCAGGCCTCGGGCGCCGCATCGTGTAGCAGTTCCGCCATCATCTCGCTCTCCGTCGGTGAAGGAACAAACATACTGAACAAATGTTGCGCTCGTCAAGCGGCAAGCGTCCCCCGGGGTCAGACGCCGACCTGTCAAGTTGATGGGAGCGGTGACCGGGGGACCTGGGGGCTTGGTGCCGGGTACCCCTGACCACCGGCGCGTCGGTGGAGGCATCGGGGTCTCACGAGCGCCGCTCGGGGGACGCGGATTGGCTGGCAAGCAGGGGCGGACTCGGGCAGCATGGAGTCACGATTCCAGACGGGAGCTGCTGATGAGCGCCGGTGCGACCCGGATGTGCGCGGTGGTGGGTCTGTGCCTGGGGGCGTGCGCGCCCGTCGGATCGGGCTCGGGGACGTTCGGCGAAGGCGTGGGCGTCGACTCCGCGGCCACTGACCTGGCCGGCGGCGAGACCCTGGGCGATGACGCCGACGCGGTCGAGATCTCGGGCGGCGACGCCGACGGGGCCGAGATCTCCGGCGGCGACGCCGACGGGGCCGAGACCTCCGGCGGTGATGCCGATACGAGCGAGACCGCGGGCGGCGATGCTGACGCGTCCGAGACCGCGGGCGGCGACGCCGACGCCGTGGAGGACTCGGGCGATGACGCCGACGCGCTCGAGACCTCGGGCGGCGACGCCGACGGGGCCGAGATCTCCGGCGGTGACGCCGACGCGATCGAGATCTCGGGCGATGACGCCGACGTGTCCGAGACCTCCGGCGGTGACGCCGACGCGACGGCGCCGTCGTGTGTCGACGAGGAACAGAACGGCGACGAGACCGACGTGGATTGCGGCGGTTCCTGCGATCCGTGCCCGGTCGACAAGGCCTGCTCGGGGGCGGCGGACTGCCAGAGCGCGACCTGTGCGGCGGGCGTGTGCGTCGCAGCGGAGGCGTGCAAGGACAAGGTCGAGAACGGCAACGAGACCGACGTCGACTGCGGCGGCGGCGAGTGCCTGGCGTGCGCGACCGGAAAATACTGCGTCCTGGGCTCGGACTGCCTCAGCGCGACGTGCATCTTCGGCGTCTGCGAGAACCCGACCTGCGAGGACGACCATCTCAACCAGGGCGAGTCCGACATCGACTGCGGCGGCGCGAAGTGCCCGGCCTGCGCGGACGGCGCGAAGTGCGGCATGGGGAGCGACTGCGAGTCGGGCGCGTGCGAGGGCGGGCTCTGCGTGAGCTGCGACGACGAGGCGCTCAACGGCGACGAGACCGACGTAGACTGCGGTGGCGGTTGCGCGCCGTGCGGGGTCGGCGAGGCCTGCGGGGTCGGTGGGGACTGCGAGACAGGGCTCTGCGCGGGCGGGAGCTGCTGCGTGCCCAACGCATGCGGTGGCTGCGGGGTGCTCGGGCCCGACCTCTGCGACGGCGTGAACAGCGACTGTGATGGCGACACCGACGAGGACAGTGACACCGAGTCGCCGCCCGGGTGCGCGCTGACGCTCGGCGTGTGTGCGGGGGTCGAGCCGGAGTGCGCCGGGGTCGCCGGCTGGGTCTGCGACACGTCGACGTACGCGAAACACGACCCGGCGTATGAGGCCGAGGAGTCCTCTTGCGACGGGCTGGACAACGACTGCGATGGTGGGACTGACGAGGGGCTGGAGCCGCCCTTGTGCGCGAGCCAGAAGGGCGTCTGCGCGGGCGCTCGCGCCGAATGTGGCGGCCTGGCCGGATGGGTCTGCGACGCGCTGGTCTACGGCGCGCACTCCGATGCGTACGAAGCTACCGAGCAGACCTGCGACGGCATCGACAACGACTGCGACGGCGCGACCGACGAGGGGCTGCTGAACGCGTGTGGCGAGTGCGGGCCCCTGCCGGTCGAGACCTGTGACGGGGTGGACAACGACTGCGATGGAATCACGGACGCAGCCGGCGCGCTGGGACCGGCGCCTGCGTGCGACAATCAGGAGGGGGTGTGCGCGGGGTCGAAGGCGGTGTGCGCCGGCCTGGCCGGCTGGGTCTGCGATGGAGGCACCTTCGCGGCGAACGACGCCCGGTGGGAGGCGGACGAGTCGCAGTGCGATGGCCTGGACAATGATTGCGATGGCTCGACCGATGAGCGGGCCGAGTGCTCGGTGTGTGGCGGCTCGCCGGTGGTCGTCGCAGACAGCAAATCGACCTATCACTTCCCGCACGGGAATCAGTTCTGGCAGGGGACGGTGCTCATCGCCACGGGCCACGCGCAGTCGGGGACCAGCGGGAAGACGGCGCGCTATCACAAGGTCGGCGACGCCGGCGTCAGCTCGTACGCGATCCCTGTTTCGAACCTCGAGTTCACCGATGGCCCCACGGTGGCGGCAAATTCGTCGTTCGCGCACATCTTCGGCGGGCTCGGCGACGAGACGCACTACGCCCGCTACAACGGCTCGGGAAGCTACTCCAAGAAGGGGTTCACGGTCGCCGATTATGTGACCGGAGACAGCAACATCCCCGTGGTCGCGGGATCGAACTACCATATCGGCGTGCTGCATCGCGACGCGTCGGCGGACCTCGCGTACGTCGATTTCGACGCGGCGACATGGGACGTCGTCGCGACCACGGGTGGCAATCTCAACCGGGCATCGCTGGCCGTGGACCGCGGAGGACGAGCCTACGCGCTGATCCGGACCAGCGCTGGACTGCGACTCTGGGACATCATGCCGCCCTCCGGCACACCGAAGATGGAGACCGTGGCCGGCACGGGCATCAACCCGGTCCGAGTCCAGGTCGCCCAGACGGCCGCGGACCTGGACGAGGTCCACGTCGTCTACCAGGACGGCAACACGTACTACTACCGCAGCCGCATCGGCGGAGAGTGGAGCACGCCCCACGAGATCGTCACCACGCCCTACTCGAGCAACATCGACCTCACGCTGGATCCCCTGGACCGACCGGTCATCAGCGAGTCCGACGGCGCCACGGACACCATCTACGTCCACCGGCTGATCGAAGGCACCTGGAAGAAGACGATGCTGGTCGCGCCCGACTCCGACATCTTCAAGCCCACCGTGTTCGTCGACACGCTCGGGCGGCACCGGGTCGTCTATTGGGCCAACGGGGTCGGGGGCGGCGTCATGCACCAGTTCATCTGCAAGGACTCCATCGGCAAGCCGGAGGCCTGCGTGCCGAGCTGCGCCGGGGACACGCCGCAGACGCCCAAAGTGTGCGGCGACGACGGCTGCGGCGGGTCCTGCGGCAGCTGCGGCCCCGCCGACACCTGCATCGCCGGGAGCTGCGTGAACGCTCCCCAGTGCGGAGCCAACCTCGCGCTCACCTGCTCGGGCCGCTGCGGGTCCTACGAAATCACCGCTGGGTGCCAGTGTGACGCCCTCTGCGTGACCGAGGGCGACTGCTGTCTCGACCTGGACGCCTGCTGCGGACCGTAGCGTCCGCCCCCCACCGACGTCATCGCCGCGCGGCACTGGAACTCGTTCTAGTCCGCGGGCCTCGATGGTGGCAGGGTGGACCCACCATGCTGACCCTCGAGCGACTGAAGCGCATCAAGCTGGCGACCACCCCCCTCGGACAGATGTTCGTCGCCAACCTCATCCTGCGCTTCGACTACCGCTTGCCCCGGCGCACGAAGATCGAGCTCGCGGGCACGGAGAACCTGCCCGGCCACCCGGTCATCTTCGCCATGAACCATACGGATCGTTACAATTACTGGCCCTTCCAGTACCGGCTCTACCGCGCCGGTCACGGCTTCACCGCGGCGTGGGTGAAGGGGAAGTACTACGAGAACCCGGTCATCGGCGCCTTCATGGACAGCTGCAACAACATCCCCCTGCCCTCCCGCGGCTACGTCATCGCCACCGAGTTCCGCGCCGCGCTGGGCCGCGTCCCCACCAACGCCGAGTACCGCCTGTTGCGCGACATCGTCGACCGCCAGCGCTCGCTGGACGACCCGCTGCCCGCCGACACCTCCGCCGACCTCCGCACCTTCCTGGGCGCCGGTGACTTCCTGGGCCGCTTCGACCGCCTCTTCGGCGCCATGATGGACGAGGTCATGCGCCTGTGCCGCTCGGCCCTCGAGGACAAGGGCGTGCACCTGCTGGTCTTCCCCCAGGGCACGCGCTCCAAGCGGCTCACCCGCGGCCACACCGGCATGGCCCAGGTCGCCCAGCACCTCGGCGCCACCATCGTCCCGGTCGGGTGCAACGGCAGCGACCGCGTCTACCCCGGCAACTCACCCCTGGCCCACGGCGGCCACATCATCTACCGCATGGGCCCGCCGCTCACCCCCGACGGCCCGGAGCTGGCGCCCCACCGCGTCCCCGCCTCGGCCCGCCCGTTCAGCCTGGAGGCCACCGCCGCCCACGGCCTGGCCTACCAGGCGATCACCGACATCGTGATGGACCGCATCAACGACCTGCTGGACCCCGAGTACCAACGCCAGGAAGGCGTCGAAGCCGAGGCGACCTCCGTCTCGCGCTTCATCGAGTAGGCCCTACTCGATCGGGTCGAACTGGACGTCCACCGACAGGGTCTCACCGGCGCCGCCCACGTAGATGGTGCCGCCGGTGGGGGTAGCGTCCACGTAGTTGCGGCCGACGGCGACCCGCACGTGGTCGGTCTGGGTGACCAGGCCGTTGGTGGGGTCGAAGCCCTTCCACCCCAGCTCCGGCAGGTAGCACTGCACCCAGGCGTGCGACGCCTCGGACTGGGCGACGTTCGCGGCCTTGGGCCCCGTGTAGATGTAGCCCGTGGCGTAGCGCGCCGGGACGCCCAGCAGCCGCGCCATGGCGATGAGCAGGTTCGCGAAGTCCTGGCACACCCCCTGGCGGTCCACGTAGGTCTCGAAGGCCGTCGTCGCCAGGGTCGTCGAGCCCTGGCGGTAGGTGTACTCCTTGAAGATGGTGATGTTCATGTCCAGCAGCGTCTGCAGGAGATCGGAGCTGTTCCGACCGACGAAGTTCATCGCGTAGTCGGTCAGCGTGGCGAGCTGCGACTCGGGCAGCTCGGGCGGCAGCATGTAGGGCGCCAGCATGTGCCGCTGCCAGGGCATCCACACCAGCGGGATCTGGGTGCGCGCCCGCAGCGGCCGGTAGTGGAAGGGGTCGCTGTCCAGCACCTCGACGACGCTGTCGGCCACGATGCGCAGCTCGGTGTAGGGCGTCTCGATGAGCAGCCGGCGGCAGCGGTTGCCGAAGACGTCCTCGAAGTCGCGGGCGCGCCCGTCCACCGACACCTCGATGGTGTGCTCGCGCAGCCGCTGGAGGTGGTCCTCGATCGGGGTGAGGCGCAGCAGGTGGTCGCTGCGCTCGACCGGCTTCTCGTAGGTGTAGACGCTGGTGTGGCGCACCCGGAAGGTCTTGGGCTCCACGCCCGCCGGCGGCGTGGGGACCTGGTAGATGTGGAGCTGCGGCGCGGCGTCCTGGGGGCCGGTGCGCAGCCGGATGGTGCCCTGGCGCGCGATGAGCAGCTCGCCGGCGGGGAGCTGCTGCCAGCTCGCCGGCCCGCCGTCCTGGGCCAGCAGCTCCGAGCTCAGCACCAGGCCGTTCCGGCTGGTGATGCCGCGCTTGAAGAGGTCCACGACGAGGTCCTCGTCGCCGAAGGGCCGGCTGTTGTAGGGCGGCCGGCGCTCCCAGGCGTAGAGCGGCGCCTTGCCCTGCCCGTCGGTGTACGCCAGCAGGTCCCGGCCGTCGCAGAGCACCACCGAGAAGCTGCCGTAGCCGTCCATGTCGCGCAGCAGCGCCAGCGTCTCGTCGATGTCCACCTCGCCCAGCGAGCGCCAGCCGCGCTCGGCGATGCGGTTCATCAGGATGCAGAAGACCAGCTCGCTGTCGGTGGACCCCACCGGCTCGAACATCATCGGCCCCTCGACGGGGGGGACCGTGTCGAGCGAGCCGGCGTGGGCGAACATCCAGTCGCGGCCGCCCCAGGTGCGCACGAAGGGCTGGGTGTTGGCGTCGCTGATGCTGCCCCACCGCGCGCGCCGGATGTGCAGCAGGAAGGTGGACGAGGACAGGTGGTCCCAGGTCTTGATCAGCTCGGAGCGCAGGCTGCCGGCCCTCGGCGAGTGCTCCTTCAGGATCGTCGCCGCTGGCTCCGCCCCCCCGTAGAAGCCCACGCCCCAGCCGTCGGGCAGGTGCCCCTCGGTCAATCCACGCAGCTCGAACGAAGGGGCCAGCATGCCCTCGAAGGACATGGCGATCATGTTCGGCAAGGAGCTCTCCGGGGGACGGGCGACGCGTTTCAGGCCTGGGCGGCGTCGCCGTGACCCAGCACCTCGTGGCCGAGCCCGGTGCAGATGCACGCGGTCTCGTCGACGACGTGGGTCAGGATATCGTGGAATCCGTCCCGTGAGATCGTCTCGGCAGAGATATCCTGGAGCCAGGCGTCGAGCGCCCGCATCCGCTCGAGGGTCTCGCCGCCGGGGAGCTTCGTCGCCGCCAGCGGCCGGATGCGGCTCAGGCAGTCCAGGGCCCGGCGTACGCAGAAGCGTACCGAACGCGGGAACTCGCGCTCCAGCAACAGGAACTCGGCCACCCGCGGGCCGCGCACCACCCCGCCGCTGCTCTTCATGAAGGGCTCGAGCGCCGAGCACGCCCGCAAGAGCGAGGGCAGCAGCACCAGCTCCACGCTGAGATCCGCCGAACGCGCCTCGAGCTGACTGAGCACGTGGTGGTGCACGTCCAGGGTGCGCGCCGTCTGCCCGGTGCGCTCCAGCAAGAGCCCCAGCCAGATGAAGTCCATCGCGTGGTTGTGCAGCATCGTGCCGTGGACCTGCCCCAGCACGAGCTGCACCTGCCGCTTGATGTGCCTGTAGAAGTCGTAGCGCCCCTCGCTCCACAGCGTGCGCGCCGCGTCGGTGCGCAGCCACAGGTGCAGCTCGTTGACGGACTCCCACACCTCCAGGCTGATGACCTCGCGGATGGCCCGCGCGTTCCAGCGCGCCGCGTCGATGGACGACAGCAGTGACGCCCCGCAGGTCGCGTCCCAGGTCAGGTAGTCCTGCACCGCCTCGCCGTCGCCGGTGGCCTCGGCGTCGAAGCGCTCGAGGAAGCGCTCCTCCTCGCCCGAGACGATGATGACCGGGCGCCAGATGTCGCTCGGCGCCAGCTCCGTGTCCAGGGCCAGGTTGGCCGTCACGAAGAGCATCCGCGCCGTGCTCTCGGTGCGCTCGAGATAGCGCCCGAGCCAGAAGCAGTGGTCAGCGACCCGCGATATCACCTTCGCACTCCGCTTCCGTAGGGGCCGGTCGACGTCTGCCGCGACCATAGCAGAGCCGCCGCGCGCGGTCGCTGCGTTCCTCATCGGCGCAGTACCCAGGTGTCCTTCGAGCCGCCGCCCTGGCTCGAGTTGACCACGTAGGACCCGCGCGGCAACGCCACGCGCGTCAGCCCGCCGGGCAGCACCCAGGGCCCCTCGCTGCCGGTCAGCACGTAGGGCCGCAGGTCCACGCGCCGCGGCTCGAAGCGCTGGGTCTCGGGGATCCAGGTCGGGCAGGTCGACAGCTCCAGGCGCCGTTGGGCGATGTACTTGCGCGGCGTCGCCTTGATGCGCTCGGCGAAGGCGGCGCGCTCGGTCTTCGACGCGCTGGGCCCCATGAGCATCCCGTAGCCGCCGGCCTCGTCCACCGACTTCACGACCATCTCGTCGAGGTGCTCGAGCACGAAGCGGCGGTCGTCCTCGCGGTCGCAGAGCCAGGTCGGCACCTGCTGGAGGATCGGCTCCTCGGACAGGTAGAAGCGCACCATGTCGGGGACGTAGGGGTAGATCGCCTTGTCGTCGGCGACGCCGTTGCCCGGCGCGTTGGCCAGCGTGACGTTGCCCTTGGCCCAGGCGCCGATGAGCCCGCGCACGCCCAGCAGGGAGTCGGCCCGGAAGGCCGCCGGGTCGATGTAGGCGTCGTCGATGCGCCGGTAGATGACGTCGACCTGCTGCGGGCCGGCCGTCGTCTTGAGCCAGACCCGGTCGTCGTCGACGTAGAGATCCCCCGGCTCGGTGAGCGGGAGCCCCATGGTGCGGGCGAGGAAGCTGTGCTCGAAGTACGCGGAGTTGTACATGCCCGGCGTCAGCACCACCACGAAGGCCTTGGCGGGGTCGCCGGGCGCGACCGAGCGCAGGCTCTCGGCCAGCTTCGAGGGGTAGAGGTCGACGCGCTGGACCTGGGCCTCGCGGAAGGCGGCCGCGAAGACGCGCTTGGTGACGAGGCGGTTCTCCAGCACGTAGGAGACGCCCGACGGCGTGCGGACGTTGTCCTCGAGGACAAGCCAGGTGCCGGCGCCGTCGCGCACCATGTCGATGCCGCCGATGTGGATGCGCACCCCGCTGGGCGGGCGCACGCCGCGCACCAGCGCGGTGTACTGGCTGGCGCCCAGGACCAGCTCCTTCGGGATGACGCCTTCGGCGAGGATGCGCTGGTCGCCGTAGACGTCGTCGAGGAAGCACTGCAGCGCCTGCACGCGCTGGCGCAGCCCGCGGTCGAGGTGGTCCCAGTCGTCGGCGTCGATGACGCGAGGGAGCAGGTCGAAGGGGAAGATCTTCTCGGTGCCGCGCTGGTCTGCGTACACCGAGAACGTCACGCCGGCCCGGAGCAGCACCTGGTCGGCCAGACGCTGGAGCCGCTCGAAGTCGGCGCCGACGGCCGACTCGACCTCGGCCATCAACGCGGTGAAGGGGTCCCGCGGGACGCCGGGGGCGCCGAAGATCTCGTCGAAGCTGTGCAGCTCGGGCGTGTAGCGATCGAAGAGGCTGGAGGTGGCGGTGGCTGTCACGTCGGTCTCCCTTGGAGCCCGCGGCGCGGCCTGGGGGGGCCGGGACTCGGCGCGGGGCGGGTCATCGTGGCGGTCAGCGGGCTAGCCCGACGCTTCCGGTGGCGGCTCCGGCATCGGGTGGTCCACCGGGAAGCGGCGGAGATCGAGGGTGTAGGGGGTCTCGGGGTGCGGGGCCGCGAGCTCGGCGCGGACGGGCCAGGGGCGCGGTCCCTCCAGGGTGAAGCGCTGGGCGCGACGCGCGGCGGCCTCGAAGCGGGTCAGCGGCTGGCTGTCGAAGCTGCGGCCTTCGGGGTGCCACACGTGGTAGGCCGCGCCGCCCAGGCTGCGCTCGGCCCAGAGATCGACCACGTCGATGCGCAGCGGGTGGTGGATGCCGATGTGGGGTTGCAGGCTGTGGGGCGGGGCCCAGGCGCGGAAGCGGACGCCGCCGACCTGCTCGCCCGACGTGTTCGTGGCGCGCAGCGGGACCTGCAGGCCGGCGATGACCACCGCGTGGCGCTCGGGGACCAGGCCCGAGGCGCGGATCTCGACGCGCTCCATCGAGCTGTCGACGTAGCGCGCGGTCCCGGTGGCCGTCGCCTCCTCGCCCAGCACCGGCCAGGGCTCCAGCGCGTTGCGCACCTCCACGGTGACGTCGCCCGCGTGCAGGCGCCCGACCAGCGGGCAGCGCAGATCGAGGAAGGGCTGGTAGGCGTCGGCCGGCAGCGGCGTGCCCTGGGCCTCGAGCCAGGCGAGCACGTCCTCGAAGTCGCGCCAGAGGTAGTAGGGCAGCAGGTAGCGGTCGTGGAGCGCCTGGCCCCAGCGCACCAGCGGCGCCCGGTAGGGCGTGCGGGCGAAGGCGGCCACCAGGGTGCGCGCCAGGGCGGCCTGGGCGGTGGCCATGCGGGGGTGCGGCGGCATCTCGTAGGCCCGCAGCTCGACCAGGCCCTGGCGGCCGTGGGGGCCGGACGGCGCGCACAGCTTGTCGATGGAGATCTCGGCGCGGTGCGTGCTGCCGGCCACGTCGACCAGCAGGTTGCGGAAGAGCATGTCGCCCAGCCAGGGCGCGGGCGGCTCCGGCTCGTCGCGGCACGCGTGGGCCCGCTCCAGCGCCAGCTCCAGCTCGTAGAGGGCGTCGTGGCGGGCCTCGTCGACGCGCGGTGCCTGCGAGGTGGGGCCGACGAAGAGCCCGGTGAAGAGGTAGGAGAGCGAGGGGTGGTGCTGGGTGAAGGTGATGAGGCTGGCGAGCAGGTCGGGGCGCAGGATGAAGGGGCTCTCCAGGAGCTTCGGGCCGCCCATCGTCAGGTGGTTCCCGCCGCCGCTTCCCTGCTGGCGGCCGTCGAGCATGTATTTTTCGGAGTGCAGGCCCGAGGCGAGGGCGCAGTCGAAGACGGCGTGGATGAGGCGGTCGTACTCGGCCGTGGAGGCGACCGGCGGGAGGTTCACCTCGAGCACGCCGGGGTCGGGCGTGACGGCGAAGCGGAAGAGATCGGGGCCCGAGGGCGGCGAGTAGCCGCCGAGCTGCACGTCGACGCCGGTGGCCGCGCGGGACTGGCCGAGGATCTCGACCAGGGCGAAGAACTCCTCGGCGCACCAGAGCGGCGGCATGAACACGTGGACGCGGCCCTCGCGTGCCTCGACGCAGAGCGCGGTGCGCACCGCGCGCAGGTCGTCGAGCTCGGCTCGCTCGGCCTCGAGGGCGGCGGCGGCCTCGGGGTCCTCGGCCAGGCGCGGGTCCTCGCGGACGACGGCCGGCTCCACCGGCGACGGGACCGGCAGGCAGTCGGGCAGCGAGTCCAGGGGCAGGCGGAGGCCGATCGGGCTGTCGCCCGGCACCAGGAAGACGTGGCCGCGGCGGAAGGTCCAGCGCGAGCTGTGCCAGCGGTCGCGCGCGCGGGTCAGCGGCAGGACCCAGCCGGCGGGCTCGCCGAGTCCGTGGCCGAGCACCCGGGCCAGGCGGCGGCGGGCCTCGGCGTCGCTCAGGTCGGCCGCGAGGGCGTCGGCGTCCGGCGGCAGGCTGGCCTCGGCCATCAGGAAGTGCCAGGGGTCCTCGAAGGCGGGCTGGAGGTACCCGGTGAAGCCGAGGCGCCGTGCCAGATCCTCGGCGAAGACCCGGGCGGCGGCCTCGGGGTCGTCGACCACCGCCGGCGCGCCGGCCCGGGGCGGAAGCTCGGGCCAGATCGCGTCGCCCTGGCGGCGCGCGATGATGTCGAGCGCCCAGCGGGGCAGCGACTCGCCCGGGTAGTGCTTTCCCTGGCGGTAGAAGACCAGGCCGCCCGGGGCCAGGCGGCGCCGCAGCGCATCGGCCAGCGCCAGGCCCAGCGCCCACTTGGACTCGCCCAGCGCGTCGGGACCCCACTCGGGGGCGTCGGGGTGCTCACGGCTGTTGAAGGTCGGCTCGCCGCCCAGCGTGAGGTGGATGCCGTCCTCGACGAGGCGGGCGTCCGCCTGCGCCGAACGCTCGAGCAGGGTCTCCCAGGCGGCCTCGGTGTAGGGGGTGGTCGGTCGCGGCTCGTGCCCGACGCGGCCGACGATCATCTCGAACCCCAGCTCCGAGGCGACCACGTCGCTGGTGCCCTCGATGGGCGAGGCGAGCGCTGGCGTCGGCGTGCAGGCGAGCGGGATGTGCCCCTCGCCGCAGAGCAGGCCGCTGGTGCCGTCGATGCCGATCCACCCGCCGCCCGGCAGGTAGACCTCGGCCCAGGCGTGGAGATCGACGACGTCGCGGGACACGCCTCGCGGCTGGTCGGGGATCATCCCCTCGTCGGCGAGCTGCACCAGGTAGCCGCTGGCGAATCGGGCGGCGAGGCCGCTGCGGCGCAGCGCGGCGACCAGCAGCACCGCCGAGTCGCGACACGAGCCGCGCCCCTGGGCCAGGGTCTCCTCGGGCGTCCAGATCCCCGACTCCTCGCGGATGACGTAGCGCACCTGGGAGGCGACCTTCCCGGCGAGCTCGACCACCCAGGCCACGGTGCCGCCGTGGCCCGGGTTGGCGGCGACGAAGGCCTCGAAGAGCGGCCCGCCGGCGAAGGCTGGCGCCGACAGGTCGAGGCAGGCGGAGAGGCTGCGAGCCAGCTCGGTCGGGTAGGCGAAGGGCAGCGCCTCGGCGTATGCGTCGATGAAGAAGTCGAAGGGGTTGATGGGGCGGATGTCCGCGGCCAGCTCGACCACCACCTCGAAGCGGTCCAGGCGCGTGCCCTCGCGAAAGGTGAGCCGCGCCACGTGGTTGGCCTGCGGGTCCTGCTGCCAGTGGACCAGGGCGGCGTCGGGCACCGTGAGGCTGTAGCTCTCGATGTGGGCGCGGGCGTGCGTCGCCGGCCGCAGGCGGATGACGTGGGGCCCGAGGTTCGCCGGCTTGGGGTAGCTGTAGACGGTGCGATGCTGGAGCAATAGCCGCATAGGCCACGACGCTGCACCCGCAGCCGGCCGCCCGCAAGCGGCGGCCCGTCCACACCCCGGCCCCCGGTGCCCGCCTGACTGACCTCACCGCAGCCGCAGAGCCATATGCTCAAAGGCTCGCCGCTCGCCCACCGCCGCCCGGAGGCCGGTCACCGACGCGACGGAATTATACCGGGAAGTTACACGCCGGAAACACCGCCGGCGCGCGCGAGGGCCCACCGATCGCGGCGAGGCCCCGCGGCGCCACCCGGCGACGAGGGCGCCCGGCCAGCGCTTCCTAGATCGGGCCGTCGGTGCAGAAGAACCGCGCGCACCCGAGCTCGTCGGAGCCGTCCAGACAGTCGATGGCCCCGTTGCACACCAGGCGTTCCGGCGTGGTCTGGCCGTCGTTGCACACGAAGGTCGCGCAGGAGGATTCGTCGGACCCGTCGACGCAGTCCAGCTGGCCGTTGCACACGAGGTCGGCGCCGATCAGCCCCCCGTCCCGGCAATTGAACGAGGCGGGCGCGCACGAGCGCTCGTCGCTGCCGTCCGCGCAGTCCTGCTCGCCATCGCACACCCGCGACAGGTCGAGCGCGTCGCCGTTGCCGCACCTGAACGCCGTGCACGCGCCCAGGCACACCTGGAGCGCGCCCCCACCCTCGTTGCAGACCGAGTCCCGGAAGTCGATGCAGGTCGCCTTGTCCAGACACCCGGTCACGCACGCCGCCTGCGTGCTGGTGAGCTCGGGCGTCTCGATGGCCCCCACGGGCAGCTTGCCCTCGCTGAGCAGATCGCAGTCCCGCAGCGCCGTGACATACTCCTCGAAGGGAGCGTCCAGGCCGCTGTTGCTCTTGCGCCCCTCGCCGTCACAGGCGCTCAGCGCCAGCGCGAGCCACACCCCGGCGAGACCCACACTCACGACCAGCAGGACACTCGCGCGTTGCGACATCGATCCATCCTCTCCAGGTCGTAGCCCGGCACCAAGCCAGCGCGGCCCAGCCTGACCTCGGCGCACCGTGGCGTCAACACGCCGCCCGGGCTCTGATCGAAGGCGGTCGCTACAGCGCACCGCGTCGGAGCCCCCGAGCAGCCCCAGGGTTCACTTCAGCGCGGGGTAGGTGCTGATGCCGTTGATCCCCACGTAGAGGAGATCGCCGTGGACCAGCAGGCCGGTCGAGCCGGAGAAGGTGATGAGGTCGGGGGTGGGGAGGATGATGTCCTCCGCGGTGCAGAATCGAAACGCTGGAGCACGCTCGCTCGCGCCGGGAAGACGCTGCAGGACGCCCCGCGAGAACGCGCTCTGCTCGAAGGGATCCGGAGTGAGGACGTAGATGTCGATCTTGACGATGGTGGCGTTGTGGATCGCGTTGAACGACGCTCGCGACCGGACCGCTTCGCGGACCGCGTCTTCGTCGACGTAGAAGTCGGGCTCGAGCGCCTCCACCAGAGGGCGAACCTCGGAGAGCGCGAGCGCCAGGACCATGTCGACGTCCAACGTGGATCGTGCGCTGCCGTGAACCGAGCTGGCGAGCGAGCCACCGATCAGCCAGGGGATGCCGAGCCGGTCGAGCACGTCGACGACCGCGCTGACGGCTTCGTCAACCGGGCTGCTCGTCACTGCGCTTCGCCTCCATGCACCGGGACACCATCGCCGAGCATGCCTCGCCGTAGTGGAGTCGGACGAACCGGATGACGAGCTCATCGTGGGTCAGCGAGGGCTCATGGCGGCGGATGGCGGCGAAGGCCATCTCGCGGGTCATGTTGCTCAACTCGAGCGCCAAGGCGAGGCGGCGGGCGGGACCGGCCTCTCGGAGGAGGCGGATGTGCTCCCGCTCGGCGGTCGCTGAGGTGTCACGGGAGAGCGTCGTCACGGGCCGAGTGTGGCACCGCCACCCGACCGCTTCAACCGTGCGACCGGACCCACGTCGTGGGAATGCCCGGCCCATCTGCCGCTGTGCCCGTGGGCATCCGGCTAGCGGAGGTTCTTCTGGATGACGCGCAGGATGTCGAAGCGGGTGATGGCTCCGACCAGCTTGCCCTCGTCGACCACGGGGAGGCGGCGGAAGACGTTCTTCAGGAAGAGGCCGGCCACGTAGTAGACGTTCATCTTGGGGGTGATGGTGACCACGTCGCGGGTCATGTAGTCGGCCACGATGCCGCGGGGGACGTCGGCGTCGGTGCCGGCGGCCAGCAGGCGCAGGCAGTCCTTCTCGCTGATGATGCCGATGAGCATGCCGGCCGGGTCGGTGACCGGGGCGCTGGTGACGTGGTGCTCGAGGAGGAAGTCGACGGCCTCGAGGATGGGCGCGTCGGGGCGCAGCGTGTGGACGGTCGTGTCCATGTGGTCGCGGACGACGGGGAGCTTCACGGCGCGATCTCCTGGGCAGGCGGCGATGGTATCTCGGCGCTACTGGGGAAGCGAGCCGCCAGCTGCCAGCGCGGCCAGATCCCACACGGGCCCGGGGAAGGCGCCGAGCAGCGCGGT
Source organism: Deltaproteobacteria bacterium (assembly GCA_020632695.1). Classification (GTDB taxonomy): domain Bacteria; phylum Myxococcota_A; class UBA9042; order PHBI01; family JACKFB01; genus JACKFB01. The sequence goes on from JACKFB010000005.1 coordinate 59,347, forward strand.
GGCCGCCAGGACCAGCACGGCCGCCAGGCGCATCGACGGGGTGAGCACGATGGGCGGGGCGTCGGGCGAGACCTCGCCTGTCCAGGCGTCGCGGATGAGCTGGAGGTAGTAGTAGAGTGAGATCGTGGCGTTGACGGCGGCCACCAGGACCAGCCAGAAGGCGCCGCGCTCGACCGCCGCGACGAAGAGGAACCACTTGCCGGCGAAGCCCGGGGTGGGCGGGATGCCGGCGAGGCCGAACATGCCCACAAGGAGCAGGGCCGCGAGCAGCGGCGAGCGGCGGGCCAGACCTTGGAGGTCGGCGCGGTCGGGGTTCCGGCCACCGGCCCCCAGGGCCGTCACGACCAGGAAGGGCCCGGCGCCGATGACGACGTAGACCACGGCGTAGAAGAGCGCGGCCGCCCTGCCCCGCTCCGAGGCGACCACCAGGCCGATGAGCGCGTAGCCGCCGTGGGCGATGGCCGACCAGCCGAGCAGGCGCTTGACGTTGCGCTGCAACAGCGCGCCCAGGTTGCCGACGGTCATCGACGCCACCGACGCCAGCAGCAGCAGGTGCACCAGGAGCTGGGAGTGCCCGACGGCCATCAGCACGCGCACCAGGATGCCGATGGCGGCCACCTTGGACGCCGTGCCGATGAGCGTCGCCGCCGGGTGCGGGGCGGCCTCGTAGGCGTCGGGAGCCCAGGCGTGGAAGGGGAAGACGGCCAGCTTGAAGAGCAGGCCCGACAGGAAGAGCGCCAGGCCCAGCAGCGCCGCGGGGGGCGGCGCTGTGCCCAGGTGGGTGAGCTGGGTGGTGCCGGTGTGGCCCATCAGCATCGTGATGCCGAACACGGTGGTCGCCGAGGCCGCCGCGCCGAAGAGCAGGTAGCGCGCGCCGCCCTCGCTGCCCATGCGCTGGTCCCGGTGCAGCGCGGCCAGGACGTACAGCGCGTAGGCCGAGAGCTCCAGGGCGACGTAGAGGGTGACCAGCTCGACGGCGCTCGAGAGCAGCATCATGCCCAGCGCGCCGAGGTGGATGAGGGTGGGCAGGTCGCCGCGGGCCGAGGGGCGCAGGCTGGTGCTGTCGGTGGCGGCCAGCGCGGCGACCAGCACACCGGAGGCGATGCCGAGCTTGAGGAACTGCGAGAGCGCGTCGACCACGTAGACGCCGGCGAGGGGCTCGGCCCGGGCGGTGAGGGCCAGGAGCGCCGCGGCCAGGGTCACCAGGGCGCCGAGGACGCCGACCCGGGCGGTCAGCCGGGGCACGCCGGGCCCGCGCGCCATCGAGGCGGCGAAGCAGGCGATGGCCGACCCGGCGGCGGCCAGCTCGGGGGCGAGGGCGGTCACTTCACCACCGCGCCGATGTGGGAGATGAGGTCGAGCGCGAGCTGGGGCACGAAGCCGAAGAGGAGCAGCAGCCCGGCCAGGATGACCCGCGGCAGCGCCTGGACGGGGCGCAGGTCGAGAAGGCCCGCGCGCTCGGGGTTGGGGGGGCCGAAGAGCGCCTTGCCGAGCACCCGCAGCAGATAGGCCGCCGTGATGACGAGGCCGGCGATGGCGATGATGCCCAGCACCGGCCAGGCCTGGAGCGCGGCGACGAAGACCAGGAACTCGGCGACGAAGCTGGCGAAGCCCGGCACGCCCATGCCGCAGAGCGCGGCCAGGATGAAGAGGGTGCCGGCGACGGGGACCTGGGTGGCGAGGCCTCCGTAGTGGTCGATGTCGCGGTCGTGGGTCTGGTCGTAGATGAAGCCGACGACGCTGAAGAAGAGCGCGGTCATCACGCCGTGGGCGAACATCTGGAAGACGGCGCCGCGGGTGCCGTCGGCGCTGAGGGTGGCCAGCCCCAGCAGCACGATGCCCATGTGCGACACGCTGGAGAAGCCGATGACGTACTTGAAGTCGGTCTGGCGCCAGGCGACGAAGGCCCCGTAGATGATGCCGGCGGTGGCCAGCGAGGCGGCGACGGGCGCCCAGACCTCGGCGCCGTGGGGGAGGATGCCGATGGCGACGCGGAGGATGCCGAAGGCGCCGAGCTTCATCAGCACGCCGGCGTGCAGCATCGACACCGAGGTCGGGGCGGCGACGTGACCGGTGGGCGACCAGCCGTGGAGCGGCCACATGCCGGCGAGGATGCCGAAGCCGACGTAGAGGAAGGGGTAGAGGAAGACCTGCACCGAGGGGTCGAAGCCGCGTCGGGCCAGCTCGGGGATGGACCAGGTGTCGCCCCCGCCCAGGACGTAGAGCGCGATGAGCGACGGGAAGAGCAGCGCGCTGCCGGCCATGAGGTAGAGGGTGAGCTTCATGGCGGCGTAGGCCTTGCGCGTGCTGCCCCACACCGCGATGAGCGGGTACATGGGCAGGACGGCGACCTCGTAGAAGAAGAAGAAGGCGAAGAGGTCGCGGGACAGGAAGACGCCGAAGACGCCGAAGACCAGGAGCGAGATGAAGGCGAAGTACTCGCGGGTGCGGTGGTTGAGCGACCACATGGTCAGCGTGCCGGTGAAGTAGACGACGGCGTTGAGGAGGCTCATCAGGACGGCGATGCCGTCGGCGGCCAGGTCGAGCTGGATGCGGAAGGCCGGGATCCAGGGCCGCACGAAGGCGAACTGGTAGCCGCCGGTGGTGGCGTCGAAGCCCAAGGCCAGGGCCAGGGCCAGGCCGAGCGCCAGCGCGGAGAGCGTGGCGTTGAGCGGCTTGATGAGGCGCTCGGGCACGACGAGGGTGAGCAGGGTGCACGCGAGGGGGGTCGCGAGCAGCAGCGGCAGGATGGGGATCTGTGCCAGCGCGCTCATTCGGCGAACCCCAGCCAGAGGGCGACGCAGGCCAGCAGGAGCGCGGCCACGCCGATGTAGCGCTGGAGCTGCCCCGACTGGCCGCGGGCGGTGCCCTCGCCCATGGCCAGGGTGAGGCGGGCCAGCCCGTCGGCGGCCGGGTCCAGCAGGCGCGTCTCGGCGAAGTGCAGCGCGCGGGCGCAGAGGCGGGCGGCGCCGACGAAGACGCGCTGGTAGATGGCGTCCACGTAGAAGCCGCGGAGCAGGAGACCGTGGAGCGCGGGGACGCGCTCGAAGAGCGGCGGGGCGGAGCTCTTGCGGCCGAAGTCGAAGACGGCCACCGCGAGGCCGAGGGCGACGGCGGCGATGCCCGGCACCGCGTGGGCCAGGGCGAGCTCGGGCAGGGGCTGACCGAGGAGCGAGGCGACCAGGGGGCCCGCGAAGGCGAGGGCCAGGGTGATGAGGGTGAGCGTGAGGATGGAGGCGCTCATGGCGGTGGTGGGAGGGTGGCCGTGGGCGTCGGGTGGCGTCGGTTCGTGCGGCTCGGCGGCGGTGGGGCGCAGCAGGAGGAAGGCGACGCGGCCGACGTAGTAGGCGGTGAAGCCGGCGCCGATGACCAGCAGCGCGAAGCCGGTGGCGGCGGCGCGGCCGGGGACGTCGTGGACCGCGGTGAGGACGGCCTCCTTGGAGGCGAAGCCGGCGAAACCGGGGATGCCTGCCAGGGCGGCGGCGCCGACCAGGAGGCCCAGCATGGTGAGGCGGTCGCGGCGGGCGCCGGCGCGGCCGAGCGCGCGCAGATCCTGGGTGCCGTAGTGGTGGATGAGGGCGCCGGCCGAGAGGAAGAGCAGGGCCTTGAAGGCGGCGTGGGTGGTGAGGTGGAAGAGCCCCGACGAGAGGCCGCCGGCGGCGAGGCCGGCCAGCATGGTGCCGAGCTGGCTGATGGAGGACCAGGCCCACACGCGCTTGATGTCGACCTGCACCGAGGCCAGCAGCGCGGCCAGCAGCGCGGTGAAGGCGGTGAGGAGCAGCGCGGCGCTGCGGGTGAGCGGCGCCAGCAGGAAGAGCTCCTCGAAGCGGGCGAAGAGGAAGACGCCGGCGGCGACCATGGTGGCGGAGTGCAGCAGCGCGCTGACGGGGGTGGGGCCGGCCATGGCGTCGGGGAGCCACGTGTGCAGCGGGAACTGGGCGCTCTTGCCGACGACGCCGACGAAGAGCAGGGCGGCGGCGACCTCGACCTGCAGGCTGGTGATGCCGTGGCCCTGCAGCAGCGAGTGGAGGCGGTCGAGGCTCTCGCGGATGTCGAGGGTGCCGGCCAGGGCGAAGAGCAGGACCAGGCCGATGAGCATCGCCACGTCGCCGACGCGGGTCATGATGAAGGCCTTCTTGGCGGCGGCGATGGCCTCGGGCCGGTCGTACCAGAACCCGATGAGGAAGAAGGAGGCCAGGCCGACCAGCTCCCAGAAGATGAAGGCCTGGAGCAGGTCGGGGGCGTAGGCGAAGCCGAGCATGGCCCACTCGAAGAGCGCCAGCAGCGCGAAGAAGCGGGTGCGGCCGGGGTCATGGGCCATGTAGCCGGTGGAGTAGATCTGGACCAGCAGGGTGATGACGCCGACGACGGCGCCCATCAGGCGTGAGCGGGGGTCGAGGAGGACGCCGAAGCCGAGGTCGGTGTCGCCCACGCGCAGCCAGGTCCAGACCTGCTGGATGGGGGCGTCGGCCAGCGCGAGGATGGCCAGCGTCGCCAGCGCGGTGAGCGCGCCCGAGGCGATGACCAGGGCCGCGGCGGCGCGGGGGCGCGAGCGCAGCGCGAGGCCGGCGATGGCGAAGGCGCAGAGCGGCGCGGCGAGGGCTGCCAGGGCGAGGCGCGTCAGCGTGGGGGTGTCGAGGACCATCGGCTCAGGGCCCGTGTGAGAATGAGTGCGTTGGAGGCGCAAGGAGGCGCGCCGCCGGCGCGTCCGCGGAATCCGAAGCTGTATCTGGATGCTGCGAGGTGCCGCGGACGCGTTGGCGGGGATGGATCCGCAGCGGATTCAGCGTGGTTGTTTTCATGCGGGCCCTCAGCCTTCCAGCGTGTCGAGGTCGTCGACGTCGACGCTGTGTCGATGGCGATGGACGGCGAGGATGATGGCCAGGGCGATGGCGGCCTCGGCGGCGGCCAGGCCGATGATGAAGAGGACGAGGATCTGGCCGCTGACGGCGGCGTGGGCGGGGTCGACCAGGCCGTAGCGGCCCCAGGCGAGGGCATTGAGGCTGGCGGCGTTGAGCATCAGCTCGACGCCGATGAGCATGGCGATGAGGTTCTTTCGGGCCAGCACGCCGTAGAGGCCCATGCAGAAGAGCGCCAGGGCGCAGAGGTTGAAGGCGGTGAGCGGCGTCACGGGCGCGCCTCCTCGGCGGCCGGAGCGGCGTCGGCGGGGGCCGGGGGCTCGCGGGTGGCGATGATGACGGCGCCCATGATGGCGAGGAGCAGCACCACCGAGAGGACCTCGAAGGCGAGCAGCCAGTCGCCCAGCAGGGCGTGGCCGACCAGGGCCGGGTCGAAGGCGCCGGCGGCCTCGGGCGTGTCGGGGACGGCGGGGCCCGACAACACGGCGAGCGCGGCGCCGGCGAAGAGCAGCGAGGCGATGAGCGCGGCGCCCAGGCGGCGCGCCGGGGTCTCGCGCAGGTCGCGGCCCACGTGGGGCGAGAGCATCACCGCGAAGATCATCGCCACGGAGATGCCGCCGACGTAGATCAGCACCTCCATCGCGCCGACCAGCGGGCTGCCCAGGGTGGTGAAGAGCGCCGCCAGGGCCAGCAGCGCGCCGGCCAGGCCGAAGATGGCGTGGACGATGTCGCGCACGCTCACCGCCACCAGCGCGCCGAGCAGGGCGATGACCATGAGGATGAGGGTGACGGCGCTCACGCCTCGCCCTCCCCGCCCGCGGCGGCCGCCGCCTTGGCCGCCTTGGCGGCCTTGGCCGCCTCCGCCGCACGCGCCTTCTCCGCGGCGGCCTCGGCCTCGCGCGCGCGCTGCTCCTCGCGGAAGCGCTCCTCGTCTTCGCGGAAGGGCTCGAGGAGGTCCATCTCCCAGTCGCGGGTGTAGCCGGCCTGGTCGTAGAGCTTCGAGTACTCGAGGGTGGTGGTCGGGCAGACGTCGATGCACAGGCCGCACAGGCTGCACAGCGCGAAGTCCATCGTGAACTCGGTGGCCCGCTGCTTCTTGAGGCCCTCGACCTTCTCGCCGTCGATGGCGATGCAGAAGGACGGGCAGATCTGCTGGCAGGCCAGGCACGCCACGCAGTCGTGGGTGCCGGTGTCCTCGAAGCGGATGAGCTGGATGGCCGAGCGGTAGGCCGCCGAGAGCTCGGGCTTCTCGTGGGGGTACTGGAGCGTCACGGCCTTGCGGCGCACCAGCGTGCGCCACAGCTCGCCCATGGTCATGCCCAGGCCGGTCAGCAGCGAGCGGGCGCCGGTGGCGATCTTCTGGAGCGCGCCGGCCATCAGAGCACCTCCGCCAGCACGGCGGCGCCGAGCAGGTTGAGGATGGCGACGGGCACCAGCAGGCCCCAGCACAGGCGCATGAGCTGGTCGAAGCGCAGCCGCGGCCAGGTCCAGCGCACCCAGATCATCCCGAAGAGCAGCGTGTAGGTCTTGAGGAAGAACCAGACCGGACCGGGCAGCAGCGGCCCGTCCCAGCCGCCGAGGAAGAGCACGGTGGCCACCATGCTGACGACGAGCATGTTGGTGTACTCGGCGAAGAAGAACATGGCGAAGCGCATGCCCGAGTATTCGGTGTGGAAGCCGGCGACCAGCTCGCTCTCGGCTTCGGGGATGTCGAAGGGCGCGCGGTTGGTCTCGGCCAGGGCGGCGACGAAGTAGATGACGAAGGCCACCGGCTGGACCAGGACGAACCAGTAGCCCTGGGCCTCCTGGGCCAGGGTGATGTGGGCCAGGCTGGTGCCGAGCAGGGGCACGGTGTGGGCCGACGGCGTGCCGGCCTCGAGGGTGACGCCCTCGGGGTGGCTGGCCAGGAGCACCACCGCCAGGGCCGAGAGGATGAGCGGGATCTCGTAGGAGACGTTCTGGGCCACCGAGCGCATGGCGCCCAGGAGCGCATACTTGTTGTTGGAGCCCCAGCCGGCCATGAAGATGCCGATGATGCCGAGCCCGGCGAAGGCGAAGACCAGCAACAGGCCCAGGTCGACGTCGGTGACGGCCAGGCCGGGCGCGAAGGGGAAGAGCGAGACGGCGACCACCACCGGCGCGAACACGACCAGCGGGGCCAGGAGATAGAGCGGCCGGTCGACGTGCGAGGGGGTGATGAGCTGCTTCGAGATGAGCTTCAGCATGTCGGCCAGGGTCTGGAAGAGCCCGTAGGGGCCGACCTCGGTGGGCCCCATGCGGCGCTGGATCCAGGCGGAGACCTTGCGCTCGGCCCAGATGAGGAAGAGCACGTTGAGGGTGAGGAAGGCCATGATGGCGCCCACGCCCAGGAGCGAGGCCAGCCAGGGCTGGGCCACCAGGTCCGCGGCGGTGTGCGGCAGCGAATGCGGCGTGCTCAGCGCCTGGGCGAGCGCGGGGGCCGACGCCGGGTGCAGCGCGGCGCTCATCGGTCGATCTCCGGCAGCACGACGTCGATGCTGCCGACGATGGCGATGGTGTCGGCGACGGTGGTGCCGCGCAGCACGTCGGGCATCGACGAGAGGTTCGAGAAGGACGGCGTACGCAGCTTGACCCGCACCGGGATCTCGCTGCCGTCGCTGACCACCCAGGTGCCGAAGTGCCCGCGCGCCGACTCCACCGCGTAGTAGAGCTCACCCGCCGGCGGCTTGAAGCGCTTCTTCGGCTTGGCCGGCATGATCGGGCCCTCGGGCAGCCCGTCCAGCGCCTGGTCGATGATGCGGGCGCTCTCCTCGATCTCGCGCACGCGCACGTCGAAGCGCGCGAGGCAGTCGCCCTCGGTGGCGGTGGGGACGTCGAACTCGAAGCGGTCGTAGATGCCGTAGGGCTCGGCGCGGCGCACGTCGAAGCCCACGCCCGACGCGCGCAGGCACGGGCCCGTGACCCCGTAGTCGAAGGCGACCTCCGGCGTGATGACGCCCACTCCCTCGCAGCGCTCGCGGAAGATCACGTTGTCGCGCACCAGGCGCTTGTAGGCGGGCAGGCGCTCGCGCAGGCGCACGAGGAACGCGCGGGTGCCCGAGACGAAGGGCTCGCCGACGTCCATGGTCACGCCGCCGAAGCGCCCGTAGCTGTAGGTCAGGCGCGAGCCGGTGACGCTGTCGAGCAGGTCGAGGATCGCCTCGCGGTCGTCGAAGCAATAGAGGAAGGGCGTCACGCCGCCGAGGTCCAGCAGGAAGGTGCCGAACCAGAGCAGGTGACTGGAGATCCGGTTGAGCTCGCTGGCGATGGTGCGGATGTAGAGGGCGCGCTCCGGCACCTCGATGGCCATCAGGCGCTCCATCGCCTCGCACCAGGCCAGGTTGTAGATCATGCCGCTGAGGTAATCGACGCGCGAGGTGTTCGGCAGGAACATCAAGTAGTTGCGGTTCTCCGCCATCTTCTCGTGGGCGCGATGGGCGTAGCCGATGATCGGCTCGGCGCTGACGATCTCCTCGCCGCGCAGCTCCAGCAGCAGGCGCAGGACGCCGTGCATGCTGGGGTGCTGGGGCCCCATGTTGAGGTAGTAGGTGTCGCCGTCGGGCGTGGGCTCGGGCTCAGTCGTCATGGCCCGCCCCCGCGCCGGCGTCCTCGATGCGCCCGAAATCCTTGAGCAGCGCGTGGAAGTCGGCGTCGTCCGGCAGCAGGATGCGCTTGAGGTCCGGGTGTCCGGCGAAGCGCACGCCGTACATGTCGTAGACCTCGCGCTCCATCCAGTCGGCGGCGCGGTAGACCGCGCAGATGGACGGGGCCTCGGCGCCCGGCTCGAGCGCCGCGGTGACCAGGTGCCGGTCGGGGCCGCCGGGGGCGAAGCGCGAGAAGGTCAGCACCAGCCGCAGGCACCCCAGGTCCCCGCGCCGATCCTCGCAGGTGAGCATCTCCAGCGCGTGGCCGTGCGCGCGGAAGCGCCGGGCGATCTCCGGCAGGTCGGCGGGCGGCACGTCGGCGCGCCAGTCGAGGCCGGTGCTCGCGTGCTCGCAGGCCGCGACCGCCCAGCTCCCGCCCGCGAGCGGGCCGCTGGCGCCGGCTTCGGGCTCGCCGCTCATGCGCCCTCGAAGCGGCGGCCGGCCTTGATCTTCTCCTGCAGCTTCAGGATGCCGGCGATGAGGGCCTCCGGACGCGGCGGGCAGCCGGGGATGTAGACGTCCACCGGCACCAGCAGGTCGGCGCCTTCGACGATGGCGTACTGGTTCGGGTACTTGAAAGGTCCGCCGTCGATGGTGCAGCCGCCCATGGCGATGGCCCACTTCGGAGAGGGCATCTGCTCCCAGAGCTGCTTGATGACCGGCGCCATCTTCCGCGAGATGGTGCCGGCGAAGATCATCACGTCGGCCTGGCGCGCGCTGGGCCGGAACACCCCGGCGCCGAAGCGGTCCAGGTCGTAGCGCGCGGCGCCGGCGGCCATCATCTCGATGGCGCAGCAGGCCAGACCGAAGGTGAGCGGCCACAGCGAGTTGGCGCGCGCGGCATTGAGGAGGTCGTCCAGCATGGCGAAGCGGACATAGGGCTGCGCCTCGAGCGGGATCTCGGACGAGGCGTCGGCGGCCCGCACCAGGGAGGGCCGGATGCTCGCCGTGGTCAGCTCGCGCGGGGGCTGTCCATCTTCGGGGGCGGGGGGGCCACCGTCCCGAGGGTCCATGTGAACACTCCCTTTCGCCAGACGAAGACGAGCGCCAGCGAGAGGATCGCGAGGAAGAGCGCTACCCAGGCGACGCCGGCCCAGTGGTGGGCGCGGAGGACCAGGGCGACCGGGAAGAGGTAGAGGAGGTCGACTTCGAAGGCCACGAACACCAAGGCGAACAAGGTGTAGCCGAGCCCGAAGCGCGACCAGGCGCTGCCCACGGTGTCGATGCCGCACTCGTAGGTCTTGGAGGTCTCGGCGCCCTTGTAGCGCGGGCTGATGAGCAGCGGCAAGACCAGCGGGACCACCCCGATCAGGAGGCCCAGGAGCAGCGTGCGTCCGACCTCGCCGTACTCGCCCAAGTTCGCTCCTCAGCAGGCTGGCATGCGCGCCGTCTCTCGGTGTCGCGCGCTGGGGAGCATATCGGCGCCGCGCCCGGCGCGCAATTGAGGCTGATCCCACACGGCGAGGGCCCCACGCGTGGGCGGGATGCCACACCGGCGGCCGGGAGGCGTCGCCCGGCGCGGAGCGCCCGGGAGCGTGCGGGGGCCGGCCTCGGGGCGCTCCATGACGCGCGTCATCGGACCCCGTGACGCGCGTCATGGGGTGATGATGCTGCCGTCCTGGCCGACGCTGGACTGGGGGCCGGCACCCGCCTTGGCGCTGGCGCTGCCGGTGAATGGAGCCGCGGCCTCCACGAGCACGCGGCCGCCGCCGCCGCCACCGCCGCCCGCGCTCGAGCCACCGTCGGCGTGGATGGCGCCGGCGCCGGTCAGCGCCCCGACGATCTCCAGCCAGATCGACCCGCCTGCCCCTGCCCCGCCGTTCGCCGACCCCGCGACCGCCGCCGGCTGGCCGTCGGCGAGCACCTGCCCGAGGAGCTCGAAGGTGTCGGCGACGATATGAGCCCGGCCGCCGCCCGCGCCCCCCGTCTCGGAGGCGCCTGCGCCATACCCACCGCCGCCACCGCAGGTGGTGGGAGCGTTCGGGTCGCCGTAGGCCGCAGCCGGCGAGGGCCCGCCCCCCAGCCCGCCATGGGAGCCCCCGGAGAAGCGGTCCGAGCCGCCGGTCTGGGTGTTTCCGACGGTGACCCCGGGGCCGCCACAGCTCGTCCCCGGCTGGCAGGCACCGAAGTAGCCGCGCCCGCTGACGTCGATGGCGCCTGTCGCGGATACGGCGACGTTGCCGCTCACGTGCAGTTCCAGCCCGGGCTCCAAGAGGCCCGGCAAGGTGGGCGGGTGGGTGAGGACCGCGTCGTCGACCTCCAGGCCGCCCAGCGCCAGCTCGTCGCCGAGTGACACGCGGGCCGCGGCCTCGACTCGCAGCACGCCCGGGAAGCTCCAGCGACCCACGACCCGAGCGCCCGGCGCGAAGGCCGGCGGAGCGGCCTCGAGGGTCAGCGTGGTCGCCGTGTTGTCGATGACGGCGAAGGGCTCCTCCACGCCGGGGACCATCAGGCCGAGGCCGGCGAGCTGACCGGGGAAGAAGCTGGCGCCGCTGATCTCGACGGTGGTGCCGCCGGTCGAGGTGGCCACCCGGGGACCCAGGACCGGCCAGGGCTGAGCCTCGGCGGCGTGGGCGACGCCCCCGTTGGAGACCCGCAGCGTGGGTGGGCCCGACGCCGGGGCGAGCAAGACCGTGCCCGGCCCGCCTGCCGCGGGTGCCGCGCCGCCGAACGCGGTGGCACGGTCGGTGTCGAAGGGCGATGTGGCATCCAGCGCCTGGTAGTCGAGCGCGACGCGCCCACCGCCGCCGCCGGTGCCGGCCACGCTGGCGCCCCCGTCTGCGCCGACCTCGCCCCCGCCGCCGAGGAGCTCGACCTCGACGAGCACCGCGCCACCGGCGCCGCCGCCTCCATCCTGGAAGCCCGTCGCGCTCGCCTCGCCGCCGTCGGCGCGGATGGCCCCGTCCACGATGAGGCTCTCCGCCACGAGCCACACCCGGCCGCCGCCGTCGCCCCCGGGCTCGCCGCTCCCGTTGCCGAACCCGCCTCCCGCGCCCAGCGTGCGGGGCACCGTCGGCGAACCGTAGACCGCCGTCGCCGCGGCGTTCGCCCCGACACCGCCGTGCGAGCCGGCGGTGTGCGGTGGCGCGCCCCCGGCCTGGACGTTCGGGAAGGTCACCGCCGGCCCCCCGCAAGCGGTGCCAGGGCGACATCCTCCCAGGTAGCCGCGGCCGCTCACATCGATGGCCGCGCCCGGCGCGATCCGGACCTCCGTGGCGCTGAGCACGAGGTCCGGCGCCAGGCCGAGGGAGGCCTGGGGGTGGGTCAGGATCGCTGCGTCCTCCAGCAGGAGCGCCTGCATCTCCGTCGGCTGCACCAGCACCAGCCGCGTCCCGCCTCGCAGGACCAGGTCTGCGCCCAGGGTCAGCGTCGCGTCGCTGGGGAGGTCGCCGAAGGCCGGGTCGTCGATTCCCGCGCCCACGCCGCCGTCGTCGAGGACGAAGCGGGAGGGAGCGCCGTCGGGGGCCAGGTAGACAGTGCCGGGTCCGCCGCCCAGGCTCGCCGCGGCGCCGCCACGCGCCTCCACCCGCGCCAGGTCGAAACCGGAGGCGTCGGCGTAGTAGATGGCGATGCGCCCGCCGCCGCCCCCCGTGCCGGTCGGGGCGCCCGCCTGCCCGGCTCCGCCGCGCGCCGAGATGCTGCCCCCACCGTCGAGCGCGCCCGTGTCGATCCACACCGACCCGCCCGCGCCGCCGCCGCCGTCCTGCTGGGCCGTGCCAGCGGCCGGGGCGCCATCGGCCCGGACCGCGCCGTCCACGTGGAGCATCTGCGTGACCAGCCGCACGCGTCCGCCGCCGTTGCCACCCGGCTCACCGCCGCCGTTGCCGTAGCCGCCACCGGCGCCCGGCGCCGCGGGCTGCCACGGATCGCCGTAGATCGCGTTGGGCGAGGTCCCGGCGCCACGACCGCCGTGCGAGCCGGCGGTGCGCTGGCCGGCGCCGCCGGTCTGGGTGTTGCCGAAGGTGTGGGCCCCGCCGCCGCAGCCGGGGGCGCCCGGCGCGCATCCGCCGTAGTAGCCGCGCCCGGTGACGTCGATGGCGGCGCCGGCGCCCACGGTGATGGCGTCGGCGGTGACGGTGAGCGCGCCCTCGTAGCCGGTGCTGGACGGCAGATGCGTCAGCACGGAGGTCCCCTCGAGCTCCAGGCTGGCCACCTCGAGGGGCGCAGCCAGCACGAGTCGGGTGGTGCCCCGCAGCACGAGGTGCCCGCCCAGATTCAGCGGGGTCGTCGTCGGCGCCTGCCCGAACGCCGGGTTGTCGATACCGCCGCTCAGCCCGCCGTCGTCGAGCACCAGGGTCGGGACATCGCCGGTCGGCAACAACACGACCGTGCCCGGCCCGCCGCTCGCGCCGGTCCCGACGCCTCCCCGGGCCTGCACCGCGCTCAGGTCGAAGCCGTCGAGGCTGTCATAGTGGATCGCGACGCGACCGCCGCCGCCGCCGGCCCCCAGCAACGATGGGTTCGAGCCGCTGGCCCCACCCGAGGCGCTGACGCTGCCCTGCCCGGCCCAGGAGCCGGCCTCGATCCAGATGGCCCCGCCAGCGCCACCGGCACCGTCGCCCTGGTTGGCGCTGGAGCCGGCGCCGCCATCGGCCCGGATCGCGCCGTCCACCCGCAGCCCGCCGGTGGCGATCCTCACCCGGCCGCCGCCGTCGCCGCCGGGCTCTCCGCTCCCGTTGCCGTAGCCACCGCCGCCGCCGGGGAGCACCGGAGCGAAGGGATCGTCGTTGACCGGCGTGGCCTTCGGCCCGGCGCCGACGCCGCCATGACTGCCACCGCTGCGTTGGCCCGCGCCGCCGTTGACGTTGCCGACGGTGTGCGCGCCCGCGCCGCAGCCGGGAGCGCCGGGCGAGCAGCCGCCGAAGAAGCCGCGCGCGCTGACGTCGATGGCCCCGCCCGCGGCCACGCTCAGCAGCCCCGTCACCTCCAGATCGAGCCCCGGGATCGCCCCGGGCGCCAGCGTGCGTGGGTGCGTCAGGACGGCGCCGACCTCGACGTCGATGTCCTCGGCGCTGAGCGCGTCGACCAAGGCCACCCGCGAGCCGCCCGCCAGCACCAGCTTCGCCGCGAGGGGCCGGCGGGCCTCGAGCGCGACGCCCGCGACCAGCGCCGCCGCCACGTCACCGTCCACCGGGTCGGTGCTGAGCGTGTCGGCGGTGTTGCCCGTCACCGTGAAGCGGACCGGGCTGCCGACGGCGCCCACATCGAGGCCGACCAGGCTGCCCGGCACGAGCTGGCCGTCGACGATGGTGATCGTCTGCTGGGCTGCCGTCGCGACCTCGGGGTGGCCCAGCTCACGCCAGGGCGAACCCTCGACGCTGTGGGCGAGGCCGCGGTTGTCGACGCGGAGGACCGCCTGCTGACCCTTGCGCCCGAGCCACACGGTGCCGGGCCCGCCGGGCGCGACATCGCTGGCGCCACCTGCGGCTGACGCGCGGGCCGGGTCGAAGGCGCCCGCCGCGTCGTCCGCCTCCCAGCGCAGGGCCACCCGACCACCGCCGCCGCCCGGACCCGCCAGCCCGGGGCCGCCGCGCGCGCTGATCTCGCCCGAGCCGCCCAGACGCTGCACGTCGACCCGGACCGAGCCGCCAGCGCCCGCGCCACCGTCCATCTGGTTGTTCTGCGGCGGCAGCAGCCCGTCGGCGATGATGGCGCCGTCGAGCCGCAACGAGGCCGCCGTCAACCACACACGCCCGCCCCCGTTCGAGCCCGGCTCCCCGCTGCCATTGCCGTAGCCACCGCCGCCACCCAAGGTGCGGGGCGCCGCCGGGTCGCCGAAGACCCGGTTGGCCAACGCCGCGCCGCCTACGCCACCGTGGCTTCCGCCCTGGTGGGGGTTGGCACCCGCCTGCACGTTGCCGAACCAGTGCGCGGCGCCGCCGCACCCGGGTGCGCCGGCCGAGCAGCCGCCGAAGTAGCCGCGACCGGCGACGTCGATCGCCGCGCCCAAGTCCACGACGACGTCGCGTGCGGTGATCATCAGATCGCCCTCTGCCGCGGCGTCGGTGGGCCGGTGGCTGAGCCGCGAGCCCTCTCGCAGCCGCAGGTCCCGCACCGTCAGCGGAGTCGCCAGGACCAGGCGCGAGCCGCCGGCGAGCTCGAGGTCGGCGTCGAGCTCCAGCGCCGCCGCGCCCGGCGTCTCGCCGAAGGTTGGGTCGTCCAGCCCCCCGGATCTTCCGGCGTCGTCGATGAGCATGCGGGGGACGGCGCTCCCCGCCACGGTGACCACCGTGCCCGCGCCTCCCGACGGGCCAGGACCGTCTCCGGGCCAGGCCGTCGCCAGCGGCGGCGCGGACCCGCCCAGGCTCTGCCACGCGAGCAGCACCCGGCCGCCGCCGCCCGCGCTCCCGCCGTTGGGCCCGCCGCGCGCACCGTCAGCGGAGATGCGCCCCGCGCCCGAGAGCGCCTGCGCCTCGATCCACACCGATCCACCGGCGCCGCCGCCGCCGTTGGCCTGGATCTGCTCGACGCCGGGAGCGCCGTCCGCCCGGATGCGACCCGCCAGCACCAGGGCGGCCGCGTCGATGCGGACGCGTCCGCCGCCGTCGCCGCCGGGCTCGCCCGCACCACCGCCATAGGCACCTCCGGCACCCGGCAGCTCCGGCGCGAAGGGGTCGTCGTAGACGACGCCCCGCGACGGTCCGCCACCCGGCCCACCGTGACTCCCTCCCGAACGCTGCGACGAGCCACCGTTGGTGTTGCCGACCGTGTGGGCCGGCCCGCCACAGCCGGGCGCACCGGGCGAACAGCCGCCGAAGTAGCCCTTGCCGGAGACGTCGATGGCCCCGCCTGGCCCCACGTTCACCAGATCGGCGCTGATCTCCACCCCGGACTCCGGACCTGAGCCCGGGGTATGCGGCTGGGTGACCACGCCGGAATCGCCGACGTAGAGCGCGGCGAAGGAATGCGGGCCGTCCAGCTCGACGGTGCCCCCCTGCACCAGCACCCGCTCACCGTCCCAGGTGGTGTCGCCCGGGCCGATGCTGGTGACGCCCTGGGCGACCAGATCGGTGCCGGCGTGGATGACGGTGCGGGTGGCGGTCGCAGTGTTGTCGCCGTAGTCGGTGACCACCGCGCGCATCTGGATGGTGAAGTCCGGATTCGGCGGCAGCGCCGGCGCGTCGGCCTGGCCGGCGAAGGGCGGGTCGAAGAGTGTCGCGACCAGCACGTCCTCGACGTAGATCTCCGCCTTCCAGACCGCGTGGTCGTCCAGCACCGAGAGCGCGACGGGAAACTTCCCGCCGGCGCCCACGAAGCCCATGTCCCCTGGAACCGAGAAGCTCACCGTGGGCGGCACCGTGTCGACGATGGGCTGCACCACCAGCGGCAGCGCCTCCATCGCGCCGACGTTTCCGCCGTAGTCGGTGGCCTCGGCGCCCAGCATCACGGTCGTCTCGGCCTGGATGTTCGGCAGGCGCACCTCGGTCGCGAAGGGGGGCTCGCTGAGGGTGGCGATGACCTCGCCGTCGAGGGTCAGCCGCACCTCGGCCACGCGCACGTCGTCGGTGGCGTCGACCGCGAAGGTGACGCGGTCGCCCTCCTCCACCGGGGCCGACACGGACGGCGAGAGCAGCTTCACCCGTGGCGGGACGCCCAGGGTGTCGGTGAAGAAGTCGTGCTGGCCCACCTCGAACCAGTTCCCGCCCGGACCCGTGCCGGTCAGGAAGTGGTAGCCGTCCCGGGCGGCGAGGCCCTGGTAGTAGAAGGTCTTGTAGGTGACGCTGCCGGCCACTATCAGCTCGCCCGTGTAGCTGGTCTTCATCAAGACCAGGGAGCCGGCGATCGCCTGGATCCCGGCCAGGACGGCCTGTCCGTCGGCGGTGATCGCCTCGGCCGCCACGGCGCCGTTGCTGCCGATGAGCCCGGCCGACGACGGCGAGGTCGAGACGGCCACCGCCGCAGATCCCGTGGCGCCGAAACCCACATCGCCTCGGGCGCTCAGGTCACGCAGCGCGCCCGCGCCGGCGGCGACCGCCATGGGCGGGTCTCCGTCGGTCGCCGCCTCGTCGAAGGTGCGGACGCTGCCGTCGGACGCCGCGGCCATGACGCGGCCCACGACGCGCACCAGGCGCGTCACGGACAGCGCTGGCGCCAGTCGCAGTGCCAGGCGATCGTCGGTGCCGTCACCGTCGGCGTCGTGGAGGCCGACGCCGGTCGTGCCATCGAGCGGGACGGCGTAGAGCCCGGCGTCGGTGCCCACCCAGAGGCGCGAGGGAGACAGGGCCACCGCGCGGGCCGGGGACGGCGTGGGGATGAGCGCGCGGACCGCCGGATGATCCGTGTCGGCCAGATCGAGGAGCGCGACGCCGCCCTCGGCCAGGGCCGCGGCGCCGAGGCCTCCACTCAGCGCCACGTCGGAGACGGCGTGTCCGAGCCCGAGCTGGGCGCCGAGCACTGGCTGCGGCGGATAGGAGATGTCGACCAGACGCACGCCATCGCCGAGCGCCATCACCAGCGTGTCGCCGGACAGCGCGAGCCGGCCGGGGGCCTGGGGCAGGGAGATCGATGCCAGGGCGTGCGGCTCGAAGCGCGTCAGCTCGAAGGGCACGGTGACGCTGAGCGCACCAGTGCGCACGGTGACATCGAAGCTGCCCTCGGCGCCGATGGCCGCGGTGAAGTGGCCGTCCTTGCTCACCTGGCCCAGGCTGGGGTCGCTGATGGTGTAGGTGGTGCCCTTGGCCGCGGCGCTGACGTCCACGGTGGTCCCGTCGGCGCGAGCGCCGGTGACGAAGAGCTGCAGGTCGGCGGGACCATAGACGGCGTTGTTGGAGAGCCGGGGGGCGGCCGGCTGGACCGCGAGCGAGACCAGCGGGCCCGCGGTCGAGACGCTCGCCGGGTCGAGCGGATCGGTGCCGTCGACGAGCTCCTGCCCGTCGGGCGCGCCGTCACCGTCGCTGTCGGCCTTGCGCGGGTCGGTGCCAGCCTGGGCCTCCTGCCAGAGCGCGAGGCCGTCGCCGTCGTCGTCGGAGGGCCCATCGGCGGGATCGTCGGGGTCGTAGCCGTAGGCCAGCTCGAAGTCGTTGGGAGCACCGTCCAGGTCGTCGTCCTGGATGACGAGGATGTCGCCCACGTCGACGGTCTCGAAGGGCGGCAGCGTCTGCGGATCCGAGCTCCCCGTCAGCAGCCGCGGCTGATTGGGCGTGCCCGGCTCGATGGGCGGCGCCGAGTCGGACGCCCGAGGATCGGTGCCCAGCTCCCGCTCGATGGCGTCGTCGAAGCCGTCCCCGTCGGTGTCGGCCGAGAAGGCGTCCGTGCCCAGGAGCTGCTCCAGGTCGTCGGAGAGCCCGTCGCCGTCCGAGTCGCCCGAGGCCACCCGCGGGTCGGTGCCGCCGTCGGCCTCTTCGCAGTCGCCGGCGCCGTCGCCGTCGGTGTCGGCAGCCGCCGGGTTGGTGCCCAGGTCCAGCTCGCGCTGGTCGTCGCAGCCGTCGCCGTCCCCGTCGGCCAGGTCCGGATCGGTCCCCAGCTCCAGCTCGAAGTCGTCGGACAGGCCGTCGCCGTCGCGGTCGCTTGCGCCGAGCGGGTCGCTGCCCTTGGCCACCTCCACATCGTCCTGGACGCCGTCGCCGTCCGTGTCGGCCTCGCGCGGGTCGGTGCCCGCCTGCGCTTCCTCCGCGTCGTCGAGCCCGTCGCCGTCGGTGTCGGCCAGCCGCGGGTCACTGGCGCCGGAGGCCTCCGCGCCGTCCGAGAGGCCGTCGCCGTCGGTGTCGCCCACGTCGCCACGCGTACCCAGCGCGGCCTCCTGCGCGTCGGAGAGCCCGTCGCCGTCCCGGTCCTGCCCGGCGTCGTCGGCGGTCAGCGGATCCAGGCCCGACGCGCGCTCCCAATCGCTGGCCAGCCCGTCGCCGTCGGGATCCTCGAAGCGGATGACGCGGGTCTGGAGCGCCTCGAAGCCCGTGCTGTCCGCCATCCGCACGGTGAAGGCTACGAGCCCGTGTGCGGCGGTCGCCTCGGCGGCGCTCGGCGTCCAGCTCAGCGTGTCGTCGCCGGTCACCGACATGCCCCCCGGCCCGTCCACCAGCTCCACCGGCCCCACCGCGCCGTTCGGCGACGAGGCGACAAGTTCGTAGCTCCACGGCGTCCCGACCACCCCGACCAGCGGCGGCTCGCTCAGGATCTCCGGTGGCGCCAGCGCGTCGTCCACCAGGACCCCGAGCTCGAAGGCCTGCTGCGCGCCCGGACCGCCAGCGGCGTCCGCCACCGTCAGCACCACCGGGTGGCCGCCTGCGTCCTCGGAGGTCGGCGCCCAGCTCACCGTCTGGCCCGACACCGACATGCCCACCGGGCCCACCGCGATGGACGGCGCCTTCCCGCCTCCCCCGCCCGTGGCCTGGGGCGTGTAGCTCCAGGTCTGCCCGACGCGCACCGCGCGCGGCGGCGTGGTCGTGATGGACAGCGGCGCCACGCCCGGAGCCGTGGCCAGGACCGCCTCCGACGGCGCGCTCGACGCCCCCTCTTCCCCGGTCGCCACCACCCACACCCGCAGCGGCGCGCCGGCCGGCAGGCCCTCGATGACCGCGCGCGTGCCTCCCTGGTACACCGGCACCACGCGCGCCGCCCCTGGCGTGGCGGACTCCACGTGCACTGCGTAGAGCGCGGCGTCGGGCCCGCCGGCGATCCAGCTCACCTCCAGGCCGGCCGCGAGCTCGCGCGTCCGGACCAGCAGCGGTCGAGGCACCGCGCCGTCGGGGTGCTCTTCGACGACGATGGGCTGCACGCTGCGGACGGTCCGGGTCGGCGTGATGCGGTCGTCGACGACGGCGTGGACGAACCACGCGCCCGGCGGCACCGCGCCGAGGTCCCAGGTCAGGCTGCTCACTCCGTCGGAGAGGAGCGCGCTGCCGATGGGGTGCGCCTCTGCGCCGGCCTCGCCCGAGTCGTAGTACACGTCGATCTGCGCGTCGCTGTCGCGGTCCGACGCCAGCCAACCCACGGTGACCGTCTCACCGCTGCGGGCGAAGGGCTCGACGAACTGGAACTTCGGTGCCTGGTCGGGCACCGCCAGGATGACCTCCTGGACGGCGCCGACCGGGTCGATGTCCACCAGCGCGTAGCGCCCCGGCCGAGGCTGGAACACCACCCAATCGGAGCGCTCGTCTTCGATGCCGCTGACGTAGACGGCCTCGATGCTCCCGTCGGGGTAGGTGGCGATCTCGCCTGGATCGAGCACCCGACCGTCGGGCAGCTCCAGGCTCGCGGTCACCTCGCCCGAGTGCACCATGCCGATCTCCACCGACTCCAGCGCGTCGGGGACCTGGACCACCGCCGGCGAGCCCTCGAACTGGAAGCGCTCGAGCACCTCCGAGCCCAGGCACTGGCCCTCGTGGCACACCTGGAAGCGGAAGGCCGGCGTCCCGTAGACGTCGATGGTCATGATGATCTCGGCCTTGCCGAGCACCGGCAGCGCCGTGTAGGCCGCCGCCTGCAGGTAGTAGAACTTCCGCGCCGCGTTGATGCGCAGCTTGCCGCCGACGCCGCCCACCGAGTAGCTCGGCACCTCGAGCAGGGTCGGCACGTGCTTGGGCCCGAACTTGAAGGCCGGCGTGTTGAGCACGCCGTCGAGATCCAGGCTGCCGGTGAGGTTGTTCGTGTCGCCGGTGAGGGAGCCCTTGAGGGTGGCGGCGTAGATCTTCCCGACGTTGCTGAAGGGGCACTCGCCCTTCTTCGCGCCGCAGAAGGCGGCCAGGAACTTGTCGCCGATGCTGTAGCTGGCGTTGAAGCCGGCCTGGGGCGGATCGGCGGTGAAGGAGACGGCCCCGGCCAGCTCGCCGAAGCCGACCACGTCGTTGGCGCCCACCGCGTCGGTGGTCGTGGACAGGGACGTGTCGTAGAGGTCGCCGCTGACGCGCCCCAGCATGACCCAGTTCCCGCTCATCTCGAGCCTGGTCGGGTAGAAGTCGAAGAGCACACCGACGCTCCCGGAACCGAGGCTGTAGACGTCCTTGCCGCCCACCGGGAAGGCCGGCCCGAAGCTCATGCCAACCTTGCCCGAGAGCGACGGCGGCGCCGGGTTCGTCCCGAAGAAGAAGCCCGGATTCTTCACGCCGCCCTCGAGGCTCAAGAGCACCACGGGCGACGCGAAGGTGCCGGGCGGCAGCGGCAGCCCCGGCGACGAGAAACCGGGGAGGAAGGGCGGCTCGAACTCCTGGCTGAAGGTGGCCTTGAAGTCGAGCTGCTTGAAGGTGCTCTGCCCGTAGAGCGCGCTGCCTTCGAGGGTGATCGTGCGCAGCGGCGGGCCGAACTTGACGCCGAAGCCGCCCTTGAACGTGTCCTCGCTCGGGTTGTAGCCGATGAGCAGCTTGACCAGCTTCAGCACCTTGAAGTCCAGCTCGCCGGTCCAGGCGAACTCGCCGCCGACGACGATGCCGCTGGTGCGCACGCCGATCTGGTCGAGCACCACGCTGATCTGGTTCTTGGCCGACTTCTGGACGAGCTTGCCGAAGGGCATCTCGATCTTCGGGACCCCGAAGACGATGCCGTCGGTGGTCATCCTGGTCACCGCGCCCGTGCGCAACCCGAACCCTGTGAGCTGGAGGACGATCTTCACGTCGTCCTCCTCGGTGGTCCCCGCCAGGGTCACCGCGCCGCTCGTACCGTCGATGCTCCACCCACCCCGCCACAGCGTGGGGTGCCACGGGTTGCGGAACACGTCGACGCTGTCCATCGACCAGACGCCCTCGCCCTTGACCGTGGGGCCGGTGGCGTCGACGGCGGTCGGCTGCAGGTCCACGGTGGCGCTCCCGGTGGTCTGCAGGAACTGCTCGCCCCCGCGCCCCAGCGTGACATTGCCGCTGACCACGAAGCGGGTCGTGGTCTCCTCGACGATGTCGTCGCCGCACACCCGCACCGTGCCCGCCTCGACGCAGTCGCTCACGTCCAGGACCACCGAGTCCGAGCCCTTGCACTTCTTCGTGGACGCCGAGGCGGTGACGGTGACCTTCCCCTTCTTGTCGAACTTCGCGGACACCGACGGGCCCACGGTTCCCGAGGGCTTGCCGCCGCTGAAGGTCCACTGGATCTGCGCGTTCGACTCCCCGTCCTCGCACTGCGCGGTGAACTGCACCGTCTTGCCCAGCTTGGTGGGCAGGAACTTCCGGCTCGGCTGGATGATGCGGATGGGCTTCGGATCCTCGTCGCAGATCACCTCGACCTTGTCCTTCGGCGGCGGAGGCGGCGGCGGCGGGTCGCCCGGCTTGGGCTTCGGCGAGGGCGGAGGCGGCGCGCAAGGCACATTGTCGATGACGAAGGGCTTCTTCTTGCCGTCGTCCCCGGACTTCTCGCAGGGCACCACCACGCCGCGCACCATGCACTTGCACTTGTCCTTCTTCTTCGGTTTGGGCTTGGGCGTCGGCGGCGAGGGCGGCGGCGAGACGGAGCCCTTGACCCGGCACTTGTCGGGCGGCTTGGGAGGCGGCCCGCCGTGCCAGGCGCCAACGCGGATGCCCGAGCCGGGGTCGCTCAGGACGCTCAGGCCGTCGGCAGACACGGTGGCCGAGCCGACGGGCAGGTAGCGCCCGACCTCGTGGTCGAAGGAGAGGAGCGCGATGTGGGCGCCCGGCGAGAGCCCGTCGACGTTGGGCAGCTCGAGCGGCAGCGGAGGCTCGAAGCGGGTGCTCCCCGGCTGCAGCGCGATGAGGTGCTCGGAGTAGAGGCCGTCGGGCAGCGGCATCGGCACCCGGTTGGACGGGATGTCGATGAGGGTGAGCACCCGGTCCTCGTCGGGCAGGTTCGCCGGCCAGGTGATCTTCGTGCCGGCCGGGACCGTGACCCGAGAGGGCGGCCGACCCGGCTCGAAGGTGCGCTCGATGACGAGGGTCTCCAGCACGCGGCCCTGGGCGTCCAGCGAGGGGCGCACGCCGCCGTCGAGGCGCGGCAGGTAGAAGTCGCGCAGGATGCTGTTGAGGCGGCCGGGGAGCACGTCGACCTTGAAGCCGATGCGGGCGTGCGGCCCCCCGAGGGCGGCGCTGCCGTCGATGAGCAGGCGATCCTCGTAGGGCGCGGCCGGCACCTCGGCCAACGCGATGCGGAAGAGGCCCCGCTCGTCGGTGTCGACGCTGAGCCCCTGGCTGATGAGGGTCACCCGAGCGCCCTGGACCGCGCGCCGGGCCGCGTCGAACACGCGCCCCTCGACCGCCGTGGCTCCGACGCCGCGCGGCACGCCGGTGGCCCCGAACACCACGGGCAGTCCGGTGTCGCCGGGCAGGCCCGCCATGACCGCGTTCGGGCGCTCGGGGTTCGCGTCGAGGCGCCAGGCCGCGCTCGCGTAGCCCTGCTCGTCGGTGCGCAGCTCCAGCTCACCGCCGCCCTGGCCGACGTCGCTCCAGGTGGCGCCGCCGTCGGCCGACAGCGCGCCGGTGCCCTCGGTCACGCGCATCCGCACAGCGGTCCCGGCCAGCGGCGCGCCGGAGGGTGAGGTGGCGCGCACGACGAGCGGATGCAACAGCGCTTCGCCGGCGAGTCCGACCTGCTGGTTGCCCGAGGCGAGGTCGATGCTGCCCGCGTCCTGGAAGGTGTCGTCCTGCTGGATGTCGAAGGCGTAGGGCGGGCTGGCGTTCCCGGCCTCATCGGTGACGGTGACCTCGACCGCGTTCAGCGCCGCGGGGGTCAGCCGCAGCGTGACGTCGAAGCGTCCGTCGGCGTCGGCCACGACGGTCTCGGCCGCGGCGGCGCCGACGATGGCGAGGGTGGCGCCCGGCTCGCTCTGGCCGATCCAGGTCTGCACCCGCAGGTTGGTCTCGGGCAGCCAGGTCAGCACCGTGGGCCTGGCTGGCGGGTCCCGGTCGAGGGCGACGGTCACCGGCAGGGAGGCCTCGAGCCCGCCGCGACGTACCACGACCCGGGTGACGCCGTCCGCGACGGCGGTGACGAGACCGTCGGGCGCCACGGTGGCGACCTCGGGGTCATCGGAGGCGAAGTCCAGCGAGCCGTCGAGCCCGAGCAGCTCGGCGCGGTCGCTCAGCACCTGCGCGCTGACCTGGGCGGTCTGGCCCTCGCGGGTCAGGTAGATGGACACGGGCTCGACCGCGAGAGCCAGGGGATCGCCGAGCTCGGAGTGGCTGCCTCCCTTGCAGCCCGCGACGATCGGCGAACAGAGGGAGAGCAGGATCCAGAGGCCCGTCAGCCGGCACTTCATCGCGCACCCCAGCAGCATGGCCTCCGCGCGCGTCGTCCCCCGGGACGGACCGCCGCCCCGCGCTCAGGGGCGCCGGCGAGCGCTCGCCGGCACGGACGCGGAGAGGATCGGCTGCGTGGGTGGTCTGAGCGTCCAAAGCTAGTGGCGAGTCGGGAGGGTCGTCAATGGCCGGAACCCACTCTCGAAGCGGTGGCGTGCAGCGCCCACGGTGGCGAAAGGGGCCGCGGGGGTGCGGCGCGATGGGGGCGGGTATAACCTGAGGGCATTCACGGTTGCCGACTCGGCATGCTCACGGGTGGAGGGTGCCGGCGATGGCAGCCTCCGCGCGGAGGAACGAGCATGGAACGCTGGCAAGGACTCAGGGCCTGGTTGTCGGCCAATGGAGATCTGGCCTTCGATCTGGTGCGCTTCTGGGTGGGGGTCGGGCTGGTCATCAAGGGGGTCTACTTCGTGATGGCGATGGACCGGCTGACCTGGACCGTCGAGGGGATGGGGATCATGCCCTTCGGCAACGTGTTCCTGGCGCACTACATCGCCGTCGCCCACCTGGGCTTCGGCCTGATGCTGGCCGTGGGGCTGCTGACGCGGCTGTCGGCGCTGGCGCAGCTCCCGGTGCTGCTCGGCGCGGTCGTCTTCGTCCACGGGCCGGGCGGCCTGAACACCGAGGGCCAGACCCTGGAGTTCACGCTGCTGGTGCTCTTCGTGCTCGCGCTCAGCGCGCTCTTCGGCGGCGGGCGACTGTCGGTGGACCACCTGCTGCGCCGGTCTTCGGAGGACGAACAGCGGGCCGCCCCGCCGATGCGCGCGGTCCATCATCACCCCATCCACACCTCGAAGCCCTGAGTCGGCACGGGGCCGTGCGCGAGGTCATTGCGGCGCGCCCCGCAGGAGCATAGTGTCGAAGGGCGGCGTCGACTCGCGGTCTGGGTTGACTGGCAACAAGGTCTGGAGCGCTGCGGAGGGGACCCGTCATGGCTCTGCGATCCGGTCTGGTGCGCCCTGCGCTGCTGAACGCCGCCGTCTTCCTGGCCCTGGCCGCGGTCGGCCCGCTGCCGGCCTGCACGGGCTCGAGCATCGGCGACCCGTGCAGCGACACGGCCCCCTGCGATGAGGGCGGCCTGTGCATCGACGGCCGCTGCTTCGCCAACGTCGACGGCGGCCCCATCCCCGACATCGGACGCCCGGACACGGTCGCCGACACCGCCACCGACGCCGAGCCCGACACGACCCCGGACACCGCGACCGACACCGCGACCGACGCCGAGCCCGACACCGCGGCCGACGCCGAGCCCGACACCGCCACCGACGCCGAGCCCGACACCGCGACCGACGCCGAGCCCGACAGCGACAGCGACGCCGGCACCGACACCATCGAGCCCTTCTGCGGCGACCAGATCGTGCAGGGCGACGAGGCCTGCGACGACGGGAACGACGACGACACCGATCTCTGCCACAACAACTGCACCCTGGCCTGCGGCGACGGCGTGCTGCAGACCTTCGAGGTGTGCGACACGGCGATCGCACCCGACGCGGAGGGCGGATGCCCGTTGGACTGCGCGACGGACCTGAGCTGCTCGGTGGCGGTACTGACCGGCACGGCCTGCGAGGCGACCTGCGTGACCGAGCCGCTCAGCGACTGCGTCTCGGGCGACGGCTGCTGTGGCGATGGATGCGACGCGATCTCGGACGAGGACTGCGCGCCGGTGTGCGGCAACGAGGTCATCGAGGAAGGCGAGACCTGCGATCCGCCCTCGTCGTGCCCCACCTCTTGCGACGACGGCGATCCCTGCACCACCGAGGCGCTCTCCGGCAACGTCGACGACTGCGACGTGGCCTGCGTGCCCACCCCGGTGACGGCGTGCGAGTCGGGCGACTCCTGCTGCCCCGAGGGCTGCGTGTTCGCGACCGACGGCGACTGCGAGGACACCTGCGGCGACGGCTTCCTCGACGAGGGCGAGCTCTGCGATCCCTGCCCGGCGTCGTGCGACGACGAGGACCCCTGCACCACCGACGTGCCGAGCGGCAGCGCGTCGACCTGCGATCTGGCCTGCGCCCATCTGCCGGTCACGACGGCCACCTCGGGCGACGGCTGCTGCCCCGAGGGGGCGAACGCCAACTCGGACACCGACTGCCCGTCCAAGTGCGACAATGGCGAGGTCGAGCCGGGCGAGACCTGCGATCCCTGCGCGCCCTGCCCCACCGACGACGCGTGCACCACCTGGTCGATGACCGGCAGCGCCTCGGGCTGCGACCTGGTCTGCACCGCCATCACCATCTCCGTGTGCGGCGGCGACCCCGACGGCTGCTGCCCCGCCGGCTGCGACTCGACCAGCGACTCCGACTGCACCTCGGTGTGCGGCAACGAGATCCTCGAGCAGGGCGAGACCTGCGACCCGCCCAACAGCTGCCCCACCAACTGCAACGACGACGACGTGTGCACCGCAGACCTGCTGACCGGGCAGGCCTCCAAGTGCACCGGGAAGTGCCTGAACACGCCCATCGTGACCGCAGCGGACGGCGACGGCTGCTGCCCGCCCGGCGCCAACGCCAACACCGACACGGACTGCGCGTCGGATTGCGGCAACGAGATCCTCGAGCCCGGCGAGCTCTGCGACCCCTGCACCGAGGGCTGTGACGACCAGGACGCCTGCACCACCGACACGGTCAGCGGCTCCGCGGACAACTGCGACCTCGCCTGCACCCACACGGCCGTCAGCGCGTGCAGCGCGACCTCGGATGGCTGCTGCCCGTCCGGCTGCTCGGCTGGGGACGACGCCGACTGTGCGCCGGCGACCATCTCGCCCCTGAGCGCTGTGGACACCAGCGGCCAGTGCCTGACCGCCGGGACCGGGGCGCGCGCCGTGGTCTCGGTCGAGCTGGTCGACACGGCAGGCGAGCCGGTGCTCGGCGCCACGGTGACGATGACCACCAGCGCCGGCAGCCTTGGCAGCGTCGCCGCGGAGGGCAACCTCTACTACGCCGAGCTCACCGCGCCCGACGCGTCGGTGGCCCAGGCGACGGTGACCGTGGTGGCGGGCGGGGTGACCCTCGACACCAAGCCCGTCCTCGACATCGGCGCGCCGCTCGCCGGCACCGCGCTCAGCGCCGGCGGCTGGGGAGGCTGCCCGGCGGACCACAACGCGCGCGTCCGCGTCGTCGACCCGGCCGGCCAGCCGCTGGCCGGCGCCCGCGTCATGGTCGGCGCGGAGCCGCTGACCACGCTCCAGACCAGCTTCCTGGGGGCCGCCGACGGGCCGAACCACGGGACCACCGACGCCCAGGGCTACGTACGTCTCTTCGACCTCGGCGCCTCGCTGAGCCAGCCGCTCACCGTGACCGCCGCCGCCGAGGGCCGCGAGTACCTCACGGTCTTCGACGTCGACGCCTCGGACTTCGTGCTCGCGCTGCCGGTCATGGTGGACACGACGCCCACCGGCACCCTGGCCGGCGACCTCACCAACGTCCCGGCGCCGTCGGGGGGCAGCATCGAGCTGGGCATCGTCTTCCCCGACCTGGCCATCGAGACGCTCGCCACCTTCAACCTCAACGCGTTGCTGGCCGACAGCGACTGCTACAACGCCGGCGGCATCGCCGGGTCGCTGGCCGTGCCCGGCAACGTCTTCATCCCTGCCCAGTGCGCGCTGGCCATCGGCGTCTGCCTGCAGAACCTCCCGAAGCACCCCTACAAGTCGGCGCAGCTCCCCTACGGCTCGCGGCGCATCACCGGCCTGCGCGGCGCCGCACCGCTGAGCGCCATCACCGGCGGCGTGGCGTCGGCCCTGCCGGCGCTGACCCTCAACGGCATCGGCGTGGTGCAGAAGACCATCAACGCGCCGGGTCCCACGGCCCAGAACATCGGCATCAGCGTGGATCTCTCGGCCAACGTGACCTGCGCCATCACCAACGCCCCCACCAACGCCGACGTGTTCTGCATCACCGCCGGCGACTGGGACAGCAAGACCTCGGCCAGCATCGGCCCGGGCGAGGGGCAGCTCCTGGTCTCCGGCTTCAAGGTCGGTGACGCCGCCGGCAAGTCGGGCACCTGGAACATCACCGGCACCACCTCCTTCCCGCTGAGCGGGGTCTTCGCCGACGTGCAGCCGCTCGGCGCCGCGGTGGCGCTCTACCTCGAGGACAGCAAGTCCGGCATCCCCACCGGCACCGGCAGCGGCCAGAGCGCCATCCTCGACCGCAGCGGCGCGGCCTTCGGCGCCGGCGGCGGCACGATGCAGTTCCAGAACTTCCTGCCCATCCGCACCATCAGCCGGGCTGGTCGGGTCTTCACGTTGGGCGCCCTGGCCGCCAACGGCCACCCCGCGCCCCATTACGTGCGCGGCCTCATCCAGCAGCGCGTCAGCCAGGACTACCAGGCCTGCAGCGCCAACGACTCGACGCGCCGCACGCTGCGCCCGCTGTGGGAGGTGTACACGCCGGGCGACGCCACCGGCTGGACCCTGCCGACGGTGCCGGCGAGCTGGCCGCGCGCCGCGGCGGGGGGACCCCTGGCGGGCCTCATCGACCCGGCCGCCACCGCGGAGAGCGACATCATCCAGTGGCAGGCGCTGACCGTCTACGAGGGCCTCACCCCGAACGCCAGCTACGACCAGCGCGAGCTGCTGGACTTCCGCCGGCACCTCACCCACGTGTCGACGAACGCCCAGACCTATTGAGAAGGGGGACGCCTCGCGCCCCCCTCCCCGCGGGTAGAGCCCGCAGGGCCCCTCCCCCCGAGGCGGCCCGCCGACGCGGGCCGCGTAGTTGCCCACGCGCCCGAAAACATCCTTCATGACTCGGGGTGCGGCGAAGGCGCATGGGCAACTATAAACCTTCACCCCGCATGCTGGCATGTCCACACCCTACGCGCGTCCTCGCCCGGCGCGATCGAGGAAGAGCTTCATCCCCCAGGGTCGGTCGTCGCGATCGATGGGCAACCACCCAGAAGGTTCGCGTGCAGGCAGCTGAAGCCACACGAAACGGGACATTCGTCCACCAGGCTCGGCCGAGGCCGACGGGCAGCTACCAAGGAGGGGGACGCCTCGCGCCCCCCCCTGCTGCCACGAACCCGGATCCTGAACGCAACGTGGCTCGCGCCCCGCGCGAGCCTGCGCAGCTCGACACAGCGGCCCCGAACTCCAAGTACGCAAGT
This sequence comes from Deltaproteobacteria bacterium, assembly GCA_020632695.1. Classification (GTDB taxonomy): domain Bacteria; phylum Myxococcota_A; class UBA9042; order PHBI01; family JACKFB01; genus JACKFB01. The sequence continues at coordinate 88,144 of JACKFB010000005.1, forward strand.
TCGGACCTGACCCTCAGGCCCTTCCCGATCAATAGATGCCGACGATCGTCGCGGGGAGCGCGGTGATGTCGTATGCGAAGCTGACGGCATCGAGATCGCGGTTGCCGTCGATGTCCTGGTCGGGCGTCATGCCGAATTCGAAGCATCCAGCAAAACCGCTGGTGGCGAGGCGCACACACGCCTCTTCGTCGACCCCGGCGCGACAGGTGTGTGACTGAGCGATCTTGGAGTTGCAAAGGAAGAAGCTCGAGGAGCGCGAGATGGCGGGCTCGTCGGAGGCCAGTCCGAAGCAGTCACAACTTGCCAGCGACTCATTCATTGCTGCGGCAACATCCGCGAGGGGTACCAGCCCGCTGAGGCTGCCGCGAGTGATCGCGAAGCCCGTTCCGGTCGGGACCTCGACAAGTTCGGCATCGACGCGGAGATGGAGCACATCAGCGCCGGGGCCGGCCACGAGGTGGCTCCCCTCGAGTGTGGCGTCGAGGCTGACGAGGGGGGCGCCGTTCATCGCGTCGAAACCTGCGCTGGTTACCTCGAAGGCGCCCGCCCCGGGACGCCCGTCTTCGGCGCCAGCCAAGCGCCGTCCCATGAAGATGTTCAGTCGAAGCGCTGATTGCGCGCCGACCTCGTCGAGGCCTCGAAGTTCCAGTAAGACCGAAAGCTCACCGGAAGCCAGGATGGGATCGAGCTGGCTGAGAAGCGACTCGCCGACCAAGTCCTGCCAGCTAGCCTCCAGCGTGGCCAGGCTGTTGTCCTCTTGCCCATCCAGATTGAAGTCGAAGCAACAATCTTGTGGCGCCGGCGTCTGGCTCGCGACGTAGGCGACGTCCGGCTCGAACGCATACTCGTCCGGTTGCTGCTTGCACGAGCCCGCCACGCAGGGGTTTTCGGGAGTGCATTGGATCTCACTCGCGACCGGGAACTCGCAGTGCCCGTCGGTCAGGTCGGCGATGCAGACGCCGAACGGCGCGAAACGTACGGCCGTGTCGCCGACACAGACCGGCGGATCTGGCACCACGCACCGCGCCCACAAGCACGGGCTCGGGTCGCCGACGCCGGCGCAAAGAAACAACTCGTTTCGACATCCGCTCGATTCGAGACAGTCCGAGCACGCCTTCGCGCCCTCGGAGCAGGCCTCCGCACATCGATTGTGCGAGCACACGGCCGCAGACGCATAGCAATCGGCGCAACCATCCGAGAGACCCGTCTCGGCGACCACCGCGCTCTTGACGCACGACGCGAGCGCATCGTCGTCCGATGCCCCCTTGAGCAGGCATCGAGCGCTCTGGTCAAGCGTGACGGTGCCCGGACCCGGTTCCGAGACCCGGATGATCTCCTGGTTCTCCTCATCCGCGCACGGCTGAGGCGGCGGAAACTCGATCGAGAACGTGTAGTCCACGACGGTACGTTCACCGCCGAGCCCCACGTTGGCTCGAACAACCGTGACGATGCTCTCGAAGGTGCGACACCTCCACCACACCTGGATGGTCTGCCCGTGTTCGGATGCGAGGCCCCATTGCGACGTGTGGATCGAGAAGAGCGCAGGCTCTTGCGCGGTGACCTCGAAGGAGGGGACCCCTGGCCCGGGCGCTTCGCCGTGGGTCGTTGCCGTGATACTTCCGAGAAGTTGGGGGCACTCGCCGCTGGGTCGGGGCCACTTCGCGGCGATACCGCCAGCCTTGAGACCGTCGGCGTCGCGAAGCTCGAGCTTGAAGTACGGTGAACTGAGGATCACTTTCGGTACCAAGCCGTTCGTCAATGGCTCGTCACCGTCATCCCCACCGCCGCATGCGGCGGCGGTGAGCAGAACGACCAGCAGGCTTACCACGCTGGCGCTATGGCGACGGCCGCCCCTGACCGAGCGGGCACTAACTGAACGAACTGCGATTTCGCGTTGCCACGGCACCGCTACTTGCTCCCCGGGGTCGCCGTCCCTCGCGCAAGAATTACCGCACGCAGTGTGAGAAGATATTTTCCATCGATGATTTGCAGTTCCTTCCACGCGAGAGCCACCCGATTTCCCCGGAGCGCTCCACGAGGCGTCGTCGCGAGGCCACCGGCGCGGGGAAACGACAACACGGACTCGACATCGGTCCCCACCACACCCCTCGACCTCCTCGACGGTGCAGGCACTTGTTCGGTAGCCGACCGCGGAGGCCTCGACATGTACCAGACGCGCCGGCTCGACGTAGATTCCAGCTTCTGCATCCGAAGTGGGCCCGACCGCGCTATTGAGGATCGAAACCGCCCCGTACCGACCGAAGTGAGCGATGCCGCTACGCAAGAATGAGCCGACGGCAGACCACGCAATGTGCGTCTGCGGAATGGGCGCGTCCTCGTCCTCAACTGCGCTCAGAACGATTCCCCGATCGATTGGACCGCTGATCCCTTCGACGTACACACGCCAAAGGTCAACTAGCGACCGAACCTCCGAAAGGACGATGCCGTCGCCTGAAGCCCTGCATGTTACGCCGTGCAAGATGGCCTCACCGACATCTGTCCCGTCAACGCACTCACCGTCGTGCGCGACGAGAATAGTGGCGTCGAAGGTCGGATCGGTCGTTGGCGTGTACCCGTCGTTGAACCGCAGGTCTCCAACCCCGAAGTGGGCCACACCGTGTATGTAAATTGCCCCGGGTGTCGGGTCTTCCACGACGCCGTCGGGCGTTAACGCCGAGTACGGATGCCCTCCACGTGCCTCGATGAAGTGGTGCCCTTGCCAGGACGCAAGTTCCGCGCCACCCACGGAGGCCCCCGCGGTCGCCCCTACCAAGCTCTGATACGAGGTACGATCCGGCAGCCCGAACCTTGCGAACAGTGGTTCGGTCGCTTGGCCGAGTGCCCAGTCGAGGTTGAGGACCTCCACAGCTGCGCCACTCGCACTGCTCAACGAGTTCCGGTAGATGGCGAGATCGAGAGAAGCGGGGCAGGACGGATTCAAGCATACGTTGCTTGAGATCACCGAAACCGAGGCTTCATCGGAGGAGATGGTGTTGTCCGCAACGACGACTGCGCCTCCGGCCCCTACCAGCGATATACCCTGTGTGCATCCCGAGGTGGGAGCCGATGAGGGGCCCACGAAGAACAAGTTGCCGCTGATTTCGACAGGCTCGTTGGTCCCACTGAGAGTGGTAGATGTCCATGCTGGCCGCGTCCCAAGATCCGTTCCCTCAACTGCGGCGCCTTGTATTGGTTGTTCGATCCGGTTGTTCTCGACCGTGGTGCCGGCGCAGCGGTCCAGCGAGATCGCGGTATTTGTGTCTTTGAAGACATTGGCTGCAATCTTCAGCATCCCCGTCCGATCTCCGACCGCCGCAATAGAGGAGCCAACAAGTGCGGGCGCCTCCTCGAATGTGTTATCGTGGACCGAAATCGCCGCAGTCCTCCCTCGGAGTTCGGTGCCCGCCCGGTGCCCGCACAACGAGTCCACGCGGTAACAACGGGGAATGCGCACAGCCTCACCTTCCCGGCGGTCCGCATGGCGGACATGGGTAGTAGAACTGCTCGACACGAAGTTTTCCGTCGCGTCGGTCGAATCCCAAGAGATGGATGCGGGTGATGTTGACCTCCAGCACTCCCAGCCCTTCCGGAAGAAATGATAGTGCCACACCATTCCGATAAGCTCGAAACTGCCACCCCCCCAGGGATTGATCGATCTGGAACACTTTCGTCTCGGAATCGTAGGACGGCGCGAGAAGCTCCACCGTACCGTCCGGGAATGAGTAGAGATCGTCGGACCACCAGGATGATGCCAAGCCAGAGAAGAATGCATCGTCGAGATAGCTGTCGCAAACGCGATGGGTCGGCACGGCGCTCAGGACACCTTGGTTGGAGAGCGATTCCACGGGACCGAGTTCGACTTCGTCCCACAACATCGCGGGTTCGTCGCAAACACAACTGTCGGCGACACCGCCCAGCGGGCATGCGGGAAAGGGCTGCTCTCGGCCGGTGGGCGCGTCGGCCGCCAAGTCGTCGCTCGGCGCGGGAAGACCCTCAGCATAGGAGTCTTGCCGAGACCCGGCCTCAAACCCATCGATTTCTGGTTGTCCGGTGTCGGCAGACTCGAGCGCACCGTCCGACACGGTGTCTCGCTGCGCAGTGTCGGCAGGCCGCTCCTCGGCGCTCAAATCGATCCCGCTTGTGCGACATCCACAAGCGAAGAACACCGACGCTAGGACAACGCATCCGGCAGCAACCGATTGGCGCACCATCAGTAGCGCCCCTTCCATGAAACGCGCCGTGGCGTCGCACCGTCCCGGTACAGGATACTCTCCACGTAGTTCGCAGGGCTCGCCTTCACAAAGCTCGGACCGCTCCGACTCTGCAGTCGCAGGTACTGGGGACGGGTGAAACTCGCGTCACCGAAACCATCCCAGGTCCGAGCCACGCTCCGATAGAGCCGATGTGTATTTGCGTCCTTCCATAGGAGATGGAGATACCGACCACGAGTGGGAAAAGCTGAATCCCGCAACTGCAATGACATCTTCGCGCCGCTCTTGTGCGAAGGCGCGCTCGAGTGCAGGTAAGTCGTTGGACCGACGAGGTCGGCGGCATCAATCCGTTTCAAGCCGATCCGCTCGTCGTTCTGGGTCGATGCGCCTGCAAAGGCGATATACAAGAACTCTTCGGTAGCTTCGGCGGCTGCGAGGCCGTTGAGCCCCGCGCCGACATCCGCAGCCATGCCGGGCTGCGCGCCGAAACCAAGGTACTTGTACTTTTGGCCAAGCCCCCACTCCGTCCAGTCGGCGGCCGCCGCTGTGCAGCCATAGGTGTCTCGCTTGCACTTGCTGATATGCACGCCACCGGGCGTCTGGGACGGGCCGTTCGGATGGACGTAGATCAAGTACAGGTAGTCGTTGAACGCGACGGCATCGAAGTCGCCGGTCGTTCGAATGTCCAGGCCGGTCAGGTCGTGCGTACGAGACTTCTTGCCATCGGGCTTGACTGTGCGAAACTTGATCCCGCTCGATAACGCATCCCGCCAAAAGACGTGGAGGCGGTCATGATACACCGCCAGCACTGGTGCGCTTCCAGCGTCTGCTTCCCATGCTATAATGTTGGTGCCCGTGGCGGACGTGAAGCGCAGCACGATATTGCCGTTCGTCGCGTCTCGCCAAGCGTAGAACCTGTGGTCCTGGGCAAGTGCCCATGCTGGGAATACCGCGCCAACGACACTGGAATCTGTGGCCGATCCGCGATTGAGTGAACTCTCGCCGTCGTACATGCCGACAGCGCCGAGCGCCGCCCGAGTCTCCGCCGCAGCGGCTCCCGAGAATGCGACGAGGGCGAACGCAAAGTCTTGGAGTGTCGAAGTCTCGTCAAGCGGAGCAGCTTGCACGACATCGGAATAGATTCCCGTTGCAAGCCCTAGCCCCGCTCCAGCGAAAGCATAGCCCATGGACTCCCCGAGTCCGTCTGCCAGGAGAGCATCGGTTCCTCGAGCCCAAATCGTTGCGAATCGTTTCCATATATCCAGGTTGTTGTGAGTTTCAGTGTGATCGCTGCACTCCAGTTGTCCCGCATGTGCCGCGCATACGTCCCAGGGGCCGCAATCGCCAGCGCCTCCACAGGCAACCCCGGTCCAAGGGCTTGCGGTCTGGAAGGTCAGTTCGCAAGGTCGCTCGTCGATGACCCACCGTTGCTCGGCTGGTCCGGGGTAGACGAACGTGTGCAAAGGGTACGAGTTCGAGCTGAACAGCACTCCGTGGATGGCAGCGTGAATCTCGTCACTGCACTCGTTCGGATTGTATCGGAAGTCCGCAGCATGGGTGATGCCGTGGCCGAATTCGTGACCGAACACTTCGAGAAGTCCCGCCCACGCGTCGTCTCCCACGCGCGGAGCCGGTGAGGCGTTGTACATCGACATCCCGTTGGTCGAACTCCAGGACGCGCCAGACGCGGTCACTCCAACATCGCCCGGTGCGGCGATGAAGTCGAGGTGGTCAATCTTGTAGCTCATCCGCAAGGGGCTGCCCGCGTCGTCCCAACTGTTGATCCCAAGCCCATTCGTCGGGTCATGGATCCAGGCGTTGAGCGTGTCAGTCGCCGTTTTGGCCTCAGCGAACAAGTGATAGTACGGGTATCCGGCGCTCGCCCACCCCCCGTTCGAGTCGTAGACAGCGATGGTCGGGGTAGGAGGGCAGGAAGCGCAGGTCCCAGTCAACGGCCCGATGCACATGCCTATGAACCCTGCGTTCTCATTCCAGCATGTCCAATTAGAGTCGAACGGCTGGCCATGGCACTGCCAGTCCTCGGTGCACAGGAGCAGACAGCGGCCGTCCACGCAAGTCTCGCCCGTCACGCATCCGGGCGAGCAGGCGACGGTGGAGTGGGACCACCCGGCCGTGTTCGTCCGCAGTTTCACCTCCGCGAGGTTCCACTCGAGTTCCCGGAATCGAATCACCTCGCGCGATTCGCTCTCGATTACGGCCTCCACCGGCCCGAGTTCCACTGTGTCCAATTCAGAACGAACCACGAGCCGTGCCAGAACAGAGCGCGATTCCTTGTCGACCCACCATCCTTGTTGAAAGCTTCTCACATGCGCTACTGTCAGACCAAGCTTCGCCGCGACCACAGCCGGCATGTCGGCGGGTTCAAGGTCCGCACCGTTCAGCGGTTCCGCGCCAACGGGTGTGACGCCAGTGACGTAGGTCGAGAGCACACTGGATACCGTCCGCGCCGCCGGATTGACCAGTACCGAGATCCGCGAATCGAGGACAGGGAAGCCCTCGTAATCCTGTTGATACTGGTAAGCGGTGAGGCCTGACCGCAGGTTCCGAGCCCCCACGAATGCGAGATCGGCATCTGTTGTCTCGACACCGAGGGCATATGCTAACAGATCAACGGCGCAGCGGACTTCGGACATCGGATCGGAGCGCTCACAACCGACGGTTGCGAGTCCAAAGAGCCCGCCGTCCCGACTCATGAACTTCAGCCCGCTCGAGTAGTGAAACTGTATCATCAGACCCTCGCTGGCTCGGTCGCCAGTCAATTCTTCGACGAACTCCACTCGTGCTGCAACCTCTGCGGACGGGGTCTCCACTGAATCCGCGAAGGCGTCTACCGTGCTGGTCCCCGGTACCGCGTCTTCGTCCCCGGGGTCCGCGTCGTAGCAGCTCGTCGTCTCGTCGCAGTAGAGCGGATCGGGGTAGTGGATGCAGACCGTGCCTTCACACAGGTCTATCGTGCTCGGGTCGGAGTCGTCGCACTCGGTCTCATCGTGACAGCAGTACGTCGCTCCGGGAGGGCAGTACGGGGAGGTCGGGGTGGTGAAGGTCACCTCGGGGCCGTCGGTGGTCTCGTTGCCCCACCAGTCGACCGCTTCGATCTGGACGGTGTAGCTCGTGTCCTCGGTGAGCGAGGTGAGGTTGGCCTGTGCGCCGTGCACTCCCGCATTGACTTCGAGTAGCAGGCTCTGGCCGTCGTAGATGCGGTAGGCGACCACGCCGCTCGGATCCCAGGCGGCCCACCAGGTGAGATGGGCGTCGTACGGCGAGGAGTGGGTGACTGTCGTCTCGGTGTCCGGATCCCAGCTCGGCGGCGTGGTCTCGGCCAGCAGCTCGACCGTGGCGGTCAGCGGTGCCGAGATGTTTCCGGCGGCGTCCTGGGCGACGAGCCCGATGGCGTACGTCGGGGCCCACAGCGTGTCCAGGCTGAGCGATGTCGCTGGCGCGCTCACCGACCAACTGGACCAGTAGCCGTTGGCGAAGATGTAGATGACGTAGCCCGAGACGGCGTCGTCGTCGGTCCAGGAGGCTGCCGACCAGTCGATGTCCAGCGAGTAGCCCGAAAACGACACCGAGAGGGACGAGCCCGGGTCGAGTACTGGAGCCTCGAAGTCGCCGGTGACGATCCCCCAGTCGGGCCCACCGTCCGAGACGTTCTGCGCGGCGTCCCAAGCGCGCAGAGCGAAACCATAGGGCAGGCCATTCTCGAGGTTGTCCACGTGGTACGAGGTCACCGCCGGACCGAGCGTCGTCAGCAGCACCCCGTCCTGCCACAGCTCGTAGTGGTCGACCGCGACGTTGTCGCTGGCGGCCGACCAGGTGAGGTCAACCCAGGTCGGATGGATCTGCTCGCCCTGGATCGGGATGGGCCAGGTCGGGGGCTGGGTGTCGGAGAGCACGACGTCCGGGGATTGCAGCGGTTGAGACCAGTTGCCAGCGGCGTCGCCCGCGACGATCGTGAAGTTCCAGGTGCCGTAGCCGAGCCCCACGAGCGTGCGGCTGGTCGCGGTGCCGGCGGCTTCGCCGACCAGCGCGCCGTCCAGCAGGATCTGGTAGGTGGTCACCGCGACGTTGTCCGTGGCCGCTGTCCAGGTGAGCGCCGCGTCGCCGTCGCCCGACGGCTCGGCCATGAGCCACGCCATCTCGGGCCACTCGGGCGGGGTGGCGTCGCAGTTGGGAATTTCGGTGTGCGTGCACGCGCCAGAGACGCACGCGTGGGTTGCGCAGGCGTCGCCGTTCCAGCACTCCATGCTTTCGTGGGGCAATGCGCCGTGACCGCAACTCGCGCCGGGCGCGGTCAGGACGGTGTCCTCGCCGATGTCGACCCAGCGACCCGCGAGGCGGCCCATGGCAAAACTATCGTCTCCGATCCGGATCGTGCCGTTAGGCGCCCACATCTGGGTATTCGCACGTGCACCGGCGGCCATGGTGATCGCGGGTGGCGTCGATGCCATCAGACCGTCGCTGCCGTTCTCGCCGAGGACCACCACGCCGGTCTGGTCGAAGGTCAGGCCCACCGGCGGCGCCAACGTCAGACCGATGTACGCACCGGTACCCATCTGAAGTCTTCCGGTGACGATCAGGAACGCGGCGCCCTCGAAAGCGAGAAACGCGTGGTCGCCGAGGACGAGCTCCCCGATCACGTAGTCGCCCTGCGGAACGGTGACGATCGTAGGTGCTTCAGCGGAGCCGCCTTCGAGGCTGATCGAGAGATACTCGCCCGGGGTCAGTGAGTCGAAGCTGCTGGCCGTGACCGTGACGGCGGGCGCGCTCGTGGGTGTGCCGACCTGGGGCGCCTCCCCGAACATGAACTCCAGCGGCAAGGTGGCGGGGGAAGACGGCGTGGAACCGAGCGTCGCCGAGGGATCCATCGTGATATCGTTCACGATCACGGAGCCTGTCACCAAGGCACCCGCGCGGATGCTGATCGTGTCGGCGACCAGTCCGCCGAAGATGGTCGCACCGGCGCCAACGGTCAGCTCGGCCCCGTCGGCGAGGTGTGAACTCTGGCGCGCATCCTGAGCCACGACGTCACCGTGCACGCTCGTCCGCGCTCCGACAAGAGTCGAGTCGTGTGCAAAGACGACCCAGTCGGCGGACTGTGCGAGGGCAGGCCACGCAGGTGCAGCCAGCAACGCCCATAGCGTTGCTGCAAGGCCGAGCGTGGCAGGCCCAAGCGACGCTCGCCAGACCCGGCGCTCGTCGGGTCGGTAGGAGCGACGGCCGCTCGAGACGCGATACGTGGAGCCTGCGCGCATGGGGACTCCTGCACGGACCACGTCGCCGAGAGAGGCGGACGAGGGGACCGGTCAACTCCACACCGTATGCAAACTTCCGGGAAAGAATATCGAAATCGGTGGACGCCAGACGGTTTCAGGCGCCGGAGCTTGCGCGCAACAGCGCCCTTGCCAGCGAGGGGGCTCGTGCGGTTGTCTGGAGGGTTCTCGATGGCCCGTGCTGCTGCATGCGATGTGTGTGGGTGTGACACGCTTGGAAGAGCATGGGGCGCAACGGTCCGGCGGTCAGTCGCGTCACAGCGGGTGTAACAGCGCGGGCTCGGGTGGTGGCGCCGGCAAGGCCCGGTCCACATGCGAACCCCTCTCAGGGCGCGACGCCGGGCCGGATCACCAGCTCCAGCGGCGCCTGGGCGCTCACCGATAGGGGCTCGGTCGTGGTGCTCAGCGCGCCCAGCGTCTCCGCCGAGCTGGCCTTGACGGCCTCGCCGCTGGCCCGCGCCACGGAGACTGCCTCGGCCGAGTCCCAGCGCAGCGTGACCTGCCACGGCGTCGTCGCGTCGGTGCTGAGGGTGACCCGCCGCTCGGCGCCCCGCGCGCTGACCTCGACGTCGAAGCGCGCATCGCCGGCCCGGAGGCGCCGCACCGTCATGTCGGGCCACCCCGAGGGGAGATGGGGCCGCAGCGCCAGTTCCTTCGAGGACGCGTCCGGCTCGAAGCCGACGAGGTAGTCCACGGCCGCGGCGGCGACGATGCCGCCCTCCCACGGGCGGAACTTGGCCGTGTAGTCGCCCAGCGCCCCCGACGGGTCGTAGAGCAGCGTCAGCCCGGAGTCGTCCGGCGCCACCTGGTACTCCTGCAGGTTGCCGCTGCTCCCCAGCACCTTTGACAGGGTGACGAAGGCGGCCTCGGCGTCGGGGTGGCCCACGTCGGTCAGCGCAGAGAGGGCGTATCCGGGGAGCATGCCCGTGTAGACGCCCGTCGCCTCGTCGCCCAGCAGCGGGAAGTCGGCCAGGTTGCCGTCGATGGGGCTCTGGAAGCGGCCGGGCTCGGTGCCCAGCCGCTCGATGAGGCAGCGGGTCGCCGCCCTGGCCAGCTCGGAGTCGCCGTCTTCGGCGCCGGCCCAGGTGAGCTTGAGCGCCACGTCCTCGAAGGGCTCGGGCAGGGTCTCGCCGGTGGCGCGCACGACCAGCGCGGCGATGCAGCCGTCCTCGAGCAGGTAGTAGTCCATCAGCCCCTGCCGGATGGTGGCCTCCAGCGTCGCGGCCTGGGCGAGATCGGCCTCGTGGCCGGTCGCGCGGGCCATGGCGTCGAAGCCCCGAGCGGCGCCGAGCCAGAGCAGTGACGAGTTGGCCGACCACGACTCCTCGTGGTGCGGCGACTCGAGCGGGTAGCCGAAGGCGACGTTCATGGCGGTGCGGAAGGTCTCGTCGCCGGTGAAGGGCAAGAGCCCGTCCTCGTTGGGCACCTGGCGCAGGAGGCAGCGGCGGTAGAAGGGCCAGCGGTCGGCGAGGGGCTTCGCGTCACCGGTGAAGCGCAGCCACTCGGCGGCGGTCCAGACCATGTAGCTCGGGGTCTCGGCGGCCACCTTGCCGGCGAGCGGGCCCAGGGCGTCCCAGTCGGGCGGCGCCGGCGGCGGATCCAGGTCCAGGTCGGCGTCGTAGGAGTTCTGCAGATCGCCGCGCTCCGACGCCGCGCCGTAGAGGTAGGTCATCAGCGCGCGCACCTCCTCGTGGGCGCCCAGGCGCAGCCAGGCCAGCACCGCCCCGATGGTGTCCCGCGCCCAGACCCGCGTGTACTCCGACATGGGGCAGTTCGCGCCCTCGACGCTGGTCTGGACGCGCAGGGTCATGGCCATGCCGTCGAGGAAGTCGCTGACCCGCGGGTCGGGCAGCTCGAAACCCACGAGGCGCTCGCGCCAGGCCGCGTGCTCGGCGACCAGCGCCGCCACCGTCGCGTCCAGGTCCAGCTCGGGCAGGTCGACGGCCGCGTCGCCCTGGGCGGTGCAGTGCAGGAGAGTGAGGCGCGCGTGGGCGCCTGGCGCCAGGGGGCCCACCGGGTGGGTGAGGACCTTGCCGTCCACCTGGCCCTCGCTGCTGAGGAAGCCGGTGGTCAGGGCGCGCTCGCCGGTCTGCTCGAGCAGGCGATCCGGCGTCGGGCTGGTGACAGAGACGGCGGCGGCGACCCGCAGCTCCAGCGCGGCGGTGGCCTCGCTGGCGGCGTTGCGCACCTCGATGACGCGGACCATGCAGTGACCGGCCGGGTCCGTGGCCGGGGGCACGAAGTCCAGGGTCTCCAGCCACAGCGCTCCGAAGCGGGCACGCGAGAAGAGCACGGGCGCCGAGAGGCTCATCGCCGTCCACTCCTCGTCGCTCTCGGCGGCGACGCCCGGCCCGGTCAGCGAGACGCTGTAGTCGCCGAAGAAGCGCTTGCCGCGCTCGTAGGTGGGGCCGGTCATGCCGTGCATGGTGTTCATCGGGTCGGTGAGGCCGAAGAGCGCGAAGACGCGCCCGTTCCCGGTGCCGTAACCGCCGCGGTGGCCGGTGTCGGGACGCTGGGCCACCGGGCCGGCGACGTGGGTGACCCAGGTGCTCATGTGGGCCGAGAGCGCAGGCCAGGCGGCGGGCAGCCCGGTGGTGGCGTCGAAGTCGGGACCGGCGGGCCAGAGCTCCGGCTGGGGAGGCGCCAGGTCGGGTCCCAGGTCGGCCAGGACGTCGGCGGTGGCGTCGAGGCTCGCGTCGCTTCCGTCGGGGCCGGCGTCGGCATCGGAGCCCGGCGAGGGGTCGGCGGCGCAAGCGCAGACGGCTGCAGCCAGCAGGAGCGGGAGGATGGGGCTCAGCGCGCGTGGCATCATGGGGGCCTCGACGGGAGGGAGCGGCAGGGCGACGTGGCGCATAGCCTGCACCATGTGGCCGCTCGACGCGACGCCCTCCGCGCGCGCTCGGGCCACGCGGGGCTCGGCGCCAGCGCGGCGGCGGCTTGTGGCGGCGGGGCGCCGCTGATGGCAGACTCCCGGGGTCGAGACCGGGAGGCAGGGTGACCAGCGAGCAGACGGGGAGCGACGCCAGGCGCCTCGCGCTCTACGTGAGCCCCGGCTGCTTCTACTGCAGCCGCGTGCTGCGAGCCGTCGAGGCGCTGGGCGCCGACGTGGAGGTGCGCGACACCATGCGCGACCCCCAGCACCGCGCCGCGCTCTGGCAGGCGATGGGCCGCGGGACCGTGCCGGTGCTGCGCATCCAGGGGCCGGGGGGCGAGGACCGCTGGCTGCCGGAGTCGCGCGACATCATCGAGTGGCTGCAGCAGCACGTCGGCCGGGCCCCGCTGTGAGACCCGTCAGGCTTCCCTGTGCGCTGCTGCTGGCCCTGACGGGTGCCGCCCGGGCCGCGCCGTGGCAGGACGCGACGCCCGCGCTGCTGGGCAGCACGGCCGAGTGGTCCAACAAGGTCGAGGTGGCCGACCTGGACGGCGACGGCGTGCCCGACATCGCCTTCGCCAACGGCGGCGGCTACTCGTCGGCCGGGGCGACCGAGGGCAACCGCGCCTTCCTCAGCGTGGGCTCGGGGATGGCGATGCAGGAGGTCAGCGCGGCCGTCTTCGGCCCCACGAAGGACTCGGCCCGGGTCATCAAGGCGCGGGACCTGGACGGGGACGGAGTGGTGGACCTCTTCGTCGGCACCACCTGGCAGACCCGGAGCCGGCTCTACCGGGGGCTCGGCGACGGCGCCTTCGAGGAGGTCACCGCGACCCACCTGCCCGACGTGCTGGCCAGCGTGGGCGACGCCGAGGCGGGCGACGTCGACGGCGACGGCGACCTGGACCTGGTCCTGGCCGACTGGGGCAGCGGAAACCCGCTGACCAACAGCGGCGGGCGCACGCGCCTGTGGCTCAACGACGGCGCCGGCCACTTCACCCAGGCGCCGGCGGGCGCCATGCCCTCGACCAAGGTGCGCTTCTCCTGGGACCTGGAGCTGCACGACGTCGACGGCGATCTGGACCTGGACGTGCTGGTCTCCTGCAAGAGCTGCACGGGCTCGCGGCTCTTCCTCAACGACGGGGCGGGCACCTTCACCGACGCGTCGCAGCTCCTGCCCCAGTTCAGCAACAACTACGAGTTCGAGGCCATGGATCTCGACGGCGACGGCTGGCTGGACCTGGTCACCATCAACGACGGCCCCCAGCTCACCGAGCACGTGTTCCGGGGCGACGGCGAGGGCGGCTTCGTGGACGCCACGGCGGCGTGGTGGCCGGCGGAGGCCAACGTCGGCGAGGACGACAACGTGGCCGTCTTCCTCGACTGGGACTCGGACGGCGACCCGGACTTCCTCATCGGCTCTCTGAGCGGCGCCGACCGCCTCCTGCTCAACGACGGCAGCGGGCACCTGAGCCTGGTGACCCCGGCGCTCGCCGGGGGCGCAGGCACGCCGGGGACGCTGGGTCTGGGCCTGGGCGACCTGGACGGCGACGGCCGCCTGGACGTGGCGATGGCCCAGGGCGAGGTGGCCAGCCCGGACCGGGTGTTCCTGGGCACCGAGGGCGCCGTGGACACCGCGCCACCGCACGTCGACCGCCAGCGCGCCGACCTGACCGACGCCGGCCTGCTGGTGCGCGCGCGCATCCACGACGGCAAGAGCCCGGTGCTCATCGACGACTTCGACAGCGTCCGCGTCGAGTCGGGCCCCGACCAGGGACTGGGCCAGCTCACAGACCTGCGCTGGTACGGCGGCTACCTGTGGCGCGCCGAGCTGCCGGCGTCTGCCGGCGACACCGTGTACTGGCGTGTGTGCGCGGAGGACCGCCGCGGGAACGCCGCGTGCTCGGAGGTCGAGGCGACGAGCCTGCCGGGAGGTGGCGAGGACATCGGACCCGAGGCGGACGCCGAGGCGGAGGCGGAGGCGGTCGCGGAGGCGGTCGCGGAGGCGGAGGCGGAGGCGGTGGCGGAGGCGGTCGCGGACGCGGAGGCGGAGACGGGCGCGGAGGCGGAGGCGGAGGCGGAGGCCGAGGCCGAGGCCGAGGCCGAGACCGAGACCGAGACCGAGACCGAGACCGAGACCGAGACCGAGACCGAGACCGAGACCGAGACCGAGGCCGAGACTGAGACCGAGGCCTGAGACCGAGACCGAGACCGAGGCCGACGCCGAGACCGGGACCGAGGCCGAGACCGAGGCCGAGACCGGGGCCGGGGCCGGGGCCGAGGCCGAGACCGAGGCCGAGACCGAGGCCGAGACCGAGGCCGAGACCGCGGCCGCCGCCGCGCCCGCCACCGACACCGAGGCCGAGACCGAGGCCGAGACCGAGACCGAGACCGACGCCGAGACCGAGGCCGGCGCCGAGGCCGTGGCCGGCGCCGTGAGCGGGGCTGAGACCGAGCGGCGGGGTGGGTCCGGGTGTGGGGGGGCCTCGGGGGGGGATGGGGGTTGGTTGGCGTTGGTGCTGCTCGGGTGGGCGCTCCGGGGGCGCCGGGGGCGTCGGGGGTTGTTGGTGCTGCTGGTGTCGCTCGGGGGCTGCACGGCCGGTTCGGTCGGCGGCGCGGCGGACGCGGCGGACGCGGTGGACGCGGAGGTCGGAGATGCGGCGGCGGGGCCGGCTCTGCCGGGGGCGGCGGCGCTTTCCGGGATCACGGTGCGGATGGACTTCACGCGGACGGCGGGCTTCTTCGCGGCGCCGGTGCCGGGCGACGACCTGCAGGAGGCCGACGGGCGGGTGGACCTCTCGGGGTGGCCGAATCCTGGGCGGGTGGACATCGTGGCCGACCTGCTGGAGCTGCTCGCCGAGGACGCGCGGGGCTTCGCCACCACCGCGACGATCTACCTGCCCATGAGCGGGCCGCTGGACGAGGACGCGCTGCCGACGCTTCAGGCGACGGCGCAGGCGGACTCGCCGGTGCTGCTGGTGCGGGTGGACGAGGGGCCCGACCGGCTCGTGCCTCACCCCATGGAGCTGCGCTTCCTGGCCGACGGCGGGCCCTTCGGGGACGCCAACCTGCTGGCCGCCCTGCCGCTGCAGGGGCTGCCGCTCCGCCCCTCGGCCACCTACGCCCTGGCGCTGCGGCGCTCGCTGGGCGACCCGGCGGGCCACGCGCTGGGGCGCTCGGCCGAGCTGGCGACGCTCTTGCGCGGCGAGGTCCCGCCGGGGCTCGGGGCCGAGAGCGCCGAGCGCTTCCACCGGGCCATCGACGCCCTGGCCGAGGCGGGTGTGGAGCCCGTGGACCTGGCCGGCCTGACCGTGTTCCGCACCGACGCGCCGACCGCCGGGCTCGACCGCTTCGTCGCGGCCGCCCGCGCTCGCCCGGTGCCGGCGCTGGCCAGCCCGTGGACGATGGACGAGGTCTTCGACACCTTCTGCGTCTACTCGGCGACCGTGGACATGCCCGACTACCAGGCCGGCGAGCCGCCCTTCCTGGACGCGGGCGGCGGCTTCCAGCGCGACGGCCACGGCGACCCCATCTGGCAGCGCGACGAGCGCGCGCGCATCGTGGTGACCCTGCCGCGCCGCACGCCGCCGGCGGCCGGCTTCCCGGTGGTGGCGCTCATCCGCACCGGCGCGGGCGGCGACCGGCCCCTGGTGGACCGCGGCCCGCGCGCCACCAACGGCGGCCCCGCCATCAGCCCGGGCACCGGTCCGGCGCTCCAGTTCGCCGCCGCCGGCTTCGCGGGGGTGTCCGTCGACGGGCCCCACGGCGGGCTGCGCAACGTCAGCGGAGGCGACGAGCAGTTCCTGGTCTTCAACATCCAGAACCCGCGAGCGCTGCGCGACAACATCCGCCAGTCGGCCCTGGAGCTGGCCTTGCTCCCGGATCTCCTGACCGACCTGCGCGTCGACGCCAGCGCCTGCCCCGGCCTGGGGCAGGAGGCCGGCTTCGACCTCGCCCACCTGGGGCTGATGGGCCACTCGATGGGCGCGACCATCGCGCCGCTGACCCTGGCCGTCGAGCCCCGCTACCGCCTGGTCATCCTGAGCGGCGCCGGCGGCAGCTTCGCGGAGAACGTGGTCTGGAAGGAGAAGCCCATCCGCGTCCGCCCCATCGCCGAGCTGCTGCTGGAGTACGGGTCGATCTCCCGGCCGCTGGACATCTGGGACCCGGCGCTGGCGCTGCTGCAGTGGGCCGGCGAGGCCGCCGATCCGCCGGTCTACGCCCGAGGCCTGGTGCGCGAGCCGCCGGCCACAGGCCCGCGCCACATCCTGATGATCCAGGGCATCGTCGACCGCTACATCCTGCCGCCCATCGCCGCCGCCACCACGCTGTCGGTGGGGCTGGACCTGGCGGGGCCGGAGCGGGACACCGGCGTCGAGGAGATCGCCCACTTCCGCGCCCTCGACGAGCTGCTGCCGCTGGGCGGCCTCGGGACCTTGCCGCTGCCTGCCGCCGGCAACCGCAGCGACGCGTCGGGCGCGCCGGTGACCGCCGTGGTGGTCCAGCACCTGGAGGACGGCATCGAGGACGGCCACGAGGTCGCCTTCCAGGTCGCGGCGGCCCGCGCGCAGTACCGCCACTTCCTCGAGACCTGGCTCAGCGGCGTCCCCGAGGTGCCCGCCGCGCCCTGAAGCGCCCTCAGGGCGTCAAGGTGCGCGCCACGCCCTTGTAGACGTTGGACTTGAGGCTGGGCGAGACCGCGTCGGAGCCCAGGAACACGTCGTAGAGCGCGCGGCAGAAGGCCTCGCTCTCGATGGTGCCCATCTTGCGGCCGGCGATGGTGGTGGTGAGCTTGCCGCCCTTGGCCCAGGTGAACACCAGGTCGGTGTCCTCCTTGACCTCGTCCATCTTGAAGTAGCTCTTGAAGGTGGCCAGCGCGCTGACCGCGGCCGCGCCCTGGCGGGCCACCCGCGGCTCCACCGACTCGGAGAAGGCCTCGGCCATGTCCTCGCCGTCCACGTCGCGCGCCATCACCAGGCGCACCGACTTCTCGAACCCGTCGCCCAGCATGGCCTTCTTGACCGCGGCGTCCTTGGCCAGGTCGGCCGGCGCCCGCCCCTTGAAGGGCGAGAGCGTCTCCCGCAGCGCGCTGGTGTCGGCGTAGAGGCCGGCGGCGTAGACCTTGACCTTGAGGAAGGTCTTGGTGCGCACGCCGACGCCCAGGAGGTCGAGGGCCTGCGACGCGCCCGGCGGCGTGAACCTGTCCTCGAAGCTCTTGCCGGTGGACGGCTCGCGGGTGGCGGCCTGCGCCGAGGTCGCGAGGAGCGAGCAGGCGAAGAGGAGCGCGAGCGCGCCCCGCGGTGCAGCGACGAGCATGACAGCCCTCCAGGACGGTGTGTGTGCGACGCGACGGAGCGTCGGGTCGCGGGACGGCTGATCCGAGACGGCGGACCAGCCTGCACGACCGCAATAGCCCCGCGACCGGCCCAGGGTCAATGGTTGGCCGGGCGCCCGCCCGCTTCGCGGCCGACCTCAGATCACCACCCGGACGCCGCCCAGGGTCTCCAGGCGGTGGGGGAAGCGATCGCCCGGGGTGCCGATGAACATGTAGTTCTTGGGGACCTCCAGGCGCTGGCTCAGCGCCTCGATGAGCTCGGGGCCGAAGGTGCCGCGCACGGCGACGAAGTCCACGCGGAGCTGCGGGTACATGTGGTCGATGCTGCGCAGGTGCTCGGCCAGCTCCGGCGGGATGTCCTCCTCGTGCTCGTAGACGTGCACGACGCGCAGGCGCTGGCTCTGCTCGTTGTCCAGGGCGTACAGCGCCGCGCGGTTGAGGGTGGGCAGGTCGTCGCCCTTGGTGAAGTAGACGATCGTCAGCTCGTTGATCCGCTTCAGGCTCGAGCCCACCCATTGGCGCACGGCCGAGTGGGCGCGGTTGACCTTCTCGAGCACCGACTCGCTGACGAAGAGGATGACGCGCAGGATCTGCACCCGGAGGAACATCACGCCGACCGCGGCGCCCGCGACCGCGAGGTAGGTGGCGAACACCCGCACGTTCTCCGGGCTGAGGTTGGCCACCAGCCCGACGATGACAGCGGCCAGGGCGATGATGACGCCGGCCCAGCTCGCGCGCGTCTCCCGCGGCAGGCGGGCGCGTCGCACCTTGAGCAGGATGTTGCCGATGGCGAAGAGCGCCATCACCGACAAGAACGACAGGGTGTAGACGCCGCCGAGCAGCGTGACCTCGCCGCTGGTGATGACCAGGATCGACGCGCAGAGGCCGAAGAAGCCCAGGATGATCCAGTGGTTGGTGTGGCGCGCGCGGTTCTCGCGCAGCAGGAACTGCGGCAGGCAGCGGTCCAGGCTCATCCGGCGCATCAGGCCGGTCACGCCGACGTAGGAGGTCAGCACGGCGCCCGAGAGCACCAGCACCGCGTCGACGCTGACCAGCGTCGCCAGCCAGGGCCCGGCGGCGCGGCGGCCCATCTCCGCCAGCAGGTTGGTCTGGTGCTCGGTGATCTCCGACAGCGGCACCAGCCCCAGGGCCAGGAAGCTGATGAGCGGGTTGAAGATGGCGACGGCCAGCCACATGTTGCGCAGGGTCTTGGGGAAGACGCCGCGGTCCTGGTCCTCGATGAAGTTGGCCGAGCTCTCGAAGCCGGAGATGCCCAGCATGGCCGCGCCGAAGCCCAGGAAGAGCGCGCGGCCGAAGCCGCCGGGCGGAGGGAGCTGCCAGTTGAACTGGAAGGTCTCCAGCGACGACGCGATGGTGATGCCCGAGGCCACGCAGAGGATGGTCAGGGTCAGCATGTGGATGATGAAGATCGCCAGCGCGACCACGGCCGACTCGGTGATGCCGATGAGGTTGAGGGCGGCGAAGAAGGCGAGCAGACCGATGGTCGCCCAGAAGATCGGCAGGCCCTCCAGCATCGAGTGGGCGTAGTGGCTGGCCTCGCCGGCGCTGATGACCGCCGTGGCGACGTAGCTGAGCAGGGTCAGGCAGGCCGCGCCCGCGGCGACGCGCTTGTTGGTGCAGTTGAGAAGGAGGGTGTAGGTGCCGCCGTTGAGCGGGAGCGCGGAGCCGACCTCGGCGTAGATCTTGCGGAAGAGGTAGAGCACCGCCGCCACGATCAACAGCGCGATCGGCGCCAGGTGGCCGGCGACGCCCGCGCTCAGCGCCGCCACGTAGAGGCAGCTCGAGGTGATGTCGTTGCCGCAGATCGCGGTCGCTCGCCACTGGCCCAGCTTGTGGTGGGTCCCGCCCAGCGGGCTGAACTCGACCGCCGAGCCGTCCAGATCGTCGATGCGAGCCGCCGAGCCCCAGCCGGCGAACTCCCACCCCATGGAGGTCTCGGCCGCCGCCGATGCCGGCACCGCAACGCTCGCGTCGTCGCTCATCGCACCCTCCAGCCTGCCGACCTCGGAACCACCGCGGCTCCGCGGGCGCGGGCACGGGCACGGGCGCGCGCTGCGTCCACGTCGGCCCGGCCGCCCTGGCCGATTCGCCGGCAAGATACACGAGGCGCGGGTGACGGCACAGGACAGCCCCCGTCGCCGGGGCCGTGACGCGCCGGCCAGGATCCCGTCTCTGCCCCACCCTCCCCCGCGTCGGACACCGCTTGACGCGGCACCGCCGCGCGTTGTCTACAACGGGCACCCCATCGTTCTTTACGCCATCACCCGCGGTCCGGCGCCGACCACCACGCCAGCCTCCCGCTGGCTCGCCGAGCGCCCCCGCCGCACATCGACCCTCCCGTCGCTGCTGCGCGAAGCGGACGCCCGCGGCCGCCACCGCGTCGCAGCGGCGAGGCCCGCCCCGCGCGACACCTCGTGGCCGCGGCGGCCTCCAGATCCCCTCGGGGACCCGCCTCGCGCCCGACGTCGAGGCTCCCTGCCCCCTGTCCGTATCGGCGCGACGCCCCAGCGGCTCGCGCCCCTCCAGGAGTCCCCCATGCTCATCGCCAGAACTCCGCGCACCTCTCCGTTCGCCCTGGCCCTGGCCGCGTTGACCCTCGTCGGCCTGCCCTCCGCCGCCCTGGCCGCGCCGATCTTCACCGGCAACGTCGACACGGACTTCGACAGCCCGGCCACGGTGATCATCACCGATCCCGGCGGCAAGGACGTCGGCGTGCCTTCGCAGGCCCCCACCGGCACCACCTCGGGCGCCGACGTGCAGTACATGGCGCTCGACTACGACGAGGTCACCGACACCCTGTCCGTCGGCATGCGCACCTACGGCATCTCCGGCGACATGGACGGCAACGGCGTCGACGGCGGCACCGCCGTGTGGCTCGCGGCCCAGGGCGGCCAGGACTTCTCGCTCTGGCAGGCGAGCGAGTCCTTCGCCGTGCTGCTGGACATCGACGAGGACGGCATCTGGGACGTGGTGGCCGGCGTCAACGACGCGTCGGACATCGGCAGCTACTCCGTGGCCCAGTGGAAGGCGGGCCTGCCGTCCACCCTGGTGGGCCTCGGCTTCGCCTGGGGGACCCCGCTCCCGGCCCACACCGGCACCGCCTTCCACACGCCGACCGTCGCCCCCGGCCACGTGGAGTTCACCCTCACCGGCTTCTCGACCCTGCCCATCAGCGGCGGCGTCGACAACGCGCCGACCATCACCGTGCTGGGCTTCATGGGCTCCAACGACGACGCGGGCATCGGCTCGGACTTCGTGCCCAGCCCCGTCGGCGCCCAGGCCACGCTGTGCGCCGACATCGACGGCGACGGCTTCTCGACCTGCGCCGGCGACTGCGACGACGGCAACGACGAGGTGTTCCCCGGCGCCACCGATCTCTGCGACGGCATCGACAACGACTGCGACGGCAAGGACGCGGAGGGCGACCTGGACAACGACGGCCTCGGCTGCTTCGACGAGGCCCTGGCCGGCACCGACCCCAACGACTCCGACTCGGACGACGACGAGCTGACCGACGGGCAGGAGGTGCTCTCGGTCGGCAGCGACCCCAACGACGACGACACCGACGACGACGGGCTCATCGACGGCCACGAAGACCTGGACGGCGACGGCATCGTCGACCCGGGCGAGAGCTCGCCGCTGCTGCGCGACACCGACGACGACGGCCTCACCGACGGCCAGGAGCGCGGCCTCGCGGCGCCGGAGGGCGCCGACACCGACGGCACGCAGTTCGAGCCCGACGGCGACGCCGGCGCCACGGTGACCGACCCCAACGACCCCGACACCGACGACGACGGCCTGCAGGACGGCTTCGAGGACGCCGACCGCGACGGCGTCCAGGGCGCCGGCGAGACGGCGGCCCAGGACCCCGACAGCGACGGGGACGGCGTCCAGGATGGCACCGAGCTGGGCCTGACCTCGCCGCAGGGCCCGGGCACCGACCCGGCGGTCTTCGTGCCCGACGCCGACGCCGCGGCGACCACGACCGACCCGCTCGACGACGACAGCGACGACGACGGCCTGCTCGACGGCACCGAGGACGCCGACGCCAACGGCGCGCCGGCAGCCGGCGAGACCGACCCCAGCGTCGCCGACACCGACGGCGACGGCCTGCAGGACGGCACCGAGCTGGGCCTCACCGGCGCGCAGGGCACCGGCACCGACCCGGCGGTCTTCGTGCCCGACGCCGACGCGGCGGCCACCACCACCGATCCGCTCGACGACGACGGCGACGACGACGGCCTGCTCGACGGCACCGAGGACGCCAACGCCAACGGCGCGCCGGACGCGGGCGAGACCGACCCGGCGTCCGCGGACAGCGACGAGGACGGGCTGCAGGACGGGACCGAGCTGGGGCTGACCGCGCCCCAGGGCGACGACACCGACCCGGCCATCTTCCAGCCCGACGCCGACGCGGTGACCACCACCAACCCGCTCGACGACGACACCGACGACGACGGCCTGATGGACGGCAACGAGGACGCCGACCACGACGGCGCGCGAGGCGCGGAGGAGACCGACGCGGCCGACCCCGACACCGACGGCGACGGGCTGCTGGACGGGACCGAGCGGGGTCTCGCCTCGCCCGAGGGCACGGACACCGATCCGGCGATCTTCTTCCCCGACGCCGACGGGGGCGCCACCACGACGGACCCCACCGACCGGGACAGCGACGACGACGGCATCCAGGACGGCACCGAGGACGCCGACCACAACGGCGCCGCCGAGCCGGACGAGACCGACGCCGCCGACCGGGACACCGACGACGACGGCGTCCAGGACGGCACCGAGCGCGGGCTGACGGCGCCCGAGGGCGACGACACCGACCCGGCGATCTTCGTGCCCGACGCCGACGGCACGTCGCAGACCGACCCGCTCGACGACGACACCGACGACGACGGCCTGCTCGACGGCAGCGAGGACACCAACCGGAACGGCTCGGTGGACACGAGCGAGCTGGACCCCAACGACCCCGACTCCGACTCGGACGGCCTGCAGGACGGCACCGAGGCCGGGCTCGCCGCGCCCCAGGGCGAGGACACCGACCTGACCGCCTTCCAGCCCGACGCCGACGCCGGCGCCACGGTGACGAACGGGCTCGACCCGGACACCGACGACGACGGGCTGCCCGACGGCGTCGAGGACGCCGACCGCGACGGGCTGGTGGACCCCACCGAGACGGCGCCGGACGACGCGGACAGCGACGAAGACGGCGTTCAGGACGGCACCGAGTCGGGCGTGACCGTGGCCGCCCCCGGGACCGACCCGGCCATCTTCGTGCCCGACGCCGACGCCGGGGCCACCACCACCGACCCGCTCGACGACGACAGCGATGACGACGGGCTGCTCGATGGCAACGAGGACGCCGACGGCAACGGCGCGACCGTTGGCTCCGAGAGCGACCCGACCCGCCTGGACACCGACGGCGACGGGCTCAGCGACGGGCTCGAGCGCGGGCTGGCGACGCCGCAGGGGCTGGGCACGGACCCGACGGTCTTCGTGGCTGACGGCGACGCGGGCGCGACCACGACGGACCCGACCGACGACGACTCCGACGACGACGGGCTGCTGGACGGCACCGAGGACACCAACAAGAACGGCGTGGTGGACGCGGGCGAGACCGATCCCAACGCCGCGGACAGCGACAAGGACGGCATCCAGGACGGCACCGAGCTGGGCCTGGCGGCTCCCGAGGGCAGCGACACCGACCTGGGCGTCTTCGTGCCCGACGCCGACGCCGGGGCGACGACCACCGACCCGCTGCTGGCCGACACCGACGACGGCGGGATCCCCGACGGCGTGGAGGACATCAACCACAACGGGCGCATCGACGATGGCGAGGGGGACCCCAACGACCCGGCCGACGACACGCCGGGGGCCGACGACGACGACGACGGGCTGACCAACGCGCAGGAGGACACGCTCGGCACCGATCCCCAGGACCCCGACAGTGACGACGACGGGCTGAAGGACGGCGAGGAGGTGCTGACCACCGCGACGGACCCGCTCGACGACGACACCGACGACGACGGGCTGCTCGACGGCAACGAGGACCTGAACGGCGACGGGCTGCTGGATCCGGGTGAGACGGCGCCGCTCCTGGCCGACTCCGACGAGGACGGGCTGCTGGACGGCACCGAGCTGGGCCTGACCGAGCCGCAGGGCGACGACACGGACCTGGGCGTGTTCGTGCCCGACGGGGACGGGGGGGCGACGACCACCGACCCGCTGGACGACGACACCGACGACGACGGGCTGGTCGACAGCCACGAGGATCTCGACGGCGACGGCGTGGTCGGCGCGGGCGAGACCGATCCCAACCTGGCGGACACCGACGGCGACGGCCTTCTGGACGGCACCGAGCGCGGGCTGGGAGCGCCCGAGGGCGACGACACCGACCCGACGAGCTTCGTGCCCGACGCCGACGGGGGCACCAGCGTCACCGACCCGCTCGACGACGATAGCGACGACGACGGGCTGCTCGACGGCACCGAGGACGCCTCGGGCAACGGCGCCGTCGACAGCGGCGAGACGGACCCGAACGACGCCGACAGCGACGACGACGACGTCCAGGACGGCACCGAGTCGGGGCTGGCCGCACCCGAGGGCGAGGACACCGACCTGGGGATCTTCGTGCCCGACGCCGACGGCGGAGCAGCGACCACCGACCCGCTGGACGCGGACACCGACGACGGCGGCGTGCCCGACGGCGCGGAGGACGCCAACCACAACGGCGCCATCGACGAGGGGGAGACCGACCCCAACGACCCGAGCGACGACACGCAGGGGCCGGACACCGACGAGGACGGGCTGAGCGACGCCGAGGAGGGCGCCCTGGGCACCGACCCGCTGGACCCGGACAGCGACGACGACGGGCTGCTCGACGGGATCGAGGTGAAGGTCGGCGGCACCGATCCGCTCGACGACGACAGCGACGACGACGGCCTGCTCGACGGCACCGAGGACGCGAGCGGCGACGGGGTGGTGGACGACGGCGAGACCGACCCGAACGCGGCGGACACCGACGGCGACGGCGTGCAGGACGGCACCGAGACGGGGCTCGAGGCGCCCGAGGGTGACGACACCGACCCGGCGATCTTCGTGCCCGACGTCGACCCGGCGACGACCACCGACCCGCTGGACGACGACAGCGACGACGACGGCCTGCTCGACGGCACCGAGGACCAGGGCGGCGACGGGGCCGTGGACCCGGACGAGACGGATCCCAACGCGGCGGACACCGACGGCGACGGCGTGCAGGACGGCACCGAGCAGGGCACCACCGAGCCCGAGGGGACCGGCACCGACACGGCGGTCTTCGTGCCCGACGCCGACGGTGGGGCGGAGACCACCGACCCGCTCGACGACGACAGCGACGACGACGGTCTGCTCGACGGCACCGAGGACGCCAACGCCGACGGCGCCCGCGAGCCGGGCGAGACCGACCCGGCGCGCGTCGACACCGACGGCGACCTGATCCAGGACGGGACCGAGCTTGGCCTGGCGGCGCCCGAGGGCGACGACACCGACCTGACCGTCTTCACGCCCGACGGCGACGCGGGCCTGACCACGACCGACCCGCTGGACCGCGACAGCGACGACGGCGGCGTGCCGGACGGCTTCGAGGACCGCAACCACGACGGCGTCATCGACGCGGGCGAGACCGACCCCAACGACCCGACGGACGACTTCGCGGGCGACGACGGCGACGGCGACGGCCTGCCCGACGCGCTGGAGCCCTTCTACGGCACCGACCCCGGCAACCCGGACACCGACGGCGACGGCATCCCCGACGGCGCCGAGGTGAAGACGACGCTGACCGATCCGGCCGACGACGACACCGACGACGACGGGCTGCTCGACAGCACCGAGGACGCCGACCAGGACGGCATCGTCGGCGAGGGCGAGACGGGCGCGCTCAACCCGGACAGCGACGGCGACGGGCTGCAGGACGGCACCGAGTCGGGGCTGGCGGCGCCCGAGGGCGACGACACGGATCCCGCGGTCTTCGTGCCCGACGGCGACGCCGGCGCGACGACCACCGATCCGCTGGACGACGACAGCGACGACGACGGCCTGCTGGACGGCAACGAGGACCGGAGCGGCGACGGCGCCCGGGACGCGGGCGAGACCGACCCGCTGGCCGTGGACAGCGACGGCGACGGCCTCCAGGACGGCACCGAGAGCGGGCTCGCCGAGCCCCAGGGGCACCACACCGATCTGGCCGTCTTCGTCCCCGATGGCGACGCTGGGGCCACCGTCACCGACCCGCTCGACGACGACACCGATGACGACGGCCTCCTGGACGGGGCCGAGGACACGAGCGCGGACGGCATGGTGGGCGACGGCGAGACCGACCCGCTGGACGTGGACAGCGACGACGACGGCATCCAGGACGGCACCGAGTTGGGGCTCGCCGCGCCGCAGGGGAGCGGCACCGACCTGGCGGTCTTCGTGCCCGACGCCGACGCCGGGGTGACCGCCACCGACCCGCTGGACGCCGACACCGACGACGGCGGCGTGCCCGACGGGGTGGAGGACGCCAACCACGACGGCGCCATCGACGCCGGGGAGACCGACCCCAACGACCCGGCCGACGACTTCGACGGACCCGACGGGGACTCCGATGGGCTCCCGGACGCGGTCGAGCCGGTGTTCGGGACCGACCCGGGCAACCCGGACACCGACGGCGACGGCCTGCTCGACGGGGCCGAGGTGCGGGTGACCGGCACCGACCCGCTGGACGACGACACCGACGACGACGGCCTGCTCGACGGCACCGAGGACCCCGACGGGGACGGCGTGCTGAGCGTGGGCGAGACCGACCCGCTGGCGTTCGACACCGACGCCGACGGCCTGCCCGACGGCCTCGAGGCCGGCCTCGCCGCCCCCGAGGGCGAGGACACCGACCTGACGGTCTTCGTGCCCGACGGCGACGGCGGCGCGACCACCACCGACCCGGGCGACGACGACAGCGACGACGACGGGCTGCTCGACGGCACCGAGGACGCGGACCACGACGGCGTGGTGAGCGCGGGCGAGACCGACCCGGGCGACGCGGACTCCGACGAGGACGGCATCCAGGACGGCACCGAGTCGGGCCTGTCGACGCCCGAGGGCACCGGCACCGAGCCGGGCCTCTTCGTGCCGGACGGCGACGCGGGGGCCACGACCACCGACCCGCTCGACCCCGACACCGATGGCGGGACGGTGCTGGACGGCGTGGAGGACGCCGACCACGACGGCGTCATCGACCCGGGCGAGACCGACCCCAACGACCCCACCGATGACCTGGGGCCGTCGGACAGCGACAACGACGGGCTGAGCGACGCCGAGGAGGACGCCCTCGGCACCGATCCCAACGACCCCGACACCGACGACGACGGGCTGCTCGATGGGATCGAGGTCCACACCGCCGGGACCAACCCCTTCGACGACGACACCGACGACGACGGGCTGCTCGACGGCACCGAGGACGCCAACGGCGACGGGGCGGTCGACGCGGGCGAGACCGATCCGAAGCAGGAGGACACCGACGGCGACGGCGTGCAGGACGGCACCGAGGCGGGCCTGGACGCGCCCGAGGGGGCCGACACCGACCTGCAGCGCTTCGTGCCCGACGCCGACGCGGGCGCGACGACCACCGACCCGCTCGATGACGACAGCGACGACGACGGGCTGCTCGACGGCACCGAGGACCTCGACGTCGACGGCGCGGTGG
The DNA here is from genome assembly GCA_020632695.1 of Deltaproteobacteria bacterium. Lineage (GTDB taxonomy): Bacteria > Myxococcota_A > UBA9042 > PHBI01 > JACKFB01 > JACKFB01. The sequence continues at coordinate 115,592 of JACKFB010000005.1, forward strand.
GCGCTGGCGAGACCGACCCGGGCGACGCCGACAGCGACGGCGACGGCATCCAGGACGGCACCGAGTCGGGGCTCGACGCGCCCGAGGGCGAGGACACCGACCTGGGGGTCTTCGTGCCCGACGCCGACGCGGCGGCGACGACCACCGATCCGCTGGACGCGGACACCGACGACGGCGGCGTGCCCGACGGCGTCGAGGACGCCAACCACAACGGGCGCATCGACGAGGGCGAGACGGACCCGAACGACGCCTCCGACGACGTGAGCACCGCCGACGGCGACGGGGACGGGCTGACCGACGCCGAGGAGGACGCGCTGGGCACGGATCCCGCGAACCCCGACAGCGACGGCGACGGCATCTCCGACGGCGTCGAGGTGAAGGTCGGGCTGACCGATCCCCTGGACGACGACAGCGACGACGACGGCCTGCTGGACGGCACGGAGGACGCCAACGCCAACGGCACGGCGGACGCCGGAGAGACGGACCCGCTGGACGCCGACAGCGACGACGACGGGCTGCTGGACGGCACCGAGCTGGGCCTGGCGGCTCCCGAGGGGACCGACACCGACCCGGGCGTCTTCGTCGCCGACGCCGACACCGGCGCCACGACCACCGACCCGCTCGACGCCGACACCGACGGCGGCGGCGTGCCCGACGGGGTCGAGGACGCCAACCACAACGGGCGCGTCGACGCGGGCGAGACCGACCCGAACGACCCCTCCGACGACGGCGAGGTCGACAGCGACGGCGACGGGCTCAGCGACGCGCGCGAGGCCCAGCTCGGCACCGACCCGAACAACCCCGACAGCGACGGCGACGGGCTCTCGGACGGCTTCGAGGTGCAGTTCGGCACCGATCCGCTCTCCACCAATCGCCTGCAGGGCTCGGCGAGCTGCGCCGGCTCGGGCGGCGACGCCAGCGGCGTGCTGGCGGTCATCGCCCTGCTCTTCCTGCTGGCCTGGCGCAAGCGGCGCCGCGGCGCGTCGGCCCTGGCCGCTGCGGCGCTGGCCCTGGCGATGGTCCCCTCGGCCCACGCGCAGTCCACCAGCAAGCCGCGGCTGGACGCGCAGCGCTTCGACCCCATGGCCCAGGGCGACGGCTTCATCCGTGTGCGGGAGGCCGAGCAGCTCCACGCACGCGACTGGCGCATCGGCCTCTTCCTGAACTACGCGAGCAACCCGCTCGAGCTGGGGGACGACGACTACGGCCGACGCCTCGGGGTCGTCGACAACCTCGTCGGCCTCGACCTCACCATCGCCGCCGCCCTGGGCGACTGGGTGCAGCTCGGGCTGTCGATGCCGATCCTCCAGGTGCAGTCCAACTCCAGCTCCAGCAAGGCGCTGGGCAAGGCGCTGGGCGGCTCGGGCGAGACGGCGGGAATCGGCGACCTCGACCTCTCCCTGGGCATCCAGATCCTCCGCCAGGAGCGCGCCGGCGTCTCTCTCTCGCTGACGCCCCACCTGATCCTGCCCACCGGCTCGCGGCGCCAGTGGATCGGCTCGGGCAGCACGGGCATCGGCGCCGACCTGGCGCTGGCCCGCCGGTGGGCCCACTTTCGCTTCGCCCTGAACGTCGGCGTGCTCTTCCAGCTGGACGGCAGCCCCACCCTGAACCTGCAGCCCGACGACGAGCTGCGCCTGGCCCTGGGCCTGGGCGTGCCCTTCGGCGACGACAAGTACGAGATCAGCCTCGAGTGGGAGCTGGCGACCGTGTTCTCGAGCTCGGCTCGCGACCACGTCGACGCCGCCCTCTTCGAGCGCACCCTCACCCCCTCGGAGCTCCACCTGGGGTTTCGGCACTCACCCGGCGGCGCGGTCTCGTGGGGCGTGGGCGCCGGCCCCGGCATCCGGAACGGCTACGGGACGCCCGACTTTCGCGTCTACGGCTGGCTCGCCGTCGGCTCGCCGCGCGCGACCGGCCTGATGGCCTCGGATCGCGACCACGACGGGCTCATCGACGATGACGACGCCTGCCCCGACGCCCCCGAGGACAAGGACGGCTTCGAGGACGGCGACGGCTGCCCGGACCCCGACAACGACTCCGACGGGGTGCTCGACGTGGACGACAAGTGCCCCGTCCAGCCCGAGGACGTCGACGGCTTCGAGGACACCGACGGCTGCCCCGACCCCGACAACGACGCGGACGGCAAGCTCGACGGCGACGACCAGTGCCCGATGGAGGCCGAGGACGCCGACGGGTTCGAGGACGAGGACGGCTGCCCCGACCCCGACAATGACAAGGACGGCATCCCCGACGTCAGCGACAAGTGCCCGCTGCAGCCCGAGACCGTCAACGCGAAGGACGACGAGGACGGCTGCCCCGACGACGCGCTGGCCCAGGTCGAGCGCAGCGAGACCGGCGAGTGGCGCATCGTCATCCTCGACAAGGTGTACTTCGACACCGCGCGGGCGACGTTGAGGACCGAGTCGCACCTGGTGCTGGACGCGGTGGTCGACGTGCTGAAGCAGTACCCGAACCTGCGGAAGATCTCCGTGGAGGGTCACACCGACTCGGACGGCAGCGACGTGTCGAACCTGAAGCTGAGCCAGGCGCGCGCCGAGGCCGTGGTCGACTACCTGGTCAGCCACGGCATCGAGCGCTCGCGCCTGACGCCGCGCGGCTTCGGCGAGGACCGGCCGATCCTCCCCAACACGACCCCCGCCGGAAAGTCCGCCAACCGACGGGTCGAGTTCCTGGTGCTCGAGCACGACTGACGCCGCACCGCCCGCCGCCGCGCCTGCTCTCGTGGCGCCGCGGCGGGCGGGCGTCCGGACTCGCGCCGCGCCGACGGGGCCGTCAGCGGCCGCTGCCGCGTTTTGACACCCCGCGACGCCGGCCCCTAGACTCCATCGAATCGGCCGGGCCATCTCCGCCCGGTTGAGGAGCTCCTGAGCATGAGGATGGTGCTGCACGCCGCGTGGCTGCTCGCGGCGTCGCTGCTCGGCGCGTGCGCCGCCGACGGCGGCGTGCCGGGGATCATCGACGGCGAGTGCGTCCCGCGCTGCGCCGGGCGCGCGTGCGGCGACGATGGCTGCGGGGGCTCCTGCGGGACCTGCGATGCCGCGAGCCCCTTCTGCGTCGAGGGCGCCTGCGCGGCGCAGTGCAGCCCCGCCTGTGAAGCGCGGCAGTGCGGAGATGACGGCTGCGGCGGATCGTGCGGAACCTGCAGCGGGGGCGCTGGCTGCGTGGCCGGCTCATGCTGCGTCGCAGCATGCGGCGCGCGGCAATGCGGAGACGACGGCTGTGGCGGCCAGTGCGGGACCTGCGACCAGGCCGAGTCCTGCGTGGACGGCGCCTGCGTGGACGGCGCGGCGGCCAACCGATGGGACGAGGGGACCTGGGACCAGAACGTCTGGGGCCCCTGAGCGCGCGACGGCCCGGACCCGGGCGCAGGGAGGTGTGGGATGGAGATCCGTATCGTCATCGATGACGCCCTGGTGGCGCGCACGCGGCGCGCGCTGTCGCGCCGCAAGGTGGCGCTGCTGACCTTCGTGGGCCTCGCCGCGACCGGTTCGGTGGTGTACGCGCTGACCAACGGCCCCAGCCACGTGTTCAAGCCCGGCGAGGTCATCAGCTCGGCGGCGGTGAACCAGAACTTCGCCGAGCTGCACGCGGCGCTGGGCGGGCTGGACCAGGCGGTCGTGGCGCTCGAGGAGGGCGGCGTCGCCGGACCGCAGGGCCCCCAGGGGGAGACCGGGCCGGCGGGACCGCAAGGCGTCGAGGGCCCGCAAGGACCGCAGGGCGAGACGGGCGCCCAGGGGCCGGAGGGCCCCGTCGGCCCCAAGGGCGACAAGGGCGAGCAGGGGCCCGTGGGCGCCCAGGGACCCGTGGGTCCCAAGGGGGACAAGGGCGAGCAGGGACTCCAGGGCATCCAGGGGATCCAGGGCGAGCAGGGGATCCAGGGCATCCCGGGCGAGCAGGGACCCAAGGGCGACCAGGGGCCCCCGGGCGAGCAGGGGCCCAAGGGGTCGACCGGCGCCCCCGGCCCCAAGGGCTTCGACGGCCCCCCCACCGACGTGAAGTCCTTCGCGTCGGGCTCCAGCAACACCACCGTCGTCTCGAGCAGCGCCGCCAAGTCGGAGTGGCCGGTGTGCTTCCTCTCCGGCGTGGATCTGCGGGGCGGCGTCGGCCGGTGCGCGGTGAAGAACACGCTGACCGAGTGGAGCGTCGAGGCGCAGGGCACGGCGACGAGCAGTCAGGCCTTCCCCGTCACCTGCACGATGCTGTGCCTGAAGTGGTGAGGACGCCCGGACGCCCGGGGGCCCGACAGGCCGCATGGAGGATGCGATGAGCAGAGGCGAGGCCCCGGAGCGCACCCGGGACGAGTGGGCGGCGCGCGCCGAGGCGCTGGAGCTGCCATCGCTGGCCTGGATCGACGGGCGCCCCCAGCCGGCCGCCAGCGGGGCGACCGTGGCCTGTCGGGGCCCGGCCGACGGCCGCCTCCTGGTGGAGGTGGCCGCCTGCGACACGGCCGACGTCGACCGCGCCGTCGCTGGCGCGCGGCGGGCGTTCAGCTCCGGCGTGTGGTCGGAGCTGCATCCGCGCGAGCGGGGCCGCGTGCTGATCCGCTTCGCCGACCTCATCGAGGCCGAACGCGAGGACCTGGCCTTGATGGAGACCCTCGACGTCGGCAAGCCCATCCGCTACAGCGGCGTCGTCGACGTCCACCACGCCGCCCAGGCCATCCGCTGGTACGGCGAGGCCATCGACAAGATCTACGGCGAGGTGGCACCCACCTCCCCCTCGGCGCTGGGCACGGTCACCCGCGAGCCGCTCGGCGTCGTCGCGGCCGTGCTGCCGTGGAACTTCCCGCTGATGATGACCTCGTGGAAGCTGGGGCCGGCGCTGGCGGCGGGCTGCTCGGTGGTCCTCAAGCCGGCCGAACAGACGCCGCTCACCGCCCTGCGGCTGGCCCGACTCGCCCAGAGCGCGGGGCTGCCCGACGGCGTCCTGCAGGTGGTCCCCGGCTTCGGCGAGACCGCCGGACAGGCGCTGGGACGCCACCCGGACGTGGACGCCGTCACCTTCACCGGCTCGACCGAGACGGGCAAGCGCTTCCTCGAATACTCGGGCCAGAGCAACATGAAGCGCATCTCGCTGGAGACCGGCGGGAAGTCCCCGAACATCATCTTCGCCGACGCCCCCGACCTGGCCTTCGCAGCGCGCCAGGCCGCCTTCGGCGTCTTCTACAACACCGGCGCCATGTGCAACGCCGGCTCGCGCCTGCTGGTGGAGCGGTCGGTGGTCGACCAGGTGACGACCCAGCTCGAGGCGATGGCGCAGAAGCTCGGCCCCGGGCACCCGCTGGATCCCCGGACGCGCCTCGGCCCCGTCATCGACGAGGCGCAGATGGAGAAGATCCTCGGCTACGTCAGCGCGGGCCAGCAGGCGGGCGCTCGGCTGCGGCTCGGCGGCGAGCGCGTCCTGGGCGAGCTGGGCGGCCACTACATCGGTCCGACCGTCTTCGACCGCGTCAGCCCGGAGATGAGCATCGCGCGCGAGGAGATCTTCGGGCCGGTGGTCACCATCATCCCCTTCGACGGCGCCGACGAGGCGGTCCGCCTGGCCAACGACACCGACTACGGCCTGGCCGCCGCCGTGTGGACGCGCGATCTCAGCCGCGCCCACACGGTCGCCCGCCGCCTGCGCGCCGGGACCGTCTGGGTCAACAACTTCGACACCAGCGAGATCTCGACGCCCTTCGGCGGCTATCGGCAGTCGGGCTTCGGCGGCCGCGACAAGAGCCTGCACGCGCTCGACAAGTACACGGAGCTGAAGACCACCTGGGTGAACCTCACCGGCCCGGGGGCCCGCCCGCCGGACGCCGCCACCTGAGAGTGTTCACCAGCACGTGCCCGCGCCGGGTACGCTCGGGGGCCGTCTCGAGCACCAGCTCCGCGCCGTCGAATCGGGCCTCGCGCACCAGCTCCGCCCCGACCTGGTCGGGGTGCAGCGCCACCCTCACCCGGTGCACCACCCGGTCCCCCTCCAGCGCCCAGCTCCCGGCGTAGGCCACCGTCGACGACGCCGCCCGAGCGCGAGCCTCCGCCGACGCAGCCGCCAGCGTGGCCGTGCCCGTCGCCGCCTCCCCGCGCCGCCCCAGCACCGCCGCCATGTGGCCGTCCGCGCTGTAGATCAGGACGCCCGACGGCTCTCCGCCGAAGGGCGACCCGTGCGCCTCGCCGTCCCTGGTGCAGGTCCAGGCGCTCAGCTCCCACGTCCCCAGCAGCTCGGTCGCGTCCATCCCGTCAGTCTAGTCGACCGCTGCTCCGCTCGCACTGCCGCGACGGCCGCTGCGGGCGTTGACACGGCGGCGCCGCTCCCGATGATGGGGCTCGCTCGGGCGGCGGAGCGACCCTGCGCCTCGTCCCCTGCGGCCCCACCCCGGACGACGATGCCTGCACCTCGCACCCTGACCCTCGCGGCGCTCCTGGTCGCATCGGCGACCCTCGCCCCACCGGCCGCGGCCTTCGTGCTCTACGAGACCGACGCCGGCCAGCCGCTGCACTGGCCCTCGAAGGTGGCTCCAGCCCTGACGCTGGACCCGAGCTTCCCCGGCGACGCCGATCCCACCACCGTCTCGACGATCGTCGCCCGCGCGGCCGCCCGCTGGACCTCGCTGCCCTGCATGCCCCCCACCGTGGCCCTCGCCGGCTACGCCGCCTGCGGCGGCGAGGACCCCGACGACGGGACCAACTGCCTGTTCCGCGTGTCCGACCCGCAGCGCTGGGAGCACGGCGTCAACCAGGTGGCCCTGACGCTGGTGCACTTCGACAACCGCCGCGGCGCCATCGTCGACGTGGACATGGTGCTGAACGCCGCCTGGTTCGGCTTCGCCACCGAGGCGGACTGCCAGCCGTCGGACGCCGACCTCGACGCCGTCCTCACCCACGAGCTGGGCCACTTCTTCGGGCTCGACCACTCGACCGTGCCCGAGGCGACCATGGCGCCGACCTCGGGGCCCGGCGACTGCCAGAAGCGCGACCTGGCGCCCGACGACATCGCCGGGTTCTGCGCCATCTACGGCGTGCGCCGCGACGAGGGCGGCGGCGGATGCGGCGCTGGCGGACCCACGGCCCCCTGGACACTCCCGGCGGCCCTGGCGATCCTGCTGGCCCGGGCCGCGTGGCGGAGGCGCCGCTCGCCCGCACCCACGAGGCCACGATGAGCGACACCCCCGACGAGGGCGAGCCCCGGCTCACCCACCTGGACGCCGACGGCACCGCCCGCATGGTGGACGTGAGCGCCAAGCCCACCACCACCCGCGAGGCCACGGCCCGAGCGCTGGTACGCATGGCCCCCGCCACCCGCGAGGCCATCGCCGAGGCCCGGGTGGCCAAGGGCGATGTGCTCTCGGTGGCGCGCCTGGCCGGCATCATGGCCGCCAAGCGCACCGCCGAGCTCATCCCCCTCTGTCACCCGCTGCCGCTGGACCACGTCTCGGTCGACATCACGCTCGAGCACGATCACGCCATCATCATCGCCACCGCCCGCACCAGCGGCCGCACCGGCGTCGAGATGGAGGCCCTCACCGCGGCCAGCGTGGCGGCGCTGACGCTCTACGACATGGCCAAGGCCATCGACCGCGCGATGGTCATCGAGAGCGTCGCCCTGCTCGAGAAACGCGGCGGCCGAAGCGGCCACTGGGTGCGGCCGGACCCGCTCCCTTGAGCGCCGCGCCCGCCCGCGCCTCGCTGTCCCTGCAGCGACGGCTGGCGGCGGCGCTCGAGCGGCGGCTGCTCGGCCGCCCCATCGACCGCCTCTGGCGCCCCACCGAGGACACCCTGCTCATTCGGGTGAGCGGCCTGTCTCCCCAGCGCGTCCTCGTCTCGGCGGTGCCCGCCCTCCCCTTCGTGGCGCTGACGACCGGCTGGCCCCCGACCCCGGCCCGCCCCGACCAGACCACGCTGCGCTTCCGGCAGGCCCTCGAGGGTGCCCGCGTGCGCGCCGTGACCGTGGAGGACGAGCGCGCGCTGTGCGTCCACCTCACCCGCGGCGACTCGCTCTGCCAGCTCCGGGTCCAGCTCGCCGGGCGCTACCCCAACGCGGTGGTCCTCGACGACCAGGGCGAGGAGCTGGCCCGCCTCTTGATGGGGCGGCCCGCCTTCGACCCCGACTCCCCGGCGCTGCCTCCGGGCCCGCTGCCGGGCGAGCTCGCCCTGCCCGACGACGACGACGCGCTGCTGGACGCCTGGGCCGACGACCGCGCCTCGGCCCGGGCGCGGCTCGAGCGCTCCCAGCGACACGCCGCGCTCCTGCGCACGGCCCGCGCCCACCTGCGCAAGGTCGAGCGCGCCGAGGCCGCCATCGGCGCCGACCACGCCCGGGTCGCCGAGGCCGAGCAGCACCGGCGCCACGGTGAGCTCTTGAAGACGGCGCTGCACCGCGTGCCACGCGGAGCCGACGCCATCATGGTGACCGACCACGCGCAGCCGGATGCGCCCGAGGTCCTCGTCCCGCTGGACCCGGCCCTGGACGCGCGGGCGAACCTGGAGCGCCACTTTCGCCTCTATCGGCGCTTCCGCGACGCCTCCGACGCCATCCTGGCCCGCCTGGACGAGGCACGCCGTCGGCGAGCGGACATGGAGCAGCTCTACGCGCACATCCTCGCCCTGGGCCAGGATCTCGACGCCGCGGACCTGGACGTGGCCCAGGACGACGCCGAGGCTCGCCTGCGCGCCCTCGGCTGGCGCCCCCGCGCCGCGCCCTCGCCGTCCCGCGCCAGGACCGCGCCTGCCCTGCCCTACCGGCGCTTCGAGGCCCTCGACGGCAGCGCCGTGCTGGTGGGTCGGTCCGCCGCAGACAACGACCAGCTCACCTTCCGCCACGGCCGCCCCGGCGATCTCTGGCTGCACGCCCGCGACGTCCCCGGCTCCCACGTGCTGCTGCGCCCCCCGGCCGGCCGCGACCCGGACGGCGAGGCGATGCTCGACGCCGCCACCCTCGCCGCCTGGCACAGCCAGGCGCGGGGCGAGACGACCATCGACGTGACCTGGACCGAGCGCAAGCACGTGCGCAAGCCGCGGGGCGCGCCGCCCGGGCGGGTCACCCTGGCCCGCGGCCGCACCATCCCGGTGCGCGTCGAGCCGGAGCGCATCGAGCGCCTGTACCGCTCGCTGGAGGGCGACGGCGCTCCGTGAACCCCTCGTGGAGCGGGCCGTCGCTCGCACCGGCCGGGGTCGCCCGCCCGAGCACCTGCCCCCCGCCGCCAGCCCGACCGGATGGGCGCCCGAGCGACGCGGCTCACGCGAGGGGCGCATGGACTGGCCGGAATCCCACGATCGTCTATCCTGTCGCGGCGCCGACGTCCTCGGAGGTGGCCTTGCAGTGCCCGCGTTGTGGATTCGACCAGCCCGCGAGCGAGGAGTGCATCGCTTGCGGGGTGGTGATCAGCAAGTACCTCGCCACGGTCGACGAGCTGGCGGGCGCCGTGTCGGAGAGCCCCTCGCCCGACGACGATGACCCCTTCGCCGGGCTGAGCTTCGGCGAGGAGGTGGCGCCGGACACCGGCGGCGGCGCCTTCCAGCTCGCGCCGACCACGGGCGGGGGGCACCCCTACGCCGAGCCACCGCCCGGCTTCCCGCCGCCGGACGCCGACCCCTTCCCGTCCCGACCCATCCACGAGGCGGAGGAGCTGGCCAACCCTGCCATCCCCACGCTGCCCGGAGCGCCGTCACGGCCCCCGGGCGGGTTCGGGGCCGCGCCCGCCCACCGCATCGCGGCGCTGGACTTCGGCGCCAACGGCGACCTGCACATCGGCGGGGTCGCGGCGGCGCTGCGCATCGTCGCGGCCTTCGGCTGCCTCGGGCTGGCCATCATCATGATCAAGAACGGCGAGGGCCTGCGCTCGGCCTGGCCCTACGCGGTGATGGTGTTCTACGGCGCGGGCGCGCTCTGGGGTCTGCTCACCGCGCGGCACGACATCACCGTGCGCCAGTTCGGCATCGAGATGGCGGTCCTGGGAGTCTTGACCCTGGGCCTGCGCCTCGCCTCGCCCGAGACCTTCGCGGTGGACAGCCACACGGCCTCCCCGGCCCCGGTGGCGTCGGCGCGGCTGCCCGACACCCCGCTGGGCCACTTCACCCAGCGCTCCCTGGCCTTCCTGGACGCGACCCAGACCGTCCTGGACGCGAAGGCTCCGCTCACGCGCGAGCAGTGGACCGCGCTGGCCGAGCGCCTGGACTTCGAGGCCCTGAAGTCCGCCTACGATCTGCTGGACACCGAGGCGCGGGCGCGCATCTTCGACATCTGGAAGCGCCTCAACGACTTCGGTCCCATCGTCGCCAGCATGCTCGAGCGGTACATGGTCGACGACGCTGGCGGCGGCGTCCGGCTCGAGATCCCCGAGGTCGAGCGCCGCGCGGTCGGCGGCGAGCTCCCCGACACCATCGCCCGGCTGCGCCGGGTGCAGGAGCGCATCAGCGAGGTCGAGGAGCCCGTCCGCAAGCGACAGCCCTAGGGCGCGGCGGCCCGGTGCGCGCAGGTGTCGTTGGCGATGGTGGCGATGGCGCCCACGCCGCCGCAGAGCACCGCCAGCGTCTCGCAGCCATCGCCGTTGAAGTCGTGGGCGATGATGCGGCTCGGGGAGCGGCAGACGGGCACCCGTATCGGCCCGTGGAACTGCCGCAGGTACTGGTCGTCGGGATCGGTCCCCGCGGCGAGGTAGATCGCCACGCCGGCCTTGCCCACCTCGACGAACACTACATCGAGGAACCCGTCGGCGTTGACGTCCGACAGCACCACGCCGTCCACGCCGCCCTTCTGCTCGATCCCCGGATCGACCGCCAGCGGCGACTCGAAGGGGTTCAGGCCAGGACGCCCGAACGCCAGCATCACGTTGCTCGCCACCGAGGCGACGAAGTCCAGCAGGCCGTCGTTGTTGATGTCCTTGACGTCGAAGCTCTTCGGATTGTCTCCGACCGAGCTGGTCGTCGGCGGCATGAAGGGGAAGACCGGGTCCAGCTTGTCCCAGCGAAAGGTCGTCATGGAGTCCGAGCCGCCGCTCAGCACCACGACATCGCCGGGGACCGCCGGGTTGGTGTCGAGCTGACCGGTCTTCGGGCCCGAGGTCGCGATCTTGTGGATGGCGACCGCCTGGCCACCGAAGGACTTGTCGATGGTCGAGGCGGGAGGACAATCGGGCTGCTTGGGCTCCCAACAGCTCCAGAACGGGCAGAGAGCGTCCTGCGGCGGATTGCAGAGCTTCGTCGGGGACCACTCGCAGGTCCGCAGGATGGGTGGTACCGGAGCCTCGCAGTCCACCGAGAAGCTGGCGTTCGTGCCGACGACGATCTGTGGAATGGGCCCTGCCGGCGAGGGCACCATCGCGAAGTCCTCCGGCGCGCTCACGAGGTCCATCGACGCCTCGTAGGGCGTGAACATCGAGCCGGAGATCTGGTCCAGCCCGTCGGTGTCCCAGAACCCCCCGGGGAGGCTGGTGTTGATGTACATGGCCAGCATCGACTTCGGCGTCCCGGCCGGTGCACCGGCGATCAGCAGATCGGCCTTGCCGTCCGGCTTCATCTCGCCACCCGGGCTCGCCAGGTCGACCACCGCCATGGCCGCCGGGTTCACCGGCCCCGTGTAGAGCTGGCCGAAGATGACGCGGGGCATGCGGTCGTAGGCCGCAGGCCATGACGGCATGTCCGGTCCATAGTGCCCCTGCGTCCACACGAACACGGTGGGCGAGATGGCTGCCTTCCCCTCGATGAACCAGTCGCGGTACGCGCGGCCCAGCGGATGGTAGTCGCGCAGCCACGCCGAGGATGGGAAGGTGCGGGTCCCCGAGAGCCCCACGATGTCATCGGCGCCGTCGCCGGTGATGTCCGCGATGATGAAGTTCTCGAGCTGACCGCCGATGGCGGCCCCGTGCTTGCCGAGCGGCGTCAGCAGCACCCGCGTGGCCTGCAGGTCGAAGCCGTGCTCCGCGTCGGTGCGGTTGAGGTACACCCCGAAGCCGTTCGAGCGGAAGTCCATCAGGATGTCCGGGCGCCCGTCCTGGTCGAAGTCGGCGACCCGGAGGTTCTGAGGCTGGGACGAGGTGGAGAAGCCGATGCCCTCGTTGACCGGGTTGATGAGCTGGTCCTTCAGCACGTCGGGCGCTCCGACCTGATTGAAGCGCCCCTGGCCGTTGCCGAGATGCACCTCCAGGAGCTGCGCCGACTGGCTCAGCAGCGCGAAGTCCTCGTGGCCATCCGAGTCGAAGTCGTCGCAGACCATGCCCACGATGTTCTCGTTGGCGGCACCCGACATGTTCCACAGCTCGTAGGGATCCCCCGCGCCCCGGGTGTTCTGGAACTTGCCGTCGCCCACGTTGCGCAGGACGCGCCAGGTCCCCGAGTCCTCGGTGCCGGCGACGATGTCGATGCGATCCGGCCCCGGCTCCGGCTCCTCGATGAAGTTGCCCGTGCAGAAGTAGCGCACGTTCTGCGTGTTCGCGCTGGGCACCGGCCACACGAAGCTGACCGTGGACTGGCTGAAGGCGGTGTCCAGCAGCTTGGTCTCGAAGAAGCGGTTGGCGAAGACGTTGACCTGATTCAGCTTCTCCGCCGCCACCAGCAGGTCCAGGTAGCCGTCGGGCTCGCCCTGGTCGCCGCTCAGGTCGATGGCCTCGACCGACATCAGCCCCTCGATGCCGCCTGCCTTGGTCGGGGCCGAGAAGAGCTCCTTGCACTCGTATTGCGGGCCCGCGTCGGCTGTGTCCGCGTCGGCTGTGTCCGCGTCGCCGGCGGCGTCCGCCACGTCGCCCGCGTCCCCCTCCGCTTCGGCCTCGGCCTCGGCCTCGACGACCTCGGGCACCACCACCTCGCATTGGTCGGAGAACTGGGACTCGTCAGCGCGCTGGCGCTTGAAGAGCACGATGGACTCCGACTGCGCCGAGGTGATGATCACGATGTCGTCGCGGCTGACGTCGCTGGGGTCGTTGGTGAAGTCCGCCAGCACCAGGTCGCGCACCTGGGTGGCCTTGTCGAGGGGCAGCTCGTGGGTCTCGGAGAGCAGGAGGACATCCCCCTCCATGCGGCGGTGTACGGCCAGCGCCGTCCCGATGCTGGGCACCGACTGGACCGCCACGATGTCCAGGTCCCCATCGGCGTCCAGGTCTCCGGCCGCGAGCTGCTGGGTGGGGCGGGTCGTGAGCTGCTTCAGCTCCGTGAACTGCCCCGGCCTCTCCGCGCCGTCATTGAGGGCCAGCACGATGCCCACCGTCGTGGCCAGCAGGATGTCGGGGTAGCCGTCACCGTTCCAGTCGGTGACGAAGGAGTCGGAGATGCTTCCCTTGAAGGGGTTGTCCGTCTGCTGGTAGCTGCGGAGGAAGGGGTGGGCGATCACCTTGACCGTCGACGCGATGGTGGCGCTGAACCCGCAGGCGTCGTAGCCGCGCACCTCGAGCTGCGCCACCGCGGTGAGCTCCTCGCGCAGGTCCAGGCGATGGTCGAAGCTCAGGGTGCGTGTCTCGCCGTCGGCGTGGTCGACATCAGCGACCAGGTTCCCGTTGAAGCGCACCTCGACGTGCCCGACCTGGATGTTGTCGCTGACCGCCCCGCTGATGGGCTGGATGCCCGAGAGCGTCGGGGTCTTCTTGGCCACGTCCGGCGACGCCACCGTGAGGACGGGCGGCTCGTTGTCGAAGATGAACTCGCGCTGGTCGAAGAGGTTGGGGTCCGTGGGGAGCTTGATGCCCTCACCCACGGTCTCGAAGGCGGCGACGCCGAGGATGAAGGGCTTTCCGTTCTCCAGGTTCGCGAGGCCCTCCACCACCTGGCCGTCTTCGGCCAGGGCCAGCTTGGAGCCGTCCAGGGCGATGATGAAGCGGTCGGTGGAGCCCGGCTCGAGGGTGGGCTCGGCGTTGACCACGAAGGCGCTGGCGGCGCCGATGGGGACGTACAGCCGCAGCTTGCGGTCGCCGATGTTCTCGGCCCCCACGAGCACCTTCATGTTGGCGCCGCAGAAGAGCTCCGGGAAGTCGTCGAGCCCCACCACGCCGAGCAGGCGCACCTTGGCCGTGAGCTCCGGTCCCGTCTCGACGTCAGGCGTCACCACGTCGGGCTTCGGCTTCGAGGTGTCGCGGAGCGTGATCGGCGGATCGGTGGTGCCCGCTCCCCCTCCGCAACCGGTCGCCACGGCGGCCGCGAAGAGCGCCAACACCCAAATACCCCGGCTCTGACGCATCCCGACCTCCCGCACGCACCGCCGCCTTCTATCACGCCGATTATCCGGACGCGTCCCCGAGCGAGTCAAGGCGGTACCTTTGCAGCCGGGGCGCCGGGTGCTAGGTACGGTGGCTTCCGGACACAGACCCTACGTGACCGAAACGGTGTGACTGAACGATGCGACGACTGGACTGGCAGCTCGTGCGGCCGATGCGCTCGGGAGACCTGCGAGAGTCGATGGAGCTGGCGCGGATCCTGCGCCGCCTGGTGACCCGGGAGGCAGCCGACGCGCTGCCCGAGGCCGACGGCGAGCTGCTCGACCAGCTCGAGCTGAGCTACGACGAGGACACCGTCTCGACCTGCGAGGCGGTGGGGGCGCCGGTGGTCCAGGACGATCCGGGCTGGGAGTCGCGGGTGGTGGACGAGTTCGCCGAGAGCGACGTCGACATGGAGCTGGAGGAGTTCCTCGAGCTGCGCAAGGCCGAGCCCGACTGCGAGCGCTGTCCCCACGCCAGCCCCTACAGCCTGTACCCGATGGACGCCTGCGAGTTCTCTGCCGGCGCGCTCGAGGTGGTGCTCACCGACGCCGAGCTGCGCACCCAGGCGGCCCGCCCGATGGATCCCGACGCCATGCGCGCCTACGCCGCGGCGCTGGACGCCGCGCTGGCCCAGGGGCACCTGCGGCAGAGCGACGCGCTGCCCGTCCAGGACTACGTCGAGCAGGCCGCGCGCTTCTTGCGCTTCTGGGCCGACCGGGGCTTCGGCATCCTGCCCGGGGACATCGACGAGATCGTCAACTACGCCGAGCCTTCGGACCCGGGCCGCCGCGACGAGGACGAGGGGCCCTCCCCCACCTACCACTGACCGCGCGGACGCCGGCCTGTCA
This sequence comes from Deltaproteobacteria bacterium, assembly GCA_020632695.1. Lineage (GTDB taxonomy): Bacteria > Myxococcota_A > UBA9042 > PHBI01 > JACKFB01 > JACKFB01. Next base: position 130,628 of record JACKFB010000005.1, read on the forward strand.
GGGCGCGTCCTGGCCCATGGACTCCATGAGCTTGCGGTACTCCGGGTCGCGCATGAGATCCTGGATCGGCGCGCCCCCCTCGTCCGGCTCGTCGGCCGGCGGCAGCTCATCGTCGGGCGGCAGCTCGTCCTCGACGTCCTCCTCGCCGGCCGGCTGCGCCCCCATCTGCTCCATGAGCTTGCGGTATTCGGGATCGTTCATCAGGTCCTGCACCGAGCCCCCGCCGCCGTCGCTGGGGGCGTCCACGTCGGGCAGCGGCGCGTCCGGCGAGAGGTAGAGCTCCTCGTCCACCTCCTCGATGGGGCGCAGCACCGTGCCGCTCGGGAAGGGCGTCCAGAAGGGGCGGTCCGAGCGGAGGTTTCCGATGCCGAGCGAGACCGTGGGCACCCAGGTGACGATGCCGAGGCTCAGCACCAGCAGCAGCAGGAAGGGCAGCACCGAACGGATGACCAGGCCGAAGGGCTTGCCGAAGTAGGTGGTCGCCACGAAGAGGTTCAGCCCCAGCGGCGGCGTGAGGTAGCCGATCTCCAGGTTGACGATGAAGATCAGCCCCACGTGGATGGGATCGAAGCCGAGCTGCCCGGCGATGGGCGCCACCAGCGGCACGAAGAGGATGATGGCGCTGATGATGTCCATCAGGCAGCCCACGGCGAGCAGCAGCAGGTTGAGCAGGATGATGAAGGAGACGGGGGTGAGCTCGAAGCCGGCCAGCCAGTGGACGATGGCGTCGGGGACCTCCTTGATGGCCATGAACTCGGAGAACCCGAAGGCAACGCAGACGATGACCAGGATCGAACCCATCAGCACGGCGGTCTCGGCCAGGATGCCGGGCAGCTCGTCCAGGGTGAGGCTGCGGTGGATGCCCAGCTCGATGCCGAGCGCCAGCACCACGCTGATGGCCGAGGCCTCGGTGGCGTTGAAGACGCCCAGGTAGATGCCGCCGAGGATGAAGAAGGGCAGGAAGAGCGCCCAGATCCCGTCGAGCAGGGTGCGCATGACGCGACGGATCGAGAAGCGCTCGCGCTCGATGCCGCGCCCCTTGATCAGGCAGTAGCCGGCCAGGAGCAGGCCGATGAGCAGGCCGGGCCCGATGCCGGCGATGAAGAGATCCTCGATGTTCACGACCTGGCCGGTGCTGGTCGCGAAGATCGCGTAGACGATCATCGGGATCGACGGCGGGATGATGATCCCCAGGGTGCCGGCGGTGGTGACCAGCCCCAGGCCCAGCCGCTCGCCGTAGCCGGCCTTCACCAGCGCCGGCAGCATGATCGCCCCGATGGTGATGACCGTGACCGGCGAGGAGCCGGAGATCGCCGCGAAGAACATGCAGGCGGCGATGGTGCTCAGCGCCAGGCCGCCGGGGAGCCACCCGAAGAGCGCGTTGGCGAAGGCCACCAGCCGCGAGGCGATGGCGCCGCGGCTCATGATGGCGCCGGCGATCATGAAGAAGGGGATCGCGACCATGGTCGGCTGCTCGGCCAGCTCGACCATGCGCTCGATGAGGTTGAAGTTGTTGGCGAAACCGTCCAGCGACTGGAAGGTGTTGGCGTACTCCGGCCAGGCGAGGAAGCAGGCGACCGCGAAGCCGCCGATGACCACGAAGAGCGGCACGCCGAAGGCCACCAGCACCAGGAGCACCGCGGCCACCAGCAGGCCGCCGCCGGCCATGGGCTCGGCCGCCGCCGCGAGCATCGCGTCGTGTAGCGTGGCGTCGAGCATCAGTGGAGATCCATCGCCTCGGGCTCGGGGATCTCGCCCCGACGCCACATCGCGAAGTCGTGCACCGCGTGCCCGACGAAGCGCAGCACCATCACGGCGAGGGCCACGGCGATGGGCAGGCTGATGACCCACTCGGGCAGGCCGCTCGCCTGCATGGTGCCGCCGCGCTCGATCTTGCTGAGCAGGAAGTGCAGCGCCAGGCCGCCCAGGAACACGCAGAAGGCGATGGTCATCAGGCCGCCGATGGCGTTGTAGAGCGGAAGATGGCGGGGCGGGAGCTTCTTGCGCACGGCGTCGACGCGGATGTGCTTGCGCTCCCGGGTGGCCATCGACGCTCCCAGGAACCCGACGTACATCAGCAGGACGCTGGCGAGCTCGACGCTCCAGAGGTACTGCTCCTCGACGTGGGTCGCGAAGAACCAGGCGATGGGCGCGGCGCCCATGAGCACGGCCGCAGCGCCGGCCCACGCTCCGGTGCGCAGCGCCTGGGCCAGGCCCGCCGCGGTCAGCACGGCCAGGCTGCCCAGGCACATCCAGCGCGAGGGCGTGACCGCCACCAGCTCGAGGAAGCCCCAGATGGCGAACACCGCCAGCACGGAGAGCCCGATGCGCAGCACCCAGGAGCCCGGCGGCGACGGCGCGTCCGCGTCCAGGCCGGCGCGGGCGCGCGTGCGCAGCGCCAGCAGCGCCATCACGAAGGCCACCACGGCCAGCACGATGGGCGTCTCGCGGCCGGTCACCCGGGCCAGCAGCTCCGCCGGCGCCTCGCCGACGCTGCCGTATCCGTGCATGCGCAGCGCCAGGCGGTCGAAGGCGTTGACCTGCGCGCGCATCTCCCGGTGCACGATCTGCAGGAAGTAGGTCAGGGTCATCACCAGCAGCGCGCCGGTGATGAGGCCCCGCTCGACGGCGTAGGTCAGCGCGTCGAGGCGCGCGAGGGGGCGAGTGGCGTCGGTGGCGGGCTCGCCCATGCGGTCGCTCGAGGAGGCTGTGGGGAGAGGGTGATCAGGTCGTCCGACCAGGATCGACGGCCGCTGGCGCCTACCGGCTCTTCTCGAGCAGGTGGTAGAGTTCCTTGCCGGCCGGCGTCGTCTCCTCGAGGAAGCGCTTGGCCACCGAGGCGGTCGCGCGGGCGAAGGCCGCCTTCTCCGCGGCCGTCAGCTTCCGGATCTGGATGCCGTCCTTCTTGTACTCGTTGAGCAGCAGCTCGTTCATGGCGCGGACCGCCAGGCGCCCCCGGGTCGTCTCACCGTCGGGCACCTTCATCAGCACGGTCTTGAGGTCCTCCGGCAGCGTGTCGAACCACGCCTTGCACCAGACGACGATGGCGCCCTGGTAGATGTGGTCGGAGATCGTGACGTACTTGATCTCCTTGTGCCACTGCGTCGCGTACGCGTAGAGCAGCGTGTTGTCGTAGCCGTTGACCACGCCGCTCGCCAGGCTCGAGCCCACCTCGCCGACCGCGATGGTCGAGGCGCTCGCGCCCAGCGCCCGGTACATCTCCACGTGCGGCATCGCCGGCTGCGAGCGCATCTTCTGCCCGGCCAGGTCGGCCGGCGTGACGAAGAACTTCTCCTTCGACGCGAACTCGCGGAAGCCGTTCTCACCCCACATGTAGAAGACGAAGCCCTTGGCATCCAGGAGCTTCCGCACCAGCGGCGTCGACGCATCCAGCGCCTTGTCGGCCTGCTTGTAGCTGTCGAAGAGATACGGCAGCTCCATGGCGAAGAGCTCCGGCACGGCCGCGCCCAGCGCGCCCACCGACACGGCGATCCCCCCCAGGGACCCCTTCTGGCAGCGGCTCACCAGGCTGCCCTCGCTGCCGAGCTTGCCGCCAAGGTAGAGCTTCACGTCGATGCGGCCCGGCGCCTCGGCCAGCACCCGGCTCTTCACGCTCGCGAGCAGCGCCGACCAGGGCGTCCCGGTCGGCGCCACGCTGCCGATGCGCAGCGTCGCCGGCTCGTCGGCGCGGGCGAGGGGGGCCTGCACCGACAGGGCGATCGCGAGCATGAGGGCGGGCAGACTGGTCTTCGTGAACTGGCGCATCATCTCCTCCGTCGGGCTTCATCCAGGACGCCGGCGACTCGGCATGACCGCAGGCGCACTACCGACGCGCTCACGCCCGGCCCGATTCACCCCTCGGGGAAGTACACGTCGATCTCGTCGAGCAGCAGCTTCGCCTTGCGCTGCTCGGCGCGATTCTCGGGCTCGAGGGCCGGCGTGGCGGTCACGTCGTAGGCCAGGACCTCCTGGAGCAGCCGCTCGAAGGTGGCCCGGTCGCCCGCCTTCAGGCGGTTGAGCTCGGCGTAGAGCACCTTGGTCGCCAGGTACTCGGGGGCATGCTCGATCGAGGTCTCGAAGTGCTTGGCGCTCAGCGGGAGGTCCCCGTTCGGGAAGGGGATCTTGGTGTAGAAGGCGCCGAAGTAGCGGTCCGCGGCCCAGTAGTTGAAGGAGGGGTCCAGCTCCTTCACCAGCTCCATCATGGCCTTGATGCGGTCCTTCTGGTTGAGCACCTCGACGATGGAGGTCGCCAGCGCGTACTTGCCCAGGTTCGTCGCGTACCAGTACATGGCCGGGATGGCGCCCTTGTCGAGCTGCTGCAGCGCCGTCTCGAAGGGCTGGCGCGAGCAGAACTTCGCCTTGAACTTCGGGTACTGCTGGCCGAGGGCCACCTCGGCGGCGTTGGTGCCGTCGCGGAAGGACTGGAGCATCTCGGCCTGCTTCGACTCGTCGAAGCGGAGGTGCGCGTCGGCGAGGAAGTAGTAGGCCTGCGCCACACGCACCCGCAGCGCCGCGTTGCTGGGATCGATCGCCAGCGAGCGCTTCCAGGCGTCGAGGGCGGCCCGCGCCTGCGCCTCGTCACCGCGACGCTCCCACGCCGCGTTGCCCTCGGCCTCGAGCGCCTTCGCGTCGCCGCTGGCCGAGCCGTCGGGCGTGAGGTTTCCACAGATCCCGGACTGCCGGCTGGCCCCGCAGGCCCCAACCGAGAGAGCGGCGCCGATCAGCGCAACGATGACCACTCTGTTCATGGCCTGCCTCACCTGGTGACTGGGCTCGGGGTGACGGTGGAGCGCTCGACCTGGCGCAGCGATTCCCGAGCTTTTCCGCTGGCGGCCTAGCATGGGGTCCGGAGACCTGTCAACGCGGCCCGAGCGCGCGCGCCGTGCCTCGGGCCGCATGGATTTCTGGACCGCGTGGGCCCCAGCGCCGACGCTGGCGGCATGTACTCCGCGCTCTCCGCCGCCCTGCTCCTCGCCCTCGCCGCGCCGCCCGCCGCGGCGCCGGCCCGGCCGCCAGCCGCCCGCGCGCTGGGCGCGCTGCGGGTCATCGCCATCGACCCCGGCCACGGCGGCGACAACCGCGGCTGCCTGGGCGTCGATGGGACCTGGGAGAAGGAGACCACCCTCGACATCGCGCGCCGCGTCGCGGCCATCCTGGGCCGCGAGACCACCTCCGTCGTGCGGCTGACGCGCGACGAGGACCGCCCGCTGGGGCTGCGCGAGCGCTCCGATCTCGCCGGGCGCTGGAACGCGGACGTGTTCCTGTCGATCCACCTGAACGCGGACGCGTTCGGCCAGGGGACGGGGATCGAGACCTGGTTCCTGGCGCCCGCCGATGAAGGCGCGGAGGGCCAGGCCCTGGTGGAGGTCGAGGAGGCGGGCTACGGCGAGACGAGCAGCGTCGAGCGCGTCGAGGTGCAGCAGGCCGAGGCCATCGCGCGCGACGCGGCCGTGGGCGCCGCGCGGGTCGCGTCGGAGGTCCTGGCCGAGCTCGTCGTGACCGGCATGGGCGAGCGCACCGGCGCTCGGGTGCGGGGCGTCAGACAGGCCCGCTTCGGCGTGCTGAAGGGGGCCACCATGCCGGCGATCGTCGTCGAGTGCGGCTTCTACAGCCACGCCGAGGAGGGGATGCGGCTGGCCGACCCCGCCTATCGCGAGCAGATCGCGCGCGGCATCGTCGACGGGCTGCTCCGCTTCGACGCCCGGCTCGCCGGCTCGGAGACCGCCGCCCGCTGAGCCGGGCCGCACGCCGCACCGTCGCGGCCGGCTGGCGGATCCTCGCTGACCGGTTCAGTCCTCGTCGCCCCCGTCGAGCTCGCCCTCCTCCAGCGCCTCGTCGGCCCGCACGGCCGCGACGATGGCCTCGGCGCGCGCGCGCTCGGCCGCGTCGACGTAGAGCATCCCCCACGCGTGCGGGAAGGCCACGTCGAAGCCGTGGCTGCCGTGCTCGGCGACGCGGAAGGCGATCCCGGCCTCCTCCAGCGAGACGCCCACGAGGTGCGCGTCGCTCAAGTTCTCCAGCTCACAGAGGAGCACGAGGGGATCGGAGTCGTGGTCGGACATGCGGTTCTCCTGTCGCGAGTGACGCGACCTGGATCCTACCCTCTCGGAGCGCGCTGGGAAATCCACCGCGAGCGGCGCGAGCCCGGGAGGCGGTTCGCGCGCCCCGCCGCTCAGCCGCGGGTGGGCTCGAGGTGCGAGGTATCGTTGAGGCGGCGCAGGCTCCGGCGCGCTCCGTCGAATCGGATCTCGGTCACGCCGGTGGGATCGATCCAGAGGCTGCGGAACCGGTCCAGCGGCAACCCCAGCACGTGGCAGACGTAGCTGAGGATCGCGTAGCCGTGGCTGACGACCAGCACATGGGCCCCCGCGTGGCGCTCGGCCAGCGCGTCGATGTGCGCCGCCACCCGCTGCTGGAGCTCGGTCATCGACTCGCCCCCCGGCGGGCGCGCCGACGCCGGCGTCCGCACCCACGCCTCGCGCTCGGCCGGGTGGTCCCTCAGGATCTCCTCGCCGCGCAGGCCCTCCCACGCCCCCAGCGCGATCTCGCGCAGCGCGGGCGACTGCTCGATCGCCAGCCCCCGGTCGCCGACCAGGATCTCCGCGGTCTCCCGCGCCCGGCACAGGTCGGACGCGTAGGCGGCGTCCAGGCGCACGTCCGCCCACCGCGCCGCCAGCGCACGCGCCATCTCCCGCCCCTCGGGTCCCAGCGCGATGTCGCTGTGCCCCTGGGCCCGCCCGGTCGCGTTCCAGTCGGTCAGCCCGTGGCGCACCAGCAAGAGCCTCACGCGTCCCTCCTGTGGTCGCCGCGCGGAGCAGCGCGGCGCGGTGGCGGTAGCACGCCCTCCGCCGGAGGATCAACCGCAGGGCGAGAGGCCGGCGCGAGCGCCAGCGCCAGCTGCCGAGGATCCCGCAGCCAGCGGCCTCGTCGCCGCGCGCCTTGACACCGGCGCTCGCGCGGTGATTTCGTCCGCGCCGGACACGCAGGAGGAAGCCGATGGATCCAGGGATGAACCGCGCTGGGTCGCCTCCGGCTCGCCGCGTCGCGTTGGTCGTCACGCTGGCGGGGCTCGCGCTGGCCGCCCCGGCTCGGTCAGGGCTCCCGCCCGAGATGCAGGCGCGCGCCGCCGCGACCGTGACCTCGGCCGTGCGCTCGGGCGACTTCGCGACGCGCGCCGCCGCCGTCGAGGCGCTGGGGAACCTGCCCAAGGCCACCGCGCTGCCGCTGCTCACCGAGGCGCTCCAGGACCAGCAGTGGCAGGTGCGTCGCGCGGCCATCCGCGGGCTGCTGGAGCTGCGCGACCGTTCGTGGGAACCGGCGCTGATCGCGGCGGTGGCGAGCGAGCGGCTCGACCCCCGCACCGAGGTGCTGCCGGTGCTGGAGCCCCTGGGCACGAAGCAGGCGCTGTCCATCATCAAGAAGGCGATGGAGCAGAAGGACTTCCCCCGCCCCGACCGCTGGGTGGACGCGCTGGTGCGCGCCGGCGGCGACTGGATGATCGAGGGCATGCAGATGGGCATGGGGCTCAAGGCGGTGGGCCCGCGGGACGCCTTCATGCGCAAGCTGCCCGACCTGCCGCTCCCCCAGGCCGTGCCGCTCTACGCCAAGGTGCTGGCGAAGCAGCCGGTGGAGGTGCAGATCCGCGTGCTCGACCGGGTGTCCAAGACCCCGGAGGTCGAGGACGTCGGCTTCATCGCTCCCTTCGTGAACGCGAAGGATCCCAAGCTCGCGTTCGAGGCGGCCACGGTGCTGGCGCGGCGCGGCGACCCGCGGGGCAAGGCCATCCTGGTGAAGGCCGCCTCCTCCGAGGACGAGGCCAGGCGGCTCGAGGCGATCCGCGCGATGGAGGCCATCGGGAGCGAGGATCTCTTCCCGACGCTGAAGCCGATCGTCGAGGACGACCAGAGCAGCGTGGAGCTGCTGCGCGCGGCCTACGCCGTCTACGCTCACGCCGGTCACCCGAACCTGGCGCGCCACCTGGAGAAGCGGCTGCTCGACACGGAGCTGTCGAAGCGCGCCGCCGCCGTGCGCGTCATCGGCCGCATCAAGGGGCGCGCCGCGCTCGCCGATCTGCACCCGCTCCTGCGCGACGGCGCCGTGGAGGTCCGGCGGGAAGCGGCGCACGCCCTGGCCGACATCGCCATGCCCGAGAGCATCGGCCCGGTGCGCGACGCCCTCTACAACGAGCCCGACATGGAGACGCGGCTGGCGCTGATCGGCGTCCTGGGCAAGATCCGCACGCCCGAGGTGGTGCCCGTGCTGCAGCAGGCCATCTACGATCCGGACCCGTCGGTGCGCCTCGCGACGATGGAGGCGCTGGCCGCCGTGCACCACCAGGCTGCCGTGCCGATGCTGGAGCTGCTGCTGGCGGACCGCGACCCCGAGGTGCGGCGCGGCGCGCTGCTGGCGCTGCTGGACCTGGGGCCCAAGCGCCAGATCGACCAGTTCGAGCGTGCGCTGTCGTGGATCGAGCCGCAGAGCCTGCGCGCGCTGGTCGCTGCCCACGGCGCCGAGGTGCTGCCCCATCTGGAGCTGGCGATCGCGTCGGACCGCGACGAGCTGCGCGCCGCCGCGCTGGACGCGCTGGCCACCTTGCCGCCGGCGACCCGTCGGCCCGTGTACGAGAAGATGGTGCGTAGCGGTCGCCGCCCCGAGGTGCGGGTGGCCGGCATCGAGGGGTTGGTGCGCGACGGCGCCTCCGGCGTCGAGGACCTGCTCATCGAGCTGGCGCGCGACCCGATGAAGGAGGTCCGGGTCGCGGCGATCGACGCCCTGGGAAGCAAGAAGGTCGCCCGGGCCCAGCCCCTGCTCTTCGAGCTGACCGACGACCTGGACGAGCGGGTGCGCGTCGCCGCCGCCGCCGCGCTGCTGCGGCTGTGAGCACCCCCGATCCCGGTCCCCTGGGCCGCGCACGCGGCGCCGCTGGCACCGGCGCGCGTCACAGCGTATGCTCCCGCCGGTCCACTTGGAGGCTTTCGATGCGACTCAGCAACCAGGCTGCGGTGGTCGGTGTGCTCGCCGCGACCTTCCTGTTCGGCGCGTGCAACGACATCCCGATCTCCGGGCTCGAGAAGTCCTTCTCGATCCACGTCCGGAAGACCGTGGGCAACGGCGACGCGATCCCGATCGACTTCCTCTGGGTCGTCGACGACTCCTCGTCCATGTGCGAGGAGCAGGTCGCCCTGACCGACAACTTCCAGCAGTTCTCCAAGATCCTCGCGGAGAACTTCGACATCGACCCGCGCGTCGCGGTGGTCACGCCGGACATGCACTGCACGATGCAGGAGTCCCTGGGCAAGGCGACCAAGGGCCAGTTCAGCACCCAGGCGGCCACCGGGTTCCCGCCGGCCTGCCAGGCGCGCCAGCCGGTCCCCTGCACCACCAACGAGCAGTGCGCGAACCTGGACTGCACCCTCTTCGGCACCTGCGACGCCGAGGGTACCTGGACCTGCCGCAAGGCGCAGAACGCGTCGTGTGTCGAGAACCCCAACGGCACGCTCAACTCGACCTGCCGGCGCAGCTGCACCACCGACGACGAGTGCCAGCAGCTCTTCGACGACCCGCGCTACATCTGCCAGAAGCTCTCGGGCAGCCCTGCGGACTGGGGCTGCCTGCTCCCGCCGCCGACGTCGAACTGCCCGGCGTCGGTCGGGCCGGTCCTCGACCTCAGCACCATCGACCAGTTCGCCTGCCTGGCGACCGTGGGCGTGAACCAGGCCCAGTGCTTCAAGTACGAGCAGGGCATGCGCGGCGCGCTGACGGCGCTGGACGCCAACGGGCCGAACAAGGCCAACATCGCCTGCACCAAGCAGCAGGAGAAGGACGGCGAGTGCAAGCGCTTCCTCCGCGACGAGGCCTACCTGGTCATCATCTTCGTCTCCGACGAGGACGACTGCTCGGCGGACGTGGAGCTTCCCGAGGACAAGCACGACCAGTGCGGCCTGCTCGACGACCAGACCTCGGGCGGACCGCTGATCCCGGTCAACCACTTCGTCAACCGCTTCAAGTCGCTCAAGAGCGACCCGGGCCGCGTCATCGTCGCCGCCATCTCGGGTGACGCGTTGCCGGGCGAGCCGCTCGAACCGAAGGAGCTGCTCGACGAGATGGGGAACCCCACCGGCGAGACCTACTGCTCGGACCTCCTCGATCAGGTCAACGCGGGCACGCTCACCGAGGTCGAGGCCAGCCGCGAGTGCTTCCTGCGCTCCAAGGACAACCCCTTCGTCTGCTTCCACACGACGACGATCTGCACCTCCAGCAGCGGACAGGCCGACTGGGGTCGCCGCTACCAGCAGCTCGCCGAGCGCTTCGGCGACAACGGCGTCTTCGAGAACATCTGCTCGGCGGCCGGCCTGGGCCCGGCGCTCGAGCGCATCGCCGCCCGCATCGTGCAGGTGGTCGGCGAGCTCTGCCTGCCCAAGGGCGTCGAGGACGTCGAGACCTTGGTGGTCCAGAAGACGCAGATCAACTCGGCGGGCCAGCCCATCGTCGACCCGGTGAGCGGCCAGCCGGTCCTGGTCACCCTCCAGCGCGTGGAGACCTTCACGCCCGGGGCGAAGAACACCTACCGCCTGAAGGAGGCGGGTGCCCAGGCATGCCAGGACGGCAGCGGCTTCATCCGTCCCTCCATCATCTTCCCCGACGACGACCTCCCCCGCGCGGGCGAGGAGATCATCATCAGCTACAAGGCGAACCCTGAGCTGAAGAAGTAGACCGTCTCCCGGGGAAGCGGGCCGGGGCGCCGGGCGTTTCTTTCGACGCGTCGCCCTGGCCGGCCTAGAGTCAGGGCCGATGGCCGTGATCCAGACCCCGACGACCCGTCCGAGGATGCGCTGATGCTCGCTCGCCCCCCGCTCTGGTTCGGCGCTGCGGCCGTATTCCTGGTGGCGGGATGCGCGACCACCCGGCCGGCCCTGGAAGGCCCCGACGAGGGCGCCGTCCTGGAGGTCGTCAACCGTCTCCCCGGCCCCGAACGGGTCTGGGTGCGCGAGCGCGCCGAGGCCGTCGTCCCGGGTGGCGCACGCGCGAGGATCCGCTGGCTGGTGCCCGGGCCCGCCGCCATCGAGGTGACGCCGCTGGTGGACGAGGGCATGGGCGGCGAGCCCACGCTGCGCACCTCGGTCGAGCTGGTGCGGGGGCAGCGCGTGGTCGTCGAGGTGCCCGGCACCGAGCCCCTGCCCCCGCCGCTGGGCGAGCTGGTGGTGGAGAACCTGCTCGCCGGCCCGGTGCGGGTGAGCCTGGACGACGCGCCGTTGGGCACCATCCTGGCCGACGACACCGCGAGGTACCGCGACATCCCGGCCGGCACCCACACGGTGCGCGCGCGCGAGGCCGACTCGGGCCTGGCCATCGAGGAGAGCGTGCCCATCGAGGGCGACACCACCGTGACCTGGACGGCGCGCGCGCCGCGGGGAGGTGTGACGATCGTCAACGACGGCGCCGAGCCCGTCCTGCTGATCGTGGACGCCCGCGACGTGGGCCGCCTCGAGCCGGGTGAGCGCCTCGACGTGGACGATCTGCTCGCCGGTACACACCTGGTGCGGGTCCACGGCGTCCAGTCGCGCCGCTCCGAGGAGCGCCGCGTCACGGTGGAGCCGGCGCGCCGCGTCGAGTGGCGGGTCGACGCGCCCCACGCCGAGGTGGAGGTGGTCAACCGCACCCCCGAGCGCGTCATCCTGACCCTCCCGCCCCGCGAGGGCGAGACGGGCGACCGTCCCCGGGTCGAGGTCGAGCTGGCCCCGGGCGGGAGCCACATCCTGGCCGACCAGACCCCCGGCGAGCTGCAGCTCGAGGCCCGGGGCGAGCCGAGCGGCCTGCCCTACCGCGCCGCGCTGACGGTGCCGGCGGGCCAGCGCATCCAGTGGCAGATCCAGCCGGTGCGCGCCAGCGTGCGCGTCGAGAACGCGACCGGACGCCTGCTGTGGGTGAAGCTCGAGAACACCGGCCGCGAGGAGACCCTCCCCCCCGGCGCCACCCGTATGCTGAGCGACCTGCCCGTCGAGCCGCTGCGCCTGCTGGTGGTCGACCGCGACCGCACGCTGGTCCTGCGCCGCACCCTGGACCCCGGCGCCGACCGGACGGTGAGCTGGCGCATCGTAGCGCCCACCGGCAGCGTCGCGGTGGACAACCGCAGCGAGGAGGCGGTGGTCGTGTACGCCGACGCCCGCCGGGTGGGGCGCGTCGAGGCGGGCCACGAGGTGGTGCTGACCGGCGTGCCGGCCGGCGTCCGCCTGCTCGAGGCCGTCGGCGCGCGCACCGGCCACGTGTCCCGCGGCCAGCGGACGATCGAGGACGGAGGCTCGGTGGAGTGGGTGGTCGCGAACCCGCTGGCCTCGCTGGTGGTGACCAATCAGACCGGTGAGCCGCTGCTCACCGAGGGCGTGCTCGCGGTCGACGAGGCGCGCATCGCGGCCGGGGCCCGGGCCCTGCTGCGCATCCCGGCGGGGGAGCTGGACCTGCGGCTGGTCGGCGAGGACAGCAGCATCGCGTGGCGCCATCGCGTGACCGCCGCGCCGGGCGAGGTCCTGGAGTGGCGCGTCGAGCCGGCCACCGGCAGCCTGCTGGTGACCAACACGCTGAACGAGGCGATGGTCATCACCGTGGACGGCGAGGAGCGGGGCCGCATCGCCGCGCGTGGGCGGCTGTCGGTGGCCGGGCTCCAGGCCGGCCGGCACTCCCTGCGCGCCGACGGGATGCAGAGCGGGCGGCTCTTGTCGGCCGAGCGCAGCGTGGCCCCGGACCACGAGGTCCACTGGGAGCTGGCGCCGATCCCCGCCCGCCTCATCATCTTCAACGAGAGCGCAGAGGCGCTGGCGATGTCCCTCGACGGGCGCCCCTACGGTCGGGTCGAGCCTCGCGCTCGGCAGGGCTTCGGGGCGCTGCCGAGCGGGCCGCACGAGGTGGTGCTGACGGCGCTGCGGGGCGGCTGGCAGGACACGCGCCAGCTCACCCTGGCGGACGGCGCCACCGAGACGATCCACGTGCAGGCGCCGGGCGCGGTGCTGGTGCTGGCGAACCGCAGCGGCGAGCGCGTGCGGGTGGCCGTGGACGGCGCCGCGGTGACCGAGATCGCCGCGGGCGCGGTGAGCGAGCCGCTGGCCATCGAGTCCGGACGGCGGCGCGTCACCAGCGAGGGCGTCGACTCCGGCGCGATGCGGGTCTGGCGCGTCGAGATCGCTCCGTCGCAGACGGTCCAGCTCGAGGTGCCGCCCGCCCATGCGCGCCTGGTCGTGGTCAACCAGGGCGCGTCGCTGATGGTGATCCGCGTCGACGGGCGCAAGGTGGGCGAGGTGGACCCCGGGCAGAGCGCCATCGTCGACGACCTCGCGCTCGGCGAGGCGGAGCTCGAGGCGACCGGACCGGACGGCGCCGTGGCCTATCGGGAACGGCGGGTGCTCGAGGCCGGCGCGACCACCACCTGGGTGCTCCCCGCGATCCCCACGGCGGACGGCGCGCCGCAGCCCTGAGTTCTGCGGGCGACCCCCTCCAGAACGCGGGGGTGGGTTGACGCGCCGGGATCGGGACCTACATTCGGCTCCGCTCGGCTGGCGTGTCCGCCTGGGAGACGCGGTCGGGCGAAGCAACGCCCCCGAAGGCGCGGGCCCGACGATGGCCCCCTGACCCGACCGGGCCCCCAACCCGATTCCTGGCGACGCCCGCACGAGGCGGCGCCGACCGACCTCTTCTCAATGCATGCGGCCCTGCCGCCACGGGAGTTCACGATGGGCAAGATCATCGGCATCGACCTGGGAACCACGAACTCAGTAGTCGCCGTCATGGAGGGTGGGGCCCCCAAGGTCATCGCCAACCAGGAGGGCGCACGCACCACCCCGTCGGTGGTGGCGTTCACCGAGGGAGGCGAGGTGCTGGTCGGGCAGACCGCCCGCCGTCAGGCGGTGGTGAACCCGACGCGCACGCTCTTCTCGGTGAAGCGCCTCATCGGCCATCGCTACGCGGAGGTCGAGAAGGAGGCGAGCCGCCTGCCCTACGAGATCGTCAAGGCGGGCAACGGCGACGCGCACATCCAGGTGAACGACAAGCGCTACTCGCCGCCGGAGATCTCGGCGAAGGTGCTGGCGAAGCTCAAGAGCGCCGCCGAGAAGTACCTGGGCGAGACCGTCAGCGAGGCGGTCATCACCGTCCCCGCGTACTTCAACGACAGCCAGCGTCAGGCCACGCGCGACGCCGGCAAGATCGCGGGCCTCGAGGTCAAGCGCATCATCAACGAGCCGACGGCGGCGGCGCTGGCCTACGGTCTGGACAAGAAGAAGGGCGAGATCGTCGCGGTCTACGACTTCGGCGGCGGCACCTTCGACATCTCGATCCTCGAGGTGGGCGACGGCCTGGTCGAGGTGAAGTCGACCGCTGGCGACAGCCACCTGGGCGGCGACGACGTGGACCACACGGTGGTCGACTGGCTGATCGAGGAGTTCAAGAAGGACCAGGGCATCGACCTGAAGAACGACAAGATGGCCTTGCAGCGCCTGCATGAGGCGGCGGAGAAGGCCAAGGTCGAGCTGTCCTCGGCGACGGAGACGGAGATCAACCTCCCCTTCATCACCGCGGACGCTACCGGGCCCAAGCACCTGGTGGTCAAGCTGACCCGCGCGAAGCTGGAGCAGCTCGCCGACGCGGTGTTCCAGCGCACCGTGGGGCCGTGTCAGCGCGCCCTCAAGGACGCGGGGCTCAAGCCGGCGGACATCAACGAGGTGCTGCTCGTCGGCGGCTCGACCCGCATCCCGCGCGTGCAGCAGATGGTGAGCGAGCTCTTCGGCAAGGAGACCAACCACTCGGTGAACCCGGACGAGGTGGTGGCGCTGGGCGCGGCCGTCCAGGGCGGCGTGCTGGGCGGCGAGGTACAGGATGTGCTGCTGCTCGACGTGACGCCCCTGTCGCTGGGCATCGAGACCCAGGGCGGCATCATGACCACCCTCATCGAGCGCAACACCACCATCCCGACGCGGAAGTCGCAGGTGTTCTCGACCGCCGAGGACAACCAGGGCGCGGTGACCGTGCACGTCCTGCAGGGCGAGCGGAAGATGGCGGCGGACAACAACACGCTGGGACAGTTCAACCTGGACCAGATCCCGCCGGCGCCGCGCGGCGTGCCCCAGATCGAGGTGACCTTCGACATCGACGCCGACGGCATCGTGCACGTCAGCGCCAAGGACAAGGCGACCTCGCGCGAGCAGTCCATCCAGATCAAGAGCGCGAGCGGGCTGTCGGACGCCGACATCGACCGGATGGTGAAGGAGGCCGACGCGCACGCGAAGGACGACGAGGCGCGACGGGCGGAGGCCGAGCTGCGCAACTCGGTGGACACCCTGGCCTACCAGGTGGAGAAGCACCTCGCCTCGCACGGCGACAAGCTCGAGCCCACCGAAAAGGCCGCCATCGAGGAGGCGCTGGCCACCGCCCGCACCGCGGTGAAGGGCGGCACCAAGGACGAGCTGGAGAAGGCCAAGACCGAGCTGGAGACGCGGGCCCACAAGCTGGCCGAGAAGGCCTACGCGGCCGAGGCCGGCGCGGGAGGCGGCGACGGCGAGGCGGCGCAGGGTGCGAGCGGCGGCAAGGGCGCCGATGACGACGTCATCGACGCCGAGTTCGACACGAACTGACCGACGCGGCACCATGCCAGGGCGCGAGGGCGAGCCCCGGAGGAGCGATCCTCCGGGGCTCCGTCGCTTGAATGAGCGGACCCGCGCGGCGTCTGCCACAGCCTCGCCAGCCACCCCGCCCGAAGGGAGCCCTCGAATGGCCCGTATCCTTTCCGGTCTCCTCCTGGCCCTCCTGCTCGGCGCTTGCGGCGCCGGCGCCGGCTCGGGCATCCCCTGCGAGTCGACGATCGAGTGCCCGGGCCAGGAGCAGTGCGTGCTCACGACCTGCGCCGCGACCACCGCGACCTGCCAGAACCTGTGCGTGACCGACGCCGAGTGCACGGGAGGCATCGACTCCAGCCCCAGCGGCGCGAGCTGCCTGCCCACCAGCACCGAGAGCTGTCCCGAGCGGCGCACCAGCGATCAGGAAGCCGACGACTCCTTCTGCGTCGAGTAGCTGGGGCTACGCCGCCACGCCGCCGCCCGGACCCTGGCCGTCGGCGGCCGCCAGGAGCGCCCCGGAGGTGAGCAGCTCGCGGCTCGCGGCGATGTCCAGGTGCAGCTCGCGGTCCTCGAGGAAGGGCGGGATGCGTTCACGTAGCAGCGTGCAGGCCGCCTCGACGCCGCGGCCCGGACGCAGGCCCCGCAGCCGCACTCCCTCGGCGGCTACCAGGGCCTCGATCGCCAGCACGTGCTCCAGGTGCTCCACCACGCGCGCGAAGTGTCGGGCCGAGGTCATGCCCATCGACACGTGGTCCTCGCGGTCCGCCGAGGTGGGCACCGAGTCGACGCTCTTCGGGTGAGCCAGCGCGCGGGACTCGCTCACCAGCGAGGCGGCGGTCACCTGGGCCATCATGAAGCCGCTGTCCAGCCCGGTCGTGGCGGCGAGGAAGGCGGGGAGCCCGCGGTTGAGGTGGGGATCGACGAGCTGGGCCACGCGGCGCTCGGCGATCGACGCCATGTCCACCACCGCCAGCGCGGCGACGTCGAGGGCCGCCGCGACGGGCTGCCCGTGGAAGTTGCCTCCCGACTGGATGACGCCGTCGCCCAGCACCAGCGGGTTGTCGGTGACCGAGCCCAGCTCGATCTCCAGGACCCGCCGGGCGTAGCCGAGCAGGTCGCGAGCCGAGCCGTGGACCTGCGGCATGCAGCGCAGCGAGTAGGCGTCCTGCACCTCGGCGCAGTCCCGGTGGCTCTGGACGATCTCGCTGGCGTCCAGCAGCGCGCGGAGATGCGACGCCGCAGCGAGGGCGCCGGGATGCGGGCGCAGGGCGACCACGGCGTCGTCGAAGGGACGCGGCGAGCCGCGCATGGCCTCCAGGGTCATCGCCCCGGTGACGTCGGCGCCGAACACCGCGGCCTCGGCGCGGAGCAGGGCCAGGATGCCGACGGCGAGCATGCCCTGGGTGCCGTTGATGAGTGAGAGCCCCTCCTTCGCCTCCAGCTCGAGGGGCGTCAGCCCGGCGCGCTCCAGTGCGAGCGCTCCGGGCAGCGTCTCTCCGGCGAAGCGGGCGCTCCCCTCGCCGATGAGCACCAGCGCCAGGTGAGCCAGCGGCGCCAGATCACCGGACGCGCCTACCGACCCCTGGGCCGGGATGACCGGGATCACGTCGGCGTCCAGGAGCCGCAAGAGGCGCTCCACGACCACAGGCCGCACGCCGGAGGCGCCCAGCGCCAGGACGTGGGCCCGGAGCAGGATCATGGCCCGGACGATCGGGGCGGCCAGGGGCGCGCCGACGCCCGCGGCATGCGAGCGCAGCAGGCGCAACTGCAGCCGCTTCAGGTCGCCAGGCGGGATCCTCACCTCGGCCAGCGCGCCGAAGCCCGTGTTGACGCCGTAGGTGGCCGGCGCCGCGGCGTCCAGTCGCGCCTCCACCGCCTGGCGCGCGCGCTGCATCGCATGGCGGGCCGCCGGCCCGAGGATCGCCGACGCGCCGCGCGATGCGACGGCCTCCACGTCCGCCAGGGTGAGCGCCTCGCCCACGCCAACGGGGCCTCGCTCGGGCGGGCTGCTCCCTTCGGTGTCCATGCCTCCGAGGTTGGCCCCGGATTCGGTCCCGCGCAATGCACCAGCAGGACGCCGGGCCCGGAGCCACCGCAATCCCGTGGTCATCCCGGGGCCATGGGATTAGGCTCCGGACCGACCTCGACCAGGAGGGGGACCGTGGAAGCCAGACAGCTCAGGATCGGCGTCATCGGCGGCGACGGGATCGGTCCCGAGGTGGTCCGCGAGGCGATCAAGGTGCTCTCGGCGGTCAGCCCGCCGGCGTCGCTGGCCTTCGACGAGCTCCCCTACGGCGCCGACCACACCCTGGAGACGGGCGTCACGCTGCCGCCCGGCGAGATGGAGCGCTTCGCTCGCGACTACGACGCCCTCCTGCTGGGCGCGCTGGGCGACCCGCGCATCCCCGACATGCGCCACGCGGTCGACATCCTCATGGGCGCGCGGCGGAAGCTCGACCTCTACATCAACAAGCGCCCGGTGCGCCTGCTCCAGGACCGCCTGACGCCGCTGAAGGACCGACACCGCGGCGACATCGATCTGGTCATCTTCCGCGAGAACACCGAGGGCGCGTACGCCGGCATCGGCGGGGCGCTCAAGGCCGGCACCCGCGACGAGGTCGCCGTCACCGAGATGATCGCCACCTGGAAGGGCACCGACCGCATCGTGCGAGCCGCCTTCGAGTGGGCCCGCGCCAACGGGCGCCGCCGCGTCTGCATGGCCTCGAAGTACAACGCCATCCCCCACGCCCACGGGCTGTGGGCGCGCGTGTTCCGGGAGGTGAGCGCCGAGTTCCCGGACATCGAGGCCACCGCCCTCTTCGCCGACGTGGTGGCCATGGAGCTGGTCCGGGACCCCACCCGCTTCGACGTCATCGTGACCTCGAACCTGCTGGGCGACATCCTGAGCGACCTGGCGGCCCAGATCGTCGGTGGCATCGGGCTGGCACCCTCGGCCAACATCCACCCGGGCCGCACCTCGCTCTTCGAGCCCGTCCACGGCTCCGCGCCGGACATCGCCGGGCGGGGTCTGGCCAACCCGCTGGCGGCCGTGTTGACCGGCGCGATGATGCTGCGCCACCTCGATCGACGCGAGGACGCCGCGCGCGTGGAGGCCGCCGTCGACCGGGTCCTGCACGAGGGGTCGACCACACCCGACCTGGGCGGGACGCTGACCACGGCCGGCGTGGGCGACGCCGTCGTGGAGGCCCTGGGCCGCGACCGCTGAGCAGAGACGAGGGCCGCCGCGCGCCGGGGCCGTCCAGCCGTTGGGCGGCTCGGCGAGCCGTGCTATGAAGCCAGCGATGCGGCCGCCGCCCGCATCTGAACATCCCGGGGGGAGCATGAACCAGCTCGGCAAGGACATCGTCATCGTCGCCGCGAAGCGCACGCCGTTCGGCAGCTTCAGCGGAAGTCTCGCATCGTTCTCGGCCACCGATCTCGGGGTCCACGCGGCCAAGGCCGCCCTCGAGGCGGGTGGCGTGGACGCCGCAGACATCGACGCGGTCATCTTCGGCAACGTGATCCAGTCCTCGAAGGACGCCATCTACCTGGCGCGCCACGTGGGCCTCCGGGCCGGCGTACCCGAGTCGGTGCCCGCGCTGACCGTCAACCGGCTGTGCGGATCGGGCTTCCAGGCCGTCGTCAGCGCCGCCCAGGAGATCCTCACCGGCCAGGCCACCGCGGTGCTCTGCGGAGGCGCCGAGTCGATGAGCCAGGCCCCCTTCGTCGTCTGGGGCGCCCGCCAGGGCCTGCGCCTGGGCGAGAAGCCGATGAGCGACTACCTCTGGGACTCCCTCTTCGACACCTACGCCGGCGCGCCCATGAGCCAGACGGCCGAGAACCTCGCCAAGCGCTACGAGATCGACCGGGCCGCCTCCGACGCGTTCGCGCTGGTCAGCCAGCAGCGCTTCGCCGATGCGCAGGCCAACGGGCGCCTCGACGCCGAGATCGCCCCCATCGTCGTGAAGTCTCGAAAAGGAGACACCACGGTGTCTCGAGACGAGCACAACCGTCCCGACACGACGCTGGCGACGCTGTCCAAGCTGCGCACCGCCTTCGGCGAGGGGGGCATCATCACCGCCGGCAACGCGTCGGGCATCAACGACGGCGCGGCGGCGATGGTGGTGACCACGGCCGAGCGCGCCCGCGAGCGGGGCTGGACGCCGCTTTGCCGACTGGTGTCGTGGGGCATCAGCGGCTGCGACCCGAAGATCATGGGCATCGGGCCGGTGGGGGCCATCCGCAACGCCTTGCGGATGGCAGACGTCGCGCTGGGCGACCTCGACCTCGTCGAGGTCAACGAGGCCTTCGCGCCGCAATACCTCGCCGTCGAGCGCGAGCTGGGGCTGGACCGCGAGCGCACCAACGTCGACGGCGGCGCCATCGCGGTCGGGCACCCCCTGGCCGCCTCCGGTGCCCGCATCACCGCCCACCTGGCCTACGAGCTGCGCCGCCGCGAGGCCCGGCTGGGCGTGGGCTCGGCGTGCATCGGCGGCGGCCAGGGCATCGCCGTCCTGCTCGAGACGGTCTGAACATGGGACACCCCGACGAAGAGGCGCTCTTCCACGACTGGAACCGCGTGGGGTTCGAGGGCCCGCTGGTCCAGGGACGCATCACGCTGCTCGACGAGACGCTGCGCGACGGCATCCAGTCGCCGAGCGCAGTGGACCCCTCGATCGAGGACAAGAAGCAGATCCTGCGATACATGGCGCGGCTGGGGATCGGCAGCGCCGACATCGGGCTCCCCGGCGCCGGCAAGCGCGCGGTGGAGGACGTGCAGGCGCTCTGCGAGACGATCCGCGACGAGCGCCTGCCCATCGCCGCCGGGTGCGCGGCCCGGACGCACCCGAACGACATCCAGCCGATCATCGACCTCTCCCGGGAGACGGGCGTGCGGCTCGAGGTCCTGACCTTCCTGGGTACCAGCCCCATCCGCCAGTACGCGGAGAACTGGGATCTGGACCGCCTGGAGCAGCTCGTGGCTCGCGCGGTCGACCTCGCGGTCAAGGCCGACCTCCCGGTGGCCTTCGTCACCGAGGACACGGTGCGCTCGAGCCCGCGCACCCTGGAGCGCCTGTTCCGCACGGCCATCGACCACGGCGCGCAGCGGCTGGTGCTCTGCGACACGGTGGGCCACGCCACCCCCGACGGGATCCGCGCGCTGGTCCAGTGGACCCGTGAGCTGGTCGACCGGATGGGCGCCACCGTCGGGCTCGACTGGCACGGGCACAACGACCGCGGCCTGGCCGTGGTCAACTCGCTCTACGCGGCGCAGTACGGCTGCGACCGCATCCACGGGACGGCGCTGGGCATCGGCGAGCGGGTCGGCAACGCCGCGCTGGACCAGATCCTGGTGAACCTGCGCCTGCTGGACGCCGTGGACTGCGACCTCTCCGCGCTGATGGCCTACTGCCGCAGCGTGAGCGAGGCCACGAAGACGCCCATCCCGCGCAACTACCCGGTGGTCGGGGAGGACGCCTTCCGGACGGCCACCGGCGTGCACGCCGCCGCCATCATCAAGGCGCGGGAGAAGGGCGACGCCTGGCTGGCGGACCGCGTCTATTCCGGCGTGCCGGCGAGCATGGTGGGCAAGCACCAGATCATCGAGATCGGTCACATGTCGGGCGAGTCGAACGTGACCGCCTGGCTCGCCGATCACGGCTACGAGCCCTCCCCCGCCCTGGTCGCCGAGGTGTTCCGGGCGGCGAAGCGCTCCAAGCGCACGCTGCACGACGACGAGATCCTGGCGGTGGTCCGCGGCTTCACCTCGGCGCCCGGCGAGGCTTGACCCGCTGAAGGGTGCCGGCCGCCGGGCTCGGCTCCGGCGCGCGTGCCGACTGCGAGGCCTGGCCCCAGCGCGCGAGCGGGCAGCGAGGCGCAGCCCGGGCGCCGCCTTCGTCCGGCGGCGGCAGGCCCGGGGCGACGAGGCGCCGGCGGCACGGAGCCCCGCCGGCACCAGCGCTCGCCTCAGAAGCAGCGCTGCTGGCGCTGTTCGGTGTTGTCCGCGCAGAAGTTGAACGACTGGGTGTGGCAGCCGAGCTGCCAGGTCTTCGTCTCACCGCAAGCCGCCAGCCCGCCGCGCCAGCCGGACTTCCCGCCATCGCAGATGAGGCCGAAGATCGCGCCCGAGCAGCCCGAGCCCGAGAGGTTGAACTCGCGGGTCTCCTTGCCATCGCAGTTGTAGTCGAAGCCGCCGCCGGGCAGGGGCTGGGTGTACCAGCCCGCGGCGCCGGGGAAGGCCAGCTTCGACTTGTCGTTGCAGTCCTGGTCGTTGTTGGCCGTGTACTTCCCGGCGATGTCGGGCGAGCAGGCCAGCTTGGGCGGCTTGTTGGGGTCGCCGAAGCCGTCCCCGTCCCCGTCGTAGTAGTAGAGCGCGTTCATCGCCGTGTCCTCGTCGGTCACGCCGTCGCAGTCGTTGTCCAGCCCGTCGCACACCTCGCTGGCGCCGAAATAGGTGTTGCTGTTCAGGTCGTTGCAGTCGCCGCCGGCGATGTAGATGGCTCGGAACAGACCGCTGGGTGCGCACAGGCACTTGCCCAGGGCCCCGTCGGCGTAGAAGCCGTCGCCGTCCAGATCGATGTGATAGAAGAGGCAGCCCTGCGCGCCCTCCTCGTCGGTGACGCCGTCACAGTCGTTGTCGATGTTGTCGCACTGCTCGATCTGTCCGGTGGAGACGTCGGGGTTCTTCGGCTGGCAGTCCTGCCCGTTCTCCACCCCGTCGTTGTCCATGTCGTCGTCGCAGACGTCCCCGTACTTGTCCTTGTCGAAGTTCGCCTGGTCGAAGTTGGGGATGAAGGGGCAGTTGTCGGCCCCGTCCGGCACCTGGTCGCCGTCCTTGTCGGAGTCACAGGTGTCGCCGAGGCTGTCGCCGTCGGTGTCGATCTGCGCCTCGTTCCAGTTCAGCGGGCAGTTGTCGTCGCCGTCCGGCACCCCGTCGTTGTCGTCGTCGGGGTCGCACTCGTTGCCGATGCCGTCCATGTCGGGCTGATCCGCCTGGCCGGCGTTCTTCACCAGCGGGCAGTTGTCCGTCTCGTCGGGCACGCCGTCGTTGTCGTCGTCGGGGTCGCACGCATTGCCGAGGCCGTCCAGGTCGGTGTCGAGCTGGTTCGGGTTGGCCAGCACCGGGCAGTTGTCGGTCAGGTCGTTGACGCCGTCGTTGTCGTCGTCGCTGTCGCAGGCGTCGCCGACCCCGTCCTTGTCCAGATCCTCCTGCTGCGGGTTCGCGTCCAGGGGACAGTTGTCTTCGCCGTCCAGCTTGCCGTCGTTGTCGTCGTCCGCGTCGCAGGCGTTGCCCTGGGCGTCCATGTCCTTGTTCGCCTGGTCCGGGTTGTAGACCTTGGGACAGTTGTCTTCGCCGTCCAGCTTGCCGTCGTTGTCGTCGTCGGGGTCACAGACGTCGCCGATGCCGTCCTTGTCGTTGTCCGCCTGCGTCGGGTTGGCGTCCTTCGGACAGTTGTCCTGCGAGTCGACCACGTCGTCGCCGTCGAAGTCGAAGTCGCACACGTCGCCGATCTTGTCGCCGTCCGTGTCCTTCTGGTCGACGTTGTAGATGAGCGGGCAGTTGTCCTGGGTGTCCGGCACGTTGTCGCCGTCGTCGTCGCTGTCGCAGACGTCACCCTGCTTGTCGTCGTCGGTGTCCTTCTGGTTGAGGTTGGCGTCCTTGGGACAATTGTCGAGCGTGTCGAGCACGCCGTCCCCGTCGTCGTCGTCGTCGCAGAGGTCGCCGACGCCGTCCTTGTCCAGGTCCGCCTGGTCGGCGTTGGCCGTGTCCGGGCAGTTGTCCACGTCGTTCGCCTTGTCGTCGCCGTCCCGATCGTCGTCGCAGAGGTCGCCGATGTTGTCCTTGTCGGCGTCCTTCTGGGTCGGATTCACGACCGTCTTGCAGTTGTCGGCCCCGTCCGGCACGCCGTCGCCGTCGTCGTCGTCGTCGCAGACGTCGCCCTTGTCGTCGCCGTCGAGGTCGGCCTGGTCCGTGTTGGCCACGAAGGGGCAGTTGTCATCGACATCCAGGACGTTGTCGTTGTCGTCGTCGTCGTCGCACGAGTCCCCGATCTCGTCCTTGTCGTTGTCGCTCTGCAGGAAGTTCGACTTCAGCGGGCAGTTGTCGTCGACGTCGGGCACCGAGTCGTTGTCGTCGTCGGGGTCGCACGCGTCGCCACCGTCGGGGCTGAAGTCGTGGTTCGCCTGGTCGGAGTTCTTGATCTTCGGGCAGTTGTCCTGCTCGTTCGGCACCCCGTCGTCGTCGATGTCGGGGTCGATGCAGTCGGCCAGCTTGTCCTGGTCGGTGTCGGGGTACCCGTCGTCGGTCACGCCGTTGCAGTCGTTGTCGAGGCCGTCGCAGGTGTCGGGCTTGGGATCGGCGCCCTGGCACTTGATCTCGCCGCCCACGCACGCCGACACGCCGGCGCAGCCGCCGGTGCCGTCGGGGTTGGGGATCACGCAGGGGCTCGCCGGGAAGCCCTCGTCGGTCACCCCGTCGCAGTCGTCGTCGACGCCGTCGCAGTCCTCGAACTGCGCCGCCTTGCCCAGGCAGGGCCCCAGCCCGTCCGCCTCGCAGGAGCGCGCCCCCGGGCAGGCCCCGAACTCGTTGACGACCTGGCACGGCGTGGCCACCTGCAGGTCGACCGCGCGAGGCGAGCAGTCGCACTGCTCGTCGACGGGGACGCACTGCCGGTCGTTGGCCGCGGCGGCGCCGGGGATGGTCTCGCACGCGTAGCCGTCGGGGCACGGCGGATCGGAGTCCTCGCAGCGACGCCCGCAGAAGCTGCCCGCGCCGCCGCCGGTGCCCGCCGGGATGCACAGGTGCGACTGGCCGCCCTGCAGCGTGTTGCAGTCGGCGTTCGTCGTGCAGGGGTTGCACAGGTCCAGCTCGGTCGCCAGGCACACGAAGACCGGGTCGCCGCCGCCGGTGCCGAAGAACTCGCACGAGAAGCCGGTGGGGCAGCTGTCCTGGCAGAGCTGCGAACAGCGGTTCCCCTGCGGCGTCGGCAGGCAGAACTGGCTGAAGCACTCCTCGTTCTTGCTGCAGGGCGAGCCGAAGGCGCCGCCGTCGGGCTGGATGTCCTGCGGCGGGCCGCCGTCGACCTCCAGCAGGTCGGCCACCGTGTCCTTCAGGGTCGTGACGTCCGGCAGCGTCGTCGGGGTGTCGGTGCTCAGGTCGCCGCCCGCGTCGGCGGCGTCGACGTCCACCGGCGCCTCGTCGCCCTGCCCCGCCGTGCTCCCCGACTCGCATCCGAACGAGCACGCCGCGGCGGTGAACGCCGCCAGCACCTGGATCTGCCAACCCCTCTGCAACATGAAGCCTCCGGGCGCATCACGCCATGGTCGCGGCACAGTCTAGTCACACGAGCCCCACCGAAGCCACACCCGAGCGTATGGGCCTGCTCATCTGGTAACTCCTTGACCGCCCGTGCGCGGCTGGCTTAGGTTCCGCGCCCGTCCGTGGGTCGGCGCGCGTCGCGATTCCGGGCGATTCGACCCGACCGCGCTCGCCTCCACCCAGGCGGGGTTCGGGCCCGACGCTCTCGAGGTTGCGGCCGTGGAAGACATCAACCAGCAGATGGGCGACCGGCTCCGCAAGATGGAGTCGCTACGCGAAGCCGGCGTCAACCCCTTCGCCAACGGCTTCACCCCGACGGCGACCTGCGCCCAGGTGCTCGAGCGTGCGGCCGAGACCGAGCCGCCCGACATGAACGAGCTGGCCGACGACGCCCCGGCATTCGCCGTCGCCGGCCGCGTGATGGCGCGCAACCACATGGGCAAGGCCATGTTCCTGCGCATCCGGGATCGCTCGGTGGGAGTGAGCCAGGACGGGCCCCAGGCGCTGCAGCTCTACATCCGGCGCGAGGTCGTGGGCGACGCGATCTTCCAGGTGTTCCGCCAGCTCGACCTGGGCGACATCGTCGGCATCGAGGGGGCGCTGTTCCGCACGCGCACCGGCGAGCCGACGCTCATGGTGCGCGGCGGCCGCCTGCTGACCAAGTCGCTGCGGCCGCTCCCCGAGAAGTTCCACGGGCTGACCGACGTCGAGACCCGCCTGCGCCAGCGCTACGTGGATCTGATCGTGAACCCCGCCGTCCGCGAGGTGTTCCACGCCCGCTCGCTGATCACCGGATTCATCCGGCGCTTCCTCGCCGAACGCGAGTTCGTCGAGGTCGAGACCCCGATGATGCACCCCATCCCGGGCGGGGCGGTCGCGCGCCCCTTCGAGACCTTCCACAACGCGCTGGGGATCCCGCTCTTCTTGCGCATCGCCCCGGAGCTCTACCTCAAGCGCCTGGTGGTCGGCGGCATGGAGCGGGTCTTCGAGGTCAACCGGAACTTCCGCAACGAGGGGCTGAGCCCGCGCCACAACCCCGAATTCACGATGCTGGAGTTCTACCAGGCCTACGCAACCTACGAGGACCTCATCGCGCTGACCGAGCAGATGCTGGCCGCCCTGGTGCTGGAGCTCAACGGCGACGGCAGCACCACCCGCCCCTTCGGCGAGCGCGTCATCGACTGGAAGAGCCCCTTCGCCCGCATGACCGTCCGCGAGTCGCTGGTGGAGGTGGCCGGGCTGGCCCCCGAGCTGGTGGCCGACGCCGACGCCTTCATCGAGCACCTGCGGGACAAGGGCCTCATCGAGGGCGCGGCGCCGCCCTACGGCAAGGCGTTGATGCTCGCCTTCGACGCCTGGGTCGAGCCGAAGCTGGTCCAGCCCACCTTCATCACCCAGTTCCCCATCGAGGTCTCCCCGCTCGCCCGCCGGAATGAGGAAGACCCGGGGTACGCGGACCGCTTCGAGCTCTTCGTCGCCGGCACGGAGATCGCCAACGCCTTCTCGGAGCTCAACGACCCCCTCGACCAGCGCGCCCGCTTCGAGGCCCAGGTCGCCGAGCGCGCTGGCGGCGACAACGAGGCCATGTTCATGGACCTCGACTACATCCGCGCCCTCGAGTACGGGATGCCGCCCACGGCCGGCGAGGGCGTCGGCATCGATCGCCTGGTCATGCTGATGACCGATCAGCAGACCATCCGGGAGGTCATCCTCTTCCCCCACATGCGCCCGGAATAGGCACCGCCTCTTGTCAGGATCAGCGGACATAGCCGCGCGGAGCCTCGCGTACTCCCGCGGTCACCTCGGCCGCCCTCGACCGCCGCGCGTTGCGGGCGCGCCTGCCTCGCGGTCCGGGCAGCCG
Source organism: Deltaproteobacteria bacterium (assembly GCA_020632695.1). Taxonomy (GTDB): domain Bacteria; phylum Myxococcota_A; class UBA9042; order PHBI01; family JACKFB01; genus JACKFB01. Next base: position 157,407 of record JACKFB010000005.1, read on the forward strand.
CTCCGCCTCGCCGTCGCGGCCGATCCCAGGCGGCCCGAAGCACCGCTGCTCCCGTGAGCCGGCTCCTCGCCATCCTCGTGGGCGTCTCGGCCCTGGCCGTGGCGTTCGCTGCGGCCCTCGCCCGCGCCGGGGTGGAGACCCGCTACTACACGCTCGTCAGCGGCCAGCTCTTCGTGGTCATCCTCCTGGTGGTGCTGGTCTCGAGCGTCTTCACCCTGCTCTACCTGCTGGCCTTCGGCCGCCTGGGCCGCCGCTTCATCGCCGACCGCTTCCCGGTCTTCGTCGGCTGGACCATGCTGCGCAGCCACCGGGTCACCCCGACGCCCCGCAGCCGCCTGGTCCACGCCTGGCACGCCGCCGCCAGCCGCGGCCGCGGTCCCGCGCTGCGCGATCTCGTCGTCGCCTGCGTCCTGGGCGCCGCCGCGCTGGTGCTGGGGACGCGCACCCCCTGGAACACCCTGGCCGGCGCGCTGAGCCCCGAGTTCGTGCTGGTGCTGCGAGTCGTCTGCCTGTCGCTGGCGGCCTACCTGCTGGCTCGCGCGGCGGTCGCGACGATGGGCGGCCGCGGTGGCGAGCCCCCGATCGCCCGGCTGCGCGCCCGCACGGCCGTGACCCTGCCGACCTTCATCAGCATCGTCGGGGTCTCCATCGGCATCTGGGCGCTGATCGTGGTGCTGAGCGTGATGCACGGCTTCGAGGAGGACCTGCGCGACAAGATCCTGCGCACCAACGCCCACATCGTGGTCGAGCCCGAGGACGCCGCCGGCGTCATCGGCGACCCCTTCGAGGCCCAGGACGCCGTGCGCGGCGTGGCCGGGGTCATCGAGGCCAACGCCTACGTCCACGGCGAGGTGATGATGGCGTCGTCCACCAACATCGCCGTCAACGTCATCATCAAGGGCATCGACCCCGACGCGCTGGCCCGCTCCGAGCAGCTCGCCGGGCGCGTCAGCCCCGGCGACATCCACTGGCTCGACGCGCCCGAGGCCTTGATGAGCGACCGCGCGCGCTACCCGCTGGTGGCCGAGCAGGAGTACGAGCGCGCCCACGCCCTCGACGACGACGGCGTGGCGAGCGGCGGCCTGGGTCGCACGCGGCGCCCGCCCGAGCTGCTGCCCGGCGTGCTGCTGGGCGCCGAGCTGGCGGTGAGCCTCAACGCCGACGTGGGCTCGGAGGTGCAGATCATCTCGCCGGACGGCGACGTGGGCCCCACGGGCCTGCGTCCCAAGCTCAAGAGCTTCCGGGTCGCCGGCATCGCCACGACCGGGATGTACGAGTACGACCAGAAGCTGGCGTGGATGGCGCTCGACGACGCCCAGCGCTTCTTCGGGATGGGGGCGGACCTCAACCGTCTGGAGGTGCGGCTGGTCTCCGCCGAGGAGACCGACGCGGCCGTCGAGGCCATCCGGGAGCGCCTGGGCCCCTCGCTGCTGGTCACCGACTGGAAGACCCGCAACAAGAGCCTCTTCTCGGCGCTGGCGCTGGAGCGCGTCGTCATGTTCATCGTGCTGGGCTTCATCATCCTGGTGGCCAGCCTGCTCATCGTCAGCTCGCTGGTGATGCTGGTGGTCGAGAAGTCGCGGGACATCGCCATCCTCAAGGCGCTGGGGGCGTCGCACCGCGGCGTGGTCCGCACCTTCCTCGTCATCGGCGGGGTCATCGGCGTCATCGGCAGCGCATCGGGCGTGACCCTGGGTGTGGCCACCAGCCTGGCCATCGAGCATCTGGGCGTGCCGCTGCCCGACGAGTACTACATCTCCAGCCTCCCCGTTCAGCTCGACGCGCTCGAGGTCAGCCTGGTGGCGCTGGCCGCCTTCGGCATCTGCCTGCTGGCGACGCTGTACCCGTCGCGCGAGGCGGCGGCCATGAGCCCGGTGGAGGGTCTGCGTCATGGCTGAGGCTCCGCTGCTGGCGTGCCGCGCGCTGTTCAAGACCTACGCGATGCCGACGACGCGCAGCGAGCAGGGGCGCTCCCTCGACGTGCTGCGGGGCGTGGACCTGACCATCGGGCGGGGCGAGATGGTCTCCATCGTCGGCCAGTCGGGCGTCGGGAAGTCCACGCTCCTGCACATCATCGGCACCCTGGACCGGCCCAGCTCCGGCGAGGTGCGCTACCACGGCCAGGACGTGTTCGCGCAGACCGAGCAGCGGATGGCGGCGTTCCGGAACCGGCGCATCGGCTTCATCTTCCAGTTCCACCACCTGCTGGCCGAGTTCTCGGCGCTCGAGAACGTGATGCTGCCGGCGCTCATCGCCGGCGAGAGCCAGAAGCGGGCCCGCGAGCAGGCCCTGCCGCTGCTCGAGGCCGTGGGGCTGGCCGACCGCGTCCTCCACAAGCCGGGCGAGCTGTCCGGCGGCGAGCAGCAGCGCGTGGCCGTCGCGCGCGCGCTGGTCATGCAGCCGGACATCGTCTTCGCCGACGAGCCGACGGGCAACCTGGACAGTCGGACGTCCGACGGGATACACCACCTCCTCGTCGATTTGAACCGCCGCACGGAGACCGCCTTCGTGGTCGTGACGCACAACGTCCGTCTCGCCTGGCTGATGCAGCGTCACCTCCTCCTGAAGGACGGCGTCGTGCGTGAGCTGAGCGCCGATGAGGCCCCCGAGGAGTTCCTCCCCCGGAAGGGCGGCGAGCCCTCGTGACGTGCGTCCGCCGCAGCCTGTCCGTGCTCTGCCTCGTCGCCGGCCTGGGGTGCCTGGGCCCCGCCCTGCCCTCGGCTCACGGCCAGCAGCTCCGCTTCCCGAGCCTGGACACGCCCAAGGACACGACGGTGCGCGGCATCGAGATCCTCGGGCTGCAGCGCATCGACCGGGCGGGCGTGCGGGCGAAGATCTACACCCAGGTGGGGCGGCCGCTGGACGCGGCGCGCCTGAGCGAGGACCTCAAGCGCATCTACCGCACCGGCTTCTTCGAGGACGTGCAGGTCGCCGAGCGGGAGCACCCCGACGGCGGCGTGGTGCTGCTCATCCACGTGGTGGAGCGGCCGACCATCGTCGAGCTGGACTACGACGTGAAGGGCAAGGCCGTCGACCTGGACGAGATCAAGAAGGTGGTGGACCTCAAGCTCTTCTCGACGCTGGACGAGGCGGCCATCCAGCAGAACCTCGCCAAGATCCGCGAGCTCTACAGCGAGGAGGGCCACTTCCTCGTGTCCACGCACTACACCGTGGCGCCGCGGCCGCAGAACGGCGTCAAGGTCACGCTGCACGTCGACGAGGGCGAGAAGGTGGAGGTGCGCCACGTCCACATCGTGGGCAACGACGCCGTCACCGACACCGAGATCAAGAGCGTGCTGGCCACCCGCGAGGGCGGCTGGTTCTCGTTCCTGACCAAGAGCGGCCAGTTCAAGCGCGAGCTCTTCGAGCAGGACATGCAGCGCATCCAGCTCCTGTACCTCTCCAAGGGCTACATCGAGGCCACGGTGGAGACCCCCATCGTGACGCTGTCGCCGGACAAGCGCTCGATGAGCATCTCCATCCGCGTCAGCGAGGGGCCGCAGTACAGCGTGGCCTCGACCCGCGTGGAGATGGAGGACGACCAGTGGCTGGTCGACAAGGACGAGCTCGAGGCGAAGATCGAGCTGAAGCCCGGCGACATCTTCGACTGGACGCGGATGCAGAGCGACGCCCAGCGCATCGGCGACGTCTTCCGCGACCTCGGCTACGCCAACGCCACCGTCACCAACGGTCACAAGCTCCACGAGGAGGACCGCACCCTCGAGCTGGTCTTCACCGTGCAGCGGGGCGACCCGGTGTACTTCCGTCGCATCGAGATCCGCGGCAACAAGACCACGCGCGACAAGGTGATCCGCCGTGAGCTGAAGGTCTCCGAGGGCGAGCTCTACAGCGCGTCGCGCCTGCGAGCGTCCCAGAGCCGCATCCTCAGCACCGGCTTCTTCGAGCCGGAGAGCGTCCAGGTCACGCCTCAGCCGACCGACAGGCCCGACCAGATGGACGTCGTGGTGGACCTGAAGGAGAAGTCGACGGGCACCTTCCAGGTCGGCGCCGGCTTCTCGAGCCTCGAGTCCTTCGTGCTCACCGCCCAGATCTCCAAGGAGAACTTCCTCGGCCGTGGCCAGTCCCTGAGCGCCCAGGCGCTCTTCTCGGGCATCCGGCAGCAGTTCAGCCTCAGCTTCTTCGAGCCCTACTTCTTCGACACGCGGCTCACCTTCGCCTTCGACATCTTCAACTTCCGTGACGACTACGCGGACTTCACCAACAACCGCACCGGCGGCAGCCTGTCCTGGGGCTACCGCCTCACCGATGAGCTCTCGCTCAGCCTCACCTACACCCTGCAGAGCACGAACACCGACATCCGCGGCACCCGCATCCCGCTGAACCTGGCGCGCCAGTCGGGGCTGAACAGCTCGCTGCGCGGCACGGTCACCTGGGACAGCCGCGACAACCGCCTCTTCCCGACCCGAGGCAACTTCACGACGCTCTCGGCGGAGACCGCCAGCCGATACTTCGGCTCGGAGAACGAGTTCACGCGCCTCATCGGTCGCACGCGCTTCTACTTCCCGCTGCCGCTGGGCCTCATCTTCAAGACCAACGCCACGCTCGGCTACGTCACCAGCCCGGAGGCCGAGCCCATCCCGCTGAACGAGCGCTTCTTCGTGGGCGGCATCTTCACGGTGCGCGGCTTCGAGCGGAACAGCATCGGCCAGAAGCTCTACATCGCCGACAACCCCGACGAGGGACTGCGCCCCTTCAGCTTCGGCGGCACCAAGGAGCTGATCCTCAACGCCGAGCTGGAGATCCCCATCTTCCTCGAGCTGGGCATCCGCGGCGTGCTCTTCTTCGACGCCGGCAACGCCTGGGGCGACAACGAGGTCTTCAAGCCGTACCAGCTCCGGACCTCGGCCGGCTTCGGCTTCCGCTGGCAGTCCCCGGTGGGCCCGCTGCGCTTCGAGTGGGGCTTCCCCTTGAAGCCGAAGAAGGGCGAGGACCCGATGGTCTTCGAGTTCACCATCGGCAACTCGTTCTGACCCTGCGAGCGCGCTCCGCTCCGACGCTCTCGCGTGGAATGCGCGAGGCCTCGCCGCGGTTGACAGCCCCCGACGCCCGGGGCTATGTGACGCGCTCTTCTCCGGCCCCCGAAGTGAGGAGTTCCGCCGTGCGCCAAGCCAATCTCGTCGCCGCCCTGCTGATGGCGCTGCTGCTCGTCGGACCGGTCGCTCACGCGGTCGAGGCGAAGATCGCCGTCATCGACGTCGAGTACGTCGTGCTGAAGTCCAAGAAGGGCCAGGCCGCCAAGAAGAAGCTCAAGGCGCTCTACGAGAAGAAGCAGAAGGAGCTCGACGCCAAGCAGAACACGCTGCTGGAGCTCAAGGAGAAGCTGGAGAACCCCAGCTCGGTCGAGACGGCCGAGAGCCGGCGCAAGTCGCTGATGGAGTACCAGCAGGGCGTGATGAAGCTGCAGGAGGACTTCGTCGAGAACCAGCAGGCGCTCGGCAAGAAGGAGATGGACCTGATGAAGCCCATCCTCGAGACCCTCGAGAAGGTCCTCAACGACTTCGCGGCGTCGGGTGACTACGACCTCATCATGAACCGCAGCCAGCAGGGCGTCATCTTCGCCAAGCCCTCCTTCGACGTGACCGAGCGCATCCTGAAGGCGCTCGACGAAGCCGGCGCCAAGAAGTAGCCCTGTCCTCGCGCGCCCCGGCTCCACGCGCACGCACGCAGGTCCTCCTGGTCTGCGTGGCGCTGCTCGCCGCCTGCCGCGACGAGGCGCCGCCCGAAGCTCCCGCGCCGGGCGAGCCGGAGGCGCCGATGGGGGCCGCCGCCGGTGTCGAACGGGTCGAGGCCGAGGCGCCCTCCCCGGCCGAGGCGGCTCCGGCGGCCTCGCGCGACCCTGAGCCCAACGACGGCCCCGAGACGGCGATCCCCTTGACGCCGGGCGTGGCGGTCCAAGGCTACGTGGACGCGCCGGCCGATCCGGCCCAGGGCGACCAGGACTGGTACGTCCTGCAGATCCCCGAGGGCGGCCCGGCCCTGGTCTCGGCGACGCTCTCCGGCGCGCCCGACCTGGACCTGGTGCTCGAGTGGATGCCGGACGGCGGGGGCGACAAGGCCAAGGCGCTGGTGCAGGCCGACGTGCACGAGCGAAGCCCCGGCGCCGAGCGGCTGCCGGCCTTGCGCGCCGCGCCGGGGCCGCTGTACCTGCGGGTGCGCGAGGGTTGGTACCGCGGCCGCCCGCGCACCGGAAGCGCCCAGCCCTACGAGCTGCGCGTCGAGGTGGCGGCCTTCGTCGAGGGCGCCGAGGCCGAGCCGGATGACAGCATCGAGGACGCGGTGCCGCTCGGGTGGGGCGAGGCGGGTCGCGGCACGATGGGGCACATCGGCGACCGCGATCTGTGGAAGCTGGCGCTGGATCCCGCCCAGGCGGGCGCGCGGGCCCGGGTCAACGTCACCGGACTGGAGGGGGTCGAATTGGAGGTCAGCGTGTCCCGCTCCGGCGAGGCGGGGGTGCTGGCGTCCGGCAGCGGCGGCGAGGGCGGCGGGGTCACCTTTCGCAACCTGGGCCTGCCGCGCGACGGGGCGAGCACGCTCTACGTCGCGGTGCGGGCCGTGCGCGGCGCGGCGCCCGAGCAGCCGTACGACCTGCTGGTCAGCCTGGAGGACCCGACCACCGAGCGGGTGGAGCGCGAGCCCAACGACGGCTCGGCGACGGCGACAGCGCTGGGCGAACCCGGGCGCGTGGTCGGCATCATCGACCGCGCGGGCGATGTGGACACCTATGCCCTGGTGGTCGATCGCGCCTCCACCCTGCAGGCGACGCTGGAGGCCCCGCTCGGGCTGGACCTGGCGCTGGAGCTGCGCGGCCCCGACGGTGACGGGCGGGCGCGCATCGACGAGGGCGGACCCGGCGAGGCGGAGCTGCTGCGTGGCTACGGGGTGGGCCCGGGGACCTGGACCCTGGTCGTGCGAGGCCACAAGGGCGCCTTCGACCCGTCGCTGCCCTACGCGCTGGATCTCACCCTGGGCGACGGCGGCGAAGGCGAGACCGAGCCCAACGACGACCGGGACGCGGGCGGTGTGGCCGCCATCGAGCTCTCGAAGGAGCGCCAGGGCTGGCTGCACCCCCGGGGCGACGTGGACTTCTGGCGGCTCGACCTCTCCGAGCGCGAGGAGGGGCTCATCCTGACCGTGCGCGCGCGGCCCCCGGCCGGCGTGCCCATGGACGTCGCCCTGCACGGGCCCGACGGCGTGCGCATGAGCGGCCGCGAGGGGCTGGTCCCGGGCGAAGACGCCACTTTCACCCAGTTTCTCTCGCCCGGGGTCTACCATGTGCGGGTGTCGGCGACGGGCCGCGACACGGCGAACCCACGCGACTCCTACCGGCTGATGGTGCTCGAGTAATGGATCGACGACCGGTGATGACCCGCGGTGGCCTGGGCGGCGGCTTGGGTGGAGGCATGCGGATGACGCCGATGGTGAAGCGCCTGCTCATCATCAACGTCGCCGTGTGGGTGATCTTCGCGGTGCTGGTGAACTTCCTCCACCAGCCATGGGCGGCGAACCTCTACGCCGAGCACCTGGCGCTGGACCCGCACGACGCCATCTTCAGCTTCGAGCTCTGGCAGCTCCTGACCTACAGCTGGTTGCACGCCCTGAGCGACCCCATGCACATCCTGGCCAACATGCTCGGGCTCTTCTTCCTGGGCCCCGCGTTGGAGACCCGCTGGGGGCCGCGCGACTTCCTCATCTTCTACCTGGCTACCGGCCTCATCGCCGGCGTCTTCACCGTGATCGTGGGGCTGGCGCTGCCAGGCATCTTCGGTGCGCGGGTCGTCGGGGCCTCGGGCGCCGTCCTCGCCCTGCTGGCGGCCTTCAGCTTCACCATGCCCGACGCCACCCTCCTGCTCTTCTTCGTCATCCCCATCCAGGCGCGGTGGGTGATCTGGATCGCCCTGGGCATCGACACCGTCATCTTCTTCAGCAACCCCAACGCGGCCTCCATCGCCTGGCACACCCACGTCGGCGGCGTGCTGGGGGCGTGGCTGCTGGTGACCGGCCGGTGGCGGCCCGGGCGCCTGCTCGACCGACTCCGCCTGGCGCGCCTCGCCGCCCGGCGGAGCAAGCTGGACGTGATCCCCGGCGGCAAGCGGGACCGGCGTCACCTCAACTGAGGCAGGGCCGCGCGCCTACTCGTCGTTGTCGATGATGCGCGGCGGCCGGCGCGGGTCGTGGCGTGGCGCGCGCTCGGGCGGCAGGATCTCCTGGTCCGCGCCGCCTTCGCCGAAGGGGCCGCGATCGCGCGGTCCGGCCGGCCCGCCCCGGGAGGCCGTCCACGCGCTCCAGCTCGCGCCGCCGCCACCTGTCGTCTGCCAGGCCCCCGCCTGCAGGCGGCCGGCGAAGCGGCGCGAGATGTAGCCGCGGATCACGGCCCGGACGGGGGGAAGCAGCAGCAGGATGCCCATGGTGTCGGTGATGAAGCCGGGGGTGAGCAGCACCACGCCCGCCACCAGGATGAGCACGCCGTCTAGGATCTCACGCGCCGGCACCATGCCTCGCGCGACCGTCTCCTGCATGCGCTGGACGGCGCGGGCGCCCTGGCTGCGCGCCAGCGCGGCGCCGACGAAGCCAGAGAGGAGGCAGAGCGCCACGGTCATCGGCGCGCCGAGCACGGACCCCATCCGGATGAGCAGCCACAGCTCGAGGACCGGCAGCACGGTGAAGAGGACGAAGAGCTTGAGCACGCACGCTCCCGGGGCGAGGGGTCGCTCCACCATAGACACCACGAGCGACCTCGCAAGGACGGTTGCCCCACGACCCGGCCGCTGCTAAACGAGTGGCCCGCAGTCGTAGGGGCTGCGGAGACGCTGGCCCGGCAGCCACCGGCCCTGAGCTCGTCACCCCACCCGCACCCGGAGCGCCTGTGATCGCCTGGTTCGCCACCACCCTCCGGGGGGTGTGCATGGGAATCGCCGACATCATCCCCGGCGTCTCCGGGGGCACCCTGGCCCTCATCCTGGGCATCTACGAGCGCTTCGTGGGCGCCGTCAGCGCCATCGGCCCGGGCATGATCCGCGCCGTCCTCACCGCCGAGTTCTGGCGCCGCTTCGCCGCCGGCCTCAAGAAGCCGGGCGCCCAGGGAGACGACGCCATCGGCCGCTACGCCGGGCACGTGCTCTTCCTGGGCTTCCTGGTCATCGGCATCGGCGCCGCCTTCGCCGTGGGCGCCAAGGTCATCCCGCGCCTCCTCGACCTCTATCCCGCTCCCATGAAGGGCTTCTTCTTCGGGCTGGTGCTGGCTTCGGTGCGCATCCCCTTCGGGATGATGCGGCGCCGCGGCGCCGCCCAGCTCGGCACCGCGATCGTGGCGGGCGTGGCCACCTGGCTCTTCGTCGGCCTCCCGTTGGACAGCTCCGAGCGCGCCCGCGGCGAGGTCACCGTGACCCTCCCCGCGCCGGCCGCCGAGGGTGAGACCCTGTCGCGCGAAGGGCTGGTCCTGATGACCGCGCTCCACGGCGGCGACAACGAGAAGCACGAGGTGGTCTTCGGCCCCACCCACGACATCCCCGTCCCCGCTGGCGCCACCTCGGTGACCGTGCCCGTGGTCGCCCGCATGGCCGGCACGGTCGCCAACGTCGACGCCGGCGCCATCCAGGTCGTCCACCACGGGCCCGCGGGCGCCACCGTCAGCCAGCCGGCGCCCATGCGGGGCGGCGTCGACCCCTCGCTCATCTGGATCTTCATCGCCGGCTGCATCGCCATCTCCGCGATGGTGCTGCCCGGCATCTCGGGCTCCTTCGTGCTGCTGATGTTCGGCCTCTACCACTACATGACCTTCACCCTGCGCAGCCTGCTCTACGATCGCGATCCCGCCGCGGTCACGGTGGTGCTGGTCTTCATGTCGGCGCTGGTCGTCGGCATCACCGGCTTCTCTCGCGTGCTGAACTGGCTCTTGCGCACCCAGCACGACCTGACCATGGCGGCCCTCATCGGCCTGATGTGCGGTTCGCTGCGGAAGATCTGGCCCTTCGTGGCCACCGGCGCCGACGGCGTCGAGCACAACGTGCTGCCGAGCGCCCTCGGGGGCGTCACCGCGGTGACCCTGGCCACCTTCGTGGCCGGGGCCGTGCTCGTCGTGCTGCTCGAGCGCATGGGCGCCCTGCGCGCCGGGGACGCAGGCTCGCCGACGGCGGCCTGAAGGCGCGGAGGCTGCGGGGTCGGCGGCGCGCCCGGCCCTCGCCGCTTCTTCGACCTTCCGGCGCCCGGCCCTCGCCGTTCAGGCGAGCGTTCGGACGCCGTGCGGGCGCCGCTCAGGCGTCGTTCAGCCGTCCGCGCAGGTCCTTGCCCACCTTGAAGAAGGGCATGCGCTTGGGCGGCACCGTCACGCGGTGCCCGGTCTTCGGGTTGCGACCGGTGTAGGCGCGGTACTGCCGCACCGTGAAGTTGCCGAAGCCCCGCACCTCGATGCGCTCGCCCTGGCGCAGCGCGTCCACCATCGCGTCGAAGATCGCGTTGACGGCGGTCTCCACCGCCTTGCGGGGGTGACGCCCTCGCTCCGCGATCCGATCTATGAGCTGTGACTTGGTCACGAGTCGACCTCCATCGGTCGAGCGCACCGACGATGGGACCTTCGTGGAACGGATGATGGGGACGGTCCCTTATGCGACGCCCTCCCGGCCGCGTCAACCGCCCCTCGCGGCGCTGCGCGAAAATCCGGGCCTCGGCGCGTCGTCGCACCCCGGGTGGGTCACTGACGACCCATCGGTGGCTATCAGGCCGACCCACCGGGTCACCGGCGACCCACCCCGCCGGAGCCCCGCAGGCCGCCGATCCCCCCGCAGATGCGAAGGAGCGCGCCGCTCCCGCTCCTGGCACGCCCCTCGCACTGGTGGCTGCCCGAGATGGCGGGAGCCGCACGCTGGACGCCGTCGCCAAGAGGGGAACTCATGAAACGCATCATCACCGCACTCGCCCTGACCCTGGCGCTCGCCGCGCCGGCCAGCGCCACGAGCAACTCCTGGGCCACCCTGGGCATCGGCACCGGCCTGGGCGTGCTGCGCAGCGCGCAGCCCGAGGCGGCCGCGGGCACCTCGGTGGTCTCCAACATCAACATGCGCCTGAAGCTCTTGCGCTTCATCGGGCTCGACCTGACCTACGCCTACGTCAGCCAGGACGACGCCCACGAGGAGCTCCAGTTCGGCGCCCGCCTGCGGGCCACCGCCCTGGTCTACCTCATCCCCGCCAAGCGCATCGGCCTCTACGTCGGCGCCGGGGTCGGCGCCCGCAGCTTCAAGGATCTCGCCTCGCTGACCGCCGCGTCGAACTCCTACCACGTCGGCTCGGGCCTCGAGGTCCACGTCTCCCCGCACGTCACCATCGACGGCTCCTTCTTCATGGTGGTCCCCGGCTACGCGTCGATCGAGCGCGACGTGACCCGGCGCGCGCTCTCCGAGTTCGAGGCCGTCGAGAACGACCCGGCCCAGGCCCAGGACCTGCAGTCGGCCCGCGCTGCGGCCGGCGGCGACATCAACGTGAGCAACTACATCTCGCCCAGCAACTTCGAGATCATCCTCCGAGGCATGTTCTACTTCTGAGAGTCCTGCTCCGGCGAGCCCTTCCCCCAGAGGTTGCTCGCCGCGCGACGCCCTGCGTCGCCACAGGTCGAGCTGCCGAGCCGGGGCGATACGACCTCCTCCCCTCGAGGTCGTCGCCCAGGCTCGGCAGCTCGAGCTTTCGTGCCCGCCAGGTCCGGCGCCCGACACGTGACGCGTGACGGAGGCTCGGCTCCGTGATATTCGACCGCGCCTCGACAGCGGGAGGGCGCCATGTACTCGACCTCGGACATCAAGAAGAACCTGAAGGTGAAGATCGACAACGCCCCGTGGGTGGTGGTCGAGTTCCTCTTCGTCAAGCCCGGCAAGGGCACCGCGTTCACGCGCACCAAGCTCAAGAACATGCTCACGGGCCAGGTGGTCGAGCGGAACTTCCGCACCGGTGAGACCTTCGAGCCCGCCGACGTGGAGCACCGCAGCGCGACGCTGATGTACAGCGAGGGCGACGACTTCTACTTCATGGACTCCGAGACCTTCGAGCAGGCGCCGATCTCGCGCGACGTGCTGGGCGACGCAGCCAACTGGCTGATGGAGAACATGCCCGTCGAGATCCACTACTACGAGGGTCGGCCGGTGTCGGTGGACATCCCGAACCACGTGGAGATGGAGATCACGTACTGCGAGCCGGGCGTGAAGGGCGACACGGCCACCAACGCCACCAAGGCCGCGACGATGCCCACCGGCGCCACCGTGCAGGTGCCGCTCTTCATCGAGCAGGGCGAGGTCATCCGGGTCGACACCCGCACCTCGACCTACCTCGGGCGCGTGAAGTAGGGACGTGCTCCGCTCGGCCCGCCTCGCCCGCCTGACCCGGGCCGCGCGCCCCCGGTCCGCTGGGCGGGACCGCCGATGACCCGCAGCGGGCGCCCTCGCGGGAGGGTGCTCAGCGTCCAGGGAGACACCGCCTGGCTGCAGGCGCCCGGCGGCGCGCTCCTGCGCGTCGAGGCCGTGCCTGGGGCGCGACCGGGTGACCTCGTCGAGGACGGCGCGGTCGTCTTCCGGCACCCCACCGGCGTGTGGCCCCAGGCCGGGACCGACGGCGCGCGCTTCGCGGATCCCGAGCGCTGGCGACGCCTCGAGCAGCGCGCCGAGCTGCTGTCGCGGACCAGGAGCTTCTTCGAGGCACGCGGCTTCTTGGCCGTGGAGACGCCGCTGGTGGTCGACTCGCCCGGCACCGAGGTGCACATCGCCCCGACCGCCGTGCTCCAGTCCCGCAGCCCCGGCGAGCCGGAGACCCGGCGCTGGCTCATCCCCTCGCCCGAGCTGCACATGAAGCGGCTGGTCGCCGGCGGGGCGGGCCCGATCTACCAGCTCACCCGCGTCTTTCGCGACGGCGAGCGCGGCCGGAATCACCGCGCCGAGTTCTCGATGCTCGAGTGGTACCGGCCCTGGGCAGGCATCGACGCGCTGATGGACGACTGCGAGCAGTGGCTGCGCTCCCTGGCGCCGAACGGGATCGAGCGCCGCGGCCGGCGCATCGATCTCCAGGCGCCCTGGTCGCGGATCGGCTTCTTCGAGGCGCTGGCGCAGCGCGCGCACATCGACGCGCCGGAGCGGCTCGACCCGGACGCCCAGCTCGCGGCCTTCGTCGAGCACGTCGAGCCGACCCTCGGCCAGGACCGACCGGAGTTCCTCACCGACTGGCCCATCGCCCTGGCCTCGCTGGCCCGCGCCAACCCGCGCGATCCTCGCGTCGCCGAGCGCTTCGAGCTCTTCATCGGCGGCCTCGAGCTGGCCAACGCGTTCGGCGAGCTCAGCGACGCCGAGGAGCAGCGGCGCCGCTGCGTCGCCGAGAACGCCGAGCGGCGGGCGCTGGGTCTCCCCGAGCTGCCGCTGGACGAGGCCTTCCTCGACGCCCTGACCCAGGGCCTGCCGCCGACGGCGGGCATCGCGGTGGGGTTGGACCGCGTGGTGATGCTGGTCACCGGCGCCGAGGACATCGACGAGGTGCTGGCCTTCTGAGCCTCGGGGCGGCCGCTGGGCCGAGCGCCGCGATCAGCTCGCCGGAACCCGGCCCTCCCCTCGCGCGGCCCCCTCGGCGACCAGGGCCTTGTGGCGCTCCTGGATCTGGCGCAGCAGCGGCATCATCAGGTTGAAGTCGATGCCGGCGCCGGCTGCCTGCGGCGTGAAGAGGAAGTCCACCAGGTAGAAGTCGCTGAACACGTTGAGGCCCGGCGCGGCCAGTTTGGCGTAGCGGTCGAAGAAGAGCAGCTGCTTGAGGATCAGCAGGAACTCCCCCGGCAGCGTGATCCCGTACCGGTAGGCGACCCGGGTGGCCTCGGGCATGATCTCCTCGTAGCGGATCTCCGACATGGTCTTGTCGAGCAGCGGGCTGTAGACCGCCTCGAGGTCGCGCACCAGGCCGGCGCGGTCGATGGAGTCGCGAACGGCGCCCAGCTCGATGATCACGTTGGCAAGGGCCTCGTAGTCCTTGGCCGCGAAGGCGAGCACATAGCGCATCACCGCGTGCCGCTCGGCGTCGTTGAAGCGCCCGACGATGCCGAAGTCGAGGAAGCCGCACGCCGGCCCATCGGGAAGCATCATCAGGTTCCCGGCGTGGGCGTCGCCGTGGAAGTAGCCGTGCAGCATCACGGTGAGCAGCCACGCCCTCAGCCCCTTGCGCAGGTAGACCTCGGCGTCGATGCCGGCGCGCTCGAGCGCCTCCACGTCGTCGGCCTTGATGCCGAAGAAGCGCTCCATCACCAGCACCCGCTCGGTGACCATCCCCTCCACCGGGACCGGCGCCCGGACGTCGGTGATGCCGTGCAGCGCCATGATGCGGTTGAACTCGCGCTGGTTGTCCGCCTCGCGGCGGAAGTCCAGCTCCTCGTGGATCGTGCGATCGAAGTCCTCGATGACGCCGGTGAGGTTGGCCAGGCGCGCGCCCTCGAAGAGCCGCTCGAGGATGGCGGCGCCCCGCCGCATCCACCACAGGTCGGCGTCCACCATGTCGGCGATGTTCGGCCGCTGCACCTTCACGACCACGGCGGTGCCGTCCGGCAGCTCGGCGCCGTGCACCTGCGCGATGGACGCCGAGCCCAGCGGCAGGTCCTCCATCGAGCGGAAGAGCTCGTCGATGGGCTGCCCGAGGCTGTCGGCGACGATGGCGCGCAGGGTGGCGAGATCGAAGGAAGGCACGCGGTCCAGGCAGCGCTGGAACTCGTCGGAGTAGCGCCTGGGGAAGAGCCCCGGGCTCGACGCGACCACCTGGCCGAGCTTGATGAAGGTGGGGCCCATGCGCTCGAAGGCCTCGCGCACGAGCACCTGGTTGGGCTTGCGCTCGAACGCAGCGCCGGAGCTCGCCCCGAGCCGCCACGCCAGCCAGCGCAGGCCGGTGTGCTCGGCGATCCACGTGACCAGCATGAGCGTGAGGATCGCGGTGATGCGAAGTGCGCGAGACAGCACGCGCCAGACCATCGGGCCCTCCGGGTGGGGAGCGCGCTCCGCCACGCGGCTCCGAGAAGCGGCGCGGCACGCGCAGCCTCCCGGCGCTGGACGAAGGATCGACCGCACCGGGCCACGGTCTATAGCAGAGCCGGGCCCCAGCTCCCAGCGCAGGCCCTCGCGATCCCGGGCTTCTGCCTCCGCCGGCTGGTCAGCCGGCGATGGCCTTGGCCGCCGCCAGGCGCTCCAGGGTCGCCTCGTCGCATCCCAGCTCGCGCAGCACCGCCCGAGTGTCGGCACCCAGCGCTGGCGCCGGCGCCGGGGGCGCCGCGTCCCGAGGCCGGAGCGGGGTGCGCAGCCGCACATGCCCCGCGGCGTCCTCGATGGTGGCCTGCCTCGCCGCGTGCAGCGGGTGGTCGGCCAGCTCGTCGGGACGCAGGACCGGCTCGCAGCAGGCGTCGGTGGCCGCGAAGATCGCCTCCCACTCGGCGCGGGGGCGGCCACCGAAGATCGCCGCTATCTCGGCCCGGGTCCGCTCGCTCTGGGCGGGCCCTCCGAACTGGGAGCCCAGCAGATCCGGGCGCTCCACGGCCTCGCAGAAGGCCTTCCAGAACTTGGGCTCGAGGGCGGCCAGGCTCATGAACCCGCCGTCCTGGGTCTCATAGACCCCATAGCAGGGCTGACCGCCGGTGAGGGTGTCGGCGCCGCGGGCGGGAGGGCTGGCGCCGCCGCCCAGCGCGCCGGCCATGGCCATCTGGAGAAACGAGAGCGCGCCATCGGTCATCGACGCGTCGATGAAGCGGCCCCGCCCGCTGGCGTTGCGTGCGTGGAGCGCCACCAGGATCCCCACCAGCGCCTGGAGGCCGCCGCCGCCCACGTCGGCGATCTGCACCGGCGGCAGCGTGGGGGCCGCGTCGGGTGGGCCCGCCAGCCCCAGCACCCCGGCCAGGGCGATGTAGTTCAGATCGTGGCCGGCCCGGTCCCGATACGGGCCGTCCTGCCCGTAGCCGGAGATCGCGCAGTAGATGAGCCCCGGGTGCTCGGCGGCGAGCGACGGGTACCCCAGGCCGAGGCGATCCATCACGCCGGGACGGAAGCTCTCGATGACCACGTCGGCGCCGAGACAGAGCCTGCGCACCCAGGCCACGCACTCGGGGTGCTTCAGGTCGACGGCCACCGACCGCTTGCCGGTGTTGAGCGCCGCGAAGGCCGACGAGACGGCGCCGGCCAGCGGCGGCATCCAGCGCACGTAGTCGCCGCCCTCGGGCGGCTCGATCTTGAAGACCTCCGCGCCGAGATCCGCCAGCACCAGCGTCGCGTACGGGCCGGGCAGCAGCCGCGTGAAGTCGACGACTCGCAGCCCTTCGAGCGGGAGCGCGGTATCCGGCGTGTTCATGAGACGGCGTCCCACCGAGCGGACCGAGCGCAGCGCGGCCGGCTCACCCTCGGCTGATCCGGAGCGAAGCGAGCGTTTCCAGTGCGCGCCCGCCGTGCTCCCGCGCCGGCCAGCCGGCGGCGGGAGCCCAGCGCGAGACGCCCGGACTTCTCAGAGCACCTGCTGGAGCTTCATGGCCAGGCCCATGTCGCCCTCGACGACGACCTTGCCCATCATGAACGCCTGCATGGGATCGAGCGTCCCGGCGTGGATCTCGGCGAGGTCGGAGCCCGCGACCGTGATCGTCACGTCGGAGTCGCCGTCCTCGTTCTTGACCGCGACGTCCTTGCAGTCGACCAGCCAGGTGCCGCCGTCGTCACCCGTCACGACGAACTTGAAGATGCCGTCGATCTCGGACTTGGTCTTGGCGGGATCGGCGGTGATGCGCTTCTCGATGTCGGAGAAGACGTCCTTGGCGGAAGCCATGAGGCACTCCTGCTACGAATTGACCGGTGTGGGTTGCCGTCTGAGGTCGCGCGTACACCACGCGGGCGCGACCGGCTGCGGCGCCGTCACGGCTAGCACGCAGGCTGTCCCGTGGTCAATCGCAGGCTGGCGCCCACGGCGCGCGCCGCTCGTCGTTGCGACGAGGCCAGGGCCCATGCAAGGCTCCGGCCTGGGGAACCTGCACCGAGACGCGCCGCGCACGCCGCGGCACCACGATGGGCGGTGACGCAACATGAGCGGCCGGATTGCCAGCACCTTCGCGCGCCTCGCTCGAGAGCGACGGACCGCGCTCATCCCCTACGTCACGGGCGGGGACCCGGACCTGGACGCCACCGCCCACGTCCTCGACGCGCTGGTGGAGGCCGGCGCGGACATCGTGGAGCTGGGCGTGCCCTTCTCCGACCCGATGGCGGACGGCCCGGTCATCCAGGCGGCGATGAACCGGGCGCTGGCCCACGGCGTGCGGCTCGCGGACCTGCTGGAGGTCGCCCGCGCCTTCCGCGAGCGCCACCCGGACGTGCCGCTGATCCTCTTCGGCTACATGAACCCGCTCCACCGCTACGGGCTCGAGCGCGCCGTCCGCGACATGGCGGCCGCCGGGGTCGACGGCCTGCTGGTGGTCGACCTCCCGCCGGAGGAGGCCGAGGAGCTCACCAGGCACACGCGACCGGCGGGGCTCGACTTCATCGCGCTGTACACGCCCACCAGCGACGACGATCGGGTGCGCACCATCGCGGCGCAGGGCAGCGGCTTCGCGTACTGCGTCTCGATGACCGGCGTGACCGGCGGGCGCGTGTCCGAGCACGACGCCCTGGCCGCCCGGGTCCAGGCGGTGCGGCGCCTCTCGGGGGTGCCGGCGGCCGTCGGCTTCGGGGTGCGCACGCCCGAGGACGCGGTGCGCGTGGCGGCCATCGCCGACGGCGTGGTGGTCGGTTCGGCGTTGGTGCAGGCCATGGCGGGGCGCGCCCCGGTGGAGGCGCCCGCCGTGGCCGGCGAGTTCATCGCGGCGATGCGTCAGGCGATGGACGCGGCGACGCGCTGAAGGGCGGCGACGGCGCCGAGCAGTCGGCTCAGTCGGGGCGCGCGGCGATGCCGTCGATCTCGACCAGGGCGTCCTTCGGCAGGCGGGCTACCTGAACGGTGGCGCGGGCGGGGCGGTGTCCGCCGAGGGCCTCGCCGTAGACCCGGTTCACCGTGGCGAAGTCGCCGAGATCGGCGAGGAAGATCGTCGTCCGCACCAGATCGCTGACCTGATGCCCGGCGGCCCCCAGCACGGCCAGGAGGTTCTTCATCACCTGCCGGGTCTGCGCCTCCACGTCGCCCTCACCGACCAGCTCGCCCGTGGCGGGATCGAGGGGGATCTGCCCCGAGAGGAAGGTGAGGCCCCCCGCCCGGATCGCCTGGGAGTACGGTCCGATGGCCTTCGGGGCCTGCGCCGTCTCGATGATGTCGTGTGCCATCTGTGCCTCGCCTCAGAGGGTGACCGTTTTGCTACGTGGATTTTTTGACCGCGCCCCGGCGGGCCCATACGCTTCGCATCATCCGGCGAACGCGTGACAACTGTCCGGAATCAATAAGAATCCGTCTCAGTCCTCGAGAGGGGTCCGTGGCTCGAATCCCATGCTTCCTCTACCACAGCCTCCGCCTCTCGCGGGATCCCCGCTGGGGTGAGGCGTACCGAGCCGACCGACGGCCGCAGGCGCAAGCCTCTCCTCGGGTTCGCCTGCGTGAGGGTCAGTCGGCGGCGACGGTGATCCGGCTCGAGGACAGACGGCAGCAAGCGGGCGCCTGAGCCCCACCAGTCCGAAGGGCTGCGGTCGCCCCACCCTCCTCCCCGACACAAGGGGGGCGACCGCAGCTCCTACGGTTCAATCGACGACGAGGCGTGAGCCATGCGTGACCTGGACCGCATCCAGCAGAAGATCGTGATCCAGATGGACAACCGCCAGGTGGCGATCGCCGTCCTGGGGTTGCTGCTCGTGTCCACGGGCATCTTCGCGACCGGCGTGCTGGTCGGCCAGCAGGCGGGCGACCGGCTGCTGGACGCGCTGGGCGCTGGCCCCGGCGACCTCGCCGACGGCGACGGGATCCGCACCGAGCAGGAGCCGAGCCGCATCGAGCGGCTCACGCGCGTGCTCCCGGGCACCCGCGCGGTGAGCGCCGAGCTGGCGCTGCCGCCGCCGCAGGTCCAGACCGACGACCCGACCGACGCCGCGCGCATCGAGGCGCACCGCCAGATCGCCGCGGCCAACGCTGGCGCCGCGGCGCGTGACGCGCGCCCCCTCGCGATCGTCGAGGCGGCCGAGCCCGCGCCGGTGGTCGCCCCGCTGACGGTGGTCGAGCGCTCGCCGGCCGCCGAGGACGCCGCCCTTGCGGTGCCCCCCAGCGATACGCGCTACGCGCTGCAGGTCTCTGCCTTCGGCGCGCCCGAGCCGGCGCGTCTGGTCGCCGACCAGCTCCGCACCGCCGGACACGCCGTGCAGGTGCGCGAGGCCACCGGCGACGACGGCGCCCCGATGTGGCGCGTCGAGGTCGGCCCCTTCGACGACGTGCGCAGCGCCAGCGACTTCCAGCGCCAGTTCGAGCGCAGCGCGGGCTATCCGACCGTGATGGTCCCCGTCCGCTGAACGGCCGCGCACCCGCCGCCCGGCGCCGCGGAGTGGCCGGGCCGACGCCCGGCGCGCGGCGACCGGGCGCGCCCCGGAGCGGCGTGCGCTTGATCTCGGTCCGCGGGGCCGGGAGACTGAGCCCGCTGCGGACGAACCGCGCGAGGCGGACGTGATGGTGGAGTGGACGGATCGGCGAGGGCGGCGGACGCGCCGGCGAGGGCGCGCTTGATGCGGCCGGTCGCCGGACCCCGAAGCCACGCCCCGTGTCCGCAGCGTCCGCGCCGCGCGCGGTGGGCTGTGTGGCTCGCGCTCGTCGCGGCTTCCACAGGCGCGCCCTCGGCCTGCGCCGGCGCCGGCGCAGGGGTGGGGGCGAAGGTCGACGTCCAGGACGCCGGCGCGGACGCCGGGGGGAACGACTCCTCCGCGAGCGCCGACCTGCCGGACGGCGGGGCGGACGGCGAGTCCTGCCTCGAGGCGAGCGACTGTCCCCTGCCGGCAGGGCTCAGCGCGTGCGAGCGGGTCGTGTGCGTGGCCTCCCGATGCGGGCGGGCGCTGCGCGAGACCGGGAGCGCCTGCGATGACGGCGACCGCTGCACCGTCGGCACGCGCTGCCAGGGCGAGATCTGCGGCGGCGGCTCCTCGCTGCTGTGCGCCGACGACAACCCCTGCACCGCCGACCTCTGCGACCCGCTGGTCGGCTGTCGGTTCACCGCGCGCGAAGACGGGGCCCCGTGCACGGACGCCGATCCCTGCACCACCGGCGACCGCTGCGCGGGCGGCGCCTGCGGCGGAGACCCGGATCCGGCCTGCGCCTGCGCCAGCGACGAGGACTGCGCCGACTTCGAGAGCGACGATCTGTGCCGGGGCGAGCTCACCTGCGTCGAGGGGCACTGCCGGCTGAGCGCCGAGAGTGTCGTCGCCTGCGACCCGCCCGGACCCTGCCGGCTGGCGGGGTGCGACCCGACGACCGGCGCCTGCGAGGTCCGGATGGCACCCGACGGCGCCGCCTGCGACGATGGAAACCCCTGCAGCGACGACGACCGCTGCCACGCCGGGCAGTGCTCGGGCTCGGTGGGCGGGTGCGCCTGCGCCGTGGACGCCGACTGCTCGCCCTTCGTCGGCGCGGCCTACGACCTCTGCAAGGGGCCGCTGCGCTGCATCCAGGGGGCCTGCGCGCCCGATCCCAGCGGGGCCGTCGTCTGCTCGGGCACATCTGGCGAGAGCTGCCGCACCGAGTCCTGCGATCCCTCGACCGGCCTGTGCGGCACCGTGGCCCTGGCCGACGGGGCCCCCTGCGCTACCGACCTGCCCTGCGCGCCGTCCGGCCAGTGCGTCCGGGGCGCCTGCGTCGCACCGCCGAACGAGTGCGACGACGCCAACCCCTGCACCGACGACGCCTGCGCCGGCGCCGACGGGTGCACCCACACGGCTCGGACCGGCGCCTGCGACGACGGCGATCCGTGCACCTCCAAGGACACCTGCCAGGGCGGCCTCTGCGTCGGCGGGCCCCCGCCGATCTGCGACGACCTCGAGCCCTGCACCGTCGACGCTTGCGACCCCCAGGCCGGCGGCTGCGTGTCCAGCCCGCTGCCGGATGGCCAGGCCTGCCAGGGCGCCGACCTCTGCCTCGGCGGCGGCTCCTGCCTGGCCGGCACCTGCCAGGGCGCCGCCCCGCTGATCTGCCCGCCCGCCGGCCCCTGCGCCCAGGCGCTGTGCAAGCCCGATCTCGGCTGCACCGTGAAGACGCTCGCCGACGGCACGCCCTGCGACGACTCGGACGCCTGCACCCAGGCCGGCACCTGCTACGCCGGCGCCTGCGAGGCGCTGCCGGTGTCGTGCAAGGACGGAAACCCCTGCACCGTGGACGCCTGCGACCCCAGCGCCGGCGGCTGCACGCACCAGCCCGCGCCCGACGGCACGGGGTGCCCCCCGGCCAACCCCTGCCTCGGGGGCGGCCAGTGCCAGGGCGGCCAGTGCGCCGGAGGCCAGCCGGTGGTCTGCCCGGCCGCACCCTGCACGCTGGCGGTCTGCGACCCGGCGACCGGCGCCTGCCTGCCGGCCGGACCCAGCCCCGACGGGCTCCCCTGCGACGCCGGCCTCTGCGCGGACGGCGGTGTGTGCTCCAAGGGGAGCTGCAAGCCCGAAGGGCCGGTGGAGTGCGAGGACGAGGACGCCTGCACGCTCGACAGCTGCGATCCGAAGACCGGCGCCTGTGTGCACGCGCCGCGCGCCTGTCCCGAGCCCGCCGGGGATGCCTGCCAGGACGCGAGCTGCGCGCCCGCGACCGGCTGCGCTTCGAAGGCCTCGCCGCTCTGCTCCGACGGCCTCGTGCTGCTCTCCAGCAGCTTCCCCTGCGAGGAGCCCTCCGGCTGGAAGCTGTCGGGCGCCGAGACCGAGGCGCTCTCCTTCGCCATCGACGCCCCCCTCGCTCCGGGCGCGTCCTGGGACGGGGACTGCAGCCTCGCCGCGTGGGTACCGGCCAACACGCCCGGCCCCTGGCTCCTCGAGGCGAGCGCTGCGCTCGCCGCCTCACCGCCCGCCGGACCGCAGCAGGTGCGCGTCAGCTTCGTCGAGCGCTGGGAGTCCGCGCTCGGCCCCCAGGCGCCGACGCGCAGCCTGGCCCTGCTCGCTGGGGGCTCGGTGGCCGCCGAGTCCGCGCTCCCGCCCCTGGCCCCTGAGCAGCCCGGCGACTGGCAGCCGCGCCAGCTCGTCCTCAGCCTGCCCGCTGGCGCGAACGCCGACGCGCTCCGGATCGCGATGAGCGGCGGGTCGGCGATGTTCCCGACGCGCTGGCGCATCGACAAGCTGGTCGTCGTGGCCCTCGAGTCGCCTGCGCCCTGAGCCGCTGCGCGGCCGAGCACAGCCGCCGGCGCCGGCCCCTACCCCAGCCCGCGCATCTCCAGCTCGTCCTCGTCCAGGCCCAGGTAGTGGCCGATCTCGTGCAGCACGGTGATCTCGACCTGCTCCTCGACCTCTTCGGGGCTGCCGCACATGCGCTCGATGTTCCACCGGAACAGGTAGATCCGGGTGGGCCCGGTCGCCACGAAGTCGACGCCGCGCTCCTGCGCGCGCTCCGGTCCGTCGAAGAGGCCGAGGATCCGCGAATCGGCGACGTCGGTCTCGAAGATCCACGCCTCCGGGTAGTCCTCGACCACGATGGCGACGTTGCCCAGGGCCTCGCGGATGTGCTCGGGCAGGCGCTCGATGGCCTCCTCGGCCACGGCGACGAAGCGCTCCTCGGGCAACCAGAGCCGGAAGGGCGGCTCGCTGTCGCGCTCCAGCTCCCAGACGCGCTTGAACGAGGCCAACCGGCGCTCCCAGTCCTCCACCCGCTCGGCGGCGACCCCGGCCTCGTACCAGAGCTCCGGGTCGTCCTCGTGGGCGCCGGCCGCCGCCATCAGCACCTCGGCCGCCTCGGCGTCGGCGTCCATGTCATGCAGCACGTCGGCGAGCTCCAGCACCGTGTCCACGTCGTCGGGGAAGCGCCGCGCCGCCTCACGGACGACCTCCAGCGCCTGTTCCCGCTGCTCCTCGAGCCACAGGGCGCGCCAGTGCAAGGCCAGGAAGGCTAGACACGCGGGCCCGCCCTCGGGCAGCATCCCGACGGCGGCGCGATGTCGACGTACCCCGTCGGCGTCGCCCCCGTCATATGCGCGCAGCCCCAGGTCGAAGTGTACCCGCATGGCCTCACCGCGCGCCTGCAGTCGACTCAAGGTCCTCGAGATTTCCATCGTCTTCGACCGGTGGCGCCCCTCGCGCCGCGCCGGCTCGAGGGATACGCTCCAAGGGGCATGAAATGCGGCGTGTCGACAAGCCCTGGGGCCACGAGATCATCTGGGCCGAGACCGACCGCTACGCCGGAAAGCTCCTGCACATCGCGGCCGGTCACGCTCTCAGCCTTCAATATCACGAGCGGAAGGCCGAGAGCATCTACGTACTCTCGGGTCGGTTGCACCTCCACCACGCCAGCGCGCCCGGCGAGCCGGTGAGCGTCCGCGTCGTCGAAGCTGGCGACGCCTTCGACATCGTCCCCGGGATGCTGCACCGCTTCGAGGCCCGCGAGCCGGTGGTGCTGGTGGAGGTCTCCACCCCCGAGCTCGACGACGTCGTGCGCCTCGACGACCGCTACGGCCGCGAGGGCACCTCCGAGGCGTGAGCGCCCGGACCCGCCGCCCTCACTCCTCCTTCGCTTCCTCGTAGTAGTCGGGCTTGCCGTCGGCGTCGCGGTCATAGCCGACCCGCACGATCTTCCCGTCGTCGAAGTACTCGAAGACATCGGGCTTGCCGTCGCCGGTGGTGTCGCGCTCGTTGCGGACCAGCTTCCCTTCCTCGTAGTAGCGCCAGAGCGTCGGCTGCGTGCCGGGCGGGAGGAACACCTCCCGCTTGTAGACCGCGCCCTGCGCGTAATAGTCGATGGCGTCGACCTTGCCGTCGAAGTCGTGGTCCATCGCCTCGCGCACCATCACCCCGTCGGGGTTGAAGTACTGCCAGACGTCCAGCTTCCCGTCGCGATTGAAGTCGATCTCGGTCCGCGCCAGCACGCGCGGCCGGTCGGCCAGCGGCACCTTCGGGTCGCCGGTGCGGGTGAACACCTTGATGAGGTCGGGCTTGCCGTCGCCCGTGAGGTCGTACTTCTCGATCTCACCCTCGCCCTGGACCTCCACCGCGAGCAGGGAGGCGTCGGGCGCGATGTCGACGCTGCGGGTCTTCCGACTGCAGGCCGCGCTTCCGACCAGGAGGGTCGCCAGGGTGGCGACGAGCAGGGCCTTCGGCATGGGGTTCGCCTCGTCCGGGTACCGGGGTCGCGTCGTCATCGCGACGCACGGACGCGCCGCTCTGCGCGCGTCGCAGCATCTTCGCGCCCTCCCCGCGGTGGGTCAAGCCGGGCCTCCCGCGCCGTCGGTGCGGCGCACGCGCGACCGCGGGGGGCTCTGCGCTCAGGCGTTGGCGCCGCGGTCCGCCGCCACGAACACCCCGAGCTCGCGCAAGGCGACCGCGGCGACGTGGGCCGCCAGATCGCCGTCGGGCAGGATGGCGTCCGGCTCGTAGAGCACCCGCCCGTGGCCTTCCGACGCCTCCGCCGCGCGCCAGGCTGCCGCGATGACCGTGGTCTGGATGGCGCCGGTGGAGAGCAGCACCGGCACCACGTGCACCCGACGCACCCCCGCCATGTGCAGGGCCTTTCGGATCGCCTGGAGCGTCGGCGCCGGGCTGTGGCTGACCACGTGCCCCACGTAGGCGTGACAGGCGTAGGCGTAGCCGTGCCGCATCAGGTAGGCGCGCACCGCCGCCATCAGCGCCTCCCACCGCTCGTGGTGCACGGTGGAGCCGTAGGCGCAGAGGACGACCGCCTCCTCGGACGGATCCTCGCTGCGCAGGCTCAGGCGCCGCTCCACGTTGGCGCCCAGCATGCGCTCGATGGGTCCCAGGTCCAGCAGCGTCACCGGCAGGCCCGGCGGCAGCGGCTGGTGCCCTTCAGCGGTGAGGCGCCGTCGGACGTGCTCGGGCAGCGGCAGCCCCAGCAGGCCCGGGATGTCCTCGGAGAGGTGGGTCGACGCGGTCAGGAAGAGCGGCGCCACGAGCACCCTCGACACGCCCGAGGCGAGCAGCGCCCTCACCGCGTCGGGGATGCTGGGAGGCACCGCTTCGAGGCAGGCGACGTCGACCGTGGAGAAGGCGGCGTCGATGCCGGGCGACTCGGCGACGTGCCCGGCGAACTCGCGCACGCGGTCGAGCCAGCCTTCGGCCCGCGAGCCGTGTGCGACGATCAGGAGCGCCGGGCGTTGCGCTTGCATGCGTCCAAGATGCGAGCGGCGTCGACTGCGGTCAAGCGGCCCGAGGCCGGCGTCCGCCTTGACCGTGCGCTCTGGGGCGCCGTAGCCTCGCGGGCGTGCGCGGCCTGCCTGGGCGCCGCCGCGCCGAGGGAGCATCCGATGGGCGAGACCGGGACCGGACGTGTGGAGGACGGGGCCTGGCCCCTGGGTGCCATTCCACCGCTGGGGCAGGTCCCCGCGCGCATGCACGCGATGGCCATCCGGCGGGAGCGCCACGGCGAGCCGCGACAGGCGTTCCAGCACGAGATCGTCGACGTGCCGCCGGTGGGGCCCGACGAGGTGCTGGTCTACGTCATGGCCGCGGGCGTCAACTACAACGGCGTGTGGGCCGCGCTGGGGCAACCGCTGAGCCCGCTGGACGTCCACGGCGAGGCCTTCCACATCGCCGGCTCCGACGCGTCGGGCGTGGTCTGGGCGGTGGGCGACGCGGTGCGGAACTGCAAGGTCGGCGACGAGGTCGTGGTGCACTGCAACCAGACCTGCGGCCAATGCCACAACTGCAACGGCGGCGAGCCGATGCTCTGCCGCGAGCAGCAGATCTGGGGCTACGAGACGAGCTGGGGCAGCTTCGCCCAGTTCTGCAAGGTGCAGGCGCAGCAGGTGCTGACCAAGCCGAAGCACCTCACCTGGGAGGAGGCGGGCTGCTACATGCTGGTCTACGCGACGGCGTGGCGCATGCTCTACGGGCACACGCCGCACTCGCTCAAGCCGGCGATGAACGTGCTGGTCTGGGGCGGCTCGGGGGGCCTGGGCACCATGGCCACGCAGATCTGCAAGGCCGCTGGCGCCAACGCCATCGCGGTGGTGTCGTCGGAGGACAAGGGCGCCTGGTGCCTGGCCAACGGCGCCAAGGCCTGGCTGAACCGCAAGGAGTTCGACTGCTGGGGTCCCATGCCCGACACGGCGGACACGGCCACCTACTCCGCCTACAGCAAGCGGGTGCGCGCCTTCGGCAAGGCCATCTGGGCGGTCACCGGCGGCGTCGACGTCGACATCGTCTTCGAGCACCCCGGCGAGCAGACCTTCCCGGTGAGCTGCTTCGTGGTGAGGCGCGGCGGCATGGTGGTCTTCTGCGCCGGCACCACCGGCTACAACCTGACCTTCGACGCCCGCTACGTGTGGATGCGACAGAAGCGCATCCAGGGCAGCCACTTCGCCAGCCGCTACGAGGCCGACCAGGCCAACCACCTGGTGATGGACGGGCGCATCGACGCGGCGCTCTCGACCGTGTTCGCGTTCGACGAGGTCGCCGAGCCTCACACGCTCATGTGGGAGAACCGGCACCCGCCCGGGAACATGGGGGTGCTGGTGAACGCGACCGCGCGCGGCTGCAGGAACCTCGAGGAGAGTCGCGCCGCCCAAGGGGGCGCGGCGTGAGTGAGCGCCGCGACCGCCCCTGGGTGATGCGGACCTACTCGGGCCACTCGTCAGCGGCGGCGTCCAACGCGCTCTACCGGGACAACCTCGGCCGCGGACAGACGGGCCTCTCGGTGGCCTTCGACCTGCCCACCCAGACCGGCTACGACGCCGACGACGCGCTCAGCCGCGGCGAGGTCGGCAAGGTGGGCGTGCCCATCGGGCACCTGGGCGACATGGAGACCCTCTTCGAGGGCATCCCGCTCGACCGCATGAACACCTCGATGACCATCAACGCGACGGCGCCCTGGCTCTTGGCCCTGTACGTCGCCGCGGCCGAGCGCCAGGGGGTCGCCCGCGAGGCGCTGTCGGGGACCACCCAGAACGACCTGGTGAAGGAGTTCCTCTCGCGCGGCACCTACATGCTGCCGCCGCGCCCCTCGATGCGGCTCCAGACCGACGTCATCGCCTTCACGGTGGCGGAGATGCCGCGCTGGAACCCGGTGAACATCTGCAGCTACCACCTGCAGGAGGCCGGGGCGACGCCGACCCTCGAGGTGAGCTACGCCCTGGCGAACGCGATGGCGGTGCTCGACGCGCTGCGCGAGCGGGGCGACGTCGACGAGGCGGCGTTCCCGACGACGGTGGGGCGCATCAGCTACTTCGTGAACGCCGGCATTCGCTTCGTCGAGGAGATGGTGAAGCTGCGGGTGATGGCGCGGCTCTGGGACCGCACGGCCGAGACGCGCTACGGCGTGACGGACGAGCGCCTGCGCCGCTTCCGCTACGGCGTCCAGGTCAACTCGCTGGGGCTGACCGAGCCGCAGCCGGAGAACAACGTGTACCGCATCGCGCTGGAGATGCTGGGCGTGGTGCTGTCCAAGAGCGCGCGGGCGCGGGCGGTGCAGCTCCCCGCGTGGAACGAGGCGCTGGGGCTGCCCAGGCCCTGGGATCAGCAGTGGTCGCTGCGGCTCCAGCAGATCATGGCCTACGAGACCGACCTGCTGGAGTACGAGGACCTCTTCGACGGATCGCACGTGGTGGCGGAGCTGGAGGCCGAGCTGGAGGCGCGCGTCGCCGAGGAGCTGGCCTGGATCGAGCGCGAGGGCGGCGTGCTGGCGGCGGTGGAGTCGGGCGCGATGAAGCAGCGCCTGGTCGAGGCGGGCGCGGCGCGGCTGCGGGAGATCGAGTCGGGGGAACAGGTCGTGGTCGGGGTGAACCGCTGGCAGGAGGGCCTCCCCTCGCCGCTGCTCGCCGGCGACGACGCCGGGTTCATGAGCGTCGACGAGCACGCCGAGGCCGAGCAGGTCGCCAGGCTGGTGGCCTGGCGGGCGGCGCGGCACGCGGGCGAGGCCGAGGTCGCGCTGCACGGGCTGCGGGACGCCGCCACGACCGGCGCCAACATCATGCCGGCCAGCATCCGGTGCGCCCTGGCCGGGGTCACCACCGGCGAGTGGGGCGCCGCCCTGCGCGACATCTTCGGCGAGTACCGGGCACCCACCGGCGTGAGCGCGACGATGGCGTCCAGCGCGGAGCGGGCCTCCCTCGTCGAGGCGCGGGAAGCCGTCGACGCCGCCAGCGAGCGGCTGGGCCGCCGCCTGAAGCTGCTGGTCGGCAAGCCGGGCCTCGACGGCCACTCGAACGGCGCCGAGCAGGTGGCGGTGCGGGCGCGGGACGCCGGCATCGAGGTCGTCTATGACGGGATCCGGCTGACGCCCGACCAGATCGCGCGCGCCGCCGAGGAGGAAGGCGTCCACGCCATCGGCCTCTCGGTGCTCTCCGGCAGCCACATGGCCTTGGTGCCCCAGGTCATCGCCGCGCTGGAGGCCCGAGGGCTGGCGGCGCTGCCGGTCATCGTCGGCGGCATCATCCCGCCCGAGGACCGCACCGCGCTGCTGGCGGCCGGGGTCGCCCGTGTCTTCACACCCAGCGACTTCGATCTCGACCTGGTCATCGCCGAGATCGCCCGAGCCGTGCTCGAAGGCGCCGGCGGGTGAGCGCGACGCTCGCGGCCGAGGTGCGCGCCGGTTCGCGTTCCGCCCTGGCCCGGCTGCTCAACCAGCTCGAGTCGTCCCGCCCCGACGACCGCGCGGCGGCCTCGGCCGTCATCGACGAGCTGGCGATCTACCTCCGGCCCGGCGGCCTCCTCGTGGGCCTCACCGGCCCGCCGGGCGTGGGCAAGTCCACCCTCGCCGGCGCCCTGGTGGCGAGCTGGCGCCAGCGCGCCCTCTCCGTCGGCGTAATAGCGGTCGATCCATCGTCGCGGCGCAGCGGCGGAGCGCTGCTGGGTGACCGCGCGCGCATCGGGCCCAGGGGCGGCGACGACGGCCTCTTCGTGCGCTCGATGGCGGCGCGGGACCGGCTGGGCGGGCTGGCTCCGGCCACCTTCGAGGCGGTCATCGCCATGGGGGCCGCCGCCGACCGGGTCCTCGTGGAGACCGTGGGCGTGGGCCAGTCGGAGACCGACGTCTCCGAGGCCGTCGACCTCACGGTGGTCGTCATCCAGCCCGCGTCGGGGGACACGCTGCAGTTCATCAAGGCCGGTCTGATGGAGGTTCCGGACGTGGTCGTGGTGGGCAAGGCCGATCTGGGCGCCGCCGCCAGGCGCACCGCCCGCGAGCTGCGCGCGGTGATGCCCGCCCTGGGCCGGCCCGATACCCCGGTGCTCGAGGTGTCCGCCCTCGCTGGCGACGGCGTCGGTGCGCTGTGCGACGTGCTCGAGGAGCTCCGCGAGGCCGGCGCGCCGGAGCTGGGCCCGCGCCGAGACCGCCGCCTCCGCGAGCAGGTGCTGCGCACCTTCCGCGACCGGTACGGCTCACGAGGCCTCGACGCGCTCGGAGGCGCGGCCGGTGCCCGGGCGCGCCTGGACGCGCTGCCGCCGGGCACACCGCCCTCGGCGCTTCTGGCCGCGCTGACACGAGCCGCCGGTCACTGACCGCCCCCGCGCCCAAGTGCCGCGCAGAGCGGCGCGCGACGACGCGGGCGCGGGCACGAGCGCGCAGCCAGCTACTCGCGCGGCAGCGTCTTGGCTCGCGCGTCGGAAGCCAGCTTGGCCTTGTGGTCCTGGAAGGCGGCGTAGAGCCGCTCGTCCGAGGTCGCGAGGATCTGCACCGCCAGCAACCCGGCGTTCTCGGCGCCGCCGATGGCGACCGTGGCCACCGGCACGCCCTTGGGCATCTGCACCGACGCCAGCAACGCGTCCATGCCGTCGAGCTGACGCGCCGCGATCGGGACCGCGATGACCGGCAGCGGGGTCCAGGCTGCGACCACGCCCGCCAGGTGGGCGGCCATCCCGGCGCCGCAGATCACCACGCGCAGGCCGCGTTCGTAGGCCGTGCGGGCGTACTCGCCGACGTCCCCCGGCGTGCGGTGGGCCGAGAGCACCCGCGCCTCACAGCCGACGCCGAAGCGCTCCAGCGTCGCGACGGCGGCCTGCATCACCGGCCAGTCCGAATCGCTTCCCATCAACACGCCCACTCGGGGCGAGGTGTCCAGTGTCGCCATCTCGTCCTCCTCGCCGCTCAGGTGGGCAGCGCGCTCCGAATCAACACGTCTCGCTCGATCTCGAAGATCTTCTCCGGGATCTTCTCCTCGCCACGCTCGCGCTTGTCGTTCTCGCGCATGAAGAGCGCCTCGCCGAACCGCTCCAGCGCCGCCTCCGCGCGCAGGTTCTTCACCCCGACGAGCTGCATCCTCACGACCCCGCCGCCGCCCTCGGCCAGCGGCTCGACGCGCAGCACCCTGCTCAGCGCCGCGACGGTGTCGCCCGCGAAGGTGGGCTGAGTGTGGTAGCCGTCATGCCAGCCGAGCTCCGCCACCGCGTTCTCGGAGACGTCGCGGCTGGCCAGGCCCAAGAGCCACGCGAAGATGAGGCCGCCGTACACGATCGGCTCGCCCGACATGGGCCCCTGCTGGGCGGTGGAGTAGAGGCGGTCGTAGTGCAGCGGGTGGGTGTTCATCACCTTGTAGGTCCACGGCACGTGCTCGTCGGTGACCGTGCGCCCCGAACGGTGCACGAAGATGCGCCCCGGGACGAAGGCGTCGAGCAGCGTGTCGGCGCCGACCACGCCGGCAGCGGCGCCCCCGCGCGGGCGGGGCACCTGCAGGGAGGGCCGCTCCGTCCACGGGAACTCGCCCTCGCGTCGGGGCTGCGCCGTGGAGTCGAGGGGCGCGTCGCTGCGGCGCGGGACGAGGATCTTCCGGCGGTACTGCACCACCACGCGCCCGCGCTGGTCCTGGGCCAGCGTGCGCACGGTCACGATGCCCGGCTTTCCGGGGCCGCGATCGCGGCGCGCCTCCACCTCGGTGCGCGCGGTGAGCGTGTCCCCCGCCAGCACGGGCCTGAGGAAGCGCACGTCGTAGTAGCCCAGGTTGGCGATGGCCAGCTCGCTGTCGTTCTGCACCCCCAGCGAGAGCGCGATGTTCATCACCAGGTGCGGCGCCGCCGGCAGACCGTCGTAACCCTGGGAGCGCGCGAAGGGCTCGTTGAGGTAGAGCGGGTTCGCTTCCATGAAGGTGGTCGCGTAGTCGGTCAGGAAGCCGGCGTCCAGGGTGCGCCCGCGCGGGTGCACGAACACGGCGCCGGGCACGAAGTCCTCCAGCGCCCGGCCGTAGACCTTCGCCCGCACGTCGCCGAGGCCGACCGCGGTCTCGGGCGCCAGCGCCTCCATCGGCCCCACCTCGAAGCTCAGCACGCCGTCCTCGGCCCCGCCCCGGCTCACGCCGCGCCTCCGCCTTCGAGCGCGGCCTGCAGCACCTGACGGGCCACGACGCGCAGCGCCAGCACCTCCTCGGCCCCCTCGAAGATCGAGAAGACCCGCGCATCCAGGAAGTACCGGCTCACGTCGTACTCCTCGGCGTAGCCCATCCCGCCGTGTATCTGCATGGCCTCGCGCGTGACCCACTCCGCCTGCCTGCTGGCCCAGAGCTTCACCAGCGCCGCCTCGACGTGCCCCTCGCCCCGATCCAGGCGCCGCGCCACCGCGTAGGTGAACTGCCGCGCCGTCTGCACGATCATCGCCATCCGCGCCAGCTTCCAGGCCGTCAGCGCGTACTCGGCGATCGGCTGGCCGAACACCTTCCGCTCCGCCGCATAGGTCAGCGCCTGGTCCAGCGCCGCCTGCATCACGCCCGTCGCGCGCGCCGCCGTCTGCAGCCGGCCGCCGGCGAAGCCCTCCATCTGGAAGTAGAAGCCCTTGCCCAGCCCGCCGTCGCCGCCGATGACGTGGTCGGCCGGCACCAGGTAGTCCTCGAAGAACACGTCGAAGGAGTGCATCCCGCGATAGCCGATGGTGTCGATGGCGCGGCCGGAGATCCGCCCCCCGCCCGGCTGGCTGTGCTCGAAGGTGTGCCCCTCGAAGCGCGGCTTCTCCGCCAGCAGGATCGACAGGCCCCGATGCCCCGCGGCGGGGTCGGGATCGGTGCGGGCCAGCACCATCAGCACGTCGGCGAAGCCGGCGAAGGTGCACCAGGTCTTCTGGCCGTTCAGCAGCCAGCCGCCCTCGGTGCGCGTCGCGGCCACCTTCATCCCGGCCACGTTGCTGCCGAAGTCGGGCTCGGTGACCGCCACCGCGCACATGGTCTCGCCCGAGGCCAGCCGAGGCAGCCAGCGCTCCTTCTGCGCCTCGGTGCCGCCCATCAACAGCGCCTTGGACAGGATCTCGGGCCGGGTGATGAGCGACCCTGCCACCCCCAGGCTGCCGCGGCTCAGCTCCTCGGTGACCACGCACATCCCGATGTTGTCGGGCGCGTCGTCCGGCTGCAGGCCGCCGAAGCGCTCGGGGATCGAGAGGCCGAAGCAGCCCAGCTCGGCGACGGCGTCGATGATCTCGCGCGGCACCAGCTCGTCGTGACGGTGCACCTGCTCGGCCCGCGGCACCACCTGGCCCTCGGCGAAGCGGCGAAACTCCCGCCGCACCATGTCGCGCTCGTCGTCCAGGCCGTGCGGGCCGGTCCCCTGCGCGCGCACCAACACCGCCAGCTCGCGCCAGGACTCGCTGCTCAGCGCGGCCTCCACGAAGGGGGCCCCCTCCGCCAGCGCCTCGTCGACCCGAGCCCGCGTCAGCCCCCAGGCCCCGGGCCGGGCGCGCAGCTCCGCCTCGACCGCCTGCACGGCCTCGGCCGCCATCGCCGCGGCCAGCCCCGCCGACAGCTCGCCGCCCACCGCCTCGGCGTGGTCCAGCATCACCGCGGCGCCCTCGACGAGCGCCAGGAGCTGCGCCAGCGCGAAGCCCTCGATCTGGCGCTCGTCGAGGCGCTCCATCGCCACACGCCCGCCCGACGCCACCGCCCGCGCCAGCCCCAGCGTCGCCTCGCTCACCAACCCGCGTGCGGCCGCCAACGCAGCGCGCGCCGCCTCCGCCTGTCCGGCAGCGCCCATCACTCGCCCACCGCGTCGAGCTGCGCGTGCCGCTCGAGCGCCGCCACCTCGTCCGGCGTGACGATCCCCAGCGCCTGTGCGCGCTCCGGCGAGAGCCGCCCCAGCGCCACCGCCTTCCGCAGCTTCTTCCGCGCGTGCCGGTCGGTCGCGCGATCGCTCATCACTCCCTCGATGATGGTGGCGCCCACCGACGCGTCGACCGCCTCCACGTAGGCGGCGATCTTGCGCACCTCGGCGTCGACCTCCTCTTGCGGCAGCGCCGCGTGGTAGGCCAGCATCACCGCGAAGAGCTGGACCGGGTGGCCCACCCACTTCCCGTCCATGCCCAGCGCCTGCCCGTGCCGCGCGTCGTCGTAGCACTCCTTGATGCGGGCCAGCACGTGCGCCCGGTTCTCGTCGGGCGACTTGCTCCGGTCGGCCACGGGGTAGTTGACCGTCATGTTGTCGATGGCCGGTACGCCCACGGCGCCCGCCAGGTTGACGATCAGGCCGCGGGCCATGTCGCAGACCGGATGGTCGTTGATGATGTGCGGGAGCTGGATGTCTGCCGCGTAGTCGGCGATGCCGAAGATGAGCCCCGCCAGGCGGTCGGTGCAGGCCTCGACGAGCTGCGGCAGATGCCAGAGACCGTAGCCGCTCTCGACCAGGAACTGCATGCGGATCTGGCCATGCTCCAGGCCCAGCTTCTCCTCGATCCCGCTCAGCAGATCGGCCACCCAGCGGAGCTCGTCGGGGTGCTCGGCCTTGGGCCAGATGATGCCCTCGATGGGGTAGTGCGCCGGGTCGCGGTCGCGCCCGGCCTCGGAGAGGACGATGACCAGGTCCTCGATGCAGTAGTCCAGCCCGAGCCCGCTCGGCCGATAGAAGCGCAGCGTGCGCCCCCACTTCGCCTCGCGGAACACGCGGATCGCGTTCTCGCGTCCGAGCTGGACCACGTCGTCGCGCAGCGCCTGCGCGTCCTCGCCGTCGATCATCACCAGCGGCGCGTGGGACTCTCCGCCCAGCACCTCCTCGATGAGCCGCGTCTCGACGCCGAGGGTCTCGCCGAGCATCGGGAGGGTGATCCCGAGCTTCTCGAGGATGCGCGGGGTGGCGTCGAAGCCGCGCTCCACCGCCTTGGTGGCCATCTCCAGGTTGGACGCTGGCGTCGTGAAGTGGGCGCGCTGTTGCAGGAAGGGCAGCGGCAGGTGGGCGTGGGCCCGGTCGGCGGCACGGCGCAGGCGGGCCCGCTCGTCGGTGGCGCGGGCCATGAGGTCGTGGAAACGGGAGAGGTCCCAGCTTCCGGTCGGGCTCGTCATGGCCGCTCCTGAGCATCGGGGAGGTGACTCGGCCGCGCGACGAGGGGCCGCGGACCGACAGGCGCCGAAGTATAGCGGCCGACCCTGGAGCGGCAAGGCCGAAGCGTGGCGGCCGCGTCGCGCCCGGCCCGTGCGCGGGTGGAGGGCCGGACTGTCCCGAGGACCTGTCCCGCGCGGGACGACCCGGTACAGACACCCTGGGACAGGCCGCCTTCCAACCTGCTGGAATCAAAGGCCATGCATCCTGGCACGCCGCCTGCTCTGCGGGCAGGCATGGACACACGCCGCACGCATCGGGCCCTCGCCAGGCTCCTCGACACCTCCTCGGCCACTCCGGCGCGCGCACGGGCGCTGCTGCAGGCGGCGGGAGGGCCATCGAGGTTGGCCACCGCGTCGGTGGCCTGGCTGGTATCGGTGGGCGGTCTCAGCCCGCAAGAGGCGCGCCGGGTCACCGCGGCCTTCGCCTTGGCGCTCGCCGCGCTGCGGGGACCCGTGGCGCCGGCACTGAAGCGCGCGGAGGACGTGGTGGGCTCCGTGCTGCACCTGGCGACCAGCGGGGTCGAGGAGCTATGGCTCATCTCGGTGGACCCGGGCCTGCGAACCACCGGGCGGCGACGCGTCGCCCTGGGCGGTCGGGCCTCGTGCGCCATCGACCCCGTCGACGTCTTGCGGGCCGCCATCGAGGACGGCGCCAGCGGCCTCTTCGTCCTGCACAACCACCCCAGCGGCGACCCCACCCCCTCTGACGCCGACCTGCGCTTCACGCGTCGGCTCGAGCAGCAGTCGTCGGTGCTCGGCCTGACCCTGCACGACCACCTGGTCATCGCCGGCGCGCGCTGGGCGAGCTGCGTCTCCGGCGCGGCCGGCACGCTCGCTACGCCGACGCCGTCCGAGGGCGAACGCGACGAGGCACGAGCGGACGACGCTCAGTCCACCGAGCCGCCGGAGCCCACGCCGCAGGACACCCGGACGGCGGAGCTGCTGCCGCTGGGGCCCCCCGCGGCGCTCTCCGTGGTCACCGCTTCACGTGAAGGGGCACGGTCACACGGCGCTCCGATCCGGCGAAGCGCGGCACGGAGACGCTCTTGAGCGCACGCTTCACGCAGGCCTTGAAGGGCTGGTTTCCGCGCACCTCCGACCCGACGGTGATCCCGCCCAGGCCGCCGGGGCGCACGATGAAGGTCACCCGGGTCCCGGTGAAGGTCGCCGAGCGGGCGGCGGCCGCCTGGGCGCAAGCGACGAGCTGTCCGCGCGCGCGCTCGGTGATCTGCTTGAGCTGGGACTCCGACAGTCCGGCTCCTCCGCCGCCGCCGCCGTTCTCGTCGAACTCCATCCGGGTGACCAGCGCCGCGGCCGAGCCTTCGCCGCCGACCCCCGCCGTGTCGTACGTCTCCGGCTCCTTCAGTACGGGGAACTCCTGCGGCTTGGGCTCGGCGATCGGGGCCACCGCCGTGCTCGGCGGCGGCGGCGGCGGCAGCGGACTGGGCGCCGCGAGGGCGACCGCGTCCAGGATGCCGGAGGGCTGAAGATGCATGAAGCGCCACGTCAGCCAACCGCCGAGCAGCATCACGACCAGCGCCGCGCCCAGGACGAGCGCCCAGGTGCTGCCCTTGATGACGCGCATGGTCTTGAGCTTCTGCTCGTGCTTCTCGGCGGCGTGCTCGGCCTCCTCCACCCGCCAGCGCGACTCGCACTTCGCGTAGTGGTCGCGAAACAGCGCGTGGGCGCCAGCAGGCTCCCACTCCTGGGTGGTCACCTCGCAGATCATGGTGCCGAGATCGACATGCCGCAGCGCGATCTCTTCCATGAGCTGGTCGTTCGAGTAGGGCCCGAAGTCGACTTCGCCGCGACGGACCAGCCACCGTTCGCGCCGCTTGCTCTTGCGCGTCGGCAGGTGCACCGGCTCTTCCCCCAGGATGAATGGCCGCACTATCGCGGGGAGGTTCGAGTCCTGTCAACGCGGGACCGGCCGAGCGCCTGCTGTTGCCAGCCGCGGTCGGCCTTGCTAGCTATCGCGCATGCGATACGCCACCGCCCCGGTTCGCTCACTCTGGGCCCTCATGGCTCTCATCGCGTCGTGCTGCTCGGCGGCCCTGGCGGCCGGGTGCGAGGACGACCCGGAGCAGCAGCGCGTCGTCGCGACCTTCCAGGACACTACCTCCGCGCTCGCCAGCGAGGACTGGGCGCGCCTGTGGGAGCTGAGCGCCCCCGAGGCCCGGGCCACGGTGACCCGCCTCACCCACGACCTGCAGGCGGCGCTCCTCCTGGTGGACTCGGTCTACCCTCCGGAGGCGCGAGACGAGGCACGCCGCGCGCTGGGGGCGGAGCTGCTCGAGGGGGTGGAGCTCGACGCGCCGGACGCCGGCCCCAAGCTCCTGTCGAGGCTCCTGTCCGGCAGCACCGTCGACGCGCGCGACGGCGCGACCGACGGCCGCAATGCCTCGAGCGTGACCATCGACGGGCAGCACGCCGTGCTGCACACCTCGGCCGGCGAGGAGTACGCCTTCGTCCAGACGGAGGAAGGCTGGAGGTCGCAGCTCCTGGGCGATCTGCTCGGCGACGACATGCGGGTGGCGATGCTCCGCGAGAGCGCCGCTGCCGTCCGCGCGGCCGAAGACGCCCGACAGAGCGCCTGGAAGGCCTCCAGGGACCCGCACACGCCGCAAGGAGCCTACAACCTGGCGAGAGCGGCGGCGTCAGAGGTCCCACCGGACGCCAAGACCCTGTATGCCCTGCTCGACGCTCCGGCCCGGCAGGCGCTCTCGAAGGCGATGGAGACCGCGCGCTCGGCACAGAAGCTCGTACAGCGGCGCACCACCCGCCGGCAGCGCAAGGCTGGCTACGAGGAGCAGGGGCTCACGATCTACGTCGACGTGGACTCCGATCGCGCGCTCTATCTCGCCTGGGCGGCGACGCCCGGCTTCGTCTCGCCCCTCACCACGACGTCGCCGCCGAAGTCCCTCGACGGCGATCCCAGCGGCGGGGAGGTGACGATCCTCACCGAGGGCGGCGAGAGAGTGCCCATGGTGGCGGACCCGCAGGGATTCTGGCATCTGGCGGGCGCGGCCACGGGCATCGAGACCGCGCTCGTGGCTCCGGCGAGCCGCGCATACGAGGCCCTCTCCGCCCCCTGAGAGGGTCAGCCGGAATGGCTGCCGGCCGGGCTCGACCGCGCCGCGGACGCCTCCGCCGCCCCGCTGCCTGCGACGCACCCTCGGTCCGTCTCGGCGCCCGGGTCGAAGGATCCGGCGCGTCGGTGCCGCCGATCCGACG
This sequence comes from Deltaproteobacteria bacterium, assembly GCA_020632695.1. Classification (GTDB taxonomy): domain Bacteria; phylum Myxococcota_A; class UBA9042; order PHBI01; family JACKFB01; genus JACKFB01. Next base: position 194,995 of record JACKFB010000005.1, read on the forward strand.
CGGCCCAGGTTCGGGCCGCCCCGCGGCGGAACGGGGCCGGTGCTCGTCAGGGGGGCGTCTCGGCGTCCGGCCGCAGCCGCAGGTCGCCCACCTTCCAGCCGTCCTCCTCCTCGACCGCCAGGAGATCGCCGTGGGGCATGCGCAGCCACGCCTTCCGCTCGTCCTCGAGCCAGCTCAGGGTCCGCTCGCCCGAGCCGATCTCGTCGCAGAGCCGCGTGAGCGCCGCAGCGCGCTCGGGAGTGTCGAGGGCCTGCGCGAGCAGGTCGGCGGTCCAGGACGGCCGCTCCTCGGCAGGCAGCAGGCTCAGCATCAGCCCGAAGTCGCGCTGCCGCCACGCTCGCGCGAAGAGCACAGCAGCCTCCAGCGGCTCGGAGGCGCGCGTGAGCCCGAGCACTCCGCTGGCGATGAGCGCCGCGCCCCCGCTGCGCTCGACGACGAGCACCCGCCCGCGGTCCAGGTGCCAGCGCGCCTCGCTTCGAAGCTCCGTGGCCGCAGGGGCGCTCCCGGGCCCGGCCGCCGCGGGCTCCGACGGAGCCTCGGGCCACAGGCCGCTGCCGGGCACGATGAGCTCCCGCCCCATCTCCGCGTCGTGCCCTGCGGCAGCAGCGCGCCAGGCGTCGACGGTCTGCGACGGCCCGCCAGCGGCGCTCACGCGCGCGGTGACGCATCCCGGGAGCAGCGCGATGACGAGCAGCCCCCACCTCATCGTCATCGGCCCGATCACCCGCAGGATCCCTCCTCGACGCCGCAGCTCCCCGTGGATCGCACGGCGACGCGGCGCCACGCAAGCGCCCACACCCCCGCAGGTCGGGCCGCGCGGTGCGAGAGCGCCGGGCCTGGACTTGACGCCCGAGGCGGGGTGGAGGATTCAGCCGGAGGGGGAACGCAGCAGCCACCACGCGCCCCCGAGGATCGAGCGCTCTTGATGCATCTCCCACACCGCACCGAGGCGCCAAGCAGGCGCGGGCTCATCCGGGCGCTGGGCGTGGGTCTGGCGCTCGCGGTGTCGGCCTGCCAAGCGCCGCGCGCTTCGCATGGGCAGGGCCCACGCCTGGTGCTCAGCGAGCGCTACGGCGATCCGGTGAGTCGCTCCATGCGACTCGAGGCGACCCTCGTCGCCGAGGGCGAGGGGCTCGTGGGCCTGGACGACGTGCTGGTCCGCGCAGATCCGCCGATCGCCGGGACCAAGAAGCTGGAGGCGATCCTCGACGACGCCCGCCTCGAGCAGACCGACCCTGGGGCGTGGCCGCGTCAGGCGCACATGCTCCCGGCGGAGGCTGCGCCGCTTCTGCGCCGTGTGCAGCTCGCGCTCTGGCTCCTGGATCGGCCTGCGGGCGATGGCTCCCGCGACCACGCGGAGCTCGAGCTCTTCGATGAGACCACCAGCTTGGGCTTGACCCGCGTGAGCGAGGCCGGCGGCGAGGTCACCGTCCGCGTCCTGAGCCTGGCCGTCGCTGATGGGGAGGACGGCACGGGGATGGCGGTGGCATCGGGCCGAACGGGCGCCGATCTTCTCGACCTGCGCGGGACGCGGCAGGTCTTCGGCGGTCCGGCCGAGGCCGTCCAGCTCCACGTGGAGCGTCACCCGGCGCCCGCCGCCGCCGGCCTGTAGAGGTAGGACGCATGCCAGAGACGCGCGACGACTGGGAGGAGCGCCTCAAGGAGTACCTGAGCGCCAACGACCTGCGCCTGACCCGGCAACGGCATCTCATCGCCGAGGCCTTCTTCGAGACGGACGGCCACCCGAACATCGACGAGCTCTACCTGAGGGTGCGCCGCAGGGCGCCGCACATCGGACAGGCGACCGTCTACCGCACCCTGCGGCTGCTGGTGGACAGCGGCCTCGCCGCCAGCTCGCGCTTCGGCGGCGCCGCGACGCGCTACGAGGCGTCGGACGAGGACAGCCACCACGACCACATGATCTGCACCGAGTGCGGCTCCATCACCGAGTTCAACAACGAGGCCATCGAGCGGCTCCAGGAGGAGGTCGCCCGCAAGCACGGATTCGCGATGCACAGCCACAAGATGGAGCTCTACGGGCTGTGCCGGAAGTGCTCGGAGCGTGAGCCGGGGAGCCCCGAGCCGCCCAAGGAAGCGCGTTGACACCGCATGGAGCGCGTCGGAGGATAGCCCCGCCCCCAGCCGGAGCCGTCATGGCCGAAGAGAAGCAGCCACGCGTCATCAAGCGGTACGCCAACCGCAAGCTGTATGACATGTCGGAGAGCTGCTACATCACGCACGACGAGATAGCGCGGCTGGTGCGCGACGGTGAGGAGGTGCGGATCATCGACAACCGCACCAAGGAAGACCTGACCACGCTGACGCTCACGCAGATCCTCTTCAAGGAGGAGAAGAACCAGCGCAAGACGCTGCCTCTCCACACCCTGCGTGGGCTGCTCCAGACCTCCGGCGACTTCATCCAGCGGCACATCACCCAGCCGGTGACCAGCCTGCGCGAGGAAGCGGAGGACGCGGTCACCAAGGTGCGCAACGCCCTCAAGGCGCGCGCCGAGCTGGAGGAGCGCGAGGCCGTGGAGGCCGAAGCGAGCGAGGAGACGGAGGAGGAGGCTGCAGTCGGCGACGCGGCTCGGCAGCCGCCCCGCGACGCCCTCCGCGAGTGGCTCGAGAACTCGCAACGTTCATTCGAGTCGCTGCAGCGCAACCTCGAGGAGCGCTGGGAGCTGGTGTTCAGCTCGCTCGGCCACCTGGACGCCAACCGAAAGCGCATCCGCGAGCTCGAGGCCCGGGTCGAGGCCCTCGAGGCGAGGCTGCGCGGCGAGGACGCCGACGAGCCGACCAAGGCCCCCCGATGAGGGTCGCCGCCGTGGCGCTCGCCGTCGCCCTGCTTGGCTCGAGCCCCGCGGCCTCCGCCGGACGACACGATGTCGCCCTGTCGGGCTTCGGCAGCTTCGACGCGGACGGCAAGCTGGTGGTGGACGAGGCCGGCTTCGAGCGGATGGCGCGGGACCTGGGGCTCGCGATGCGGCCGCGCTTCGGTGGCCCCGCATCGACCGTGGGGAGCCTGGGCTTCGACGTCGGATACTCGCTGGTGCTGACCGACATCGACGAACGCAAGAGCTACTGGACCCATGCCGTCCCCGACCCCGACAAGACCCTCAAGGTCTCGCAGATCTCGCTGCGCAAGGGGCTGCCCTACTCGCTGGAGGTCGGTGGCGTGCTGGGGCACCTCCACGGCTCCAGCCTCTGGTCCTTCGCCTTCGAGCTGAAGTGGGCGTTCGTCGAGGGGCTGGACCACGCGCCCGACATCGGCATTCGGCTCCACGTCAACACGGTGGTGGGGAGCCGCGACCTGGCCATGCTCACGACCGGCGGCGACTTCCTCGTCGGAAAGACCTTCGGGCTGGGCGGCATGGTCCAGCTCAAGCCCTACATCGGATACGCCGGGACCTACATCCGCGCCACCTCGCACGTCATCGGGGTCTTCCGCACGGGCGGGCTGCAGCCGACCACCTTCATCCTGCCGGACCAGAACATCGGGACCCACCGGGCGCTGCTGGGCTTGCGCCTGCTCGCCACGGTGGTCGACCTGGGCTTCGAGGCAGCGCTGGGCAAGGGCACCCAGACCTACGCGTTCCGGGCCGGCCTGAACTTCTGACCGCGGCGCCGGGCGCCCTGCCCCGAGGTCGGGAGCCGTCACGCCGGCCCTCCCGCAGTGAGGGCTCTCTACGTCTGGAACCGGTGGTCGGGACACACCGCCCTGCCGAGTGCCTAGGCCGCGACAGCCGCCCGCCGCAACGCGGGCTGCCCACCGCGGGGCGGAGCACCGACTCGCCCGGTCTGGCCTCGTCGCGGCCGTGCCGCGGCCGCGAGAAGCGCCCGCCAGGGCGCCGGCCGCTCCACCGAGCAGCAGAGCACCGACCCGCCCCGGAAGCTCTCGACGCCGTCCTTCCGAGGCCGCAACGGGCGCCCGCCGCGACGCGGGCCGCTCCAAGTCGAAGCAGCTCTCGTCGCCACGCTGGCCAGGCCACGAGCCGCGACGTGGACTACTTCAAGGCGAAGCGAAGCACCGTCTCGCCCAGGCGGATCTCGTCGCCATCGCGGAGGAACTGCTTGGTGATCTTCGTGCCGTTGACCAGGGTCCCGTTGGTGGACCCGAAGTCTGCAAGCTCGAAGCGCATCTCCTCGACCTTGATCCCGGCGTGGCGCTTGGACACGCCGGAGTCGTGCAGCACGATGCTGTTGCCGGCGATCGAGCCGATCGTCGTCACGTCCTCGACCAGGTAGAACTCCATGCCGACGTGCGGCCCGGCGATGGCGGTCAGCTTGCCCTTGTACGGGCCGGCGTAGTCCTCCTCCACCACCGGAGCGTTGGCGTTCGCCCTGCGCGCGCGGATGATGCCGCCGATGAGCTTGAAGATGAGGAAGAGGCCCAGCAGCGAGCCCAGGCCCACGCCGACCCAGATGAGCAGGGTCTTCCAGTCGAAGGCCTTCTCGCCGATCTTCACCGGCTCCGCGTACTCGTCCTCGACGAGCTCCCCACCGGGGGCCTCGACCTTCACCCGGATCTTCACCGACTTGTCCGAGCCGGTGTAGTCCTCGGTCGGGTGGAAGGTCAGCACGTACTGCTTCTTCAGCTCGACCGCGATGTTCTCGAGCACCTGGGGGATGCTGTCCATCTGGTCGTCCTTGATCTCCCGATACACGCCGCCGGTCGCGCCGGCGAGCTGCTGCAGGGTGACCAGGTACTCCGTGACGTCCAGCGAGAACCCGATGGCATAGAGCCGCACACCGTTGGTCCGCGCGGCCTCCACGATGGGCTCGATGAGCTTCTCGGCCTTCCGGCCCTTCTTGTCCTTCCCGTCGGACATCACCAGCAGGATGCGTCGCCGGGGCAGGTTCTCGGCGCTTCCGATCTTCTCGACGATGTCCTTCAGGTACTTGTAGAGATCGGGGGCGATGACGTCCTGCTTCGACCCGTCGTCCGCGGGCGGGCGCGCCTTGGTCTCCACATCCTCGGCGGCCTGGCGGTGGTTCTCGGTCCACGCCTCCACCGGGCGCAGCGCCTTCTCGTCGTAGGTCCACACGGCGACGCGGTCGTTGCCTGACAAGCGCCGGATGAAGTTGGCGAAGCCCTGCTCCTCCAGCTTGAAGGCGTCCGGCTCGGGCTCTCCGCCCTCCCCCAGCTCCGCGCCCGACCACGACGCGTAGGAACGGTGGGCGGCCATGAGGATGGCGACCGCCACCCACTCCTTGGCCTTCTCGGCGGTCTCGACCTCGATGGTGCCGGGGACCTCCTTGTCGTCGATGAAGACGGTGACCTTGTCCCCGCTCAGGCCGCTGATGACGTTGTACTCGTCATCGACCAGGTCCGCGTAGATGCGGATGGTGCCCTTGGGCACGAAGTCCTGGCCGTCGATGTAGTCGACGTCGATCTTGACGTTCGCCAGCGCGACGGTCGACGCCGCCATCGCAAGCGTCCACGCCACGAGCGAGACCAGACGCGAGGGCGTCGAGGGGGCGGTCAGATGACGCAAGGCACGCTCCGTGAGGCTCTGGAATCCACGCAGGCGGGCATTATGCCCGCACCGCGGCGGCTTGCCAACGGCGCCCCGGACGCGCGCCCGGGCCGCGTTGCTGCGCGGCCGGGTGACGCGCCGCATCCCGCGGGCCTGGACCGTGCCCTGCGCGCCGCGTGCGTGCCAGCCGAGCGTCGCGACCACCTCCCCGGGCCCGTGAGCAGCCCGGAACCGGCGTCAATACAGGGACTTGAACTTCAGCTCGGTGCGTCCCAGGCGAAGCCGGTCGTTGTCGATCAGCTCCTCTTTCGACGTGCGGTCGCCGTTGACGAAGGACCCGTTGGTCGAGTCCAGGTCGACGAGCACGAACACGCCCTCTTCGTGACGCAGCACCGCGTGGCGCGCCGACATGTACTGATCGGTCAGCACGATGTCGCAGTCCGCCGCCGTGCCCATCACGTTCTTGCCCGTGACCAGCCTGAAGTCCTGCCCCTTCAGCGGTCCGTTGAGCGCGACCACCCAACCGACGCACTCCTTCGGCTTCTCCTGGACCACCTGGATGAACTGGGTCTTGTCCCCGAACTCCGCGGCTGCCTCTTGCGCGGGGGCCGGAGCAGACGCGTCACCGCCCTTGTTCTTACGGCCGAACAGTCCCATGGCCCCGTCGTCCTTCTTGCCGGCTTGGTCCTTCTTCGGTGCGGCGCCCTTGGCCGCACCCTTGGCCTTGTCGGTGGCTCCGTCGACCGCCTTGTTGAACTTGGCTGCGACCTTGCCCTTGGCCTTGGCCTGTACGCCCATGGCCTTGGCCTTGGCCGACGCCTGCACACCGTTGATGCGCGAACGTCCGAGGTTCTTCAGGAAGTCGAAGACCATCGCACCCTACGGCCCCGCTGGCACCGTCTCGAGACAACACACTACCCACGGTCGCAGGTCCCGGGCCGGAGATCAAGGAATGCGCCCCGCCCACAGACCACGCGCGCCTCACGCAGGCTGATAGAACCAGAGCCGGAACAGGTTCACATCGCGGTCGGCCGTGATCGGCGTCAACCGGATCGACAGGAAGGTGTCGCCGACGTACTCCGCCGGGATCTTGAAGGGCCAGTTGCGCCAACGGAAGCGCCGGTCGTCGCCCTTGCACACACAGTTCGGGATCTTCTTGCCGTTGACCGTGACCTCGGCCTCCCAGTCGCCGTGGACGTAGTCGGTACGCATCAGCACGATCACGTCCTTGTTCGGGACGATGTTCGAGCACTCCCACTCGGCGTAGCCGCCCTCGAAGGCCACGCCGACGTCCTCGACGATGACCCCGTCGGGGTACTTCAGCTTCTGCCGCGTGCGGTACTTGTCGCGGGCGTCCACGATGCGGAACTTGTGGTCGGCCTCCGAGCGCTTCTCGAGCACGTCGATGGTGTCCGAGAGCTTCAGCTTGACGCCCTCGACGTCCAGGGTCGGGCCCAGCTCGTCGCTGCGCACCTTGAGCTTCTCGAGGACGGCCTCGGACGCGCCCAGCGCCGCCGGCTCCGCCTCGCGCGCCTTCTGCTTCAGCTTGGCGGAGAAGATGGTCGTGAGGTTCTCGGTGCTCTTCTTCTGGTAGCCGACGACGTTGACCAGGAACTCCTGGGAGAACCCTCCCTCCTGGAACATGTTCTGCAGCAGCTCGACGTGCTTCTTGAAGGAGGCGAACTCCTTCTTCGACGAGAACTGCGGGTAGTTGGCCTCCACGTCCTGGATGAGCGCTTCCTGGTTGTCGAAGAGCATCTCGAAGAGACTCGGCAGGTTGCGCTTGTCCACCAGGCCCAGGCGCATGAACAGGTCCAGCGAGGACACCGTGTTCAGCACGTCCGACGCCGTCAGGATGCGCAGGGAGTGGAACATGTGCCCGTAGACCTGCCGCGCGTCTCCGAGCATCTCCTGGAGGTCGCGCAGCATGGCCGGCGCCAGCGTGGTCCCGACCACGCCCGCCGCGGGCACGAAGCGCAGGTCGATCTCGTTGGCCTTGGGCTCCGCCGGGTCCTTGGCGTCGGTGATGCGCTTGACGTCCTTGGTGAGCTGGACGCGGCACAGCTCGACCTCGCGCGCGATGTCGGGCTCGGTGATGATCCAGTCGATCTTCACCTTCTCCGCCACCCGGCGATGTCCCTTGTACTCGAGGTTCGCCTTGTAGCTGACGAAGTCGGTCAGGTCCTCGGCGTACTTGACCACCAGATAGGCGGTCGCCGGCAGCTTGAAGTCGCCCGGGTTGAGCGTCTTGATCTCCGGCTCGGCCACGTAGATGTCGTTGCCCTCGCCGTCGATGGCGTAGCCGGTGGCGACCTCCACCGACAGGTCGGCGCGCCCCCGAGCAGCCACCTTCAGCCCCCCGAGCGCGCCCGGCAGCACGCCCGGCCCATGGAAGAGCCGGTTGTGCAGCTTGTGCTTCTCGACCTGGTAGCGCACCAGGTCGTTCCAGTCGTCGGCCGTGGTCTGGAACCCCGTGAAGAAGTTCAGCCGCTTGAAGCCCTTGAAGTCGTCCGCCATCTGCTGCTCCTGGACCGCACCGGTATCGCGTCAGGCCCCCCGCTCCGCGCGCCGACCCAGCGGCGGACGCGGTGCGACGGGTCCTCAGGTGTCCTTGTCTGATTTCTTGCCGCGCGCCGGCTTGCGCGCCGGCTTCTTCTTCGGCGCTGGCGCCGCCGCGTCGTCCGCCTCGGACTCGTCTGCGTCGGGCTCCGGCGCCGGCTCGGGGCTCGAGCCCGCCTTCGCTGGCTTGTCGGGCTCAGCCGGCTCGGGGGCGGCCTGGGGCTGCGCCTCGACGACCCCGACACCGATCCCGATGCCCATCGGCTCCGCGGCGCCGATCGAGTCGACGCCCACGCTCATGAAGACGCCCATCTGACCGGCGTCGCTCTCGTCGCGGAAGGCCAGGAAGTAGCTGGTGTGCGCGGGCTTCTGGTCCTGGATGATCCGATGGATCTTGATGATCTCCGGCTCGGAGACCGCCGACGCCGTCCGGTCCAGACGCACGACGAACACGTGGGCCAGGTTGACCGGCGGCAGGATCACCGAGTCCAGGCCGATCGTCGAGTTGGGGCCGATGCGGAACCCCGCGAAAGGCCAGACGTTCTCCTCGATGCGCACGTCGGCGCCGGTGTAGATCCGGACGAACTCCGCGATGGCCCGCGCCGTGCCGCGGTGCGGGAAGAGCCGCGCGGCAGCCAGCAGCATCTTCCGCGCCTGGAGCTCGCTCCAGTCGGGGCTCACCACCAGCGCCAGCCAGCTCGCCAGCCAGGGCAGGAACTCCGCATCGGTGGTGCGCGGGTCGAAGAGCTCGTGGATGCGGTCGAGCCGCCGTCCCCCCCGGTCGGAGATCTGCTGGGTGACCGACAGGAAGCCGCGCAAGAACGAGTCCCGGTCGGTGGCTGACTGCTGGTAGACCTGCGGCAGGTATCGCACCAGGTTCTTGCGGGCCACCCGCAAGGTGATGACGCGGTCGCGGTCGACGAGCTGCCCGTCCCGAGGTTCCTGCTCCACGACGCTGAACTCGTCGTCGTAGGCCTCGACGTAGAGCACGCGCGTGGACGTCAGCCCCGCATTCTGCAGGACGATCTCCGCGTCGCGGAGGTGCAGGCCCGCCACCGCGGGGAGCACCACCTTGCGACTTCGCGCCTCAGATGATGCGGTCATGCGCCTTCTCGGTGGCGTTCACGTTCACCAGGTGCACGAGCTGGTCGTCACTCATCTTGAGCTGCTCGACCTCGACGCCACGGATGTCGTCGAACAGACGCACCTTGTCGACGAAGTCCACGCCGTCGACGTCCTCGATGACCTGGTAGAGATCGATCTTCAACACCGCACGGCCGAAGGGCCAGCCGGTGCTGTTGCGGCCGCCATACAGCGGGTGCAGGAACTTCCGCAGCGCTCGCTCGATCCCGCGCTTGATGCGGTCGCTCGCTCCCGCCTGGGTGCGCACGAACTCGACGTCCACCGAGAGCTCGACGTAGGCCGGCCGCACGACGTTGACCACCGTCGAGACCAGCTTGCGCTCGCTGAGGTAGCTGCGGACGCGCTTGAGCAGCTCGGCCGTCGGCATCGGCTTCTCATGGATCTCCGCATGCAGCGGCGCCCGCGGCACGACGATGACGGTGACCTCGCCCTCGCGCGACGAGGACGGCAGGCACTTCACCCGGGCCACCGAGGTCGACGCCTCCTGGGCGAGCCACTCGAAGTCCTCCGCAGTGACCGCCCGGTTGCGGGCCTTCAGGATGTGGGGCGAGCGCTGCTTGGCGTCCTCGACCGACTCCATGTCGCAGCCGCCCCCCGCCGGGTACGGGTTCGTGACGCCGTTGACGAACGCGATGGTGTCGCTGAGCCCGATGATGGTGTGCGCCGGGACGTTGCCGGCGGAGCCGCCGCCCACCTGGTACCTGCGAGCCCTGACGTTCTTCTCGCCCTTGGGCGGGATGAGCCCGCGGACGCCATCTCCGAACCGCACCTCCGCGGTCTGGATGTCCTTCGTGTAGACGCGGTCCCGGGGCCCGGCGTCGAAGAGGCTGTCGGCGCGTCGCCAGACGACGAACCACCCCCCGCCGTCGGGGTCCTCGACCACCCCCTCCTCGCCGGCGAACGCGAGCACCTGCTCCAGCTCGGCGCCCATGGGACGCTCGGGCTCCAACACGGTGATCACCTCGCCGTTGAGGACGGGCGCCCGCGGGAAGCTGAAGCGCTGGTTCGGCGTCCCCGCGCTGGAACCCAACATCGTCTCGCCGTAGGTCGTGAGGTTCGACGCGTAGACCGCGTTGAGCATGACGCAGTCGACGCGCGGCGCCTCGTCGTACCCGCCCACCTCCAGGCGCGCCCGCATCCAGTAGAGCGAGTCGCCGAAGCGGCGCGACTTCCGGAAATCCGGAGGCCCCGTGAACTCGATGAAGCCCGGCTGGGTGAAGTTCTCGGTCGAGTCCCGCGGCGCGATCGCCTGCCACGTCTTGCCGTTCCAGTACTCCCAGACCACGCGCTGCTCCAGCGAGCGGTCTCCGCGATCCTCGAAGCCCGCCACCGCAGCGCGGCCGCCGCGCAGGTCGGCGTCCACCACGTTGAAGTAGATCTGGCAGGTCTCGTTCGGGAAGGGCGCCTCCCAGCCGAGGAACAAGGTCGGCGACTCCTCGGTCGCGGGCTGGAAGACCTGGAAGGGCTTGTACTCGGTGGCCGCCACCTTCGAGTTGTCCGCGTAGATGAAGTCGTTGTAGACGAGGCAGCGCTCGACGAAGTGCGCCTCCTCCTGGAACTTGAAGACCAGCGACTTCAGGTGCGGAGGCCGCAGCGGGTTGTCGTCCTTCCAGACCCAGGTGTCGTCGTCCAGCTCGTAGGTGCCGGGCGTGCCGTAGCTGCCGAGCTCCAAACGGCAGCGGATGAAGAGCGCCTCGGTGCCCCCCGCCTCGCCCGCGGCCAGGTCGGAGGGCCGTCGGAAGCTCACCGAGCCGCTCTCCGTGAAGCAGCGCGTCCCGTCGGTGAACTCGTGCTCCGTCTCGACGCTGTGGTCCGCGGCCTTGCAGCGCCCCAGCACCTTCCAGCGCTTGCCGTTGAAGTACTCCCAGCGGAGCACCAGGTCGGCGGAGGCGCGCGGCGCCTCGGCGACGGTCTGGTCGCTCAGCTCCACGTCGATGCGCACCAGCGTGTCAGGCTGTCCGAGCACCTCCTCCGAGGCCAGGTAGAGCGTCGCGTCCACCTGAGGCGCCTTCCCGAATGGCAGGAAGTTCTTGTCCAGGTCCAAGGTCTGGAAGGCGCCGCCCTCGAAGTTGGAGATCGCATGCTCCGGGCGCACGCCCTCTCCCAGGATCTCGAGCCGCGCCTGGATCACGTCCAGCACGGTCTCCTCTTCGGACTCCGGCAGCTCGAACAGGCGGCCGCGGATCCACCAGGACTCGACCTCGTTGATGGCCGTCGGCTCGAACACCGCGGGGCCATAGAAGGCCACGGTGTTGCGCTCGAGCTCCATCGGCGCGCGCACCAGCTCGCGCCAGCGCGCACCGTCCCAGTGCTCCCACTCGAGGAGGTCGGGAAACTCCCGCTCGCCCGCGCTCTGCTGCTCGAAGCGCACGATGAGGATCGCGTCCTCGGAGAATGCCGAGAAGCGCGCATCGCCGAGGTAGATGTATCGCTCGATGCTCCGGGCGCCGCCGAAAACCTCGAACGCGCCGGACTGACCCGCCACGAAAGGGGTGTTGTCCGAGAACATCTGGTTGTACTGGCTCATGCAGCGCACGAGCTTGTTCGACATGGCGACCAGGTCCTGCTCGGTCTCGAAGAGCAGGGCCGGTTGGTCGTCGGCCGGCTTGGTGGTCAGGCGCGTGCCAGCCGGAAGGCGGAGCTGGTCGATCTTCTCGCTGACCTCGAACTGGACGATGGTCCGGGCAGGCTGGGGCGGACGCAGCTCCATCCCCAGCATGTTCAGGAAGGCCAGGTAGTTCTTGTCCGGGACCCGATTGAGGCGATAGATGACCATCTCGGTCATCCAGGCGAACAGCTCGAGCAGCGTGATGCCCGGGTCCGCCTTGTTGAAGTTCGTCCAGGTCGGGCAGTACTGCGGAATGAGCCGGATCGCCTCCTCCACGATGTCGTCGAACGAGCGGTCGTCGAGATTGGGGCTCGGGATCATAGGTCTTGTTCCCTCCGCAGGAAGAACGGATAGACCAGGTTCTGCATGTTGTTGGTCCGCCGCACCCGGTACTGGATATTGATGAGGATGAGGTTCTCCTGGGTGGGGTCGGGGTACGCTTGGACCTGGATGTCCTCCACGCGGGGCTCCCACTTCACGAGCGACTCACGGGTGTAGAGCGAGATGAGCGCGCAGGTGTTCGCGCTCACGGGGTGGAAGACCAGGTCGTGGATCGCGCAGCCGAACTCGGGCCGCATGACCCGCTCTCCCTTCGCGGTTCCCAGGATGAGCCGCACCGCCTCGGCTACGCTCTCCTCATGCGCCGAGGTCCGAAGCGCCCCATAGGCATCGACTCCCATAGGGAAGGCGATGCCCCTGCCCAGAAAGTCCTTCATCTATCCTCCGGCTCTGACGCGAGGCCGCAAAATCAGGCGAGGCGTCCTTCGAAGAACTTCCCGCAAGCTGGGCAGTGGATTCTTACGCCCCCTTCGTCCACCGACACGTCCAACGATCCCTCCGCGCAAAACGGACACGAGTGCCCTTGCGTCCGGCCGTTGACGACCTCGTCGAGAACATCCTGTAGCAGGAGCAGATCCTCGGTGTCGGAATGCTGGCTCACTGCTCGCTCCCGCGGCTCTCGCGACCTGAAACGCGTGCTGGCTCAGGGCATCATAGAGAACCGATTCCGGGTGTCAACCGGCCCCCAGGAGCCCCGAGCCGGGGCCGGATCCTGCTCGCAGGCGGATCTGGCGAGCACCGGAGACGCCCTCCAGGGCCCGGGATGCGACCGAGCATCGAGCGCCCGATCCCCCGCGTCCCAGCGGGCGCGGCGAGCGCGAACCTCGCCCTCCCACGGCGCGCCCCGGGGCTCGAGCCGGCTCAGGCCTCGGGCGCGGAGTTCCGCACCAGGTGCAGGCGGACGATGTAGGGGTCCTTGCCACCCGCCACGTAGATGTGGTGTGCCGCGTCGACGACGTACTTGCCGCTGTAGCGCTTGCCGAACTGCTTGAGCTCGACCACTGCGCCCGGCGCGACCTCGGGGCGCCCCTCGATCTCGACGTCGGCCGTGAGGAAGTCCATGGCCTGGCCGTCGAAGATCGACTTCGCGACCGCATCGGCCTCCGTCTTGCTCGCCACCGGGACGTCCACGATGGTCAAGGTCTGCCCGGTGGAGGTGGACCCGTAGTGGGCCTTGCCGGCCTGCTCGTGGCCCGCCTTGCCATCGATGGCGCCCATGTCCAACGCTTCGGCGAAGCCCAGGATCGACTCCTTCTTCTTCGGATCCCAGCCGCGCACCTCCACGCGGGAGACCTGGTGCACGGTGGAGAGCCGGAACTCCGCGCGACGCGCGAGCACCGCCGTCGCCGGATCCGACTTCTCTCGGCAGATGACCAGCGCCGCAGTGCCGGCGACCGCGATCTGCTTGAACTCGACCTTCTTGGCGTCCTGGGCCACCGGCTTGATCGTCGCACCCGAGAGGCCGCCGAGGCTCTTCATGAACTGGTAGTCGTTCACGTCGACCTGGGGCACGTACTCGAACTTGACGTCGTCTCCGCCAGTGGAGATCGCCAGCCCGTCACCGCTGCCGCCCTTGCGCGCTCCCGACTGCTCGATGACCTTCTGGACCACCGCGGAGAGCTTGTCGGTGGCCTTGTGCCCGTCGCCGAAGGTCCGGGAGTTGGTGCCGCGCGTCAGGCGATGGGTGTAGTCGTAGCCGGAGATCGTGATCTCCTGCTGCTTCTCGCTGAACGAGGGCTCGATATAGCTCACCTCGCCCTTGAAGAGGCTCACCTCGGAGTCGTAGCCCAGGATGATCTCCACCTCCATCCCCGGCTTCGCCGTGTCGAGGACGAGGAACTTCTCCTGGGTCATCGAGTGGAAGGACACCGAGAAGTAGTCCGGGGCGTCCAGGCGCTGGTCCACCTGGATGCGCAGCACATGAGAACCGTCCTTGAGCTCGACGTCGCCCGAGTCCCCCTTGAAGGTGGTGGATCCGTCGAGCTTGATCTCGGTCTTCAACGCGCCATGTTCGCTCACTGCTTTCTCCCCGAACTTCGGCCGTTACTTGAGGATCGGCGGCACCAGGAGCTTGCTTCCGGGGCGCAGGGTCATGGGATCGTCGATGCCGTTCGTATCGGCGATGCGCCGCCACTCGCGCGGGTCGTCGTACTCGGCGTGGGCGATCGCCTGCAGCGTGTCACCTCGCTTCACGGTGTAGAGCTTCGCGTGATCCGGCGACTGCTTCGGGTCGTTGGCGAGCTGCATCTCGATCGGCAGCGCCTGCTTGAGGTCGAGCTGCACCGAGGCGCGCACCGGCGTGCCATCCGGCAGGAACATCGTGTACTTCGCCGTCAGCTTCTCGACGTAGAAGAGGTACTGCAGATCCTTGACCGAGTCCTGGGTGAAGCGGCCCCACACGAAGCGCACGCACGGGATGTGGTGCGTGTCCTTGTTGTAGTCGAGCAGCTTCTCGAGCTTGTCGATGTAGGTCTTTCGTACGCTGGTGCGCGACTCGTAGGTGTCGAACCAGATCTCGCCCAGCTTGAGCGTGACCGGGTTCGTCATCGTCCAACGCGTCTCGCGCGTGTTTCCCTGCCCCTGGTCCTCCTCGAGGGTCACGGACTTCTCGACCGTGATCTCTCGCGGGTTCAGGAAGAACTCGAGCTTGTAGAGGCTCAGCTCGCTTCCGCCCGGCCGGTCGTATGCGACGAGCATGGCTTTCTGGAGCTGGCCCCGAAAGAGCTGCGAGTTGTAGTCCATCGCGCTGGGACCATTTACAGGCATAGTCCTCTCCTCTCCTGCTCGCGCTTCATGCGTCGCGCGATGCGATCAGCGAATTCGTGGGCCATCGCGTCGAGCGCCTCGTCGCTGAGCTTGGCTCCAGCGCTCGAGTCGGCCGAACTCTTCGCATCATCCGACTGCTGGTTCGCGCGCTGCTTCGCGCTGTCCACGTTCGCCCCGGGCGCGGAGGCATCCTCGCGCAGCGCACTCTGGGCGACCGCCTTGACCACCGGCACCACGAGCGGCATCGGCACCCGCCGCCCCACGTCGGGTGCGTCGAGCACGGTGGCCGCCAGCCGACCGAGGTCCGCGTGGGCCGATGAGGCGCGTGACCCCGTGTCCACGAAGCGCCAGTTGGTCTGTCGCGCCGCCTCCGCGGTGCGATGGGTGGGACGAGCCGCGCTCGTCCGACCGAGCCCGGCCGCTCGCGCCACGCGGCGGACCCCGCTCCGATCCTCGGCGGCGCCGGGTGTCGACGGGGCACGTGGCACCACGAAACCTGCGTCCTCGATCGGCGACCGGAGCGCCAGCCCGAGGCCGGCCTCCGCCGGCGCGCCTCCGCGCCGCAGCCCCGCGAACACCTGGGCGAAGGCCTCCCGGTCGGACTGCAGCTCCAGGTCGAGGCCCGTACGGCTGCCATCGACGCGTCCCAGCCACGCCCAGGAGAAGTCGGCCAGTGCGCCGTGTTCGCGCGCCACCAGGCGCCGCCCGCGGCTGACGTTTCGAGCCAGGGCGTCGACCAGCACGTCCTGCGCGGCGTCCGAATGCAGCCCCGCGCGCTCGAGGATGCGGGTGATCCGACCGAGCCTGAGCTGCCGCCCCCCATCGGACACGGCCCCCGCCTGGCGCCGACCGGTCCCGGGCCGGAGGGCTCCGGCCTCGGCGGCGATCGGTGAGACGCCGCGCGCGCTGCCAGCCAGCGCCGGACGCCCGCCCTGTGCCGACGAACCGTCACCGGTCTCGCCCGCCGCCGGCTCGAAGGCGAGGCTGGTGAGCTCGCCCGGGACCTCCGCACGGCCGCCTCGCGTCGGTCTGTCCGCAGCCACCGCCGACCACAGCCCGCCGAGCATCGCCTCGGGCGCGAGCGCACCGCCCAACCCGACCGGCTGCTCGAGGCTGCCCCGCTCGGCCAGGCGCGCCAGCTCACGCGAACCCGTGGCCGCCCGGCCGATGCCGGCGTGCGCCGGCGCTCGGCCGCCCGCGGTGGGAGCGTCTCCGCCGGCTGCCGCCATCGGCCGCGTCAGCCGTCCCACGCCGGCGGGTCCACGGCTGATATCACCCAGAGCCGCCGCGAGCCGCTCGGCCAGCGTCTCCGCAGCGTCGTCCTGTCGCGGCGTCACCAGATCGCGCTCGAGCTCCGGGTAGCGCCCCGGTCGCGCCCCCGGCTCCGCCGAGAGGCCGCCCGGCAAGCCCTGCCCCTCGAGCGTGGGGCGGAACCGGGAGGTGCCGAGCGTGCCGAGCCCCCCGTCCTCGCCGCCCTCGACGGTCGCCCCCGGCGCGGTGGCCGACGGCCCGATGGCGCGCCAGGCTGCCTGCACCCGGGCCAGCTGACGAGCGATGGCCGCGCGAGCCGCAGGCACCGCGGCCTGCTCGCTCGAGAGCTCGGTCCGGGCGACGGCGAGGAGCTCGCCCACCGCATCTCGGAAGGTCGCCTGATGACCCGTCACGCCGCCCCTCGACGGCGCGAGCCCCGCGAAGTAGTCGACGCCTGGCCGCCGGGCACCCAGCACACCGAGCGCCCCACCCAGCAGCGCGTCGACATCCAACACGGGCGCGGCGCCGCTGTCGGTGCGGCCCGCGGGCGCCCCGCTGAGCGCCGCGGTACCGGTGAGGACCCTCGCGAGGTTCCGCGCCATCGTGCTGACGCGGCTCGCCTCGGCGGTCCACGCGTCGATTCGACCGGGACCCGCGCCGCGTCCGCGATCGATGAGGGCCGGCGACGACGAGGGCAGCCCGGGCAACGACGACGCCCGAGCATCGGGTACCCGACCTGCCGCCAGCTCGCTCCGCGGTCCTACGGCGTCCCGGTCGAGGCCGGCCGGCGCGCCAGCCGGCGCCCGGCGCCCTCCCCCATCCGCTCGCCGCGACTCGGCGACCGGGAGAGCGGACTCCAGACCCTCGGCACCCGGATCGGGGAGCAATTGCAACATGGCCAGCTCGGGCTCATCCCACCCGGCGGCCCGCAGCACCCTGCTGACGCGTGCAGCGTCAGCGGGAGCCAGCCCAGCGATCCGTCCCACGAGGTCGGCGCCGCCGCTACCCGGCGCCCCTCCCATGCGCGCGCCCGCCGCGGTCCGCGCCTCGACGCTCGAGAGCAGGGCCGGCATCAGCTCGGAACGCAGGCGCGCGCTGCGGGTCGACGCGGCCGCCAGCGGCCCATCGACGCCGACCAGCGCCTCGATCTCATGCCACTCGCGCGCGGTCACGCCCGCCCTGAGCAACGCCCGTCGGGCCGCGCGTGCGTCCTGCGCCCACGGAGAGGCAGCGCCGATCCCCGACCCCGCGAGCGCCCCGCGCGCAGTGCCGACTGCAGTCGCCGCGCGACCCGGCGCCTCCCCGACCTCAGCGCCTGACGCAGCTACGAGCACACCGGCCGGCGACTCCCACGAGCGCAGCGACCGCGGCCCGCGTGCCGCGCCCCCGGCCAGGTTCGACGGGATCCAGCCCTCCGAAGAGCCCGGCGCGCCCGGCGCTCGCGTCCCGAAGCCAGCGGCGGCGACCATGCCGGCGATGGGACCCCCTCCGGCGTCCACGAACACCGTGCGCGCTGGCAGCAGCGTCGCGCTGGCCTCGGCCCGGGCGCCCGTGCTCGGCCCTGCGAGCCGAGGCGGGAGCGCGCCGCGCGCTGCCGGGGCCCCCTGGGCGGCCGGCGTGAACGCCACCCGCTCGAAGCCAGCGGTGCCGGGCTCTACGAACGTCCCGGCCAGCGCCGTCGCCGTCGAACCCGGGCGCGCTCCCGGCGCGCCTCGCTGCGAGGCGGAGCGCGGCCCACCGAGGGGGGCCGCGGAGCCGGCGCCCGGTCCGGCTGCGAGCACCTCCGCGCGCCGCGGTGCCTCTCCCTGAGCCAGCCTGAGCGCCGTGGAAGCCGGCCCCATCACCGCACGACGACCCGAGGGCACGACCGACATCGGCAGCTCATGAGCGCCGTGCTCCATCCGGCCCGCGAGGTCCAGGTCGTCCTGCTCCAGCGCGATCCACGCCACGCCGTCGAGCGCGTCTTCGTATCCCGTGCGGAAGCGCGAATCGCGGGGCGCTCCGAGGCGCGGGCGCGACTCACGCGAATCCGCCAGCACCGGCCGGAACCCTTCGGCGCGCACGCCGAGCGCCGCTCCGTCTCGCGCGACCGCGCCACCGAGGCGCTCGTACGAACTCAGCAGCGCTCCGAGCGGGAGGTCCGGACCCAGATCGGCCGACAGACGCCAGGCGGCCTTCCCCACGCCCAAGCCCGCGGTGGGTTCGAACGCCATGGGCGAAAGCGTGTCGGCGCTGGCGAGAGCCGAGGGCGGCGCACCGCCCGCCAGGGTCGGCACCCCGGGGCGCCCCGCGCGCTCCGGCTCGGCCCCGCCGAGGCCAGCGTCGCCGGCGAGCCCGGCGACCGAACCGATCAGCCCGCTTCCCGCCGGCCCAGGCTGCGGCGCCGTCACCGCGGAAGTAAGGACCTGCGCGTCCATGTCCGCGAGCGCGCCCCCGCCACGCAGCTCCAGGCCGCCGACCCGCGATCGGGACTCGCGCAGCAGGACTCGGGGGGCACCCAGGGCGCCGCGGCTGACCCGGGGCCTGGCCCTGCCCACGCTGTCGTAGACGATCGACTCGGCCACCAGACCACGGTCGCGTGACGCGGCGGCACTGCCCTGCGACCGGGCCCCCGCCGGCGAATGCCACGACCTCCGACCGGCCCCCGGCACCTCCGTCCCGACCGGGGCCGCCGAACGCGCCCCGATGGGGGCTGCGGCACCCGGCGGCGCCGCTGGGCCACGGCCGTCGGCGCGAGGGGCCAGCCCCGTCGCGACCGCCGAGGATGCGGTGGCGTTGGAGAACACTCCACTCAGTTCGGGGCGCACGATCTGCGCCGCACCGCGACGTCCTGGCACGATGGTCGACAGCGAGGTGGAAGCGATGCCGGAGCGAGCGGACACATCCGCCGTCGCCCGCATCGGCGCGCCGGGAGCACCGGCCACCGCGGTCGGCCGCGGCCCGACGCCAGCGCGCGGGGAGGAAGCGGTCGGGCTCGCCGACGGCGGCGCGGAGCGTGCGGCGGACCCGCGACCCGAGGGGCGCGCGCCCTGACGAGCGCTGAACCCCATCGGTGCCGTCTCGACCAGCCCTTCGGGCGCCGGCTCGAGCGAGAGGAAGTCTCCCTCCACCGCGTCGAAGAAGCCGAACACCGGACGCGGTCCACCCCGCCCTGACGCGAGCGACTGCTGCGCCGGTCCGGAGAGGAGACGCTCCAATCGCGTCCGAGAGGTGGCGAGACCCACGCGGCGGTCCGCCTGCTCGCCGAACACCTGCTGGGCCCAATCGAGCGCCCCGGCGAGGGCCGGCGTACGTCCGTCGACCTCGACGCCGTCGAAGAGGATCCGCCTCGACGCGAGACCAGGTGCGGCCACGGCCCCGCGACGCCCCGCTCCGAGCGCCGCGCCGCCTGCGGTTCGTGCCTTGCGCCCCGCCGCGCTCGTGGTCTGCGCCCGCGGCGGGCGCCGCTCCCCCGCATCGCCTGCCGGACCGGCCAGCTCGCGCAGGTCGACCAGGTCGCGCAGGTCGAGTTGGTCGGCCAGCGGCAGTCCCCCCTGGGCCAGCGCCTCGAGCACCGCGACTCGAACCGATCCACCGCCGCGCAGCGTCACCAGCGCGTCACCCGAGAGCACACGCGAGCGGTCGCGCGAGCGGGTCGAAGCGCGTTCGGTCCGCGGCGAGCGCGGGCCGAAGAGCGAGCGCGAACGCGGGCGGGCCTCCCGCGACGCCTCGAGATAGGGCTCCGCCACGGCGTCCGGCAGGAGCTGGAAGGTCTCCATCTCCGGCGTGTCGATCCCGAAGTAGCCCTGAGGAATCCCGGCCCCGAGCTGCCACAGGCCGTGCCAGCGGTCGGCGAGCTGCGCCGCCCCGAGGCCCATCCCCTCCATCCAGCGAGCCGGATCGCGACTCGCGAAGCGCCCCTCGAGGGCCGCGACCATCGCCGAGTGACGAGAACCCGCGTCCCGCCGCACACCGCTGAGTCCAGAGAGGTAGCGCGCGAAGAGCGCGGCCGTGAAGGAGCCGACCTCGGCCAGATGACGTGCCTCTTCCTGCGTCGGGCTGGCGCCGGCGCCGAGGAGTTCAGCGATGGGGTGCTGTGTCGCCATCGGATGCGTCCGGATTCCTGTTCAGGCTGGGGCGACTCGGTGCGGGATGTACCGAGGAGTCCGCGGCGAGCTCAGCTCGCCTTCTTGTACTCGAAGAAGTCGTAGTGCAGCTTCATCTTCTCGAAGGCGATCTCCTTGGACTTCGAGTCGAAGGAGGGCCCCTCGTATTCCATGATGAAGGCGCCGTAGAGGTCGAAGCGACCGGTCGGCTCGCCCTTGTCGTTGTGCATGATGACCGACACGCTCTGGCGTCCGGGCTTCTCGGTGGGATCGTGCATCTTCTTCATCCACTGGAAGAAGTGGTCGCGCGCCGAGTAGAAGCCCTTCTCGATCACGAGCGGATCGAAGGTCTGGTTGCCGATGAGGGCCTGCTTGTAGATGTTGTTGCCGCCCTCCTGAACCCAGTCGACCTTCGTCGACATCTTCAGCCCGCTCAGCTTCGTGAAGCGAACGGTCGTGATGCCGCCGATCTCCAGGCGGTACCGGAACGTGATCTCGGGATCCGCTCCGTCCTTCTTCGGGTCCGATCGCGTGTTCGGTGCGGCCATCGGCAGCTCCTTCCGGTCGTTTGTCCCCGGAACTCATCCGGGGTCTGGGAACTTGATTCGAGGTCTCTGGACCCCACCCGCGTCGATTGACCCCGGTTGCATCCGGGTCGGCCGCGCGCCGAGGTCGGGCCGGCTCACGTACCGGGTCCGACCGCCTCCACATCCGCCGCGACCCTGAAAACAAGGTACTCAGCGGGCCTCACTGGCGCCACTCCGCACTCCACGATGACCTGTCCGGCCTCGCGAGCCTCGGGGGGGTTCGTCTCTTCGTCACACTTCACAAAGAACGCTTCTTCAGGGGTCGGGCCCTTGAAATATCCAAGCTGCCACAGCTCCAGCAGGAACATCGTGACCTGGCGCTCGAGGCTCTTCCACAGCACGGGCGAGTTCGTCTCGAACACGGACCACTGCAATCCTCGTTCCACACTCGAGATGACCGTGTTCATCACGCGGCGCACGTTCAGGTAGCGCCAGGCCGGGTCGCTGGAGGTGGTGCGCGCGCCCCACACCCGGATGCCGCGCATCGAGAAGCTCTTGAGGCAGTTGATCCCTTCGTCGTTGAGCTGCCCGATGTCCTCGTCGCGCAGATCGCGGGCGACGTCGAAGATGCCCTCGATGACCTCGTTGGCCGGCGCGCGGAACGTGCCCATCGAGAGGTCGCAGCGGGAGTAGATGCCCGCGATGTGCCCCGAGGGGGGGATCAGGCGCTGCCCTGCGGGGCCGTCCACCCGGATCCACGGGAAGTAGAAGGCGCCGTAGGGCGAATCGAAGAGGAGGCGCCACTGCTCGGCGCGCCGATGGTCTGCGGGGTCGGGGAAGTCGAGGATGGCGAAGCGGGTCTTGAGGCGCTCGCACTGCGAGATCATCGCGTCCTGCACCACCTCGACGTCCTTCTCCGTGCGGAACCCGGCCCCGTGAGCGAGCGCCCACATCAAGTCGGGCGCCGCCAGGATGTCGATCTCGTCGACGGCCTCGAGGGCGGCGAGGCCGTAGCGCTCCTCCGGGCCGATGTTCATGCCGATGAAGTCGTCGGGGGTCACGGTGAAGAGACCGTCCCGCCCACCTTCGAGGAGGGTCTCCCCCAATGCGGCCGGGAAGCGCTCCGAGACCTCCGCGCCCTCGCGCAGGTCCTGGACCTGGATGAGCTTCGAGCGCTCGTTGACGGCCCGCTCGACGTAGTGGTCGGAGATCGGCGACATGGAGAGGTTCGAGTAGCGCTCCTCCACACCGGACCACCGCGCGACCAGGTTGAACTCCACCGGCTCGATGTAGGTCGGCGCGCCCGACGCGAAGTTGCGTTCCAGCGGCGCGTCGGCGGCCCAGCTCACGTTCTTGCCCGACAGGTCGGTCACGATCCGGCAGGTCTCTCCCTGGTGGTCACGGATCCGGATGACGGATCCCCGGGAGAGGCCATGGGTGCTCTTGATGACCGCGGAGGTGTCTCCTTCCCGCAGGTCCAGGGTGAGGAAGGTGGAGACGCGAGGCTCCGGCCGCTCGACGCTGAGGCGAACGCGGTCCCCCCAGGCACCCTCGTTGCTGGCGCGGACGACCAGCACGGGCCGATCGTTGGCATCGCGAAGCCGGAGCATCGCCGCGCGCGCGACCTCCTCGCCGCGCCGTGAGACAGCGTGCGCTACCCGCAGGACGTAGCAGGTCTTGCCACCGTTCTCGAAGAACCCGTCGACGGCCTGCTCGAGATAGCCGGCCTCTTCCAGGTGTCCGAACGCGTCCCGGAACTCGAGGATCGAGTGCAAGCGCACGGGCTGGTTCGTCGGTCCGCGCTGCGCGACGCCCACGAAGCCCGGGATTCCGAGCGGGCCAAGGCTCATGGGCACATGGCTCCGCTCCTCGCGGGACGGATACACCCCGGGTGCGCGCGCTAGCCTCACGGTCGTCCTCCTCAGCTTCCAGGAGCCCCGCCATGGCGGCGGCCCGCGGGGAGCCACCGCCGCAGCGCCACGCGCCTACTAGCGACGTGACTTGTTGATCTCCTTGTTGATTTCCGAGATCTCGCGCACCCAGACCTGCCGCTCCCGATGCTCCATGGCGAGGATCTCCTCGATGGACCAGTGGAAGTGGTAGGCGATGTACGCTACCTCCTGGTAGATGCGCTCCAGGGGGTAGCTCACGATTCCCCCAGGTCTGCCCCCAGGTCGACCTCGAAGCCGTGCGCGCAGGCGGGGCACTTCACCTTGACCGCCGAGGTCCCCTCTTCGTTGACCCGACGGTAGAAGTCCTGGAGATACGCCAGGTCCGTGGAGAAGAGCTCCTCGATCACCGAGGGGTTGATGGAGCGGAGATCACCCAGCTTCGTGATGACGCGGCTGAGCAGGATGATGACCAGGTACGCACGGTTGTTCTGGACGCGATAGTCCTGTAGCGGGACGATCTCGTCCTTCGCCGTCGCCAGGCGCATCACCCCCTTCCGGTGGACGTTGCCGTCGCTGTCGACGTAGCCCTTGGGGAGCGTGAACTCGAACTCGGTCTTGAACGCCATCGCTGTCCTGCCTTTGGGTCGCGTCCCGCGAGTGGAACCTCGGCCTCTGTGGTAGCGCGCTCCTCGCCCGTCTGCAAGGCCCCCCGAGGCCTCGAACGGCGGCCCGACGCCACCTGACGGCAACGCTGGACTGGGCGCGAGGGCCACAAACACGAAGGCGGGCGCCACTCCGTCTCCGGAGCGACGCCCGCCTCAGGGAGATCCGCCCGCGTGGTGCGCCCCGAAGAGCGCGCCAGCGGACGAGTCGATCAGCCGCGCTCGATGCGCTCGACCGCCAGCTCGATCTCCTCGACGTTGACGTCGGTGCCCTTGCCGTCCAGGGTGAAGCCCTTCCACTTCGAGGGCCACGCCTCGAAGAAGTTGTAGCGCATGATCTCGCTCGCGTCGTCGGCGAGCAGGATGATCGAGCCCGACTTGCGCTCGATCTTGCCCTCGATGACCTTCTTGCGCCAGTCCCAGAGCTCGGTCGTGTTGATGTAGCCGCGCTTCAGGGTGATGTTGCTGTACTTGGTCCGGCCGGGCCGCTTGCGCAGGATGATGTCGTCGCCATCCTGGTACTCCACGATCTCGGTCTCGGAGTCGAGCCCCTCGACGTTCTTGAACGCCGCGGTGGACACGCCCTCGATCTCGACCATGAAGTTGAAGTTGCCGATGTGATCGTGACCACGACGATTAGGCATGGGTTGCTCCTACACTAACAAGGTTCCAGCTCTGGGACCCGGAACCGCCCGGGTCCCTCGGCTGGTAGACGAAACTGGTGGCGACTACTCGGCCACGTCACCGCCCGACGGCATCTGGCCGATGCGGAAGATGACGAACTCAGCCGGCTTGACCGGGCACATGCCGATCTCGCAGATGAGCTGGCCGGCGTCGATGACCTCGGGGGGGTTGGTCTCCGCGTCGCACTTGACGTAGAAGGCCTCCTCGGGGGTCGAGCCGAAGAGCGCGCCCTGGCGCCACAGGCGCATCAGGAAGGCGCCGATGTCGCGGGTGATGCGCTTCCACAGCTTCGCGTCGTTCGGCTCGAACACCACCCACTGGGTGCCCAGCTCGATCGACTGCTCGACCATGTTGAAGAGCCGCCGGACGTTGACGTAGCGCCAGCTCGCATCCGACGAGATGGTGCGCGCGCCCCAGACCCGGATGCCGCGGTTCGGGAAGGTGCGGATGCAGTTGATCCCCTTGGGGTTGAGGATGTCCTGCTCGCCCTTGGTGATGTTGTACTTGAGGCCCAGGGCGCCACGCACCAGCTCGTTGGCCGGCGCCTTGTGCACACCGCGCTCCCCATCCGACCGCGCGTAGATGCCGGCCATGTAGCCGCTCGGCGGCTGGAAGACGTTGCCCTTGTAGGGGTCGTAGACCTCGAGCCAGGGGAAGTAGTAGGCGCCGTACTTCGAGTCGCGCGGCTTGCCGAGCTTGTCGACGCCGCCCTTCTCGATGACCTCCGGCGGGTCGAGGATGGCGAACCGGTAGCGCATGTTCTCGCAGTGGCTGAGCACCGCGTCGTGGATGACCGGGTCGGTCTGGCCGGGCGCGCAGACGATGTTGATCTCGTCCACGTCCTCGAAGGCCTTCAGCCCGGTGCGGGTCCCCGGACCGTTGTCCGTGCCGATGTACAGTCCGGCCTTGCCCGCCTTCTTGTCGCCCTCAGCAGCGCCGACGTTCAGCACGAAGCACTTGCCGCCGCCGTTGTTGAAGAAGCCGTACACGGCGTGCGCCAGGTACTCGCTGTGCTGGAAGTCACCGAACGCCTTCGTGAACTGACTCCAGTTCGTGCAGAGGATCGGCTGGTTGACGGGACCCACGGAGGTCTCGCCAATGAAGCCGGCCGTGCTGGTTCCAACCATCTCGAGGGGCTTGGATCCGCGATCCACTTCCTCGACGTACACACCAGGGGACAGGTAGCTAGTAGCCATTAACGTTCCTCCTGCAGGGTCTCGGGAATCCCACCCGTCTTGCCCCTCCATGGGGCGTATTCAGCTTGAGCGAGTCCCTGTCGAGAACCGGAGGCATGCGCCTCTCCCTGTTGCGTACCGGGTCGTTGGACCCAGGGTCTGCCGATGGATGCATGGCTGCGTTATCGGCGACCGGCAACTGCAAGATCCTTGCCAGTGACTCGCTTGACTTCTGGTGACCGTCGGTCGGACTCGATGCGGAAGCGCACGTAGTAGTAGACCGCCGGCCTCAACTCCTCGTTCATGCTGCGCCAGAAGCTCAGCACGTCGTTGTAGTCGGATTGAAGATTTGGATACATGTTGAGCTTATCGTCGGGGAAGAAGCTCTCACCGCGCAAGGCCTCCCCGGTCAGAATCGGATTTTCCAGGAAGGTCTTCACGGCGAGGCCGGTCAGGAGGTTCTCCTCGGCCGGCGAGTTGCCCCACACGCTGATGATGTAGTGGGCCAGCATGAGGATCGGGGCGTCCCGGTAGTACTCCACCACCCGCCCGTCCTTGGCGTAGGACGACACGAGGGTCTGGGTGCGCTCCCGGTACCGCTGGTCGAAGCCGAGGTGATACATGTAGCAGTTCACCGTCGGCAGGTTCTTGATGTTGTCCTTCTTCGGCTTGTCCGTAGAGATGTTCACCGTGGTGAACCCAGCCGCCTTGAAGGACTCCTCCAGCAACGACTTGAGCGTCTCGCCGATGTCCTTGATGACCTCGAACTGGCTCATGCAGGAGCAACTCCGACCGACACGATCCGGTTGACCGCCCTGCCCCGCGGGTGTGGCGCGGGAAGCGGCTTCTGGCTGATCGAGCCCGAGGACGGTAGCACGCCGGTTTTCTGGGTGTCAAACGCACCCAAGGCGCCGGAATCACACGGCTTCATCGCGCGCCAGCGCGAGCGGGACGCGCCGACGGGTTCGCTCGACGGTGGCGGCCATCGGCGGGGGCGGGGGTACCGGTGACCCGGTGACGGCTGACCCCAGCTACGGTCCGATGACCCCAGTTCATCCTGGCCGTGTGCGCGGTGCATGACGGGATCAGAAGTCCGGCCGGACGGGCGCGGAGGGAACCGACGCCGAGGCCTTCGCGCGGACCTCCAGGGTGTAGACCGACGCGCCGCGGGACAGGAACACCTCGACGAAGCTCTGGCCCGCGGGGACCAGCAGCGGACCGATCACCTCGTGGCGGGTCCCCTGGGCGTGACTCACCCCGGAGAGCCTGGCGCCGAACTGGTCGCGCAGCGTGACGCTGCCCTTGATCGAGGGGTCGTCCCACCAGATGTCGACGGTGACCTCGGCCGGGGCGTCGAGGCTGAAGGTCTTCCAGTCCGTGTTGTCGCCCTGCTTCTGGCTCAGCCGATCGTCGACGGCGACGTCGAGCTCGACGGGCGTCGCGCCTCCGCGCGTGGCGTCATCACCCGAGTGCTTGTCCCCGACGTACTTGCACCCCGACGCCGGGAGGCTGGCCAGGATGGCCCAGAGGATCAACGCGCGCTTGCCTGTCATCAGCACCACTCCTGGAGACGGGTCGGATCGCCTACGGTTGTACACCGCCGGACCCGGGTTGACGACAGCCGCCAGGGAGCGAGCGGGGTCCAGCGATGTGGTAGGATGAGGCGCTGGAGCGTCGCCCGCGTGGCACGACGGGCGGAGGCGGAGGCGGACGCGTGACAGCAGGACCGGGCAGCGTGGGTGTCCTGATCACGCTGGCCGTCCAGGCGCTCGCGGGAGCGGTCCACGCAGACGAAGGCGAGGCGCGGCTGCTCAGGCTCGAGGAGGCCTTCGAGCGAGGCCAGGACGCGCTCGTGTGGGATGGGGCCTCCGAGCTCCTGGCGAGCTTGCCCGCTGGCGCCGTCGACCTGACGAGCCGCGTGCTCACGCTGCGGGGCCGGGTCCTGGGGGACGAGGGGCACTTCGCGGCCGCGCGCGAGCAGTTCGACGCGGCGCTGGCGCTCTTGGGCGGTGGCGGGTCCGTCGAGGCCCGGGTCGAGGCCCTGGTGGCCCGGGTAGTGGTCGAGCGGGCCGCCGGCCGGACCCGGGCGGCGCGGGCCGCGCTGGCAGAGGCGGACGCGTGGGCGAACGGTGCCGCGCGCGCACCGGCCGACGCGGCGGCGGAGCGAGTGCGGGCGCTGCTGGCGCTGCGAGCGGGCCGCCAGCAGGAGGCCAGGCTGGCGCTGCAGCGATTCGTCGCGGTGTGCGCGGGGTCGCCATGCTCGAGCGTCGCCGACCGCATCGAGGGGAGCCTGCTCGCGCTGGATGGAGACCTCGCCGGGGCGGCCGACCTGCTGCGCAGGGCCGAGATGGCCTTCGCGCGCGAGGGACGCAGCCGCGAGCAGCTCGACGCATTGGTGGAGCGCGTCGAGGTGGAGCGCGCGCTCGGGGATCGCGATCAGGCCCGGGCGGCGGCGGCCATCGGAGCGGGGCTGGCGGCGCGCATCGGCCACGCGCGACACGGCGCCGAGCTCAACCGGATCCTGGGCGAGCTGGCGCTGGAGGCTGGAGACGCCACCGAGGCCACGCGGCTCCTGGAGATGGCACGCAAGGCCTTCACCGACATGCACGCGCTCTCGGGGATCGCGGGCAGCCGGCTGGCGTTGGGACGCGTCGCGCTGCTCGGGGGGCGGGCGCCGGAGGCACGCATCCACTTCGAGGCCGCGCGGGTGCTCTACGAGGAGATGGCCGACGAGGGGCGGATCCAGACCGCCTGGCGAGGTCTGGCCGCGGCCGCACGGTCGGGGGGAGATGTCGCAGCGGAGCGTCGCTGGCTGGGCGAGCTGGCGCTGTCGGGGTCGCCGGGAGCCCGCTGGGAGGCGGCGTCGCGGCTGGCCGAGCTGGCCGAAGCCGAGGGCGACCCGGCCGAGGTGCGCAGGTTCGCCGGGCTCGCGCTCGAGGACCTCCAGCGGCTCGACGCTCGGCTGGGCACGCCCGCCGCACGCGAGACGCTGGCGGCGGCCCGCCAGCGAGCCAGCGAGATGCTCGTGGAGGCCTGGCTCGCCGACGCCGACGTCGAGGCGCAACAGGCGCGGGTCGAGGCCCTGGAGGCGGCCGATCGGAGTCTCGCGCGCGGCTTCGTCGAGCTGCTCGACCGGGCCGGCTCCACCCGGGCCCTCCCCGCCACCGCGCGGCTGGCGCAGCGCGTGGCCGCCATCGACCGGGCGATGGCGCTGGCCGCGGGCGGTGACCCGGCCTTCGACGCCGAGGCGCTGCACCGGCTGGGGCACCTTCGAGGCCGGCTCGAGGCCGAGCTGCGGCATCAGCTCGGGAGCGCGAGCGATCGCCTGCAGGGGGCACCGGGGCATCGGGGAAGGGTGGCCGCGCTCGTGGGGGCTCTCGGCGACGAGGTCGCGGTGGTGGCCTATCACCTGGGCGCCGTCCGGAGCCGGGCCTTCGTGTTGACCAGCGCGGGGACAGCCGTGGTCGCCCTCGCGCCGCGCGCCCGGCTCGAGGCGCTGGCGCGCGACCTTCACGAGCGTCTCCGGGCGCGGCCATCCGGCGCGCGAGAGCGACGTGAGCGCGACGCCGCAGCGCGGGCCGCGTACAGGGCCTTGCTGGAGCCCGTCGTCGGGCAGCTCGGCTCGCGCCGGCGGGTCGTCATCATCCCGCAAGGCGCCCTGCGGATCGTCCCCTTCGACGCCCTCGTGACCAGCCCCTCGGGGCGCCCTCGCTACGCCCTGGAGGAGTTCGTCTTCAGCCAGGCCCCATCGTTGGCGGCGCTCGCCACCCTGCGAGGAGAGGACCTGCGCCGTCGCGCTCGGGTCGATCGCTTCCCCTTCGTCGGCTTCGCCGCGCCGGCCTACGACCGCGGGCCGGCGCGCGAGCTGCCGGAGCTGGCGGGCGCCGCGCTCGAGGTGGAGCTGGCGCGACGCAGGCTGGGCGCCGACGCGGGGCCCGGCACGCTGTTCACCGGCCCGCTCGCGACCGAGCGCAGGTTGGAGGAGCTGGCGCTGGACCGCTACGCGATCGTGCACCTCGCCACACACACCAGCGCCAGCGACTCGACGGCCAGGGGCAGCACCCCCGCGCTCTTCCTGGCCCCGGGAGAAGGTGAGGACGGGTTGGTGCAATGGGACGAGGTCCTCCGTCTGCGCCTGGACGCCGACCTGGTCGTGCTGAGCGCCTGCGACACGGCGCGAGGCGATCTGCACGCGGGCGACGGCTTCGACGGGCTGACCGGCGCCTTCTTGCGCGCCGGGGCCTCCGAGGTGCTCGCCTCGCTCTGGGAGGTGGAGGACACGGTCACCCCCACGCTCATGGACCGCTTCTACGAGGCCCTGGCCGGGGGCGAGAGCGCGCCCGCGGCCTTGCGGCTCGCCCGGCTCGCCATGCTACGGGGGGAGGCGACGGTGCACCCGCTGACCGGCGCCGCCGATGTCGAGCGCTCGCGCCGTGTCCTCGCGCGCGCGCGCGATCCGTTCTATTGGGCTCCGTTCGTCGTGGTGGGAAGCGCCGGGGACGTGTTCCGCTGAGCCGGCCACACAACCATCACGACGTGCGCTGCAACGAGCGCGGGCCTGTGGTACGCAGGCGCCGTGACCGGGCCTGTCCAGAGGGTGAGGTGGCTGGCGATCGCGCTGCTCCTGGCAGCGGCTGGCCTCAGCGTGGCGTCGTTCCTCAGCGTCGACCAGCGCGAGGCGCGGGTGCCCTCGGACGCGTCCATGGCGGCGGCCAGCGCGGCGGTGGCCGCAGACTTCGCCGACGGTGACGCGGTGGTGGTCCTCCCGCCGTGGGAGGAGCGTCCATGGCATGCGCTCCAGGACATCGGGCCCGGGACGGAGCGCTTTCCCTTCCCCGCGCTGATCCGCGCTGACCGTCCCGATCCTGCGCGCCTGCTGGCTTCGGAGCGGCTGTGGGTCATCAGCGCCTATGGCAAGCCCGCCGCGCCAGCGTCCTTGCTCGAGGCCGACCGGAAGCTGCTGCGCGAACAGGCCTTCGACGACGGCGTGCGCGTGACGCTGTGGGAGCCCGCGGGCCTCGGCTCGTTGGCTCGGATGTCGGCGGACTTCGCCAGGCTCCGGGTCGCGCGGCGCGCCGACAACGGCCAGGTCACCCCGTGCAGGCCGGGTGCGGAGCGGCACGTCTGCGGCCTGGCACCCTGGTATGACCTGCACTTCCAGACCCGCGACCTGTTCCACGAGGAGGTGGAGTGGATCTACGCGCATCCCGGGCCGGGCCCGCGAGCGCTGCTGATCGAGTGGCCCGACGTGCCCCGCGGCGAGGCGGTGCTCCTGCGCTTCGGGCACCCGCAAGCCGCGGTGAGGCACGACGAGGGGATAGGGCCGGAGGTCATCGTCAGGATCGACGGCGCCGAGGTGGCCCGGGTCACGCTGGACCCGTGGGAATACGTGATGCACCGGCTGCTGCTCCCGGTGCCGGCAGGCGAGACGCCGGCGACCGTCGCGCTGGAGATCTTCAGCCCCGATCCGCGGCGGCGCGAGGTCATGCTCGAGGCGGACATGCTGAGCACGGTGCGGCCCAGCATCGCGGCCTGGGCGACGCTGGACCTCCGTGAGGCCGGCCGGTAGAGCGCCGCGTCGCAGCGGCCGCTCGCTGCTCAGAGGGTGGAGCCGGGCGGGTCCTCGGCGGGGATCCCCGTCGTGGGTGGCGGCGGCGCGGCTCGGGGCGGCTCTGGACGCGTATAGATGCGCAGCATCGGGACACCCTCGAAGGTCACGAAGCCGGTCGGTCCGGCGACGCCCATCGCGCGCCGCACGTCGATGTCCAGCTCGGCGAAGGCCTTCTGAGGCTCGATGAGCGAGATGTCCGCGCCTGCGGGGCCGCCGAGGTAGCGCAGGTCGTGGCGGACCAGGCCGTCGCGGCGGTAGGCATCCCAGGCGTCCCAGGTCGTGTTCTGGAAGAACACCGAGGCGTTGCGAGGGGCGTTCTCGTTGAGCCAGTCCAGGGCCTGGCGCGTCGTGTAGCCCCAGTAGAGCCGCATGAGCTGCTTGTCGGCGGCGCCCTGGATGCCGCCGGCGATGAGGTCGTTCCAGTAGGCGGTGCCGAAGGGGACCGCGCGGAGGCTCGCCCGCACGGGGCCTGCGAAGACGACCAGCACGACGGCCCCGGCGACGGCGCCGCGCAGGGCGCGACCGGGGATGCGCTCGGTGGCGCGCCGGAGGGCCCAGGTGAGCGCGTAGCCGGCGAAGAGGAGCAGCATGGGCATGCCGGTCATCCAGTGCTTCACGCCGCCGAAGATGGGGGTCGAGGGCAGCGCGATGAGGATGATGGGCACCAGGCCGTTGAGGAGCAGGAAGGTGCGGGCGCCGGGCCGGGGGGCGCCGGGCTGGCCGGGACGCGCCCGGTACGCCAGGAAGATGCCGAGCAGGGAGAGGAAGGTGAAGACCTCGGGCACGGTGAAGAGGGTGAGGGCGAAGGGGAACTCGACCGGGAAGGGGGGGACCTGGAGAGGTCGGCCGAAGTACCACTGCATGTAGTGTTCGTGCTCGAGGTGGAACCCGAAGTAGCGCGCCAGCGAGCTCCAGGGGTCGTACCAGAGGCGCGGCCAGAAGGTGAAGAGCATCGGCAGGGCCACCAGCGGCATCACCAGCAGCGCGAGCGGGAGCGGGGGCAGCTCGAGGCGGCGGCGGCCGGCGATCCGAGGCCAGGCGAGCTGACGGCGGCCGTTCCAGAGCCAGAACGCCACCAGCGGCACCGGGAGGAAGAAGGCGTTGTGCTTGATGAGGAGCGCCAGGCCCCAGGCCACGCCCGCGACGAGGGCGTAGCGGCGGTCGCTCAGGGAACGCCAGAACGCGTAGAGGGTGGCCAGCACGCCGGCGACGATGCCCATGTCGAAGGCGCAGAGGTGAGCGTGGAAGAAGTGGCGCGGGACGAAGAGGAAGGCCAGGGCCCCGAGGAGGCCGGGCAGGAAGCCGAGGGTGGCCTCGCCCAGAAGGAAGGTCAGCAGCACGGCGAGGGCGCCGGTGAGGACGCCGGGAAACCGCATGGCGGTCATCTCGCTCATCAGCGCCAGGGGGCGATCCTCGCGAGCGCGGCACCCGGTGAGGACCATCGGAGGGCCGGGATCGCCCGGCCGGGCACGGCATGCGGCGATGATCGCGTCGCGGTCGCCCTCGTCGAGGCGCAGGTCGGCCCGGCTCGGCAGCCGGCTGGTGACGGTCGCGCGGCCCAGCACGCGGCCAGGGTCGGTGGCCTGCTGGCCGCGCACCAGCGGCGCGAGCAGCGACACCTGGGCGCCCTCGGGGAATCCATCGGCCGGCGCCAGGCCGCCGACGGACCACTGCTCGGGCTGCCCCGCGAGCCCGGTGCGCGGCCGCGACAGATCCCGCTCCTTGCGGGCGAAGGCGCGCCAGCTCGCGGCGAAAGCGCTCTTCATCAGCGGCGGGTGCTCGAAGTTCCCGCTCCACACCGACTCCACCGCGCGGCGGCCCAGCACCGAGGCGACCGCCTCCGGGTCGGCGGCCGCGTCGAGATCGGCGAACCAATCGGCGTACGAGCGGCCGAATCGGAAGTAGAAGGACTCGTCGCGCGTGGCGCCCATCTCGAGCGTGCTCATCAGCAGGATGGCGCTGCCGGCGAAGAGCGCCAGCCCCGTCATCACCACTTCACGCCGTCCGGGTCGCCGCACTCATCACTCCTCGCCGCGTGGGTTCATCGTCCGATTGTGCGGCCGTGTCCAGCCCGACGTCCGAGGCGGGGCCGCGGTCCGGCCGCACCGCGCCCCACGCTTCCCCGGACGGCGCCGCGCCAGGACCGACAGCCGGCTACTCCGAAGGGTGAGAGAGGCCGGTCCGCCCTCCCGCGCGCACCGTGAACGCGCGATCGTAGGTCACGCCGCGCGCGGGGTCCTCACAGACCAGGCGATGCTTGCCAGCCGCGACGATGAGATCGTCGAACTCCCAACGCCCCACCGGATCTCCGTCGATCGAGCAGACCACCCCGGCAGGTACGCCCCGGATCGCCACGTGTCCGAGCCGAAAGCTGAAGTCCGCCGTGTGGCTGGTGCCGTAGCCCACCTTCACCCGCTTCGTGCGGCTCTGCCCGGCGACCCGGACCTCCACGTCATGGCTGCCCTCGACCACCGCCTCACGGTAGGGGGTGACCCCGCGCTGGCGGCCATCGATCCACACCTCCGCCCCCGTCAGGTTGGAGTTCACGACCAGCGTGCCCTGGCCCCGGATCGTCCCCGACGCCGGCGCGGGTGCTGCCTGCGCGTCGTCGTCGGCCGCGGAGGCGACCTCCGGCTCCGCCACCTCCGCCTCGACCGCGTCCTGCTCGGCTCCCTCGGCGTCGGCCGGGTCGCCCTCGGCCGCCTCCGCGTCCGCGCCCTCCACCGCCGCGCCGGCGACCGCGCCCTCGGAAGCCTCGGTCTCCGCCTCGCTGGACGCGGCGTCGGCCTCCTCGCCTGCCGGCCCGGCACCAGCAGCGCTCGCCTCGCCCGCGTCCGGCTCCGCCGCCGAAGCCGCCCCGTCGGGCAAGGCGACCGCGGCAGCGGGCTCGGGCACGAAGACCCGCGTCCCGGGGGCGGTGATGACGATGGGCTGCCGCTCCGTGGGCGCCTCGGTCGCCGCCGCCTCCAGCTCCTCGGCCTCGCTGTCCGTGCCGTCGGCCCCCGCCCCCGGGACCACCTCCGGAGTCGCCGCCGTGACGCCTTGGACCAGCGCCGCGTGGCGGCTGTCGCGCCAGGCGAAGAAGAGGGCGCTGGCCGCCGCCACCACCAGCACGAAGAGCACCAGCGCGATGGCACGCCGGCGCGCCAGCGGCGTGCTCTCACTGCGCCGGAAGCCCGGCGTCCCATGGCTCGGCGCGCCCAGGTGGGCGAGGTGGCCGCTGGCGACCCCGACGCCGCCCAGCTTCCCCGCCTCGCGCAGCGTCGGCGGCGTCAGCGCCGCCCCGGTGGCGGCCTCCATCCGGCCCACCGGCGGCTTGTGCGCGACCACCGACACCGGGCGCGACACCGCCGCCACGGGGGTCGCGCTGACCTCGGCGTGCAACGCGCCCAGCCACCGGACGTCATCCGGCTCGCCGCGCGCGACGCGACGCACGAACTCGCCGATGTCCGACTCCCCCACGTACTGCGCGTGGGTCTGGATGAACTGCTCGAGCTCGCGCTGCATCTGCCGGCACTGCGAGTAGCGCTGGTCGCGGTCCTTCACCAGCGCGCGCAGGATGACCGCCTGCAGCTCCAGCGGCATGTCCGGCGCACGCTCGCGCGGCAGCGGCGGGTCCTGGGTCATGATCGCCGACACGGTGCCCAGCCCGCTCGACTCGCTGAAGGGCCGCGTCCCCACGCAGGCCTCGTAGAGCAGGATGCCCACGCTGAAGATGTCGCTGCGCCCGTCCAGCGGCTGGCCCTGGATCTGCTCCGGCGACATGTAGCAGAACTTGCCCTTCACCACGCCGGAGCTGGTCTTGGTCTCGTTCGTCGCCGCCTTCGCGACGCCGAAGTCGATCATCTTCACCGCGCCGTTGTACGAGATGAGCACGTTGTCCGGGCTCACGTCGCGGTGCACCAGGCCGATGGGCGTCCCGTCGGCGTCCGAGAAGGCGTGCGCGTAGTCGAGGCCGGCGCACACGCTGGCGATGATGCGCGCCACGTAGTGGTACGGCAGGCGCACGCCGAGCACCGCCGCGCGGTCCATCAGGTCCCCGAGCGAGATGCCGCTGATGTACTCCATCGCGATGAAGTAGGAGCCGTCCTCGTAGCCCAGCTCGATGATCTGCACGATGTTCGGGTGGGCCAGGCGGACGGCCAGCCTGGCCTCGTCGAGGAACATCTCGATGAACTGCTCGTCGCGGGCGTGCTGGGGCAGGATGCGCTTGACCACCAGCTCCTTCTCGAACCCAGCGGGCCCCTCCTGACGCGCTCGATACACCTCGGCCATACCGCCGAGGGCGATGCGTTCGAGCAGCTCGTACTTTCCCAGGCGGCGCAGCATCAATGGTCCGACGTCTCGCGGGTGGAGCACATCGGGGGCGAGAAAGGGTGAACAGAGGCGGACAGGCTCTGGCGTTCGGTGCTCGCGGCCGAGCATAGCGGCCGGACGGAGAGATCGTCAACGGCGGCCGGCGCGCGCTCAGGCGCCATGAGCCAGCGCCTCGCGGAGGAACGCCGCGGTGTGTCCCTCGGTGCTGGCGGCCACCTCCTCGGGGGTCCCCACCGCCATGACCTGCCCGCCGCCGCCGCCGCCCTCGGGGCCCAGGTCGATGATGTGGTCGGCAGCCTTGATGATGTCGAGGTGGTGCTCGACCATCACCACCGAGTTGCCCGCCTCCACCAGGCGATCGAGGACGGCCAGCAGGCGCTCGACGTCGGCGAAGTGCAGGCCGGTGGAGGGCTCGTCCAGGATGTACATCGTGTTGCCGGTGTCGGCGCGCGCCAGCTCACGCGCCAGCTTGACGCGCTGCGCCTCGCCCCCCGACAGGGTGTTCGAGGCCTGCCCCAGCGCCACGTAGCCCAGGCCCACCTCGTGCAGCGTCTCGAGGATGCGCCGCGCCCGCTTGTGGTTGCGGAAGAGCTCCAGGGCCTGGTCCACCGTCAGCTCGAGGACGTCGGCGATGGTCAGGCCCTGGTAGCGCACGCGCAGGGTCTGGGCGTTGAAGCGGCGGCCCCCACAGGCCTCGCAGGTCACGAAGACATCGGCGAGGAAGTGCATCTCCACCCGGATGGCGCCGTCGCCCGAGCAGGTCTCGCAGCGCCCGCCCTTCACGTTGAACGAGAAGCGTCCGGGCTCGTAGCCGTACATCTTGGCCTCGCGCGTCGAGGCGAAGATCCGGCGGATCTCGTCGAAGAGCTTCGAGTAGGTCGCCGGATTCGACCGCGGGGTGCGGCCGATGGGCTGCTGGTCGATGTCCACCAGCTTGTCGACCAGCTCCAGCCCGTCGATGCGGCGGTGCGCGCCGACGGGATCGACGCTGCCGTGGAGCCGCCGCTGCAGCGCCGGGCGTAGGATCTGCTCGATGAGCGTGGACTTCCCAGCGCCGGACACGCCGGTGACGACGGTGAGCACGCCGAGGGGGATGTCGACGTCGATGTCGCGCAGGTTGTGCTCGCGCGCGCCCACCACCCGGATGAAGCTGGTGGGGCGCCGGCGGCTGGCGGGCACGGCGATGCGGCGCCGCCCCGACATGAACGCGCCGGTGATCGACTCGGGGGTGGCCGCGACCTCGGCGGGCAGCCCGGCTGCGACCACGTGACCGCCCAGGGTGCCGGCTCCCGGCCCGAAGTCGACCAGCCAGTCCGCCGACTCGATGACCTCGGCGTCGTGCTCGACGACGACCAGCGAGTTCCCCAGGTCCCGCAGGTGGCGCAACGTCCCGAGCAGGCGGCGGTTGTCGCGCGGGTGCAGGCCGATGGAGGGCTCGTCGAGGATGTAGAGCACGCCGGTGAGCTCGGTGCCGATCTGGCTGGCCAGGCGGATGCGCTGGCTCTCCCCGCCGCTCAGGGAGGCGGCAGTGCGCGCCAGGGTCAGGTAGCCCAGGCCGACGTCGACCAGGAAGCGCAGCCGCCCGCTGATCTCCCGCAGGATCTCGCGGGCGATCTCGGCCTGCACCGTGTCCAGCTCGAGCGCGTCCAGGCGCGCGCCCAGACGATCCACCGGGGTCTGGACGGCCTCGCCCACCGTGAGGTCGCCCACGCGGACGTGCAGCGCCTCCTCACGCAGGCGCGCGCCGCCGCAGCGCGGGCACTCCGTGCGCACGAACCAGGCCTGGTACGCCGCCCGCTGCTCGTCGCTGCGCGTCTCGCGCCACCGCCGCATGAGCGCGACGGCGGCGCCCTCGAAGGAGTCCTCGGGCGTCGGGACCGCGTGCAGCAGGGCCTCCCGCGCCTCGGGGGCGAGCTGGCTCCAGGGCAGCTCCGGGTCGACGCCGCGCGCCTCGAAGGCCGCCAGGAGGTGGCGCGTGACCAGATTCGGATCCTCCGCTCGCGCCAGCGCCGAGGCCCACGGCATGACGGCGCCCTCGCGCAGGCTCTTGCCCGGGTCGGGGACCAGCCGGTCCTCGTCGACCTTCCAGGCGCTGCCCAGCCCGTGGCACTCGGGGCAGGAGCCCAGCGGCGAGTTGAAGGAGAAGCTCGCCGGCGTCAGCTCGGCGAAGCTGCGCTCGCAGACGGCGCAGTGGTCGTGCTCGCTGGCAGGGACCTCCTCGCCCGTGTCGGCGCGCAGCACGGTGGCCATGCCCGAACCGTGCCGGAAGGCCGTCTCGATCGAGTCGACCAGCCGAGGGCGCATCCCCTCGCGCACGGTCAACCGGTCCACCACCAGCTCCACGTCGTGGTGACGCCGCGCGTCCAGCGCCTCCACCTCGGCCAACTCCCTGATCTCGCCGTCGATGCGCGCGCGCACGAAGCCCTCCCGACGGGCGTCCTCGAGCGTGCCCTTGAAGGTGCCCTTGCGCCGGCGTGCCAGGGGCGCCAGCAGGACGAAGCGCGTGCCCTCGGGCCAGGCGCTCACCAGGTCGGCCACCTGCTCGGGCGACTGCCGCCCCACCGGGCGGCCGCATGTGGGGCAGTACTGCACGCCGGCGCGGGCGAAGAGCACGCGGAGGTAGTCGTAGATCTCGGTGACCGTACCGACCGTGGAGCGCGGGTTCTGGGACGCCGACTTCTGCTCGATGGCGATGGTGGGGCAGAGGCCGTGGATGCTGTCGTAGGCCGGCTTCTCCATCTGGCCCAGGAACTGGCGCGCGTACGCCGACAGGGACTCCACGTAGCGCCGCTGCCCCTCGGCGAAGAGCGTGTCGAATGCGAGCGAGGACTTGCCCGAGCCGGAGACCCCGGTGAAGACCACCAGCTTCTGCTTGGGGATGTCCAGGTCGACGCGCTGGAGGTTGTGCTCGCGCGCGCCCCGGACCTTGATGCACTCGCCTGCCACGCTGCCTCCCGGCCAGCCGACGCACTAACCCAAGGGCGCAGCCGCCGCAACGACGAGTCTCGTGCCCGAGCCGCGCCGCTCCAGAGGCCGGAGGCAGCGCCACCGCGGTTGCGGAGAGCAAGTTGCCAGTGCCCCCGAAGCCGTGCCATCCTTCCCGCCGGTTCGGGGCCCACGTACCGCGGGGTTCCGGCGGTACCGCAAAGTCGGGACGGCGATGAAGCTGCAGTATGCTGGCGCGACCCACGTCGGGATGAAGCGCGACCACAACGAGGACAACCTCATGTTGGTCCCGGAGCGGAGCCTGTTCGTCGTCGCCGACGGCATGGGCGGCCACAGCTCCGGCGAGGTCGCCAGCCGCATCGCGGTGGAGACCCTCGCGTCCTTCTTCGAAG
Organism: Deltaproteobacteria bacterium; assembly: GCA_020632695.1. Taxonomy (GTDB): domain Bacteria; phylum Myxococcota_A; class UBA9042; order PHBI01; family JACKFB01; genus JACKFB01. The sequence goes on from JACKFB010000005.1 coordinate 233,429, forward strand.
AGACCGCCGACGACGACGACATCACCTGGCCCTTCAAGCTGGAGTCGGAGCTCGAGTACGACGAGAACCGGCTCGTGGCGGCGATCAAGCTGGCGAACCGGAACATCTTCGAGACCGCCCTGGCCGACGCCCGCTTCAAGGGGATGGGCACCACCTTCGTCGGCATGCTGGCCACCCCGGAGTACGCGCTGGTGGCGCACGTGGGCGACAGCCGCTGCTACCGGGTGCGGGGCGGCCAGATCGAGCAGCTCACCGAGGATCACTCGCTGCTCAACGACTACATCAAGATCCAGAAGATGACGCAGGAAGAGATCGACGCCTTCCCGCACAAGAACATCATCGTGCGGGCGCTCGGGATGAAGGACACCGTCCAGGTGGACATCGCCCGGCACGAGCCGCAGGCGGGCGACATCCTGGTGCTGGGCTCGGACGGGCTCAGCGGCGAGGTGCCCGACGAGGAGATCCTCGAGCTGGTGGAGCGCTACCGCGACGACCTGGACAAGGGTGTCGAGGAGCTGATCAAGTCGGCGTGCGACCACGGCGGCAAGGACAACGTCACCGTCGCGCTGGTCAAGTACGTCGAGGACTGAGGGCAGCGACGAGCGAGGGGTGCCTGCGGCCTCGTGACTTGGGCGGTCGGCGAGACGCCTGGGGGCCTCGCCGACCTCCTGCTGCCGCGACCGGCGGGTCGAAGCTGCGGCGACGGCGCGTCAGCCGCGGTCGGGCCACAGGCCCAGGGGGGCGAGGGCGTCGGCGGCGGCCAGGCCCTCGCGGTGTGCGTCGACGTAGCGCTCGGGCGTGCCGGTATCGGCCCAGAAGGCGTCCGTCTCGAAGGCTTGCACGCGCGCGCCGGCGGCGATGGCCGGGAGGTAGCCAGCGCGAACGACGCAGGACGGGTCGTCGGGCAGCCGGTCGAGCACCGCCGGGCCGGCGATGTGGACACCGCAGAAGGTCCAGGCGTCCCCTCGCGCCTCCGGGTGGATCGCGCTCACGGCGCCCGAGGCGTCGAGCTGCACGGTGCGGAGGTCGGCGGCGCCCGGCGCGCGGGAGACCATCCAGGTCGCGTCGGCGCTCCCGTCGGCGTGGCTGGCCATCATCGCACGCAGATCGGCGGCGAACACGGCGTCGGCGTTCACCACCACGAAGGGGCTGCGACCCAACCAGCCCCGCAGCCGGGCCAGCGCGCCGCCGGTGCCCAGGAGGGTCGGCTCGACCGAGACGTGGAGCTCCACCTGCGGGAAGCGGCGGGCGAGCGGGCCCACGACGTGCGCCACGACGGCGTCGGCGAGGTGGAAGGCGTTGATCGCGATGCGGTGGACGCCGGCGCGCACCAGGTGCGCCACCGCCCAATCCAGCATGGGCACCCCGAGGAAGGGCATCAGCGGCTTGGGCGTGTGCGCGGTGATGGGGCGCAGGCGGCGGCCCTCTCCGGCGGCGAGGATGACGGCCTGGCGTGGCTCAGGCACGCCGCGCTGCCATGGCCTCGGGCACGGCCCGGCAGAGCGCGTCGAGGGCGTCGCCGTACTCGGGGAAGCGCTCCAGCGCCCTGACGGCGTAGGCGACCGAGTCGGCGAAGTAGCGCAGGAACGAAGGGTTCTGCTTGACCTGCGCAATGTACTCGAAGCGGCCGGCGTCCTTGAGCTTGCGCTGGATGGTCTGGAGGTCGAAGAGGCGGCCGAGGGTGACCCGGTCGGCCAGGGGGTCGCCGGGCAGGCGCTCCGCCAGGCGCAGCCGGTGGTAGGTGTCGATGAGGCGGGCGAGCGCCGCCGGTTCGAGGACCACGTAGCTGTCGCGCAGCAGCGCCACCAGGTCGTAGGTCGCCGGCGCGACGAAGGCGTCCTGGAAGTCGATGAGCACCAGCCCCCGCGGGGTGATCATGATGTTCTGGCTCTGGAAGTCGCGGTGGGCGAGCGCGGTGGGCGCGGCGCCGAGGCGTGCGGCCACCGAGGCGAAGAGCGCCTCCAACGCGGCGCGGCGGTCGCCGAGTAGCCGGCGGCCCTGTCGCGCGTCGATGCCGTACTCGAGGAAGTGCTCGAGCTCGGCCTGGAGCACGCGGACGTCACAGCGGCGATCGCCGTTGGGGCAGGCCTCGGCGGGCGCGTAGGTCGCGCTCTGGAAGGCGACGAGCAGCTCCAGCGCGGGCAGGTAGGTGGCCTCGAGGTCGGCGCCAGCGGTGATGGCGTCGTAGAGGCGCCGATCGCCCAGGTCCTCGAGCAGGATCGCGCCCCCGTCGAGGTCCACGCGCTGCAGGCGCGGGACCGGCAGCCCCAGGCCGTCGAGCCAGGTGGCCATCGCGACGAAGTCGGCGCCGGCGGACGCGCCCGGCTTGCCCAGCTCCTCCGAGGCGGGGCCCCCGTACGGCATGGTCATCAACACCGACGACGTGCCGGACGTGCGGACGCGCCAATAGCGCCGCAGTGACGCGCCACCCGGCAGCGCCTCGACCGACTCCGGGGTCAGCCCCTCGCGGCGCAGCCAATGAGTGACGGCGTCGGCGTCGAAGTCGCGCGGCCGCTCGCTCACAGACCCTCCTCGGTGACACGAGGCGGCGTGAGGTTAGCGCCGAGGCGCGGGGGTGTAAAGCGACCGCGCACGCGCCGCACGTCCAGTGTTGACGCGGCCTGGAGCCGCCCGTTCCACCTTGACACCCCCAGGAGTCTTGCCTATGGTCGGGCCGCCCCGTGCCGGACCGGCACCATAACTCACGGAAATCATTGGCGGAATAGCCCATGGCGCTGGCCTTCAGCCCCGAAGCGGATCGTGAGATCACCGACATCATCGGACGCTATCCCGAACGCGCCGCGGCGCTGATTCCCGTGCTCTTCGTGGCTCAGGACGAGTTCACCTACCTCAGCGAGGAGGTGCTCGAGCTGGTCGCCGAGCGGCTGGACCTGCCCGCCGCGAAGGTCCTGAACACGGCGACCTTCTACACCATGCTGCGCAAGGCGCCGGTGGGGAAGCACCACGTCCAGGTGTGCCGCACGCTGTCCTGCTACCTGCGCGGCGCCGATCAGCTCATGGCGACGGCCCAGCGCAAGCTCGGCATCGCTCCGGGCGAGACCACCGGCGACGGCCGCTTCACGCTCGAGGGCGTGGAGTGCCTCGCGGCGTGTGGGACGGCCCCCATCGTGCGCATCAACGACGTCTACCACGAGAACGTGACCCCCGCGTCGCTGGAGAGGCTGCTCGACGCCCTGGCGAGCGGCAAGGGCGAGCCCGTCGGCGGCGGAGGAGGCGACTGATGGCCGTCCAGACCACCAATCACCTGCTGCGCCGGGGCATGGGCAAGGACTGGCGCGACCTGGCGACCTATCGGGCCGCCGGCGGCTACCAGGCGGTCAAGAAGGCCCACCAGATGGGGCCCGCGGCCGTCATCGAGGAGGTCAAGCAAGGCAGCGTGCGCGGACGCGGCGGCGCCGGATTCCCGGCGGGCATCAAGTGGGGCTTCCTGCCGAAGGACTCGGACAAGCCCCGCTACCTGGTGATCAACGCCGACGAGGGCGAGCCCGGCACCTTCAAGGACACCTACTTCCTGAAGGAGGACCCGCACCGGCTCATCGAGGGCTGCATCATCGCCTGCATGGCGCTGAACGCACACGCTTGCTACATCTACATCCGGGGCGAGTTCGCGGAGCAGATCCGCACGACCTGGAAGGCGATCCGCGACTGCTACGCCGCCGGGATCCTGGGCCGCTCGGTGATGGGCATCCCGTTCGCGCTGGACATCTACGTCCACCCGGGGGCGGGCGCCTACATCTGCGGCGAGGAGACGGCGCTGCTCGAGAGCCTCGAGGGCAAGCCGGGCCGGCCGCGCATGAAGCCGCCCTTCCCCGCCGTCATCGGCGCCTTCGGAAGCCCCACCATCATCAACAACGTCGAGACCATCGCCGCAGTGCCGCTCGTCATCGAGCACGGCGCCGCCTGGTGGACCGCGTTGGGCGTGGACCGCGACGGCGGCCCTCGGCTGGTGGGCGTGAGCGGGCACGTCGAGCGGCCGGGCCTCTTCGAGGTCCCCACCGGGACCAATCTGAAGGACGTCATCTACGAGCTGGCCGGCGGGCCGCTCGGGGGACGCGCCATCAAGGCCGTCATCCCTGGTGGCTCCTCGTGCAAGGTGCTGCGCGGTGACGAGATCGACGTGCCCATGACCATCGACGGCCTGCGCGCCGTGGGATCGATGCTGGGCACCTGCGGCATCATCGTGATGGTCGAGGGCACCTGCATCGTGCGCGCGCTCCAGCGCCTGTCGCACTTCTACGCGCACGAGTCCTGCGGGCAGTGCACGCCGTGCCGCGAGGGCACCGGCTGGCTGGCCCGCCTGGTCGATCAGCTCGAGGCCGGCACCGCGAAGCAGGGCGACGTCGACACGCTCCTGGACGTGGCCAACGAGATCGACGGCAACACGATCTGCGCGCTGGGCGAAGCGGCCGCCTGGCCGGTCCAGAGCTACGTCGCCAAATTCCGTGACGAGTTCCAGGCTCACATCGACCATCACGGCTGCCCCTACGGCGACCACCCGACGCCGGGCGGGTTCGACGTGCCGGGGCTGCCGTCCGTGAGCCCCCACGCCTGAGCCGCTCGGCGCGACCAGTTCCCCGCCCTCCCACGGCGCTTTTCAGGGATACGAGCCCATGTTCGAACAGGTGATGTTCTGGCTCTTCGGCGCCGGCGCCGTCGTCACGGCGGGGATGGTCGTGGCGCCCCCGTTCAATCGCAACCCGGTGCACGCGGCGCTGGCGCTCATCGCGTCCTTCTTCTGCATGGCCGGGCTCTACATGCTGCTGCTGGCCCACCTGCTGGCCGTCCTGCAGATCCTCGTCTACGCAGGCGCCATCATGGTGCTCTTCCTCTTCGTCATCATGCTGCTCAACCTCGGTGACCACGAGCTGGGCAAGCAGTCCTCCTCGGTGGGGCAGATGATCGGGCTGGTCGCCATGGCCTTCGTGACCTCCAAGCTGGTGGTCACCCTGGCGACCTCCGCCGACAGCCTCCCCCACGGCGCCGACCCGGCCGCTCCCGAGGCGCTGGTGCGCGACGGGTTCGGCACGGTGGCCACCGTCGGCGACGCGATGTTCCGGCACTACCTCGTCCCCTTCGAGCTCACGGCCATCCTGCTCCTCATCGCCGTCATCGGCGCCGTCGTGCTCGCCAAGAGGAACCTCTAGATGCAAGAGACCCTCGCCTTCACCGTGCCGCTGAGCTGGTACCTCATCCTGGCCGCCATCCTGTTCACCATCGGGGCCATCGGCGTCTTCACGCGCCGCAACGCCCTGCTGGTGCTCATGTCGGTCGAGATCATGCTCAACGCCGTCAACCTGACCTTCCTCGCCTTCGCACGCACCCGCGGCGACAGCATCGGTCACGTCGTCACCTTCTTCGTCATCGCCGTGGCCGCCGCCGAAGCGGCCGTGGGCCTGGCGCTCGTCATGGGCGTCTTCCGTCACACCCGCACCGTGAACGTCGACTCCCTCCGGGCGATGCGCCGATGAGCCTCCACGCCTCCGGCCCCGCCGCCGCCCCGGTCCCGTCGCTGGAGCGCTCATGAGCACCGAGATCCTCGCCCTCATCGTGCTGCTGCCCCTGCTGGGCGCCCTGGTGAACGGCATCCTGGGCGCGCGCCTGCCCAAGGGCCTCGTGACCCTGGTCGCCTGCGGCTCGGTGCTCGGCGCCTTCCTCCTCTCGCTCGGCGCCGTCTCGGAGCTCTACTCCCTGCGCGAGCGCGTCGGCGCCGACGAGGCCATGCTCGTCACCAACCTCTGGTCGTGGATCGAGGCCGGTCCGCTCACCGTCTCCGCCTCGTTCATGCTCGACCCGCTCTCCGCGGTGATGCTGCTCATCGTCACGGGCGTGGGCTTCCTCATCCACGTCTTCTCGGTCGGCTACATGCACTCCGACAAGGCGTACTGGCGCTACTTCGCCTACCTCAACCTCTTCATGTTCAGCATGCTCCTGCTCATCCTGGGCAAGAACATCCTGGTCCTCTTCGTCGGCTGGGAGGGCGTGGGCCTCTGCTCCTACCTCCTCATCGGCTTCTGGTACGACGACATGGAGAAGGCCCAGGCCGGCCAGAAGGCCTTCGTCACCAACCGCGTGGGCGACTTCTCGTTCCTGCTCGGCGTGTTCATCCTCCTCTTCTTCAGCGGCGGCGACCTGGACTTCGTCCGGCTGCGCGACGTGGTCGGCCCCGCCGGCGCGCTGCAGGACCCGCTGACCATCACCATCATCTGCCTGCTGCTCTTCGGCGGCGCCGCCGGCAAGTCGGCCCAGTTCCCGCTCTATGTGTGGCTGCCGGACGCCATGGCCGGCCCCACCCCGGTCTCGGCCCTCATCCACGCCGCCACCATGGTCACCGCCGGCGTCTACATGATGTGCCGCCTCTCCTTCCTCTTCGCGGCCTCCACCACGGCCATGACCGTCATCGCGCTGGTCGGCGCGGGCACGGCGCTCTTCGCCGCGACCATCGCGCTGGTCCAGAACGACATCAAGAAGGTCCTCGCCTACTCCACGGTCAGCCAGCTCGGCTTCATGGTGCTCGCGGTCGGCGTGGGCGGCTTCACCGGCGCCATCTTCCACCTGATGACCCACGCCTTCTTCAAGGCCTGCCTCTTCCTCGGCTCGGGCAGCGTCATCCACGCCATGCACCACGAGCAGGACATCCGCCAGATGGGCGCGCTGCGCAAGAAGCTCCCGGTCACCGCCGGCACCTTCTTCGTGAGCTGCCTGGCCATCGCCGGCGCCTTCCCCTTCATCAGCGGCTTCGTCTCCAAGGACGAGATCCTCTTCACCGCCTTCACCGCCAGCCACCAGGGCAACAGCCCCATGCTGGTCGCCTACGGCCTCGCCGCCGCCGCCGCCCTCTGCACCGCCTTCTACATGTTCCGCCTCTACTACCTGACCTTCGAGGGCGAGTACCGCGGCGACCACCACACCTGGGAGCACGCCCACGAAGAGAAGGTGATGACCATCCCCCTCGTCGTCCTGGCGGCGCTGGCCGTGGTCGGCGGCCTGGTCGGCCTGCCCGAGGTCACCCACGCGCCGCATCTGCTGCACGAGTGGCTGCACCCGGTCTTCGCGACCGCCATGACGCACTTCACCTACAGCGAGGCTCACGAGCTCGAGTGGATCCTCATGGGCGTCGCGCTCACCCTGGCGCTCGTCGGCGTCTTCGCGGCGCGCGCCATGTACAAGCGCCCCACCGCCGACCTGCCGGAGGCCCCCACCGACGCCGCCTGGTACCGCCTGCTGATGGACAAGTGGCGCATCGACGAGCTCTACGCCGCCGTGGTGCTGAACCCGCTGCGCCGCCTCGCCGGCGTCCTGCACACGCAGGCCGACGTGAAGCTCATCGACGGCCTCTTCGTTCGCGGCACCGCCAGGCTGGTCGGCCGCGTGGGCGACGGCCTGCGCGTCCTCCAGAACGGCGACGTGCAGACCTACGTCACCGCCATCGTCGTCGGCCTCGCCGTCCTCCTCCTCTTCGTGGTGTGACCGGAGCCCCGCGCCCATGAGCCTACCCCTACTCACACTCCTCATCGCCACGCCGAGCGTCGGCGCGCTGATGCTGGCCTTCGTGCCGGCACACCAGCGCACGGCTCACCGCGTCATCGGCGCGGCCGTGGCGATCCTCGTCTTCCTCATGTCGCTGCCGCTGCTCAGCGCCTTCGACCCGGCGGCCACCGGTCTGCAGCTCGTCGAGGACGCCGCCTGGATCCCCTCCATCGGCGCCGGCTGGCGCCTCGCCGTGGACGGCGTGAGCCTGTGGATCATCCTGCTCACCACCTTCCTCACGCCGCTGATCCTCATCGGCGCCCACTCGGCCATCACCCACCGCGTCCGCGAGTTCGTCATCGCGATGCTGGTGCTCGAGACGGCCATGCTCGGCGCGCTCTGCGCCACCGATCTGCTGCTCTTCTATCTGTTCTGGGAGCTGATGCTGGTGCCGATGTACCTGCTCATCGGCATCTGGGGCGGCGCCAACCGGCTCTACGCCACGGTGAAGTTCTTCATCTACACCATGGTCGGCAGCCTCCTGATGCTGGTCGGCATCATCTACCTCTACCTCCTCGCCGGTCACAGCTTCGACTTCGCGCAGATCCTGGCCCTGAAGCTGGACCCCACCCAGCAGCGCTGGCTCTTCGCCGCCTTCGGCCTCGCCTTCGCCATCAAGGTGCCGGTCTTCCCCTTCCACACCTGGCTGCCCGACGCCCACACCGAGGCGCCGACGGCCGGCTCGGTCATCCTGGCCGGCGTGCTGCTCAAGATGGGCACCTACGGCTTCTTGCGCTTCGCCCTGCCGCTCTTCCCGCACGCCATGGGCGAGTTCTCCCCCCTGGTGCTGGTCCTCTCGGTGGTCGGCATCGTCTACGGCGCGCTGGTCGCCTGGGCGCAGAGCGACGTGAAGAAGCTGGTGGCCTACTCCTCGGTCAGCCACCTCGGCTTCGTGATGCTGGGCATCGTCGCCCTCAACACCCAGGCGGTCGAAGGCGCCATCCTCCAGATGGTCAACCACGGCATCTCCACCGGAGCCCTCTTCATCCTGGTCGGCGTCATCTACGAGCGCCGCCACACCCGAAAGATCACCGACTTCGGCGGCCTCGCCGCCGTGATGCCGCTCTTCACGACGACCTTCATCATCGTGACCATGAGCTCCATCGGCCTGCCCGGCACCAACGGCTTCGTCGGCGAGTTCCTCATCCTCTCCGGCTCGATGAGCGAGGGCCTCCCGGTGTTGCCCGGCACCCCCTGGAACGCCTGGCCCAGCCTGTCGGTCGCCGCGGTCGTCTTCGCCACCTCCGGCGTCATCCTGGGTGCCGTCTACATGTTGTCGATGGTGCGGCGCGTCTTCTTCGGCCCCCTCACCCACGACGCGAACCGCAAGCTCGCCGACCTCAACCTGCGCGAGATCCTCGTGCTGGCGCCGCTGGTCCTCCTCATCTTCGGCATCGGCCTCTTCCCGAACCTCCTGCTCCGCCCGATGCACGCCTCGGTGAACGCCCTGGTCGAGCGCACCCGCCCGGTGGTGTCCGCCACGCGCCAGCCCCTCGAGATGGCCGCCTCGCCACAGCTCGCCGCGCCGAAGCTGGCCGCGTCCACCGACGCCCCCCTCCCTGAAGCCGCCCCGGCGGAGGCCACGCGATGATCTCCGACCTCGTCCTGGCCTCGCCGCTCCTGATCCTCGCCTTCGTCGGCCTGTTGGCGCTGATGGCCGGTGTGCTGAGCCCGCGCGACACCTCGACGCGCTGGCTGGGCTACGTGGTCTCCTTCGGTTGCCTCATCGCGCTGGGCGCCGTGTGGTGGCTCTGGGGTCAGCCGCAGCTCACCTTCCAGACCGCGGCCATGTCCGGCTCCCTCACCTTCGACCACTTCGGCCTGGCGCTCGCCGGCATCATCCTGCTGGGCACCCTGCTGACCAGCCTGGCCGCGGTCGACTACCTCCCGGCCCAGGACGTGGACCACCCCGAGTACTACGCGCTGGTGGCCTTCTGCGCCCTGGGCATGGTGGCGCTGGTGACCGCCGGCGACCTGCTCACCGTCTTCGTGGCCCTCGAGGTGATGTCCATCGGCGTCTACATCCTCGCTGGCTTCAAGCGCGACAGCCCCTACGCCACCGAGTCGGCGATGAAGTACTTCATCATGGGCTCCTTCGCCTCCGCCGTGCTGTTGCTGGGCATCGCGTTCATCTACGGCGTCACCGGCGAGATCACCCTCGTCGGCATAAGCCGCGCCTTCCACTTCCAGGACGGCCCGGCCTCGGACCCGCTGGCCGCCATCGGGATGGTGCTCATCCTCGCCGCCTTCGCCTTCAAGGTGGCCGCCGCGCCCTTCCACATGTGGGTGCCCGACGTCTACGAGGGCGCGCTGAGCTCGGTCACCGGCTTCATGGCCGTCGCGGTGAAGACGGCCGCCTTCGGCGCCCTGGCGCGCATCCTGCTCACCTGCTTCGGCGACGAGGCCTTCCGCACCGGCCCCATCTCCTGGGAGGTCTTCATCGCCGGCCTGGCGGTCGCCAGCATGCTGGCGGGCAACCTCATGGCGCTGGCTCAGACCAACCTCAAGCGCATGCTGGCGTACTCCGCGGTCGCCCACACCGGCTACCTGCTGCTGGCGCTCGTCGCGGTGCCCGGCGGCGAGCTCAGCCTCAACGCCCTCGGCGGCGGCCTCGTCATCTACCTGCTGGGCTACACCCTCGCCAACGCCGCGGCCTTCGCCGTCGCCGCGGCCCTGGGCGGCGAGGACGTCGAGGACATCTCCGAGCCGGCCTATGCCGGTCTGGCCCGCCGATCGCCGACCCTGGCCTTCTTCCTCGCCGTCGCGATGCTCTCCTTGCTCGGCATCCCCGCCACCGCCGGCTTCGTCGGCAAGCTCACCATCTTCTCCGAGCTGCTCGCCGACCCCTCCTGGCTCTGGCTGGTGGTCTTCGCCGTCGTCAACTCGGTCATCAGCGCCTTCTACTATCTGCGCGTCATCCTGGTCGCCTACATGAAGGACGAGTCGGGGCAGATGCGCCTGCTGACCAGCCGGACGGTGCGCTTCTCCGCCGGCCTGGCCACCGTGCTCACCCTGGCCGTCGGGCTCTTGCCCGGCAACGCGCTGGAGGCCTCGACCGACGCCGGACGCAGTCTGGCCCGCACCACCACGCCGGGGCTGAGCGGCGCCGTCGCGCTGCCCCACGCCTCGGCCGAGGCGGCGGTCATCGGCGCCCCCGATGGCGCCCCCGAGGTTCAGTCCCCGCGCTGAGCGCCCGCTGGCTCCTGACGCCCGCCCGAGCGCGGCCCGTGGTCGGGGATGACCACCTCCACGTCGAGGATCAGCGCCTGGATCTGCGCGAGCGCCTCGCCGTCCCGCCCGCGCAGCGCCTGCGGCGCCTCCTCGGTGGGCATCAGCAGCTCGTAGCCGCTGGTGGGCCCGAGGCTGTCTGGGCCCACCGCCACGACCAGCCGCTGCCGCTCCCGCCCGGGCACCGGGGCGCCCTGCTCGATGACCCCGATGCGCACCGCCAGCACCGGGTAGCCCCCCGCCTCCCGGATCGTCGCCGCCGCGCGCGCCCTCGCGTCCGGGTCGGAGGCCCCCGGCGCGGGCGCCGCCTCCAGCGCCAACCCACCCACCGCTCGGGCGCCGGCCTCCTGCGGTGCGGGAAGCAGCGACACGACGAACTCCAGCGCGGCCACCGACGCCGTGCGCACCGGCCCCAGCCGAGCCGGGCCCAGATCGACCAGGGTCGGCGCCCCATCGGGCGCGAGCCGCAGGTTGCGCCCGCCCTCGCCCCGCGGCGCGGTGGTCGCCGCACCGACCGGCCACTCGGTGACGCCGCCGTCGGCGCGCACTACGCGGGCCAGCACCTGGAAGCGCACCACCCCGTGCTCGTCCGCGGCGGGCGCGTCGCGCGGCTGCAGCACCAGCGCGATGGGCCGCAGGTAGAGCTCGGCGCTCGGCGCCAGCACCAGGGCGTCGATGGGCGAGACCCGCGAGGGTCCGGTCTCGGACGGGGCCTCGGCCAGGAAGAGCCAGGCAGGGCTGAGCGGCAGCCCCGGCGCCGTCGGGGGCTCGACGGGGGGAGCGGCGCGGCCCGTCGCGCTGGCGAGGCCCGAGCCCAGGCCGAGCGCCCACGCCAGCGCCAGCAGCGCCACCCTCACCCCGGCTCCGGGCGAGCGCGGCGGCGGCCGAGCAGCAGCGGGATCAGCGTACGCTCGAGCCGCTTCGCGTCCTCGTAGCGGGGGTGCGCGCGCTCCAGATCGCGGAAGGCCCTCGGGTGCACCTTGCGCCGGGGCCCGCTCTCGTCGATGCCGAGGCGGTGGTGGAGCAGCTCGTGGTAGAGCACGAACCCGACGAACCAGCCGGGGACGCGCGCGTCGTCCAGCAGCCTGTGGATGCGGATGACGCCGCTGGCGACGGAGTAGGAGCCCAGTCGGATCGAGCGCTGGCCACGGCGCACGCTCCGCCGGGGGCCGAAGGTCACGGGCGAGACGGCGGGCGCGCCGAAAGCCCGCTGGGACTCTGCCTCGAGCAGGGCCGCCAGATCGTGGACGGCGCCCCGGGGATCGAGGGTGGTGATGCGCTGGCGGCGCTGGCGCGGCGCCGGCTCGAGCGCGGCGAAGAGCGTCCTGACCCGCGCGCGTGCGCCCGGCCGCTCCAGGGCGAAGTCGCACAGCGCGTCGATGGCGTCCGTCCCCAGCGGCTCGAGCGCGCGGGACACCCGCACCGTCAGGCGCCTGCGCTCCCTCACCGTGGAGATGAGCCGGACGGCGTTGTCCGTCTCGACCACCTGCACGGTCAGATCGCAGCGCTCGGCCAGCGTGCGACCCAGGCGCTGGGCGAGGCTCTCGGAGGGCGTCCCGGTGATCGGAGCGCGCCGGGCCGCCGCCTCACTCATCGTGACGGAAGCGCGTGAGCACGGCCCAGTGGAAGAGCAGCGCGGCGCCGACGGCGACGAGCGCCAGCGCCGGCACGCGCAGGAGCGGGAGGTCGGGACGCAGCACCTGCTCGGCGTCGATGACCACCAGCCGCGCGGGCACCAGCTCCACCAGGACCCAGGCGAAGAAGCCCAGCAGCGCGAGCGTGACCAGCCCGTAGAAGGCGCGCACCAGTCGCCGCGCCTGCAGGTGCACCTTCAGGTAGATGATGATGAACGAGAAGATCACCACGTACATGGCCAGGTGCATGTACCAGTCGGTCAGGCCGCCGCCGAGCGCGATCAGCGTGCCGGCCACCCCGGTCAGCACGTAGGCCAGCAGCATCCACCACAGGAAGCTCGAGTGCATGGAGCGCAAGAAGGCCGCGGCCCGGGACGCCTCCTCGCGCACGTCGGGGAGGTGGGCCTGCTGCCGCATGCGATCCAGCGCCAGGTCGGCGAGGTGCTCGGTGCGGTCGACGAGCCCCGCCTCGGGGTCCTGCGTCTCCGTCTGCTTCGACCCCGGCTCGTCCATCGGCGCGAGGTTAGCAGCGCGCCCCCGGCTGTCAATCGAGCGACGCGCCGCCGCACCCGGGCGCACCGGTTAGCGGTTGACAACGCAGGGCGCGCTCACTATCTAGTGTCGCCGGCCGAGGCAGAGCGCGCTGAGCGCCAGTAGCTCAGCCGGATAGAGCAACGGCCTTCTAAGCCGTAGGTCAGAGGTTCGAGTCCTCTCTGGCGCGTTCTTTTCAGTCCTGGACAGTTCCGACAGCGTGGTGGGCGTAGCTCAGTTGGTTAGAGCGCTGGATTGTGGCTCCGGAGGTCGGGGGTTCAAATCCCCTCGCTCACCCCACAGCTTCCGTCGGAAGGAGAACCGAGAGGGTTGCGCGCTCGTAGCTCAGCTGGATAGAGCGCCGGACTTCGAATCCGTAGGCCGCAGGTTCGAATCCTGCCGGGCGCATGTCTCCCTTGGTGCCTCGCGTCCGGGCCGGTCCTAGTTGACAATCAGGAGAAGCTCCGGCAGTTGAAGCGGCGCGGTCGCCCCCGTGGGGGCCGCTGGTTTCCTTTGTGGGCGCGTAGCTCAGTTGGTAGAGCAGCGGACTCTTAATCCGCGGGTCGACAGTTCGAGCCTGTCCGCGCTCACGCACTCCTCGGGATGGACCGCTTCGGCGGTCCATCCCTTGTTTTTTTTCTCCGGACGGGCGCAGCGTCGGTCCGCACGCTTTGCGAGAGTGGCGGAACTGGTAGACGCGCTGGTTTTAGGTACCAGTGGTTCATCCGTGGGGGTTCGAGTCCCCCCTCTCGCACCACCTCCCGAGGCTCCGACGAGCCCACGTATCGCGCGCGCGGCGCGCACCAGAGGCAAGGCCCATGCGCACCTCGGTCGAGACGATCAGCGAGATTCAGGTCAAGGTCGCCGTCGAGCTCCCCGCCGAAGCGGTCGACGCCGAGTACGCCCGCCAGCTCGAGGCGGTCGGGCGCAAGGCGCGCGTCAAGGGCTTCCGCCCGGGCAAGGCGCCGCGGAACCTGGTGAAGCGGATGTTCGCCGGGCAGCTCGGCGCCGACACGGCGATGAAGCTGGTGCGCGAGACCCTCGACGACGCGCTGGCGACGGTCGACCGCAAGACGGTGGGCGACCCCCAGCTCGAGCCGGTGGTGGCGAAGGAGGGCGAGCCGCTGACCTACCACGTCCACGTCCAGGTCATGCCGGAGATCAAGCTGGCGAACTGGGAGGGCCTCTCGGTCACCGTGCCCCCCATCGAGGTGGACGAGGACGCGATCGAGGCCGAGATCGCGAAGCTCCGGGAGCGCCACAAGGAGCGCGTCCCGGTCGAGGATCGCGGCGCGGACCTGGGCGACATCGTCATCGTGGACACCACCGGCGAGGTCGAGGGCGAGGCGGACGATCGCCTGACCACGTCGGGCATGGAGGTGCGCCTGGGCGACGAGCACCTGATCCCCGGCTTCGGCGACCAGCTCATGGGCGCCCGAAGCGGAGAGGAGCGCACGGTGGAGGTCAGCTTCCCCGAGGACTTCCGCCCCGAGACGCTGGCAGGCAAGAGCGCGCGGCTCCAGGTGAGCGTGACCAGCGTCGTCCGCGACGAGCTGCCCGATCTGGACGACGACTTCGCCCAGGACGCGGGCCACGAGTCGATGCAGGAGCTGCGCGACTCCTTCGCCGAGGGCGCCCGCAAGCGCGCCGAGACCGAGCGGCAGGGTGTGCTCGATCGCCGCCTCATCGAGGTGCTGCTCGAGCGGCACCCCTTCCCGGTGCCGCCGGCGATGGTCGAGCGTCACTTCCAGGCCAGCGCACGCGACCTGGTGCAGATGCTCATGCGCCAGGGCTTCCCGCAGAAGCAGGCCATCGACCTGGTGCAGCGATCGGCGGGCGGGATGGTCGGCGACTCCGAGCGGGCCGTGAAGCGCCACCTGGCGCTGGAGGCCCTGGTGCAGACCGCTCAGCTCAGCATCGACGACGCCGAGCTCGACGCCGCCGCCCGCGAGTGGCTGGACGAGCGGGGCGGGCTGCAGCACCACCATCACCACGACCACGACCACGCCGACTGCGACCACGACCACGAGGCCGAGGAGCTGCAGGAGGCTCGCGAGTTCGTGCGCATGGAGAAGCTGCACCGCCGCGCCCTTGATCTCCTGGCCGAACATGCAACCATCACCGAGGCTCCCGACCCGCAGCCGACCGACGCCGACGCGGCGCAGGGCGACGACGAGGCGGAGACCCCGGACGACGAGGCCACCGAATGACCCTGATCCCGACCGTCATCGAGCAGACCCACCGCGGCGAGCGCGAGTGGGGCATCTTCTCGAGGCTCCTCAAGGACCGGATCATCTTCATCGGCAGCGAGATCAACGACCTCGTCGCCAACGTCGTGATCGCCCAGCTCCTCTTCCTCGACAGCGAGGATCCGGACAAGGAGATCAACATCTACATCAACTCGCCGGGCGGCTCGATCACGGCCGGCCTGGCGATCTACGACACGATGCAGTTCCTCGGGTGCGACATCTCGACGATCTGCATCGGGCAGGCCGCCTCGATGGCCGCCGTGCTGCTGGCCGCCGGGACCAAGGGCAAGCGCTACGCCCTGCCCCACTCCCGGATCATGCTGCACCAGCCGCTGGGCGGGCTGGGCGGCCAGGCCTCGGACATCGACATCGCGGCGCGGGAGATCATCTTCCTCAAGAGCCAGCTCCTCGAAATCCTCTCCCGGCACACCGGGCAGACCGTCGAGAAGCTCCACGAGGACACCGACCGCGACTTCTTCCTCCGCCCGCAGACGGCGGCCGAGTACGGTCTCATCGACCAGATCGTGGCGCGGAAGAGCTGATCGGAGCAGGCCGGCGCAGGCGCGGCGAGGGGCCAGGGGCGGGCACGAGCGCTCGGGACGGGCTCTCAGATTGTGCTGAGGGATCCCTTGGGCTATCGTCCCCTCAAGTCGGGACGCGACGGCCGATTCAGCCCTTGGCGACTGACTGGACGGCGCATCGGGTCGAGTGCGATCACTAGATGCCAACGGCACGCGGGGAGCGCTTCCATTGGACAGGCGGCGAGACAACAACAACCTCTGCTGCTCCTTCTGCGGAAAGAGCCAGCGAGAGGTGAAGAAGCTGATCGCAGGCCCCACCGTCTACATCTGCGACGAGTGCATCGGTCTCTGCAACGACATCATCCGCGAGGAGAACGAGAAGGAGGAGAGCTTCGGCGACCTCGGCGCCCTCCCCAAGCCTCGCGAGATCCGGGAGACCCTCGACCAGTACGTGATCGGCCAGAGCCGGGCGAAGAAGATCCTCTCGGTCGCGGTCTACAACCACTACAAGCGCATCGACCACAACGACCTCCACAAGGATGACGTGGAGCTGTCGAAGTCGAACATCCTGCTGCTGGGTCCCACCGGCAGCGGCAAGACGCTGCTGGCCCAGACCCTGGCGAAGATCCTCAACGTGCCATTCACGATCGTCGACGCCACGACGCTCACCGAGGCGGGCTACGTGGGCGAGGATGTCGAGAACATCATCGTCAACCTCCTGCAGAACGCCGAGCACGACAAGGAGCGCGCCGAGCGCGGGATCATCTACATCGACGAGATCGACAAGATCTCGCGCAAGTCCGACAACCCGTCGATCACGCGCGACGTGTCGGGCGAGGGCGTGCAGCAGGCGCTGCTGAAGATCATCGAGGGGACCATCGCGTCGGTGCCGCCCAAGGGCGGCCGGAAGCACCCCCAGCAGGAGTTCCTGCCGGTGGACACCTCGGACATCCTCTTCGTGTGCGGCGGCGCCTTCACCGGCCTCGAGAAGATCATCGAGCGACGGATCGGCCGGAAGACGCTGGGATTCGGCGCCAAGCACGAGAAGGGCGTCGACGAGATGTCGCTGGGCGACGTGCTCGAGGAGGTCCAGCCCGAGGACCTCATCAAGTACGGCCTCATCCCCGAGTTCGTGGGGCGTCTGCCCGTGGCGGCCACGCTGCACGAGCTGGACGAGGAGGCCCTCATCGAGATCCTCATCAAGCCGAAGAACGCGCTGGTGAAGCAGTACAAGCGGCTCTTCGAGATGGACGGCGTGAAGCTGACCTTCACCGAGGGCGCGCTCAAGGCGGTCGCCAAGGCCGCGCTCGATCGCAAGACCGGCGCGCGCGGGCTGCGGGCGATCCTCGAGGAGTCGATGCTCGAGATGATGTACGACATCCCCTCGATGGACGGCGTCCAGGAGGTCGTCATCAACGAGGAGGTCATCACCGGGGCGGGCCGCCCGATCATCGTCTACGACAAGGACGGGGGTTCTGACGCGCGCGCCGCGACGGCGTGAGTCCGAGCCCGCTGACCCGCCACCGGGCCGCTGTCGGCCTGTGTCCGGCGACGAGCCCGCCTCCCGATCAATCCATGGCGCTCCCGACACGGGGGCGCGAGGGGTCGTCACGAGATGTTCGGTAAGGAAAAGCGCGGCGGCAAGGGTCGTCTGATTCCCCTGTTGCCCCTGCGCGACACGGTGGTCTTCCCCTACATGGTGGTGCCGCTCTTCGTCGGCCGCGAGAAGAGCATCGCGGCGGTCGAAGAGGCGATGCGCGGGGACAAGGAGATCCTGCTCTGCGCGCAGAAGAAGGCCAAGACCACCGACCCGGCGCCCGAAGACATCTTCAAGGTCGGGACCATCGGGACCATCATCCAGCTCCTGCGCCGGCCGGACGGCACGGTGAAGGTGCTGGTCGAGGGCAAGTCCCGGGCGCGGGTGAAGGACTTCGTGCCCCACCCCGACTACTTCCTCTGCGACGTGGAGGAGGTGGTCGAGTCGGCCGAGGTGACGCCGGAGATCGAGGCGCTGATGCGCCAGCTCCAGACCACCTACGAGAGCTACGTGAAGCTCGACCAGCGCATCCCGCCCGAGATGGTGATGGGCGTCTCGAGCATCGAGGACCCGCGCCGGCTGGCCGACACCATCGTGGCGCACGCGTCGCTGAAGCTGAACGACCGCCAGGGGATCCTCGAGATCGACGACCCGGTCAAGCGGCTCGAGCGGCTCTACGAGATGCTCCAGGCCGAGATCGAGATCCTGCTCGTCGAGAAGAAGATCCGCACGCGGGTCAAGAAGCAGATGGAGAAGAGCCAGAAGGAGTACTACCTCAACGAGCAGATGCAGGCGATCCAGAAGGAGCTGGGCGAGCGCGACGAGTTCAAGAACGAGATCCAGGAGCTGGAAGAGAAGATCAGCGCCAAGCGGATGTCGAAGGAGGCCACCCTCAAGCTCAAGCGCGAGCTGAAGAAGCTCAAGATGATGTCGCCGATGAGCGCCGAGGCCACGGTGGTCCGGAACTACATCGACTGGGTGCTCTCGCTGCCCTGGTACCACCACACCAAGGACAAGCTCGACATCGCCGAGGCCGAGGGCATCCTCGACACCGACCACTACGGCCTCAAGCGCGCCAAGGAGCGCATCCTCGAGTACCTGGCCGTCCAGCACCTGGTGAAGCGCCTCAACGGGCCCATCCTGTGCTTCGTCGGACCGCCCGGCGTCGGGAAGACCTCGCTGGCCAAGTCGATCGGTCGCTCGACCGGCCGCAAGTACATCCGCATGTCGCTGGGCGGCATGCGCGACGAGGCCGAGATCCGCGGTCATCGCCGCACCTACATCGGTGCCCTGCCCGGCAAGATCATCCAGTCGCTGAAGAAGTCGGGCTCGTCGAACCCGGTCTTCCTGCTCGACGAGATCGACAAGATGTCGATGGATTTCCGGGGCGACCCGTCCAGCGCGCTGCTCGAGGTGCTGGATCCCGAGCAGAACCACGCCTTCAACGACCACTACCTGGACCTGGACTACGACCTCTCGAAGGTCATGTTCATCGCCACGGCCAACAGCCTGCACGGGATCCCGATCCCGCTCCGTGACCGCATGGAGATCATCGAGATCTCCGGCTACACCGAGTACGACAAGCTCAACATCGCGCGACGCTATCTGCTGCCGAAGCAGATGGAGGCCAACGGCATCGCCAAGGTCCAGGCCTCGTGGACCGACTCGGCCATCCGCACGATCATCCATCGCTACACGAAGGAGGCGGGCGTCCGAAACCTCGAGCGCGAGATCGCCGGCGTGTGCCGCAAGATGGCCAAGGAGGTCATCGAGATGCGCGGGGCGGGCAAGGCCGACGGGGAGATGCGCTTCCACATCAACTCGTCGAAGGTGCAGAGCTACCTCGGGCCGCCGAAGTACCGGGCGAACAAGGCCGAGGAGAACGACGAGGTGGGCGTCACCAACGGCCTGGCTGTGACCATGGCCGGCGGCGACCTGCTGACCACCGAGGTGTCGCTGATGCCCGGGTCCGGTCAGCTCAAGCTCACCGGCAACCTGGCCAAGGTCATGGAGGAGTCGGCCCACGCGGCGCTCTCGTACGTGCGCTCGAAGGCGTGGCTGTGGGGCCTGGCCCCCGACTTCCACAAGAAGATCGACATCCACATCCACTTCCCCGAAGGCGCCATCCCCAAGGACGGCCCCTCCGCTGGCATCACCATGGCCACCAGCCTGGTCAGCGCGCTCACGCGCATCCCCGTCCGCAAGGACGTGGCGATGACGGGCGAGATCACCCTGCGCGGGCGCATCCTGCCCATCGGCGGGTTGAAGGAGAAGGTGCTCGCCGCCCACCGCGCGGGCATGAAGATCGTGCTGCTGCCCGAGGAGAACAAGAAGGACATCCGGGACATCCCGAAGATCGTCCGGAACTCCATCAAGCTCATCGCGGTCACCCACGCGGACCAGGTGCTGCCGATCGCGCTGGCGGGCGAGGTCAAGATGGGCCAGTCGCCCGACACCGAGGGGCCCTCGGATCCGCTTCTGGACCTGCTGGTCGGGCGCGTGAAGGAGGCGGTCACCGCCACCGCCACCGACGAGGCCTCGGGACCGCCGGTCCACTGAGAAGGGCAGCGACCTCTCTCAGGGTCTCGAGCGCCGAGGCCGCTTGCCACGCGCAAGCGACCGAGGCGCTCGAAGCCCTCCGGAGAGCCGTGAACCGGCCGCGCGACCGCAAACGCCGGGCGGTCAGCCCTCGCGCTGACCTTCCCGTGCGATCGCCCGGTAGCCGATGTCGCGGCGGTGGTGCTCGCCCCTCCACCGGATGCGGGCGACCGCCTCGTAGGCTCGGCCCGCGGCCTCGGCCACGGTGACGCCGAGTCCGGTGACGCTGAGCACGCGACCGCCCGAGGTGTGCACGGTCCCGTCGGAGAGCAACCGCGTCCCCGCCTGGTGGACCACCGTGTCCGCCACGCTGGCCGCCTCCTCGAGGCCCGCGATGACGTCACCGGTGCGCGGCGCCTCCGGGTATCCCTCGGACGCCATCACCACGCACAGGGCCGCCCGCGGATCCCACCGCAGCTCCAGCTCGGCGAGCCGCCCGTCCAGGGTGGCCTCGATCAGGTCGACCAGGTCGGTCTGCAGGCGGGTCAGCAGCGGCTGGGTCTCCGGGTCGCCCAGGCGCACGTTGAACTCGAGCACCATCGGGCCCTCGGCCGTCACCATCACGCCGGCGTAGAGGAAGCCGAGGAAGGGAGCCCCCTCCGCCGCCATCGTGCGCACCACCGGTCGCATCACCCGCTCCATGAGCTCGCGCTCCAGCTCGGGCGTCACCACCGGCGCCGGTGAGTAGGCGCCCATCCCCCCGGTGTTGGGGCCGGTGTCGCCCTCGCCCACCCGCTTGTGGTCCTGGCTCGACGCCAGCGCCAGGACGTGCTCGCCATCGCACACCGCGATGAAGCTCGCCTCCTCGCCTGACAGGAGCTCCTCGACGACCACCCGGCGACCCGCCTGACCGAAGGCGCCACCCTCGAGCATGTCGCTGAGCGCCACGTCGGCCTCCTCCACCGTGTGGCAGAGCACGACCCCCTTGCCCGCGGCCAGGCCGTCGGCCTTCACGACGACGGGCCGGCCGAACTCCCTCACCCAGCGACGCGCCTCGGACAGGTCCTCGAAGGTCTGGTGCTCCGCCGTGGGCACCCCCGCCCGCAACATGATCGCCTTGGCATAAGCCTTGGACCCCTCGAGCTCCGCGGCGCGCGCCGTCGGCCCGAAGGCGCGGAAGCCCGCCTCGTTGAGGGCGTCCACCAGCCCGAGGGTGAGCGGGCGCTCGGGGCCGACCACGGTCAGGTCGATGCGCTCGCGCCGCACGAAGGCCACCAGCCCGTCCACGTCGTCCGGGGCGATGTCCACCGCCTGCCCGAGCGCCGCCTGACCGCCGTTCGGCCGGGTGATGAAGAGCTCCCCTACGCGCGGCGAGCGCCGGAGCGCCATCGCCAGGGCGTGCTCACGCCCCCCGTTGCCGACGACGAGTACGCGCATGGAGGCCCCTCTCTCAGTGGCGGAAGTGACGGCGTCCGGTGAACACCATGGCCAGCCCTCGCGCGTCGGCGGCGGCGATGACCTCGGCGTCGCGGATCGAGCCGCCCGGCTGGACCACCGCGGTGGCACCGGCCTCGGCCGCGGCCTCGACGCCGTCGGCGAAGGGGAAGAACGCGTCCGACGCCACGGCGCTGCCAGAGAGCGGCGTGGTCGCCTTGAAGACGGCGATGCGCGAGCTGTCGACGCGGCTCATCTGACCGGCGCCGATGGCCGCGATCCGGTCGGCGAAGGCGAAGACGATCGCGTTGGACTTCACGTGGCGGGCGACCAGCCAGGCCAGATCCAGCGACGCCCACTCGGCGTCGCTGGGCGCGCGCTCGGTGACGACTCGCCCGGCGCGCACGCTCTCGACGCCGAGATCGGCCTCCTGGACCAGCAGCCCGCCGCTGACCGGGCGCTGCACCAGCTCGCGCTCCGGCGTGCGAAAGCCCCGGGCGTCCAGGGTCAGCACGCGGAGGTTCTTCTTGCGCGAGAGGATGTCGCGAGCCTCCTCGGTGAGGTCGGCCGCCAGGATCACCTCGAGGAAGCCCTCGACCAGCGACACCGCGAGCGGACCGTCGATGGTGCCGGCGGTGGCGACGATGCCCCCGAAGGCGCTGACGGGATCGCAGGCCCGGGCCTGCTCCCAGGCCTGGAGCAGCGAGGTGCTGGAGCGGGCAGCGCCGCAGGGGTTGGTGTGCTTGATGACGGCGATGCCCGTCGGGCCCAGGTCGCGCGCCAGCGTGAACGCGGCGTCCATGTCGAGCCAGTTGTTGTAGCTCAGCTCCTTGCCCTGGAGCTGCCGCGCTCGCGCCAGGCCCACCGCCTCACCGGGCTCCACGTAGAGCGCCGCGGCCTGGTGCGGGTTCTCGCCGTAGCGCAGCACGGCCCGCCGCGGCAGGGGCCGCCCGAACACCCGCGGCACGGGCGCGTCCACCTCGTCGTCGGCGTCCAACTCGCCGCCCAGCCACGACGCGATGGCCGCATCGTAGCGCGCCGTGTGCAGGAAGGCGGTCTGGGCCAGACGCAGGCGCAGCGGCCCGGGCAGATGCCCGTCGTGCTCGGCCAGCGCGGCCAGCACCACGTCGTAGTCGCCGGGCTCGGTCACCACGCCCACGAAGGCGTGGTTCTTCGCCGCGGAGCGCACCATGGAGGGGCCGCCGATGTCGATCTGCTCGACGGCCTCCTCCCGGGTGACCTCCGCCCGCGAGACGGTGGCCTCGAAGGGGTAGAGGTTCACCACCACCAGATCGATGGGGCGGATGCCGTGTGCCTCCAGCGCCTCGATGTCGGTCACGTGGTCGCGGCGGGCCAGGATGCCGCCGTGGATGGCCGGGTGCAGCGTCTTGACGCGGCCGTCCATCATCTCGGGGAAGCCGGTGACCTCGCTGACGGGGATCACCGCGAGGCCGGCGTCGGCCAGCGCGCGGGCGGTCCCACCGGTGGAGACCAGCTCCACGCCGCGGGCGGCCAGCGCCTGGGCGAAGGGCACGAGGCCGGTCTTGTCGGACACGCTGAGCAGCGCGCGCGCTATCGATGCCATGCTGGACCTCCCCGTTCGACGGGAGCCCCGCTAGCACACTGCAGACGGCGATGGCAACCGCGTCGGAGGGAGGCACCAGCGCTGGCAGCGCGCCGCGGAGGCGCCGCCAGGCCGGTGGTCAGAACTTGCGATTGCCGCCGAACACGCGGTCGATATCCGAGATGAGGCCCGTGGCCCGCAGCTTGTCGATGCCGGCGGCCTCGACCTGCCGGATCCGCTCGCGGGTGAGGTTCATGATGCGCCCCACCTCTTCGAGGGTCATGCCGCCCTGCTCTGCCACATCCAGGGAGCAGGAGTGCTCCATCTCCCACACCTCGAGGTGCGGGAAGTTGATCTTGATCGACTGGGTCTCGTCCTTCACGTCCAGGTACAAGTGGTACTTGCAGCTGACGAAGGGACAGGGGCGGATGCCCTCGGCACAATCCGACCGCGACTGGGGCCGCTCGTACCACATGTCGTCGACGAGGCGCTTGCCCTCCTCGATCTCCGCGCGGGTGAGCCGCCTGCCCGCGATGGTCCGCGAACGCGTCCGGTCCTTGCGATGCGAGCGTTCTCCACGCTCACGGCCCGGCACATCCTTCAGAAGTGGCTCCATTCTCTCCCCCTCCCCAGGGTCTCGTACCGCACATGGCGACAGCGCACGTCCGCTTGCAGCGAGCGTCCGGCACCGGTGTGACGGTCGGCGTCGGTTATCCGGGCGCCAAGATCCTGCGTCAAATTTTCCGGCACTAGATCATCGGCGAGATCGGCCGTCAACGACCCCCGATCGAAAAAAAGCGATCAAAGGATCAACAGCTTAGCGCCGACCACCGGGGAGCCGCCCAAGGGATCGATCTCACTGGCGAATCACGCCGGACGCGGCGGGACGGAGGGTTGCAACCGTCCGCGGGCGCCATGGGCAAAGAGCGGGCGCGGGGCGCGCGCACCGCGGGGCGTGGGCGCAAGGGCGCGAGGCACGCAAGTGCCCGTCACGCCACGCCATCGACCGCGCGCGGCGGGTGCGTCAGGGTGCCGTGGGCGGGATGAAGCGCACCCGCTTGTCGGCCTCGCCCAGGTTGAGGCTGATCACACCTTCCACGGTGGCGTCGCCGTTGCGCCACAGGACCTCGGCGGCCGCTGGCACACCGTCGGCGTCCAGGGCGACGCCGCGCACCTTGACCTTGACGTTCGCCTCGGTCGGCAGGACGTCGATGCGCGGCTTGCCTGCGAAGTCGCGGCCCCAGTCGATGGTCGCGCCATGCTCCACGGTGCCCTTGCGCACCAGCAGCCCGCCCGTGATGGCGCCGAAGTCCACCGCGCACACCTTGCCCACGCAGGCGTCCCACCAGCTCGGCTCGGCCGGCTCCGCCGTGCCCACCTCGGCACTCTCGCCGGGCTCCGCGGGCTCTGCGACCGCGGGCTCTCCCTCGGCGCCCGGAGCGTCCACCGCGCCGGGTGCCTCCGCCGCCGGCTCGGCGACCGCCGGCTCGGCGGGCGTATCGACCGGTGGCGGCACCTCGACGGCGGCGGCGACCGCCGGCTCGGCGACGGCGGCCACCTCTGGCTCGGCCGGTGCTGGCTCGGCAGCGGTCGCCTCGACAGCGGCGGCTGGCGCGGCAGGCTCCGCCTGCTTGTCCACCGCTTGGGGTTCGGCCGACGCGGGCTCTCCGACGGCGAGCGACATCAGGCCGTAGCCCGCGCCGAAGCCGACCGCGAAAACCACTGCCCATACCCACACTTTCTCTGAGGAGGATGCGTTCATGGGGGCATCATAGCGGTGGCGCCAGGGCCGACAAGAAATCGGCGCGGGGCCATGGCCCGCGGGGCCGCGGCCGGCCTCGGCGTTGTCTCGCTTGAACATATCTGGTAGCCCGGCGTACGAAGGCTGGGACGACGCGGCGCGTTCGCCGCGCGAGGTGCAAGAGGTGAGTTCGATGACGACCCTGCGACTGTCGATGGCGATCGTGCTGACGGGCGTGCTGGCCGTGGCGGCCTGCCGAGGAGACGCCCACGGCAACCCTCCCGGCGCGTCGGAGGCCCCGGCCGCCGAGTCCGGAACCACCCCCTTCACGGTCTCGGTGGCGACGCCCACCCTCAAGGCCGGCGCCAGCGCCGACGCCAAGGTCACCGTGACGCCCGCGACCGGGTACCACTGGAACCTGGAGTACCCGGCGAAGCTCGTGTTCGAGGGCTCCCCGTCGAAGGTCGCGCTCACCAAGAAGGAGTTCAACCAGCTCAGCGGGGACTTCCAGGCGAGCGAGACCAAGGCCGACATCGCGGTCGCCTTGCAGGGCAAGGACCCGGGCAAGGAGACCCTCAAGGGCGAGCTGAAGTTCAGCGTCTGCAACGACACGACCTGCCTGATCAAGAGCGCCCCGGTCGAGCTGGCGGTGGTCGTCTCGCCCTGAGCCTCGGCCCGAGGCGCCCTGCCCGCAGGCACCGGCGCCCTCCCCCGACCCGGCGCTCAGCGGGCGCCGGCGTGGCCAAGCGCCCGGCCTGCGTTTAGGATCGGCGCGAGCGGGTCCCGCCGGGACCTGCCGGAGGCGGCGGGCAGACCGGGAGAGAGCATGGACGACGCGCTGTCGCGGCTTCGAGAGATCGAACGGAGCGTGCACGACGAGTTCGTGGCCAACCGGCGGGTCCTGAGCCTGGACGAGTACTTCGCGCTCTTCTGCGCCGAGCCGACGCGCTACGCTCGGACCGCGGCCGCCTACGTCCGCGACTGCCTCGACTACTACGGCACCTACGAGGTCGAGCGACCCGGCGGCACGTCGACGCGCTACGCGCTCTTCGACTGCCCCTGGGAGACGGCCCAGGGCGACGGCGGCGCGCTGCACCGGGTGGTGGGCCACGAGGAGGCGCAGGGGCGGCTCTATCGCCTGCTGGTGAACTTCCTGCGGGAGGGGCGCGTGACCCGGCTGGTGCTCCTGCACGGCCCCAACGGCTCGGCCAAGAGCTCGCTCATCCGTTGCCTGGCCGACGGTCTCGAGCACTACTCGCAGACCGACGAGGGGGCGATCTACCGCTTCAACTGGGTGTTCCCCTCCAATCGCCTGTCGAAGAAGCGCCTCGGCTTCGCCGACGGGGTTCCCGAGGGGCCCGTCGAGAGCTACGCCCACCTGGACGAGGCCGACATCGACGCCCGGCTGCACGGCGACCTGCGCGACCACCCCCTGCTGATCCTGCCGCGGGACCGGCGCGCCCGCCTCTTCGCCGAGCTGCGCGCGTCGGGGGCCCTGGCGGAGGACGCCCAGCTCGGCAGCTACCTCACCGACGGCGACCTGTCGCCCCGCTCGCGAGCCATCGCCGACGCGCTGCTGAACGCGTACCACGGGGACTTCCAGCGCGTGACGCAGCACATCCAGGTCGAGCGCTTCTACTTCTCGCGTCGCTATCGCGTGGGTGTGGTGACCATCGAGCCGCAGCTCCACGTCGACGCGACCATGCGCCAGATCACCATGGACCAGGGGCTGCAGGCCCTGCCCCCCTCGCTGCGGACGCTGAACCTCTACGAGGCGGGCGGCGACCTGGTGGACGCGAACCGCGGGCTCATCGAGTACAACGACCTGCTCAAGAAGCCGCTCGACACCTACAAATACCTGCTGGCCACCTGCGAGAAGGGCACCGTGGCGCTGCCCAACGCCATCCTGCATCTGGACGTGCTCTTCATGGCCAGCTCGAACGAGAAGCACCTGAGCGCCTTCAAGGAGTACCAGGACTTCTCGTCGTTCAAGGGGCGCATGGACCTCGTGAAGATGCCGTACCTGCGCAACTACCGCGTCGAGAAGGACATCTACGACGAGCAGGTCGCCCGCGGTGCCATGAAGGGGCGGGTCGCGCCGCACGCCAGCTACGTGGTGGCGCTGTGGGCGGTGCTCACGCGGCTGAAGCGCCCCGACCCGTCGCGCTACCCCGAGGCGCTGCGGCCGGTCATCGCGCGGCTCAGCCCGCTGGAGAAGGCGGAGCTCTACGCTGGCGACCGGGAGCCGGCGGGGCTGACCCCGGAGCTGAGCCGCCTGCTCTGGTCCGTGCTGCCCGATCTGCTGGCCGAGGGGCAGGAGGAGGACCACTACGAGGGCTCGTTCGGGGCCTCGCCGCGCGAGATGAAGGAGGTGATGCTCAACGCGCTGCAGAACCCGCGCTATCAGGGGTCGAGCCCGCTCGGCGTGCTCGACGAGCTGCGCGAGCTGGTCAAGCTGCGCACCGTCTTCGAGTTCCTGCAGCGGGAGCCCGACGAGGGCTACCACGACCACGACGCCTTCATCGAGCAGGTGCAGGGGCGGTGGCTGGACCGGGTCGACGACGAGGTGCGCGCGTCCATGGGCCTGGTCTCGGCCGAGCAGTACGACGACCTGGTCTCGCGCTACATCCGCCACGTCTCCTACTCGCTGAAGAAGGAGAAGGTCTACGACGAGGCCGCCGGGCGCATGGAGGAGCCGGATCAGCGCTTGATGGACCAGCTCGAGGGCATCTGGAAGGTGGGCGCTGACCGCGACGCGTTCCGGCAGAACCTCATCGGCCGCATCGGCGCCTGGCGGATCGACTTCCCGGGGCAGCCCATCGAGTACCGCAAGCTCTTCCCGCAGCTCTTCCACGCGCTGGAGCAGGACTACTACGAGCAGCAGCGCGGCACGATCCGACGGCTGAGCGAGCACGTGCTGGCCGTGCTCTCCGAGGATCCGGGTCACGCCCAGGCGCTGGCGCCGGGCGATCGCGAGCGCGCGGAGGCCAGCATCGAGCGGCTCGAGCAGGAGTTCGGCTACACGCGCCCGGCGGCCCGCGAGGCGCTGAGCGCGCTGCTGTCGCACCGCTACTGATCCACCTGCGAGGCCCGCGTCAGGGACGGTCGCTCACCCACTCCTCGCCGTCGGGACCGATCTCACGCTTCCAGATCGGGACCTCCTCCTTGAGGCGATCGATCGTCCGCCGGCAGGCGTCGAAGGCCTCCGCCCGGTGGGCGCTGGCGACGGCGATGAGCACCGCGATGTCCCCCACCTCCAGCATCCCGGTCCGGTGATGCACGGCGACGCGGGCCCCGGGCAGCGCGGCCTCCACTTCGGCGACCACCGCCTCGAGCTGGGTGATCGCCATGCGCTCGTACGCCTCGTAGTAGAGCCGCGTCACCTGGCGCCCGCGGGCGTGGTTGCGCACCACCCCGCTGAAGGTGACGACGGCGCCGCGGTCGGGACCCGCCACCAGGGCGCTGAGGGCCTCCAGGGTGGCCTGGGTCAGCGGCGCGGAGGTCAGCGCCACCCGCTCGGGCCCCGCCCCACCCGCCACCGGCGGGATGAGCACCAGCTCGGCGCCGTCGGGCACGCTCGCGTCGGCCTCGACGAACACGCCGTTGACCGCCACCCGCAGCGAGGGCACCAGCGAGCGAATCGACGGGTGGCGGTCGACCAGCAACGCCACCACGTCGGCGACCCGCAGGCCGTCGGCGCACACGAGGCGCTCGGAGCTGAGCCCGACGCGTTCGCGCACATGAGCAAAATAGAGGACGTTGAGGTCCATGGGCGGGGCCGATACTATCGGCGCCCCTCGGAGGTGACAATGCCGGGCGGCCTGTCCGCGTTTCGCCGCGTCGCCGCGGCCCACACCCTCATCCCTGTCGCGCGCGAGGTCTTCGCCGACCTCGAGACGCCGCTGACCGCGTTCTGGAAGCTTCGCCGCGGGCGCTGGAGCTTCCTGCTGGAGAGCGTGGAGGGCGGCGAGCGGTGGGCCCGCTACACCAGCATGGGGACCGAGCCGCGCGCGGTGTACAGCGGCTACGGCAAGCGGCTGCGCATCGAGCGGCCCGACGGCAGCGTGGAGGAGCGCGAACTGGACGACCCGCTGGGCTGGGTGGCGGCGCGCTTCGCCGGCGAGCGCCTCTATCAGGACCCGGACCTGCCGCGCTTCTCGGGCGGGCTGGTGGGGGCCATCGCGTACGACGCCGTCCGCGGCATGGAGCGCCTGCCCGACCGGCACCCGGACACCGGCGTCCCGGACTTCTGCTGGCTCGAGACCGGGCTGGTCCTGGTGTGGGACAACCTGGCGCACCGCGCGGTGCTGGTGTGGCTGGCGCGGGTGCCGACGCCCGACGCGGCCGACGCGGCGTGGCGCGAGGCGCAGGCTGCGCTCGACGAGGCGGAGGCGCGTCTGGCGGGCCCCTTGCCGCCGCTGCCCGAGGTCGCGCCGGGGCCCGTCGAGGGACCCGTGCCCTCGTCCAGCGACCGGGAGTTCTGCGCCGCCGTCGAGGCCGCCCGCGACTTCATCGGCGCCGGCGACGTCATCCAGGTGGTCCTGAGCCGCCGCTTCAGCCAGCAGGCCGCCGGCGTGCACCCCTTCCTGGTCTACCGCGCGCTGAGGCCGCTGAACCCGTCGCCCTACATGTTCTACCTGGAGCTGGGCGAGACCACCCTGGTCGGCGCGTCGCCCGAGGTGCTGGTCCGCGCCGCCGACGGCGAGGTCGAGACGCGCCCCATCGCCGGGACGCGGCCTCGCGGCGAGACGGCCGAAGCCGACGCGGCGCACGCCCGCTCGCTGCTCGACGATCCGAAGGAGCGCGCCGAGCACGTGATGCTGGTGGATCTCGGGCGCAACGACGTGGGGCGTGTGTCCGAGCCGGGCAGCGTCGAGGTGCGTGACTGGATGACCGTCGAGCGCTACAGCCACGTCATGCACCTGGCCAGCCACGTGCGCGGGCGCCTGCGCCCGGGCGTGGGACCGGCGGAGGTCATCCGCGCCACCTTCCCGGCGGGGACCCTGTCCGGGGCGCCCAAGGTGCGCGCCATGGAGATCATCGAGGAGCTGGAGCCCTGCCGGCGCGGCTTCTACGGCGGCGCGGTGGGGATGCTCTCCGTCTCGGGACAGCTCGATCTCTGCATCGCGATCCGCACCCTGGTGGCGCGCGGCGATCGCTTCGAGGTGCAGGCCGGCGCAGGCATCGTGTACGACTCGGTGCCCGAGACCGAGGCCGACGAGACGCGGAACAAGGCGCGCGCCGTGTTGAAGGCCATCGAGCGGGCCCGGGAGCTCTTCGGCGGAGAGGCGTCATGAGCGCGACGGACCTGAAGCTCTTGATGATCGACAACTACGACAGCTTCACCTGGAACCTGGTGCAGTACTTCGGCGAGCTGGGGGTGGTCCCCCAGGTCGTCCGCAACGACGCGTGGACCGTGGCGGAGTGCGAGGCCTTCGGCGCCGACGGCATCGTCATCTCGCCGGGCCCCTGCACGCCGGCCGAGGCGGGCGTCTCGGTACCGCTCATCCAGCGCCTCTCCGGGCGCACGCCGCTCTTCGGCGTCTGCCTGGGCCACCAGTCCATCGGCGCGGCCTTCGGCGGCCGCATCGTCCGCGCCGGCGTCATCATGCACGGCAAGACCTCTCCCATCTCCCACGCCGGCACCGATCTGTTCCGAGGTCTGCCCGATCCGCTGGCGGCCACCCGCTACCACAGCCTCGTCATCGAGCGGACCAGCCTGCCCGACTGCCTCCGCGAGACCGCCTGGACCGAGGACCCGGCGGGCCGGACCATCATGGGCGTGGCCCACCGCGAGCACCCGACCTGGGGCGTGCAGTTCCACCCCGAGTCCATCCTCACCGAGTCGGGGCGCGCCTTGCTGGCGAACTTCCTGGACCTGACGCGCGCGCACATGGCCGGGGCGGGAGGCCGATGACGGGGCACGGGGGGCTGAGGCTGGCGCTGGAGCGGCTGGTCGAGGGGCGTGATCTGAGCGCCGAGCAGATGGCTGCGGCCCTGGGCGAGGTCATGGACGGGCAGGCCGAGGCCGTCCCGCTGGCGGCGTTCCTGACGGCCCTGCGCGTCAAGGGCGAGACCGCCGACGAGCTGTTCGGCGCGGTGCAGGCCATGCGGTCGCGCGCCGAGGGCGTCCGGCCGCGCGCGTCCCGCCTGCTGGACACCTGCGGGACGGGCGGCGACGGCGCCGGCACCTTCAACGTCTCGACCGCGGTGGCGCTGGTGTGCGCGGCGGCGGGCGTGCCGGTGGCCAAGCACGGCAACCGGGCTATCTCCTCGCGGGTGGGCTCCGCCGACGTGCTCGAGGCGCTCGGCGTGCGCATCGACCTGGGCCCCGAGGCGGTGACCCGCTGCATCGACGAGGTCGGCATCGGCTTCATGTTCGCGCCCCGTCACCACGGCGCGCTCAGGCACGCGGCGCCGGTGCGCCGGGCCCTGGGCTTCCGCACCGTCTTGAACCTGCTCGGCCCCCTCACCAACCCGGCCGGCGCCACCCACCAGCTGGTCGGGCTCTTCGATCGCCGCCGGCTGAGCCAGGTCGCGGCCGTGCTCGGGCGCCTCGGCACCAGCCGGGCGCTGGTGGTGGCCGGCGACGACGGCCTCGACGAGCTGACCCTCTCGGGCCCGAGCCACGCGGCCCTGTGGGACGGGCAGGCCGTGCGGGAGCTCACCATCACGCCCGAGCAGGTCGGGGTCTCGCGAGCCAGCCTCGACGCGCTGCGGGGAGGTGACGCCGCCCTCAACGCGCGCATCGTCGGGGCGATCCTCGACGGTGAGCCCGGTCCGCCCGCCGACATCGTGCGCCTGAACGCCGGCGCGGCGCTCTGGGTGGCCGAGGCCGCCAGCGACCTGGCGGACGGCGTCGCGCAGGCCACCGAGCTGCTGCGTGCGGGCGCGGCGCGGCAGACCCTCGACCGCCTGGTGGCCCGCACCGCGGAGCTGGCCCCATGACGCGCGTCGACATCCTGCAACGCATCCTCGACGAGACCCGCGAGCGGCTGCGCAGCGCCCCGCCCGACGAGGCCGCCCTGCGCGAGCAGGTCGCCACCATGCCGCCGCCGCCCGACGCCCTGGCCTCGCTGCGCGCCCCCGGGGTGCGGGTCATCGCCGAGGTGAAGCGCCAGAGCCCCAGCGCCGGCATCATCCGGGCAGGCGTCGACCCGCTGCACTTCGCCCGCGCCTACGCCAACGCCGGAGCCGCGGCGATCAGCGTGTTGACCGAGCCCGTGCGCTTCGGCGGCTCGCTGGCCGACCTCGCCAGCGTCGCCGCCGAGGTCGCGGTCCCCTGTCTGCGGAAGGACTTCATCGTCGACGCCGTGCAGCTCGTCGAGGCGCGGGCCGCCGGCGCCTCGATGGCGCTGCTCATCGTCGCCGCCCTCGAGCAGCGCGAGCTGGCGCGCCTGCTGGCGGAGGCGCAGGCCCTCGGGCTGACGGCGCTGGTCGAGGTGCACACGGCCGACGAGCTCGCCCGCGCGCTGGACGCGGGCGCCACCGTGGTCGGCGTGAACAACCGCGACCTCAAGACCTTCCAGATCGACCTGGCCGTGTGCGAGGGGCTGCGTCCCAGCATCCCAGCGGGCGTCGTGGCCATCGCCGAGAGCGGCGTCACCGGCCCCGCCGACGTCGCCCGCCTGCGGCGTTCGGGCTACGATGTGTTCCTGGTGGGCCAGAGCCTGATGACCTCCTCCGACCCGCAGGCGGCGTTGGCCGCGCTCATCGAGGCCTCGTGATGCGGCGGCCCTGGATCAAGATGTGCGGGATCACCGACCCCGGCTCCGGGCGCGAAGCGGCGCTGGCCGGCGCCGATCTCATCGGCGTCAACTTCGTGCCCGAGTCGCCTCGGGCGGTCAGCTTCGGCATCGCCATCCGGATCTCGCTCGCCTTCAAGGGCGCGCCCACGGGGCGGGGCAAGAAGCGCGCGCGCCGCACGGTCGCGGTGTTCGCCAACCCGGACGACGACCTGGTCCGCTCGGTCATCGAGCACGTGAAGCCGGATATCCTGCAGTTCCACGGCGACGAGTCGCCGACCTTCTGCCGCTCCTTCGGCGTGCCCTTCCTCAAGGCCTTCCGCCTCGCCGAGATGGAGGACGCCGATGCCATCGAGCGCTACCTGGGCGGTCTGGCCGCCGGCTACCTGGTCGACGCTTGGAGCCCGGTGGCCTTCGGGGGCACCGGGCGCCTCATCCGCATCGAGGTGGCCCAGCACGCCCTCCGACACGCCAAGGGCTTCCTCGCCGGCGGCCTCAAGCCGGACAACGTAGGCGACCTGGTGCGGCGGCTGCGCCCCTTCGGCGTCGACGTGGCCAGCGGCATCGAGACGCGGCCCGGCGTGAAGAGCCCCGACCTCATGGCCGCCTTCGTGCGCGCCGTCGAGAGCGCCTGCCGGGAAGACGCGGCGGGGCCGTGATCGGGGCCGCGCTGGGCGCCCTGTGGGGCGTGGCGTGGGCCGTCGCGCTCGCGCTCGGTGGGTCGGGCGCGGGGGGCCTCGCGGGCGCCCTGGCCATGCTGCTGCTGCCCAGCCTCGCCGGCGGCGCCCTGGCTGCGCGCCTGCCACGCCTGCGCCGCAGCGCGGCGCCCGCCCCTCCATCCCTCGGCGCCTCGCTCGGCACGGCCCTGGCGCTGCCGCTGCTCTTCGGGGGCGCCTTCGTCGCGTTCCGCTTCGTGCTGGAGCACTCCTTCGATCTCCTCGACGAGGTGGCCGCCGTCTTCGCGGCCTCCATCCTGGTCTTCGCCGTCACCGTCGCGCTCGGCCTCATCGCCCTCGCCCGCCGATGGCCCGGCCCCGCGGGGCGCCTCGCCGCCCTGCCCTGGTTGGTGGCGGCCCTGCTGACCGCCGCGCTCGCCAGCCGCGTGACCGCCCACATCCTCGGCTTCGAGCCGCTCTCGCTGCTCCTGGTGGGCGCCTCCGCGGCGCTCGCGGCGGCCGCCCTCGCGCCGCTGGTCCCCGCCGGGTGGCGCGCCCGCCCGGCTGTCGCCTCCGGCGTCACGCTCCTGGCCTGCGCCGTGCTCGCCGGCTCACTCGCGCTCTACGCCCTCGACCCCGCGACCCGCGACGCCGCCTGGTCGGGCGCCCCGCTCCCCCGCAGCCTCGCCGCCGTGCTGGCCGACCTCACCGACGCCGACGACGACGGCATCTCCGGCTCCCTGGGGCACGGCGACTGCGACGACGCGGACCCCGCGGTCTTCCCCGGCCAATCCGAGACCCCCTCGAACGGCCGCGACGACAACTGCCGCGGCGGCGACGTGGACAAGGCCGACGTGCTCGCGCTCTGGCGCCCCGAGACCGGCCCGCGCGCGCCCGCGTCCGGCCAGGACCTGGGCCTGGAGCGCCGCCCCTGGAACGTGCTGCTCATCACCCTGGACGCCACCCGCGCGGACCACCTGTCGACCTACGGCTACGGCCGTCCCACCAGCCCCAACCTCGACCAGCTCGCCCAGCGCTCGCTCACCTTCGACGCCGCCTGGTCCCCCTCCAACTTCACGGCGACCAGCCTCTACAGCGTGATGACCGGCCTCTACCCCTCGGCCTTCCTCCAAGGCACCCGCATCGTCGCCCGCCCGGGCCTCACCCTGGCCGAGCGCCTCGCGGCCGCCGGCTATCAGACCGAGGCGATCGTCGACCTGCACCCCGCCCTCCCCCACGTCTACGCCGGTTTCGCCCGGGTGGACGACAGCCTGGGCGTCCGCGCGTCCAAGGCGGTGCGCAACCGGTCGACCGCCTCCACCGCCGACGAGCTGGCCAGCCTGGGCGTCGCGGCGTTGTCGCGCCACGGCGGCGCCGAGGCCCCGCCCTTCTTCTTGTGGATGCACCTCTCCGAGCCCCACGCCGAGTATCTCGCCCACCCCGGAATCGACTTCGGCGACGCCGACCTGGACCGCTACGACGCCGAGATCGCCGCCGCCGACGCCGCCGTCGGCCGACTGCTGGCCGCCGCGCGGGACCAGGGACGCCTCGCCGACACGGTGATCGTCGTCACCAGCGACCACGGCGAGAGCTTCGGCGAGCACGGCGTCTACACCCACGGCCAGAGCGTCTACCAGGAGGAGATCCACGTCCCCCTGCTGATCTCCCTGCCCGACGGCGCGCTCCCCCCCGAAGGCCGCCGCCTGATGCAGCCGATGGACCTCACCGACCTGATGCCGACGCTGCTCGATGTGATCGGCTCTCCGCCCGGCCCTCCGGCCCACGGCGAGACCCTGCTCCCCATGGCACTCCGCGGGCAGCCGCTGCGCACCCCCGAGGCCGTGTGCGAGGTGCGCCTGCCCTACGCCCGGCTCCAGGCCTGGCGACGCGGCGACACCAAGGTCATCTTCGACGACCGGCTGGGCGTCGTCCGCACCTTCGACCTCTCGCTCGACCCCCAGGAGCGCGCGCCGCAGCGAGGCGCGTCCGCCGCTTCGGACGAGGCCGCGCGCTGGCTCGATCGCCAACTCGCGCTGCCGCGCACCTTCGCCGGAGCCCCGGGATCGCGTCCCGAGCCCGCGCCGTGAGCACGCCGGGATTCCGACTTGGCCGAGCCGCTCGGGCCCGGTATCTTGCGGCCGTGCTCACCGCCACTCTCGTCATCGTCTCCGCGCTGAGCGGGCTCGCCCAGGCCGCGCCGGACTCCCAGCGCGTCACCGAGGCGATCGCCGACCTGACGCGCTGCAAGGACATCAAGGCGCCGCGCTGTCTGGAGGCCCTGGCCACGCTCAGCGACGTCGGCCCCGCCGCCCTCCAGCCGGCCGCCGCCGCCCTGCCGCGCATGGCCCAGGGCGGGCAGCTCCTGA
The DNA here is from genome assembly GCA_020632695.1 of Deltaproteobacteria bacterium. GTDB lineage: Bacteria > Myxococcota_A > UBA9042 > PHBI01 > JACKFB01 > JACKFB01. The sequence continues at coordinate 268,721 of JACKFB010000005.1, forward strand.
CGATCTCGCTGCTCGGCGCCGACACCACCGACAAGGGCACGACCCTGCTCGGCAAGGCCGTGCTGGACTCGCGGCTCAGCCCCACCATCCGGACCCTGGCGGTCTCCGAGCTGACGCAGCGCTACGAGAGCAAGTCGGCCAAGCTCATCATCACGAAGTACCTGCTGGAGGCGGCCACCGTGGCGGACGCGCCCGTCCGCGCGGCGGTGGTGCGGGCCCTGGGGAACCGCCCGACGAAGGGCGACACGCGGGTGCTCCAGGCGCTGCTCACCGCCGCGAACGACGCGGACACCACCGTACGCCTGGAGGCGGTGCTGGGGCTCGGCATGTCGGGGGACGAGAGCGTCGGGCCGGCGCTGGTGCGGGCGCTGGACGACGAGGCTCCCCGGGTGCGCACCGCGGCCGCGGACGGCCTCACCTTCGTGAAGTACGCGCCGGCGGTGCGGCCGCTCATCGACGCGATCCGCAACAGCGATGCAGTGTTCCGCCGCGTCGTCGGCGAGGCGCTGGCCTACCAGACCGGCAACCGCTTCGGTGACGACTACGGGCTGTGGCGCGAGTGGTACCGCAACCGCTGAGCGCGACGTCCCCGGTGCTCAGAGGCCGCCGCTGCAGGGCCGCTCGGGCAGCGCCGGGTGGTCGGTCTCGATGACCAGCTCCAGCGTGAGGTGGGCGGCAGCGAACCCGTGGCTCAGCTCCTCGTGGATGCTGCGCCGCAGCGTCTCGCAGGCCGCGAGGTCCTCGCAGCGGACGTGGACGCACGCCGTGACCACCAGATAGCCGGCGTCGAGCTCCCAGGCGTGCAGGTCCTCGATGCAGGCGACGTCGGGGCGCCGCATCAGGCTGGCGCGCACGGCGGTGAGGTCGATCGAGGGCGGCGAGATCTGGAGCAGGGTGCGCGACGCGTCGCGCAGCAGCGGCCAGGTGGCCGCCAGGATGAGCGCGCCGATGGCCAGGGTGACGATGGGGTCCACCATGAACCAGCCGGTGGCGGCGATGACGACGGCGGAGACGATGACGCCCACCGAGCCGAGGGCGTCGGCGAGCATGTGCAGCATCGCCCCGCGCATGTTGTGGCTGTGGCCGGCGCGGGCGTGCAGCAGCGCGGCGCTGCCCAGGTTCACCAGCAGCCCGACGACGCCGGCGACCAGCACGGGGGTCGAGGGGATGGCGGGCGGCGCGTCGAGGCGGCCGATGGCCTCGACCGCCAGGATCAGGACCAGCGCCACCATGGTCAGCGCGTTGCCGAAGGCCGCGAGGGTGGGCGCCCTCCGGTATCCGAAGGTGTGCGCCGGTCCGCCGGGGCTGAGGCTGATGCGCTCGGCGGCCAGCGCCAGCAAGAGGGCGGCCACGTCGGTGCCCATGTGCAGCGCGTCGCCGAGCAGCGCCAGGGAGTTCGTGAGCAGGCCCACGACCACCTCGACGGCGAGGAAGGCGGCGTTCAGCAGCAGCACCACGCGCAGGGTCTGGCCTCGCCCGCGGGCGCTCGCGGCCAGACCATGCCCGTGGGCGTGGCCGTGGCCGTGGCCGTGATGCGAGTCGTCGGGGGCGTGGGTGTGAGCAGACACGGCGAGAGTATGCGCGGCGGCCCGGGCGAGGGGCAACCGCCGAGCCCCGCGGTGGACGCGGTCGCGGCGCCGCCGAGCGGGGGTCAGGCTCACGGGGGCACGCCGGATGGGCGCGGGGTCGGGTCGGCGGCGCCGGCGAGACGGGTCCGTCGGCCAGCTCCGCCTCGGACAGACCAGTGGCGCGCTCCCGGCGGGGCTGGCCTGTCGAGGGGTACACCTCGGCCGTCCTGGCCGGCCGGCAGCGCTTCTCGCTGTCCCGGTCAGGCGGTGCGGGCTCCCACGCAGCACCAGACGCGGTAGCGCTCGTCCTCCCAGGCGACGTCGACCTTGCGGAAGTGCTGCGACAGGTCGTCGCGGTACCCCAGGTGGCGGTTGGCGACCGCGATGAAGCGCCCGCTGCCGGTCAGGCGCCGCGCGGCGGCGGCGGCGAATCGCGACGCGATGCCGCGGTCCTGCTCGCGCCCTTCGTGGAAGGGCGGGTTGGTGATGACCAGGTCGAAGGGGCCGCGGGGCGCGTCGTCGGCGTCGGCGAGCAGGACCGGATGCTCGGCCAGACCCGAGGCGGCGAGGGTGGCGCGCGCCGAGAGCGTCGCCGAGACCGACGCGTCGACCAGGGTCACCTGGGTGCCGTCGCGGGTCGCCAGCGCGGCGCCGATGAGGCCGGCGCCGCAGCCCAGATCGAGGATGCGCTTGCCGCGCGGCGCGTGCTCCAGCCAGGTCAAGAGGCGGCGGGTGCCCTCGTCGAGGCGCCCGTGGGCGAAGGTCTCGGGGTAGCTCACGCAGCGCAGCACGGTCGGGCCGAAGGGCACGTCGAAGCGCCGGACGTGTTCGTCCAGCGAGGCCTCCCTCGCCGGCCCGGGGCCTCGCCGCGCCAGCAGGACGCGGCCGTGTCGCTTGGTGCGCGCGGTCACGACGGGGCCCACGCGCTCCTCCATGGGGCGGGCGGCCGAGCGTATGCCCTCCCGGGCGTGGCCGCCGAGCCAGAGCTCGCCGCCGACGGGCAGGCGCGCGGAGGCCAGGTCGAGGATCCAGGCCAGGCCCTCCTTCGAGCGGGGCATGCGGCACACCAGTCGCGTGGCTTCGCCGAGCGCCGGGTCGAGGGTGGCCTCGTAGGGCACCGTCACACCGCGCGCGTCGCCGGCGTCGAGCCCGGCGTAGCGTACGGGCGCGGAGGCCGACAGGGCCCAGGTGAGCGGCGCCATGCCAGCGCCCCAGACCAGGGTGGGCGCGGGCGGCACCTCGGTGAGCGCCTCCTCGAGGGTGAGGAGCACGGGATCGGCGGTGGCGGTCATGGGGTTGCCTCGTCGGGCGCCGCCGGCGAAGGCTCGTCCGTGTCGGGAGGGGCGGCGCGCGCACGGTACCGCGCGCGGTCTGCAGGTGGCCACGCGCCGTTGATGTCGCGCCCGCGAGCGTGGCCGACCTCGGGTGCCAGGGTCGCGGAGAGCGGGCGGCGGCTGCGCAGACGAGCGGCGGAGCGGGCGCGGCGGGTCTCCTCGGGCGCGGCGGGCCGAGCGATCTCGGCCTCGGGTGGGGCGCAGGCGCTCATGGCGTCGTGCTCGAGCTTCCAGAGGGTGTAGCGCGCGCTCGAGCCGATGAAGGTGACCCGCGGCTCCAGCTCCCGCCAGCGGGGGATCTCCGCCGTGCGCAGCAGCAGGTAGTCGTACCAGCAGGCCGTGTCCCCACGTAGGAACGCGCGCGGGTCGCGCCCGGGCCACGGCACCTCCTCGCCGTGCCGCCAGGTGGCGTGGCGCCCCGCGTAGCCGTGGAAGCCGGAGTAGGAGAGGCCGCCGTTGAGCGCGAAGTGGTAGCCGTAGAGGTGCTGATGAGGGAGCACGGTCACGGCGTCGCTGGAGCGGTCCACGGTCATGTAGGCCACGCGGCTGCCCTCGGGGAGCTGCTCGATGAGCGCGAGGAACCCGGGGCCCACCTCGCGGGCGTTGAAGCGGGCCACGGCGCGGGCGGCCCCCCAGCCGAAGTGGATGGCCAGGGCCAGCATGCCCCACACCACCACGGCGCGAAGCACGCGCGTCCGAGGCAGCGCCAGCCAGCCCAACCCGAAGACCAGGGCCACCGGGACCAGCCGCGACGCGATGGCGGCCTGGACCTGCGTGTGCTCGGGGATGATGAGGTAGGTGGCGAAGAGCGCCAGGGAGATGAGCTCCAGCCCGTAGGGCCACCGAGCGGCGCTGGCGCGGTCGCCGCCGCGACGATCGAGCAGGCCCAGGGCGGCGATGCCCACCATGCCGACGAAGACGCGATCGTCGAAGGCGCCACCCCAGCGCGCGATGGCGTACTCGGCCACGCGCTGGACGCTCTCGGAGAGCGGGGGGTAGAGCGGGTCGAGGGGACGGCCGCCCAGCGACGAGACGTCCTCCGGGCGGATGAACTCGTGCCAGAACCAGGGGAAGAAGAGCAGCAGCGAGGCGGCGAAGGGGACGGCGAGGAGCACCATCTCGCGGAGCGAACGAGCGGCGGTGGCGATGAAGACCGCGGCGACCACACCGAGCAGCAGGTACATCTGGGCGTGGCCCAGGAAGGTGAGCATCGAGAGGGCCGTGACGCCCAGGCCCGCTGCCAGCGTGGGGCGCGTCTGGAAGCGGTAGGCCCGCGCGAGGGTGTAGACGGCCAGCGGCAGGGCCGTGGCGAAGCCGACGAAGCCCATGAGCATGTTGCCGTTCATGGCCAGCGGGAAGGCCAGCAGCGCGAAGGCCCGTGAGCGGCCGGTGGCCACCAGCAGGCGATCGACGCTCAGGGGCAACGCGATGGCGTAGATGGACAGCAGGATCTTGCCGGCGACGACGTAGCCGGTGAGGGCGGCCAGCCAGCCCCACAGGTAGAAGAGCAGGCTGTTGGGCAGGAAGATGCTGCCGGTGACGTAGGTGCGGTCGAACAGCGAGCCGGCCTCACGAGCGCCCGCCACGATGGCGGCGTAGCTCATGTTCCCGGCGTAGTCCTGGAAGGGCAGGATGTCGCCCGCCCAGTAAGGGGCCAGCGAGAACGCGCTGGCCAGGACGAAGGCGAGCAGATACGCGCGGTCGTCGCCGCTGAGCAGCCCCGCGAGGACGGCGCGTGCGCGCGCGTGCGGCGGGGCTGGGTTGGGCTCGGCGGCTTCCATGGGGGTGGGAGCACTACCAGACGGGGCCCACCGCCGCAACGACGAGACGGAGCCGGCGCAGCGCGACTTGCGGGCTCGGCCCCGGCGGCGTCACGATGGCAGCATGCACGACGAACCGACGGTGGCCGCGGTGCTGGTGGCGGGGCAGGACGCGAGCGCGACCGCCACCGCGCTGGCCCGGGCGATGGAGGCGAACGGGTACGCCCGCCACGACGCCCCCTTGCCCGCCGGCTACCCGGCGGCCCGGGGCGAGTGGCTCGGCGTAGCGCTGGTGATGGAGGGCGGGCTGACCGCCCTGGTGCCGAGCCACGTCGACGAGGTGTTCCGCCTCGCCTGCTGGCTGTCGGCGCAGCCTGGAGTCGGGTGGCTGGCCGCGGTGCGGCGCTACCGGGGGCTCGCGCCGACGATGAAACTCTTCTGCGGCGGTGTGCCCCGCTGGCGCGACGGCCAGGACCCGGACCACGAGGTGGACTGGCCGGTGCCCACCGCGCGCCCCGTCGACGTCCCGGAGCCGGCGTCGCTGGGCCTCCCCGAGACGGCCTCCGCGGCGCTTCAGCGCCTCGGGCCCGCGTTGGCCCCCTGGCGCACCCTGACGTCCCGAGACGACGCCCCCCGCACCGGGTGGCTGCAACGGCGCAGCCCGCTGGCTCGCTGACGCCGAGCCCCCCGTCGGGCGCTCAGCTCCCGAACACCCGGGCGAAGATCGCGTCCACGTGCTGCAGGTGCACGTCCAGCGCGAAGCAGGCGCGGATGGCCGCCTCGTCCAGCACGCCCCGCACGCCCTCGTCCTCGAGCAGCAGCCCGAGGAAGTCCTTGCCCTCCTCCCAGGCCGGCATCGCGTTGCGCTGCACCATCACGTAGGCCTCCTGGCGGGGCAGGCCGCGCGCGATCAGCGCCAGCAGGACCCGCTGGCTGAAGACCAGCCCGTGGGTGCGGTCCAGGTTGGCCTGCATGCGCTCGGGGTAGACGACCAGCCCCTCCACCACGCCGGCGAAGCGATGCAGCATGAAGTCGAGGGTGATGGTGGCGTCGGGCGCGATGACGCGCTCCACCGATGAGTGGCTGATGTCCCGCTCGTGCCAGAGCGCGACGTTCTCGAGCGCTGCCACCGCGTGGCTGCGCACCAGCCGGGCCAGCCCGCAGACGTTCTCGCTCAGGACCGGGTTGCGCTTGTGCGGCATCGCCGACGAGCCCTTCTGGCCGGCGTGGAAGCGCTCTTCGGCCTCCAACACCTCGGTGCGCTGCCAGTGACGCACCTGCACCGCGAACTTCTCGATGGACGCGGCCACCACGGCCAGGGCCGAGAAGTACGCGGCGTGGCGGTCCCGTTGGATCACCTGGGTGGACACGGGCTCGAAGCCGAGCCCGAGCTTCGCCATCACGCGCTCTTCGTAGTCGGGCGGCGAGTTGGCGAAGGTCCCCACGGCCCCAGACAGCTGCCCCACCGCGATCTCCGCCCGCGCCGCCAGCAGCCGCTGGCGCGCGCGCTTCATCTCCTCGTGCCACAGGGCCATCACCAGCCCGAAGGTGATCGGCTCGGCATGGATGCCGTGGCTTCTGCCGATCATCGGCGTCAGCCGGTGCTCGAGCGCGCGCGCCTTGGTCACCGCCAGCATCCGGTCCACCCCTGCGAGCAGCAGGTCGGTGGCATCCCGGAGCTGCAGCGCCAACGCCGTGTCCAGCACATCCGAGCTCGTCAGCCCGCGGTGCACGTGGCGGCTGGGCTCGCCCACCTGCTCCTCGATGTGGGTCAGGAAGGCGATGACGTCGTGGCGCGTCGTGCGCTCGATCGCCTCGATGCGCGCCGGGTCGATGCGCACCGTCTCGCGGATGTGGGCCGCGGTGCCTCGCGGCGCCGAGCCGTCCTCCTCGAACACCTCGACCAGCGCCAGCTCCACGTCCAGCCAACGGTGGTAGCGCTCGGACTCGCTCCAGAACCGGGCCATCTCCGGCCGCGTGTAGCGCTCGATCATCGGCCGCCCCTCCCCGCCGGCTCCGCGTCCGCGCAGCACCGGAAGCCCACATAGGCCCCGCCACCCGTCCGCCGCGCGGACCGGTAGCAGGTCCCGCTCTCGCCGTCCTTGGTCGAGCTCCCGCCGTTCACGTACCCCTCCGCCGTCCACTCGGCCGCGTTGCCGACCATGTCGTAGAGACCCCAACCGCTCTTGCAGCCCGGCTTCGAGCCGCTGGCCAGCAGCGGCCTGGGCGTGAAGTCCGCGCTCACCGTGTTGCAGGCCGCCGGGTCGTACTGCCGACCGTACGGGTACTTCGACCCGCAGGCCCCGCGCCACTCGCTGCGCGTGCACAGGCGCCGCCCCCGCCCCGCGCACAGGCTCTTCGCCTGGGCCAGGCCGACGTCGACCTGCGGCAACGACCCGCTGCCGGGGTACTCGTAGCGATCGATGCACCACACCAGATAGGCCTTGGTGCTCCCGCCGCCGGGCAGGTCCACGTCCTTCTTGCGCTTGATGCGGGCCATCCCGGGAGGGCAGCTCACCGAGTCGGGGTCCAGCACGTAGCCCGCGGGCAGGCGCCCGGGGCTCGCCTTGCCGGGGCTCGCCGGCTCCTCCGGCTCCTCGGAGGGCTCGTCGTCGGGCGGCTCGGCCTCTTCAGGGTCGCCCGCCTCTGCGTGCGCAGCCTCCGCTGGCGCAGCCTCCGCGGCCACCCCAGCCGCCCCCTCGGCGGCGGCCACCACGGCGCCGCCCTCGTCGTCCGCCTCCAGCTCCACCACCGCGCCCGCGTCGGCGCCGGCGGCCGCGCCAGCATCCGCCGCTTGGGCCGAAGCCACCGGAGCGTCACCCGCGTCGGCGCCCGCCACCGCAGCCACCGCGCCGCCCAGGCTGGCGCCAGCGAGCGCCCCGGCCTGCGGTGGCTCGGCGTGCTCGATCACCGCCGGCGTCCCGGCCCCGGGCGCGTTCAGCGCGGTCGCCGCCCCGCCCTGCAGCGCGCGCGCCTCCGCGGACACGGCGCGCGGGGGCGCCTGCCGCCGTTCCCGCGCGCTCTTCAGCACGTACCAGCCGATGGCCAGCGCCACGATGAGCAGCAACGGCGCACCGCATCATCAGGTTGCGGCGCGGTGGAGCCCGCCACCACCGGGCAGCTGCCGGCGCAGAATACTCCCGGTGCGCAGGTACTCTCCAGCCGCATGACGGCGCTGTGCCCGCCTCGCTCAGGCTCTTGCGCCGGAGCAGCTTCGACGCCGCGCTGGGTCACCCCGCCGCCACCGCATCGCCCCAGCCAGCCGACCAGCTCGCCGGAATTACGGCCACCGACGCGCCGCCTCCAGCACCGCCGCCTCGGCCCCGCTGTCCAGGACGCTGGCGGCCGCGACGCCAGCCTGCGACGACGCCAGTGCCACCGTCCCACCGAACACCCTCGGTCTCGCCGGTCAGCCCGGCGTCGAGAGGAATCGCGTCGTCCAGGGTGATGATCTCGTCGGCCTCGAGGTCTCGAACTCGACCAGGCTGCCCAGCACGTCGCCGCCGTCCAGCTCGATGACCGGCGGCCCGTCTCCGGGGCAACGACGTCCTGGCCGCAGCCGCGCCATCGATGAGACGGCCTCCATCCTCGATGCCGTCGCCGAGCACCAGGTCAGCCCATAGCCAGGATCTCGCTGGGCGGGATGCTCTCAGGTCTCGCTGCCGACGACCACGCCGGCGTCCTCTTCGATCTCCAGCCCGTCCAGATCGTCGACTTCCTCGGCGCCAACGGTCGTCGTCAACGCCGTCGGCGCCGCCCCCCTCGCCGAGCTCGCCAGCGAGGATGGCCATATCGGCGTCCGTGCCGTAGGGGGCAGTCGAGCGCGACAGCAGGCGCGGAAGGCCTTCGCCAGTGGTGGGCCCCGCCCGCATCGCGTCGCCGTCCGCGTCGCTGAACTCGCTCAAAGAGGCTCACCGTCGCGTGGCGCGCCGCCGGGTCGACCGAAGCGCGGAGTCAACACCGCCTCGACGGCCTCCAGAACTGGCGATACCCGGAAGCCGCCAGCGTGCGTGACCGGGCTGCTGCAGGAGTATGCCAGCAGGCGGACGACGACCGCGCCAGCCCGTGGACGTCGGTCTCCTTCCATCGGCGGCGCCGCCATCGAAGCGCTCCGAAGCCACCCACTCGCCCGAAGCGCGCAGCTCGCCCGGCCCGATGGTATCCGCCCCTCCAGGAACCAGGGTCTCCACCCAGGTCGCACCGGCCTCGTCCACAGATGTTGGAGGGCTTGAGGGTTGCGTGCACGCCGATCTGGTGGATCACGCCAGGGCATCGACGATACCCTCGACCAGCGGCGGGATCTCGCGCCGCAGCAGGGCACCGCCCGACCGCGCGCGCTTGGTCAGCGACCATCATGCGATCAGTGACCGCGTACACGCGCTTTCGTCCACCACCACGTCGCGGAGCCGCATTGTGCTCGTTCGTAGGCGCGCGCGCGCTGCAGGCGCAGCAGGTTCGTCGCCGCGTGGGGCCCAGAGAAGAGCGCCGGAGTGGAAGACTGGCTTCACCGCCACCAGGGCGGCGGTCAGGACGTCTTCGAAGCGGCGCCACCACGCCAGTCGGTCCCTCACGGCGCACCTGCTCGATGGCGTACCGGCCGTCGAGGTCGAACCGACGTGGGGTCGCCACTGCTGAGACATGCTCGCTGGCCTCAGCCCCTGGACCGATGATGACCGGGGGCGGCGCAGAAGTCGGCGCAGGCTAACAAAGCCCTTGCCAAACCAGCGCAAGCCGTGGTGGCTGGCCGCCGTCGTCAGCTCCGAGGAGGCAGGGCTCGAACGCGAAGCTCAGCTTGCGTCCTCGCCGGCGCCCGGCCCGCACGACGCCGCCCTTGACCAGCTCTCCGAAGAGGATCTCCTCGGAGAGCAGCTCGGACAGGCGCTCGCCGGGATCTTTGCGCCAGCGGCCGCGCGCCATACGCCGGGTCGTAGCCAGCGCGGAGCCGCTTCTCCGCGCGCTGTCGTCGAGCTTTGATGCTCACCTTCTTCGCGGCGAGCAGGCCCTCGACTCGAGCACCCTCTTGTCGACGATCGCCCCATCACCTCCAGGCGGCAGGGGTTGAAGTCGATCTTGGCAATCCCAACCGGTTGCGGAACTCCGGCGAGAACACGCGCCTTGCGCTCCCTCGTTGTCGCCAGGCAGGCCGTCTCGAAGCCCAGCTTGCGCTTCGGACATCCTCCTCGGCGCCCACGTTCAGCGGTCATGATATGAGAGATGACGTGCTGCGGAACGAGGAGCTGGCGCCCGTTATTTGTCGGTGACGCGAGCCGTGGTCCATCACCTGGAGCAGCACGTTGAACGCACGTCGGGGTGCGCCTTCTCGATCTCGTCGAGCAGCAGCACCGCGCGTTCGAGTTTCTTGGTGACCGCGTCCGTCAGCAGGCCACCCTGGTCGCGCCCACATGTGGCGGGCGGCGCGCCGGTGGGGCGGGAGCCGTGTGCGCTCCATGTACTCAACTCATGTCGAAGCGCAGGAAGCTTACGCCCACAGCGGCTTCGCGAGCTGCTTGGCCAGCTCGGTCTTGCTACGACGCCAGTGGGTCGGCGAACAGGAAGCTGCAGTGGGCTTCTCGACCGCGCGCGACCCGCCCGCGCGGGCGGTACTGGCCCGGACCACGCGCTCGATGGCCCGCGTCCTGGCCGAAGATGAAGGTGCGCAGCGTCAGCTCCATGTCGCGCAAGCTCTCGCGATCGCCGCTGTCCACGCCGTCGTGATGGGCACCCGCGCCGTCAGAAGAGACCACGTCCTGGATGTGACGCACACGCCCGCAGCAGGCGCGCCGGCCAGATGCCGCGCCACTTCCGCCTCGTCCGCAGATCGATGGCCTTGTCGGGCAGCCGCCGGTCGGCAGGTAACACCGACAGGTCGACGGCGGCCCCTGGCGCCGCGCAGCTGTAGCGCACCTGATGGAACTCCTCATACTCCACGCCTTGAGGCCCTCGAGATGCTGACGCACTCGCTGCGCAGGGCTCAGGCACCTCGACCACCTGGAAGCGCCGATTCAGCGCGCGATCCGCTCCGGTGATCTGGCCGCGGTACTCGGCGAAGGTGGTCGCGCAATGCAGCGCAGCTCGCCCGAGGCCAGCAGCGGCGAGAGCATGTTCGAGGCGTCAGGGAATTGCCGCCGCTCACAGCGCCAGCGCCCACGATCGTGGATCTCGTCGATGAAGAGCACGGCGTCGCGCTCTTCCAGCGCCTTCAGCACGGCCTTGAGCCGCGCCTCGAAGTCGCCCCGGTAGCGCGTGCCGGCGATCAGCCGCCCATATCGCGCGTAAGAGCTGGACGTTCTCAACCGCAGGCACACGTCGCCGTCATTGATCTTGCGAGCGGGCCCTCGACCAGCGCCGTCTTGCCGCAACGCCATACCAGGGAGCAGGTTGTTCTTCCGCCGACGCGCCAGGATATTGCACCAGCCGCTGCACCTCCGGAAATGCGCCAGCCGATAGGCGGATCAGGTACCGCCCTGGCGCGCCCGCTCATTCAGATCGGTGGTGAACTCAGCCCAGCAGGTCACCTCCAGGACGCCGCCACTCCTCGTCGCGCCGCCCCATGCCAGCCGCGCGGTCCGCGGAGCGTCGATGCCCCCCCCTCATGAAGCCGGGACGCTGACCGCCCCGCTTCGCCACGCCGTGGGACACAGGCAGGTCACGTCCAGGCGGCTGGTGCCAGCCTCCTTTCCGAGTGCACCGCGAAGCTGTCCTGCTCGGCGAAGATCGCCACCAGCACATGGACAGTCACTTGACCTCCCTCCTTGCCGGAGCCCTGGCAGTGCGCGGCGGCCGCTGGACACGCAGCCCAGGACGGATGCACGTCGAAGCGCACCCCTCGGGCACGGTCAAAGCACGTCTGCTCAGTGCTCGACCAGAGCGCCGCGCCCAGGCTGGTCGTATCGGCGCCCGACCGCGTCAACACCTCACGCGCCTCCTCGTCGTTGAGCAGCGCGAAGAGCAGGTGCTCGACGGTCGAGAACTCGTGTCGGCGGCTGCGCGCTTCGGCGATCGCGACATCCATGCCCAGATGTAGCTCGGTCGTGATCATCATCGGCTGGGGCCCCTGGGCATGTGGCTCCTCGTCAGGCTCGCTGGTGCGAACAGCAGCATCCCGTGCTTTCGCCAGCTCGGTCCCTGGACCACCTTGGACTCAGCGAGGTCGCGGGTGAAGACCCGGCCGCCCATGCCCGCTGTGGTGGATGGTCAGCATCAGGTGTGTCGCCTCGCCCTCGCTCTTCCTGGAAGATGCTCATCAGCGCAGACGACGAACTCCATCGACGATGTAGTCGTCGTTGTGCAGCAACACGCGGTACAGCTTAGGCCGCTGCGTGGTGGGCTTGCGCTGCGAGCACCGTCTCAGTGCCACCGCCAGTACCCAGTCGGGCCGCTTCTCCGATCCCGATCGCCACTCCTTCGTCGTCATCGATATCCTGCGAGAGGACACGGGCAACGCAAGCATAGGCACGTCGCCGCGGCAGAAGCGGCGGAGAGGCTCGGCGCGAAGATCTCAGGTGGGCAGGCGCCCTGCGACAGGTTCCCCGGGCATCCGTCGATGCGGGCGGTCCGGCAGCCAGGAATCTGCCAGACGCGACGACCGGCTATCCGGCGTCCAGCCACCGCGCGCGCGCCACCCCGGGCTTTGACTGCCCGGCCATGCCATCGACCTCACGCGCTCGGCCTCAACCGGCCCGGAACCGTCCATCACAACCTGCCCGCAGCCGTGCTCATCAGCACGCCGTCCAACGCAGCGAGGAGCAAGCTCGCGGCCCGGCGCGCTCCGTGGCGATCGCCGGTCGCTACATGGGGCGCTCGCCGACGACAAGTTCATCGTGCGCGACGACAGGACCGCCCAGACGGTCTGGTGGGGCAAAGGTCAACAGGCCACGGACGGCAGAGACTATTCGCCCGTCTGCACGGCCGCGTCTCGGCCTACCTCCAGGGGCGCAATCTCTTCGTGCAGGACTGCTACGCAGGCGCCGATCAACCCACCCGGCTGCGTGCGCGTGGTCTGCGAGCGCGCACGGCACTCCGCCTTCGCCCGCAACATTCATCCAGCCCGACGCGGACGCGCTCGCCGACTTCGAGCCAGGTTCACCGTCCTGCACGCCCCGGGCTTCAAAGGCCCGTGCCGGCCGTCGACAGCACCCACTCCGAGGCCAGCATCTTCGTCGACTTCACCCGGCGGTCGTTGCTGATCTGCGGTACCGAGTACGCGCCGGCGAGGTGAAGAGCATCTTCGTGCTGAACCCTGCTGCCGGCCCGCGGCGTGCTCGGCATGCACTGCCAGCCAACGTCGGCGACGGCGGCGGCGTAGCGGTAATTCTTCGGACTGAGCAGCACCGGCAAGACGACGCTCTCCGCCGACCCGACGCGCTGGTCGGCGGCGTAGGCGCTGGTCAGGACGACAGCGATGATGTTCAACTTCGAGGGCGGCTGCTACGCCAAAAGTGCATGACTGGTTTGAGGCAGCCGGTCGTCTTCGGACGAGCCCGCCGCTGGCACGCGCGAGAGCGTCGAGATGGACGACGCGACGCACGCTGGACTGGCGAGCAGGCGCTGCAAAACGCGCGCCTAAGCCCGACATCTCCCTGGTGCCGAACGCGGTCCTCAGGCCGGGCAATTTTCGTCGTACTCCACACTGCGACGCGTTCAAGCGCTGCCGCGCCTGTCCCCGGATGACCGCCGACCGGGCGATGTACCACTTCCTCGCGGCTCCACGCCGGGTAGCCCGGCACCAGCCACTGGCGTGACCGAGCCGACCGCACTCGGCCTGCTTCAGGGCGCCCTTCATGGCGCGCCACCCCAGCGCGTCTACGCGCATCACTCCAGCGAGCGCATCGCCCAGCACGGCGTGCGCTGCTGGCTGCTCAGCACCGGCTGGACCGGCGGCCCTACGGCACCGGCAAGCGCAGAGCATCCGCCGCACCGCGCGCTATTGCGGAAGGCGGCGCTCTCAGGCGAACCAGCGACGCCCGCTGTTGACCCCATCTTCCAAGGTCGCCGTGCCGGCGCGCGGTCTTCCCAGCGTGCCCGACGAGGTGCTCCAGCCGCGGCGCACTGGGCCGACCCGCGGCCACTACGACGCCCAGGCAGCGATGCTGGTGCCAGCGCTACAAGGCGTTCGCGGACTTCGCCGACGGCGTCGACGCCAGGTGCTGGCCGCCCAGCCGGAGCTGCCCGCGCTGATCTGAGGCCGCCCGCATCCGCTGCCAGGCGGGCCGCCCCTCAGGCAGATGAAGCGCGTTGAAGCTGCCGGCGTGGGCGCGCGCCTCGACGATGTTGTCCTCGATGGAGCAGTAGGTCCACGCGCCCGTACCGCCCGAGCGGTACGCCGCGGTGCCAGCACCTGCGGAACCGGGCGACCTCGGCGGCCGAGCTTCAGGTGATGTGGACGCATAGGCCGGGTCCAACAGGACGTGGTGCGAGGCCACCAGCCGGTGTCCGGAGGTGATGCCGGTGGCCTCGGGATCGGCCAGCGTGCTCCAGCATCTCGGCGATGACCCCGTCGTCGACCTGCGCGTCCTTAGGTAGCCGATCTCGACGTACATGCTCATCCGGTCGGTGCCGAAGATGTTGTCGTAAACCCAGTAGAAGACACCATCGGCGACGCGAAATTTACATCCAGTGGACGCCCTCGGGCCGCTTGCGGTCAAGCCCAGGTTGAAAGACCAGCACCTTGTTGTAGCTGAAGTCCGCCGGCTGGTGCAGCACGCCAGTCATCGCCAGCAGCTTCCCGGGAAGGGCATGGCGCTGGTCAGATGCTCCGAGAACGCCACCTCGCGCCGCGGCATGGTCGCCACCTTGCGGGCGAGGTCGATGGCCACCACCGGCTCGCTCAGCGCGATGCGCGACAGGTCAATGCCCTTGGCCAGCGCGTTGACGTACTGGATAAGCACCGCCCGCCAGGTAGAGTAAGAAGGTGGCGTTGTGGCGCTCTGGTTCTCAGCGCGCCGGAAGTTGCGCACGATGTCGGCGGTGTCGGCGTAGGGGAAGAAGCGCCCCATGGCGTCCACGTCCCGGTGCGCAGGTCGGTGGCGTAGAGCTTGCGGTTGTGGGGGATGAGGAAGCGCTCGGCGATGCCGCGGCCGAACTTGCGGTAGAGCATCTCTCCTCGAAGTTGGCCGGCGGCGCGCTAAGACCCCCTCATCGCGAAGAAAGAAGGTCGTACAGGCACTCGATAGACTGCTCCTGCGGGAGCTGATGGATGTTCTTCTGGAAGGGGAAGTCGACCAGGGGCGCCCTCGTGCCAGATGCGCGCCTCGCCAGGCGATCTTCGCACCTCCTGACCTTCCATGCGCTCGACGGTGGCGCTCGATCTCCGGGTGGCGGAAGTGGAAGAAGTGCCCGGGTAGTCCCAGAACAAGCCGTCGCGCGCGACCGTGCGGCAGTAGCCGCCGATCTCGCGTTCCGCCTCGAAGATGAGCAGATCGTCGGTGTCCAGCCAGTCGGCGAAGGCCGGGCCAGTCACCCCAGCGCCGACGACGAGGTGCTTCACGGTTTCAACAGGCCATCCCGGTTCAGCGGCCCGTGTCGATCGCGTGCAGGATGTGATCGCCCTGGTGCAGCGCGCCGATGCGCTATGGTGATCGCTCCAGCTCGCCCATGCCGTAGAGGTCGGCGTAGAGCGCGTGGGCTTTGGCCGGGGCGGATCCGGCGAGGCGCAGCCGTCGCGGTGCGGGCAGGGCACAGTGGCGGCCGTGAAGGCGACAGCGAACTTCTTGCCCAGACTGTACTCGAAGCCCGCGGAACGATAGAAGGTCCCCGCCTGCTCGCGCACATATCGATGCGGTCGGGCGCAGCAACTCGTGCCCAGGCCGCGTTCCTGGTGGCGCAGCGCGATGCAGCAGCACCTCGCCGGGATGTCGGCCACCGGCCACCAGCCGTCAGGTAGAGCCCGCGTCGAGGCCTCGCTCATGGAGATGGACACGTCCCGGTAGCGATCGGTCTTCGACGACGTGTTAGGGAAGAGCGAGGTGCACCTCCACCGAGTCGCAAGGCGACTTGAGCCGGTGCCCCATCGCCACCGCGTCGTGGTGGTTCTGGCGCTTACCGGGATAGACCGGTAGGCACCTCGCCCATCAATCGCGCAGGTTAACGATAGCCGCATCAAACCGTCAGAAGCTGCTCGGTCCCCGAGACGGCGTCGTGGATCTCCGCGGGTGGAGCCGTAGAGAGCGGGACGTAGATGTGGTAGCGCGCGGGCATCGCCGCCACGTAGCGCGCAGCGAAGTCACAGTCGGCCAAGGGGCCCGGCAGGTCGGAAAACAGAGTGGAACTCGCCGATCCCTCGTCGCGCGCCAGCTCCAGCTCGAAGAGGTAGGGCGCGTTGAGCGGCTCGATGCCGTTGGTGCGCGTACCGTACCGCGACGGGCGGCGCGGACGATGTCCCTCGCGAAATGAGCGCACCGGCGCCAGTCGCGATCGAGGACCAGTGAATCCTCGCGCACCGAACAGAAGTTGCGGAATCTGGCCGCAGGGCGCCGGGATGGCGGAGTTCATCGCCGGCGCGGCGGCGCGTCCCCGGCCAACTCGGCGAACTCGGCCGGTCTCCGGCGCGACCAGAAGTGCACGCCGCGGTCAGGGACTCGGGGGTTAGCCAGAACTCAGCGGCAGGCGCTCGTTGACGGCGGCCCGGCGATCGTCAGTGGTCTGCCCGAAGACAGGTTGTAGGTATCGAGGCTCGGCGTCCGGAACGCAGCCGGGCGCTCGTCGTCGCGCAGGCACGCCAGGCCGCGGGGCCAGGGTGTCCTCCGGATGCTCGAAGGCCACGGCCAGCTCGGCGATGCCGTGCGGGTGAATCTCGGCGAGGCGCCAGCCCTCCCAGACGGCGTCTCCACCGCCAGCCAGCGCGCCAGCCACGCCAGCGAGCTCGGCCTGTAATAACGCGACCTCCTCACCCGCCTCGCTCGGTGCCTCCTCCGGTGCGCAGCCGCAGCGCGCGAGCGTGGGCCAGCGCGTGGCACGCCGGCGGCCACCCGCGCGCGATCTCCGACGGGGTCTCGGCGGCGTCGAGGTCCGTTGCTTGACGGTATGACGGCAGCGTCGCGTCGCTTCAAGGAAGGCCTGCACCGGCTCCCCGCGGGCTCCCCGCACCACTCCAGCGCCACCACCGCCGCTCAGCGGCCCCGTCGAGGACCACCGCGCGCGTCCAGCCGCCGGATGCCACACACAGACCAGCTTCATCCGTGGGTGCACCGGCCGACTCGAGATCACCGGCCCCCCCTCCGCGCAGATCTCAACAGCCCGCCGCCCGGTTTGTCCCTGAGTAGCTCCGTCCTTGGGCGGATGATAGCGGCCGCCGCGCTCGACACAATGGCGCAGGCACACCCCCATTTTCAAGCAGGCCGGCTGCAGCTTCAACGCAGCCGCCGATACAACCGCCCTCCTCACCCGAACGCCGGCGCGCCCAGAGGCACCGCACGCGTCTCGCTGACACCCAGCAGGCCCGTCCACCCAGACACCAGCCGCCCGCCCAGCCGCAAGCTGAGCCCTCCGGCGGCGACGAAGCAGCCACTCATAATCCAGCGGCATACTTCCGATCTCCAGCTCCCCTCGTACACCCGGGCCCCGCGCTTGCCGGAACGATCCGCGTCCGCACGACGCCGGCGGTATGGCGGTGCCGGTGGCGGCACCTCGGCGCCGGTCTCGGTCTCAGTCTCGGTCGGCCTCGGTGCCGCTCTCGGCCTCAGCGCCAGTCTCGGCTTTGACGCCAGTCTCCAGTCCGGCCGCCAGTGCGGTCTCGGCCTCGGCGCCGGTCTCGGCCTCGGCGCCAGTCTCGGCCCGGCCTCCAGTCTCGGTCTCGATCTCAGCCCAGTCTCAGTCTCAGTCTCGGTCTCGGTCTCGGCCTCAGTCTCAGTCTCAGCCTGGGAGTCTCAGTCTCAGTCTCGGCCTCCCAGTCTCAGTCCCGGCCTCAGCAGCAGTGGCAGTGGCAGTGGCAGCTCAGCCCCCAGCCCGGCCCGGCCTCGGCTGACCCCGGCCCGGCCTCGGCCCGGCCCGGCCTCAGCCCCGGCCACCAGCCCGGCCCCAGCCCCAGCCCCAGTCCTGGCCTCGGCCCCGCCCGCCCGGCCCCGCTCCTCGCCACCACACCACCGCCACCGCCACCGCCACCGCGATCCCCCACCAACCCCGCGACCACCCGGCCCTTCCCCGGGCTCCGCCGGCCGGGCACCACCCACACCCGCTGCCCCGTCGCCTCGGGGTCGGTGGGGATCTCGTCCTGGTCCGGCTCCGGTGCCGCCTGGGTCGCGCCCGGCATCCGCCTGCGCAGGCCCGCCCCCTTCCCCGCGCGGCTCACCGCCACCGGCGCGGTCGCCTCGACGGCGCTTTGCGGCATGACGGCCGCCGCGACCGGCCCCGTCGCCTCCAACACGCACTCGCCGCCGCCAGCGCCCCCGCCCGCGTCGATGACCACCGGCCCGGTCTCCGCCAGCGGCATCACCGGGCTGGTCACCGCCACCTCCTCGACGACCCCCGTCCAGCTCACCGTGTCGCCGCGCCGCGGCTGCACCGCGGGAGCGTCCCGCGGCGTCGGGCCGGCGCCTCGCGGCCCGGGCCGCGCCAGCTCCTGGGTGGGACCGCGCGCTGACCGCGGCGCCGCGCTGCCGGGCGCCGGCGCGTCCAGGTGCGCCGAGGCCGACTCCACCCAGCGACCCCGCATCGCTCGCAGCGCGTCGAGCACCGCCGTGGCGCCCGGCGGCCGCTGGCCGGGCAGCTTGGCGAGACAGGCCCGGACCAGGGTGGGCAGCGGGCCCTCCAGCGGCCGCCCCTGCACCGAGATCGGTGGCACCGGCGCCTGGAGGTGCGCCACCAG
Source organism: Deltaproteobacteria bacterium (assembly GCA_020632695.1). Taxonomy (GTDB): domain Bacteria; phylum Myxococcota_A; class UBA9042; order PHBI01; family JACKFB01; genus JACKFB01. The sequence goes on from JACKFB010000005.1 coordinate 287,184, forward strand.
CAGATCGGTGGCGCTGCGCCCGGCGAAGAGGGGCCGCCCGGTCAGCATCTCGAAGGCGATGGCGCCCAGGGTGTAGATGTCCGCCTGCCCGGTCACCGGCTCGCCGGAGGCCTGCTCGGGCGCGATCCAGCGGGGCGAGCCCACGGCGACGCCGGTCGAGGTCAGCGGCGCGTCGGCGGCTCGCTCGCCGGTCACCTTCGCGATGCCGAAGTCCAGGAGCTTCACGAAGTCCTGCCGGCCCGAGAGCTCCGCCATGAAGAGGTTGGCCGGCTTGAGGTCGCGGTGGACGATGCCCTGGGCGTGGGCCTCCACCAGGGCTTCGGCCACCTGGGCCATGATGTCGGCGACCCGCGCCGGGGCGAGCGGCGCCTCACGCTGGAGCAGGTCCTCCAGCGTCTCGCCGCGCAGCAGCTCCATCACCAGGAAGAGGCTGCCATCCTCGACCTGGCCGAAGTCGAAGAGCCGGATGGTGTTGGGGTGCGACAGCGCCGCCACCGCCCGCGCCTCCTGCTGGAAGCGCGCCACGTCGCGCAGGCCTCGGGCCAGCCCCGGGCGCAGCACCTTGATGGCCACCGGGCGGTCCACGCTGAGCTGCACCGCCTCGTAGACGGCGCCCATCCCGCCCATGCCGAGCAGCCGGTCGATGCGATAGCGCGCGTCGAAGACGGTCCCGAGCACCTCGGTGCCGTCGGGCTCGGCATAGCGGGCCGCGTCGAGCGTCGCGAAGCCGTCCCGGGGACAGCGCGGCGCCTCGGTCTCGTGCCGACACTGTGGGCAGATGCGCAGCGCGGGTCTCCGTGCGTGGACGCCAGCGAGCAGGCGGGCGCGCGGCCCACCATCGCCCATCGTCCCAGAGGCGCGCGCCGCCGGTCAACGCCTTGCCGCGGCCCCGGGCGCGTGTTAGCGCATCCGCAGGGTCCTCGAGCCGGCGGTCAGGCGGGATCCGCGGCGGAGGCTTCGATGCGACGACACCTGGTCGGAAGCGAGCTGATCGAGCGGCTCTTGGAAGAGGCCGGCGCGGCCGAGCACGGCGGCTCCGAGCTGCTGCGGGGTTTCGCGGCCGAGGTCCTCAAGCGCGTGGACGAGCGCTACTTCTATCGCCACCGCATCACCACGCTGCCCGCCCAGCTCCTGGACTCGCTGCGCTGGCTCGAGAGCGTGGTCGGGCAGGCCGGCCCGAGCGTCCGCATCTTCGACCCGCAGGACGATGTCCACGGCTACGCGCTCGAGGGGACCATCCTCGAGACCGCGATGCCCGACCAGCCCTTCATCGTCGACACCCTCAAGCTCTGCCTCAGCGAGCTGGACGTCCGGCTGCTCAACAGCCTCAACGTGATCCTGCCGGTGGTGCTCGACGGCGAGGGCGGCATCGCGCGCTTCGACGCCGGCGCCGAGGCGCTGCACCGCACCAGCTACACGCGCTGGTACCTCGAGCTGGACGGCACCGCGCCCGAGGCCCTGGCGGACCTGGTGCGCGACCGGCTCGCGCTGGCCCGCGAGGTGGTGTGCGACTTCCACCGCATGGTCCGCGCCGTGAAGGTGGTCGCCAACGAGTTCGAGTTCCTCGCCACCCTCGACAGCGCCCACGCGGCGGACTGCGAGGAGGTCCAGAGCTTCCTCGAGTGGCTGCCCGACGATCACTTCATCTTCATGGGGGTCAGCTTCTACCAGCGCGACCCCGAGGGCGCCGTGAGCATCGCCACGGAGCGCGGGCTGGGATCGGCGCGCGGCGAGGCCCGCCCCTCGGGCCCCAGCACCGACGCGGCCACCTCGTTCTTCGCCGACAGCACCGCCCCCCGGCGTCCGCTCTTGCGCGTGCGGAAGTCGACGGAGGAGGCGCGGATGCACCGCGCCGGCAAGGTGGACGAGATCCTCGTCCGCCTCTTCGACGACCGCGGCCAGCCGAGCGGCGGCCTCATCATCCACGGCCTCTTCACCTACAAGGGCCTGTCCGAGCCCGGCTCCCAGATCCCCATCCTCTCCCAGAAGCTGGCCCGCATCCTCGACGCCACCGACACCGTCGAGGGCAGCTACGACCGCAAGGCCCTGCTCAACGCCTTCAACACCCTGCCCGTCGAGTACCTCTTCGAGGCGTCCCGCGACCGCATCGCCGGGCTGCTCGAGATGAACATCGGCGTGAACTCCCAGCGCGAGGTGCGCAGCAAGGTCGTCATCAACGACGACGCTTCCAGCGCCTACGCGTTCGTCGCCCTGCCCAAGGCCCACTACTCCGACGACGTGCGCGTCGCGATGCAGGCGGCGCTCAAGGCCGCGCTGCGCGCCAGCTACGTCGACCACCGCGTGCACCTCGACAAGTACGGCACCGTCGCGCTGCACTTCTACCTCACCGGCGCCCGCCGCTTCCGCCGCGCCGACGCCACCGCCGCCGAAGAGGCGCTGGTGCGCATCGGGACGCCCTGGCAGTACCGCCTGCTCCAGCAGCTCGAGGCCGACAACGACCCCCACCCGGTGCCGGAGGGCCACGCCCGCTGGGCCGAGCGCTTCCCCGAGGCCTACACCGACATCACGACCGTCGAGCAGGCGGTCACCGACATCCACCACCTCGAGGAGGTCCTGCGGACCGGCGCCATGCGCTTCGACATCGTCGCGCACCCCTCCGCCGAGGGCGAAGCCTACATCCGCATCTACAGCCGCGAGCCGCTCAAGCTCACGGCCATCCTGCCGGTGGTGGACAACTTCGGCGTGGTCGTCCTCGAGCAGGCCTCGGTCACCGTCCCGGTGGTCGAGGCGCCGGAGCTGACCGTGAGCACGCTGCGCGTCGAACGGGGAGAGCACGACCTGGTCGCGCAGCGGATCGACCTCATCGGGGGCCTGCTGGCGGTGTTCCGCCGGCAGATGCGCAGCGACCGCCTCAACCGCCTGCTCCTGGTCGCGCGGCTGTCCTGGCGCGAGGTCGATCTGCTGCGCGCCTTCGCCAACTACAGCCGGCAGCTCGCCCACAAGCTGGCCGCCGAGACCGTCCAGAAGGTGCTCAGCACCCACAACGTGTTCGTCGAGACGCTGGTGCGCCTGTTCCGCATGCGCTTCGACCCCGACCTCCAGCTCGACGCCGACCGGCGCGCCCTCAGCGTCAGCACCCTGGGCGACACCCTGCGCCGCTACCTCCAGCACGTGAAGTCCTTCGAGGAGGACCGCGTGCTGCGCATCTTCCTCGACCTCTGCCAGGCGGTGGTCCGCACCAGCTTCTATCGCCGGTCCGAGAACGGCGAGCACTCCATCGCGCTCAAGTTCGAGTGCGCTCGCATCGCCGAGATGCCCGAGCCGCGCCCGATGGCGGAGATCTACGTCCACCACGCCCAGGTCGAGGGCGTTCATCTGCGCGGCGGCCGCGTCGCCCGCGGCGGCATCCGCTGGTCGGACCGCCTCGACGACTATCGCTCCGAGGTGCTGGGCCTGATGGCCACCCAGATGCTGAAGAACACGCTCATCGTGCCGGTCGGCGCGAAGGGCGGCTTCGTCCTGAAGGACCCGGTCGAGGACCCGAACGAGGCACGGGCGCGCGCCGACCAGCTCTACCGCGTCTTCATCCGCGGCCTCCTCTCGGTCACCGACAACCGCGAGGACGGGCGGATCGTCCCCCCCGAGCGCGTGGTGCGGGACGACGGCGACGACCCCTACCTGGTGGTGGCGGCCGACAAGGGGACGGCGCACCTCTCCGACACGGCCAACGCCATCTCGGCCGAGTTCGGCTTCTGGCTGGGCGACGCCTTCGCGTCGGGCGGCTCGGTGGGCTACGACCACAAGATCATGGGGATCACGGCGCGAGGCGCGTGGGTCTCCGCTCGCCGCCACTTCCGCGAGATGGGCGTCGATCCCGAGGTGGACCCCATCACCGCGGTCGGCATCGGCGACATGTCGGGCGACGTCTTCGGCAATGGCATGCTGTGCTCGCGCACCATGAAGGTCGTGGCGGCCTTCAACCACCGCCACATCTTCCTGGACCCCGATCCCGACCCCGAGCGCTCCTTCGCCGAGCGACAGCGCCTCTTCGATCTGGGCCGCTCCCAGTGGAGCGACTACGACGCCGCGCTCCTGTCGCCGGGCGGCGGCATCTTCGATCGGGGGGACAAGAGCATCGTGCTCTCGCCGGAGGTGCGCGATCTGCTGGACACCGTCGAGGAGAGCGTCTCGGGCGACGCGCTCATCCGGCTGATCCTTCGCGCCGACGTCGACCTGCTCTGGAATGGCGGCATCGGCACCTACGTGAAGGCGTCGGGCGAGACGCAGCAGGAGGTGGGCGACAAGGACAACGACCGCGTGCGGGTGGACGCCTCGGAGCTGCGCTGCCGCGTCTTCGCCGAGGGCGGCAACCTGGGCATCACCATGCGCGGGCGCGTCGAGTACGCGGCGCGCGGCGGCCGGATCAACCTGGACGCCGTGGACAACTCCGGCGGCGTCGACCTCTCCGATCACGAGGTCAACCTCAAGATCCTCCTGCAGCCGCCGGTGCTCAGCGGCTCGCTCGAGCCGGAGGCTCGCAACGAGCTGCTGCGCGCCGTCGGTGACGAGGTGTGCGAGCGCGTGCTGGCCAACAACTTCGGCCAGAGCCTTGGCATCAGCCTGGACGTCGTGCGCAGCCAGAACGACGCCTTCGCCTTCGCACACGCGACCGAACAGCTACGCGACCGCTTCGGCTTCTCGCGGACGCGCGAGCACCTGCCCAGCCAGATGGACGTGGTCGCCACCCGCCAGGAGCGGCGCCTGGGCTTCTACCGGCCCGAGCTGGCCAAGCTGACCAGCTACTCCAAGATGCTGGCCTTCGCCGAGCTGTCCGCCCACCCGCTGGGGAGCCACGAGGAGGCGCGGCCCTGGCTGGTCGAGTACTTCCCGGCGCGGGTGGTCGCCGAGCACCCGGCCGCGCTGGACGGCCACATGCTCTACGACGAGATCGCCGCGACCGCGCAGGTCAACCACATCATCCACCACGCGGGCCTCACCTTCTTCCCCCGCATGATGGCCGCGACCGATCGCGGCGCCACCGACGTGGCGGTGGCCTGGCTCATGGCCGAGGACTACCTGGGCGCCCGGGCGCTGCGCCGTGAGATCCTCGCCCAGGGGCAGCTCACCGCCTCTGCCGAGTACCACGGGCTCATCGCCATCGAGGACGCGCTGGCGCGGGCGGCGCGCTGGTTTCTGGGGACCCGGCCCGAGCGGCTCTCCCTCGGCGTGCACGCGCAGCTGCGTTCGTGGGCGCCCATCGTGGAGCGCATCCAGACGCGCACCCGCAAGCTGCTCCCGGGCGAGGCCGGGGGCCAGCTCGACGACGACACCCAGCGCGCGGTGGCCGCGGGGTTGCCCACCGACCTGGCCCAACGCATCGCCGTGCTTCGCTTCACCTGTCACGTGCCGCTCATCGCCGTGCTGGAGCGCGCGACGCGCGGCACCGTCGAGGACGCCGCCGGGCTCTGGTTCGAGGTGGGCTACGCCATGCGCGCGATCCCCATGGTCGACGCCGTCGCCACCCACCCCTACCGCGACGCGTGGGATGCCATCGCCATCGCCTCCATCGAGCGCGCGCTGTTCCGGGCCCTCGGCGAGCTCGCCGCCGCCTTGCCCGGCCCCGGCGGTGAGACGGCCGCGCCTCGCGCGCTCGAGCGGACCCTGGCGCGCTCTCCGGGCCTGGCGCGGGTGCGCGACGCCCTCGACAAGGCGGTGCGCTCGAGGGTGCCGGTCAGCGGGATGTTCGTGCTGGGCGAGCGGCTCGCGCACGAGGTGGCTGCGCTCCAGCGCGGCCAGCGCGCCGACGAGGTCTGAGACCGTCGCCAGGGCGGCCGCCGACCGGCACCGGCGCCCACGAACCGACTCGCCCTCGGCGGAAGCTCACTCGACCATGCGGCTGTACACGACCCCGTCGGCGGCCCCGAAGCCGGCGCTCCGGGTGCCCACCACCCGGATGCTGCCCGCGGCGGTCCCCCACACGTCGTAGATCGCGTTGCCCCCGCCGCTCTCGCTGGCGAGCTGCACCACATTCCACGAGCCGCTCGAGTCGAGCTCCCCGGTCGTCCTCGCGAGCCAGAGCTCGAAGACGCGGCTCGAGTTGCCGCCGGTCCGCCACGCCGCCAGGGCCACCACGCCCGCGCCCGACCAGGCGCCCTCGAAGGTGCGGGAGTCGCTCGACTTCACCTCGAAGCTGCCGCCCCAGCTCCCCGAGGCGCTGCGGGCGCGCAGGTAGCCTCGCGCGCCCACCACCAGGTGCCGCCCGTCGGCCAGCGCGGTGGCGTCGCGCGCGTCGCCCGTCGACTTCGACTGCGACATGAACGCGAAGGGCCACAGCGTCGCCGCGTTCTGCTCGCGACCGAAGATGTCGTTGTAGTACTGGGGGTTTCCGCCGCTGGAGCCGGCCGGGAAGTCGCCCGCCAGCGAGAGGTCGGGGCTCTGGCAGGCGGTGCCGGCGCAGGGCGTGCCGGCGAAGGCGCGCATCAGGGTGCCCTTGGTGGCCGCGGTGCTCTCGTTGACGCAGGTCACCGAGTCGCCCTGGGCGCCGGTGCAGCGGCGTATCGCCGGGCTCTCGCTGCTGCCCGCCGTCCACAGCACGATCCCCAGGCCGCTGCCGACGTCGGCGCTGGTCCACAGCGCGGAGGCGGCGGCCGCCCCGAGCGAGGCGAAGGCCTTGGAGGCCGGCCCGCCCGAGGACCATGAACCCCCTCCCGAGGCCGGCTCGAAGCGCCACAGCCGCCCCGAGGAGTCGGTGGCGAAGCCCCCGCGCAGGGTCTTGAAGCGGGCCAGGCCGGCGGTCTCCGTCGCCGTGGACACCGAGCCGGTGCCGGTCACCTCGCCGAGCGCGCCGCCGGGGATGGTGGCCAGCTCGCTCTCGATGCCCACGAACCAGCGGCCGGCGGCGTAGTCCACGTGCCGGAGCGCCACCGCCGTGCCGATCGGCCCCGGCACCAGGGTGCGCGTGAAGCCGAGACACACGCCGCCCAGGCAGATGTCGCCTGTCGTGGTCGCGTCCCCGTCGTCGCACGAGCTCCCCGCCGGCGAGTCGCAGGGCACCCCGACCCCACAGAGCGGGATCTTGTCGTGCACGCAGCTCCCGGCGACGCAGGTGTCCGCGGTGCACTCGTCGCCGTCGTCGCAGGCCAGCGGCTGCCCGGCGCACCCCGCGGCGGAGCAGACGTCGGCCGTCGTGCACGGGTCCCCGTCGTCACAGGGCCCGGCGGCCGGCACGTGGACGCACGCCCCGCCCTCACAGCCATCGGCCGTGCACGCCTCACCGTCGTCGCAGGCCAGCGCCTCGCCGAGGCACTGCCCGTCGGCGCAGGCGTCGGCCTCGGTGCACGGGTCCCCGTCGTCGCAAGCGCTGCCATCGGCCAGCGCCACGATCGAGCACGCCCCGGTCGCCGGGTCGCAGGTGGCGGCCTCGCAGGGGCCGAGCAGCGCCGCGGCGCACACCTTGGCCTCGTGGACGCATCCGGTGGCCGGCGAGCACCCATCCACCGTGCACGCGTCGCCGTCGTCGCAGCTCACCTGCGGCGCGAACACGCAGCCTTCGCCAGCGACGCAGGTGTCCGCCGTGCAGGCGTCGCCGTCGTCGCACACCCGCGGCGCGCCGCCCACGCAGGCCCCCAGCGTGCAGTGGTCTCCCTGGGTGCACGGCTCGCCGTCGTTGCAGACCGTGCCGTTGGCCGGCGTGTGGGCGCATTGTCCGCTGGACTCCAGGCAGGCGTCGACCGTGCACGGGTTCCCGTCGCCGCAGTCCAGCGGCGGCGCGACGCAGCTCCCGCCCGCGCAGCTCCCCGGCCCGGTGCAGCCGCCGCCGAAGCAGGCGGTCCCGTCGGCCACCGGCGCGCTGACGCAGGTGCCGGTCGCGGGTGCGCAGCTCACCGTGACGCAGTCGCTCCCGGCGGCGCAGCTCACCACCGTCGCCGGATCGACCGCGCACGAGCCGCCGAGACACCGCGGCGTCCCGTTGCAGAGATCACCGTCGTCCACGCAGTCGCCGTCGGACCTGCAGGGGCAGGCGCCCTCCCCGACGCACTCGCCCGCCTGGCAGGCATCGCCGGCGGTGCACGCGTTGCCGTCGTCGCAGGACGTCGCGTCGGGCGCGGGTTGCACGGCGCACCCGGTGCTGGCCTGGCAGGTCCCCACCCGGCACGGTCCCGCGCCCGGGCAGCTCACCGCCGCCCCGCCCTTGCACTTGCCCGCCGAGCACGCGTCTGCCTTCGTGCACGCGTTGCCGTCATCGCAGGGCGCCGCGTTGGGCGTCGACACGCACCCCTCGCCCGGAACGCACGCGTCGTTGGTGCACGGGTTGCCGTCATCGCACGCCACCGGCGCCCCGCCCCCGCAGACCCCGGCCTGGCATCGCTCGCCCACCGTGCACACCTTGCCGTCGTCGCAGGGCACGCCGTCCGGCGCCTCCCCCACCACGCAGGCCCCCGTCGCCGGATCGCACGCCGAGGACGCGCAGGGCCCGGCCGCGGGGCACACCACCGCGGTCCCCGGCCGCACCGCGCACTTGCCGGCCGCGCACTCCCACTCGCCCTTGCAAGGGTCGAAGTCCGGCCCGGAGCAGTCGCTGGCCTCGCTGCAAGCGCACGGGATCGCCGTGCCCACGCAGGCGCCCCCCTGGCACGTGTCGCCAGCGGTGCAGCCGTCCCCGTCGTCGCAGGCGCCCGTCGCCGGCGCGTGCACGCAGCCGGCGAGCGCGTCACAGGCGTCGACCGTGCAAGGGTTCGCGTCGTCGCAGGCCGCCTCCGCTGCCACGCAGCTCCCCGCCGCGCAGCTTCCGCCCTCCAAGCAGGTCCCCGGCTCCCCGCAGGGCGCGCCGTCGGTCGCCGGCACCTCCGCGCACGCTCCGGTCGACGGGTCGCACACCGATTCGCGGCACGGGTCGGCGGTCGGCGTGCACACCACCGGCGGCGCACCGTCCGCCACGCACAGGCCACCCTCGCAGCGCAGGCCCCCGTCGCAGCGATCGACGTCGAAGGCGGCGCAGTCCTCGTCGCTCACACAGGCGCAGTGACCCGCGCCGCCCTGGCAGCTCCCGGCCGCGCAACGCTCGCCGCTCGTGCAGGGGTCGGCGTCCACGCACGGGGTCCCGTCGGCCAGCGGCTGCTCGACGCACCCCACCGCCGGGTCGCACACGACCGCGCTGCACGGCGCCGGCGCGGCGCAGGTCAGCGCGACGCCGCCCTCGCACAGCCCCCCGACACAGGCCTCCCCGGCAGTGCACGCGTCGCCGTCGTCGCAGGCGCTCCCGTCCGGTGCCACGGCGTCCGTGCACTGCCCGGTCGCCGGATCGCAGGCCGCCGTGTGGCAGGGCGCGGCGGCACACACGACCGGCCCGCCCGGGCCGGGCACGCATCCCCCGGCGACGCACACCAGGCTCCCGTTGCAGGCGTCACCGTCGTCGAAGGCCGCGCAGTCCGAGTCCACCTCACAGGCGCACACGTTGGTCCCGCCGGCGCAGCCCCCGCCGGCGCAGGCCTCCCCCTCCGTGCAGGCGTTGTGGTCGTCGCAGGCGCTCCCGTCCGCGGCCAGCTCGACCACGCAGACGCCGCCGTCTCCGCAACGGGCGCTCCCGCACCCCGGCGCCACGCCCGGCGCGCAGTCGAGGTCGGTGGAGCAGGTGCTCGCAGGCGCAACGCCCAGGTCGGGCGACGGCGCAGCGTCTGCCCCGACGAAGTCCAACGCCGGGCGCGAGCCCGAGTCCGAGCACGCTGCAGCCGCCCCCATCGACGCCAGCAAGGTCCAAACCAGCCACCGCCTCGACTGCATGCCTGCGCCGCCTCCTCACGCGTCCTGCGACGGTATCAGAGCGCACCGCGTCACCGCGAGAACTCAAGTGTGGCGATGCATCAATCCTCGGACCAGCGGCCGTCGCGCAGCACGATCCGCGACCGCCCCGCCGAGCCCGCGGTCTCCGGATGCAGGGCATCTCCGGGGAGCGCCAGCACGAACGCCCCCTCCTCCTGGACGGCGTGGGGCATGATGCGCTGCACCGAGGCCGCCTCGGCGGCGCGTCGGATCGGGTCGCCGGCGTCGGCGCCCGGCGCCAGGTCGCCGAGGATCCGCCAGGTCGGCGGCGCCAGCGGGAAGCGACCCGCGGCGTGCTCCTCGAGCGCGCGCCGGGCGTCCAGCCACACCGACGCCGTGGTCTCGCGTCCGTCGTGTGCGCCGCGCTGCCCGCGAGGTGCCCGGGCGAGGAAGAAGCGCGTGTCGAACCGGCGCGGCTCGATGGGGGGCGTGACCCAGTGGGCGAAGTAGCTCAGCGCGCCGCCATCGATCTGCAGGTCGCAGGCCTCGGCCATCTCGGCGAACGCGACCTCGCGCGCGTTCAGGCGCTCGCGCCAGCGCTCCAGGCTCGAGGCGGGCTCGGCGGCGGCACGGCCCAACAGGATCCCCGCCTCCTCGAAGGTCTCCCGCACCGCGGCCACGAGGTGCGCCATGGCCTCGGTCGGCTCCAGCGCCATCGACGCCCCCAGCGCGGCGGCCTCGACGCCGGCGACGCGCCGCAGCAGCGCGGGCGCGGCGTCCTCGGGGTCCACCCGGCCGCCCGGAAAGACGTGCGCGCGGGCCATGAACCCGCTCTTGCGATGCCGCTGGAGCAGCAGGATGCGCGGCGGGCTCTCGCCGTCCAGCAGCACCACGGTGGCGGCCGGCCTCGGCGGCGCCGCATCCTCGCCACTCACGTGCCGGCCTCGGCGTCGCCCTCGAGCGGCACCCAGCCGGTGATCTCCAGGTCGTAGCCGCTGAGCCCCTTGAAGGTGCGCGGCTGGCCCGTGATGACCCGGATCTTCCGCACCCCGATGTCGTGCAGGATCTGGGCGCCGATGCCGAAGTCGTGAAAGCCCATGGCGACGCCGGTGTGCCGCGGGGTCGGGCTCCCATCGGTCGGCTCGGCGTATTCGGCGACCCGCGCGTCCAGCGGCTCGTCGTCAGCGTCGGGGCGCAGGTAGAGCAGCACCCCGGCGCCCTCGGCTGCCATCATCCCCAGCGCCCGCGCCAGCCGCGACTGCGCCGTGAGCAGGTCCAAGCCGAACACGTCCGCCACCGTGTCCGCGCGGTGCACCCGCACCAGGGTGGAGGCGTCGCCCCACGGCTCGCCGATGCTCAGGGCCACGTGCACCTGCCCGCTGGCGGTGTTCTCGTAGCAGCGTAGCAGGAAGTCCCCGTGCGCCGTCGGCAGCAGGGCCCGGCTCACGCAGGTCACCAGCCGCTCGTGCCGCAGCCGGTACGCGATGAGGTCGGCGACGGTGACGACGGGGATGTCGTGCAGGCTCCCGAACGCGAGCAGCTCCGGCAGCCGCGCCATGGTCCCGTCGGGGTTCATCACCTCGCAGATGACCCCCGCCGGCGAGAGCCCCGCCAGGCGGGCCAGGTCGACCGAGCCCTCGGTCTGGCCGGTGCGCACCAGCACGCCCCCGCGCCGCGCGCGGAGCGGGAACACGTGGCCGGGCGTGGTGAAGTCGGCGGGGCCGGAGGCCGGGTCGACCGCCGCGCGGATCGTCGCCGCGCGCGCCGCCGCGCCCATGCCGCGATGCTCGCGATGGTCGATGCTCCGGGTGAAGGCGGTGCCCAACGGCGCCGTGTTCTGGCGCACCATCGGCTCCAGGCCCAAGGCGTCGGCCCGATCCTGCGAGAGCGCCAGGCAGATGAGGCCGCGGGCCTCGTTGGCCATGAAGCGGATGTGGGCCGGCTCCACCAGCTCGCCCGCGACGACCAGATCGCCCTCGTTCTCACGGTCCTCGTCGTCCACGAGGATGACCATGCGCCCGGCCCGGATGTCGTCGAGCGCTCGTTCGATCGATGCGATGGCAGCCACGGGCGCTCCGACGGCGAGTGGTAGGCGCTGGGAGAGCGGCCTGGACGTCGCGCGGGCCCCGGCGGAGCCTCGCGGCGTCCCGGTCGGCTCTGTAGCATGGGGGGGCGGAGGCGTCGACACCCTCTGGAGGGCCGGAGCCGCCCCGCGCTTCCTCGAGCTTGACGCTCCCGCCCCGGCAGGCGATCGTCCCGGGCCTCCCGAGCCGGGACACCCGGGGAGCGATGATGGCGATGATGAAGAAGAATGTAGCGATCGTGGGCGCGACCGGCGCCGTAGGGCAGGAACTGCTGGCCGTGCTCGAGCGGCTCGAATATCCCGTGGGGACGCTGAGGCCGCTGGCCTCGCCGCGATCCGCCGGGAGCACCGTGCGGTTCGCGGGGCGCGACGTCACGGTCGAGGTGGCCGGCCCCGAGAGCTTCGCCGGAATCGACGTCGCCTTCTTCTCGGCGGGCGCGACGCGCAGCCGCGAGCTGGTGCCCCACGCCCGGGAGGCCGGCGCCCTGGTCATCGACAACTCGTCGGCGTTCCGGATGACGCCCGACGTGCCGCTGGTCGTGCCCGAGGTGAACCCGGAGGCGCTGCGCGGGCACCAGGGGGTCATCGCCAACCCGAACTGCGTGGCCGCCATCCTCACCGTGGCCCTCGCTCCGCTCCGCCAGCTCGGCGCCATCCGCCGGCTGGTCATCGCCACCTACCAGTCCGCCAGCGGTGCCGGAGCGCGCGCGATGGAGGACCTGGAGGTCCAGACCCGCGCCGCCCTCGCCGGTGAGCCGGTGGTCGCGAAGGTGCTACGCCACCCCTACGCCTTCAACCTCTTCAGCCACGACAGCGCCGTCGAGGACAACCTCTACAACGGCGAAGAGAACAAGGTGGTCGCGGAGACGCGGAAGATCCTGGGTCAGCCCGATCTCGGCATCTCGATCACCTGCGTGCGGGTGCCGGTGCTGCGCGCCCACACCGAGGTGGTCAACGTCGAGTTCGACCGCGCCGTCGACGTCGAAGCCGCCCGCGATGTGCTGGCCGCGGCCCCCGGCTTGGCCTTGGTCGACGATCCCGCCGAGAACCACTTCCCGATGCCCAACGAGACCTCCGGCACCGACGCCGTCCGGGTGGGCCGCGTCCGCCGCGACCCTTCTTGCGACCACGCGCTCAACCTCCTGATCTGCGGAGATCAGCTGCTCAAGGGGGCCGCGCTCAACGCCGTACAGATCGCCCAGGCGCTGCAGGACTGAGGCGAGCGAGGGACCCATGGCGCGACTCATCCCCCTCTGGACCGGCCGCCCGCTGGACGATCCGACGGCCATCGCCGAGTTCCTGGCGCCGCGAGGCGTGGCCTTCGCGCGCTGGGAGGTCGGCTCCGAGGCCACCGCCCTCGCGGCCCGCGAGGCGCTCGACGACGACGCCCGCGAGCGGCTGGTCGCCCTGTTCCGGCTGGAGCTGGCGCGCCTCGCCGACGCGGAGGGCTACCCGGCCGCCGACGTGGTCGCCGTGCGTGCCGTCCCCGGCGTCGACGAAGCGCTGGCTCGCTTCGACCGCGTCCACTTCCACGACGACGACGAGGTGCGCGCGATCGTCGGCGGCCGAGGCGCGTTCGGCTTCGTCGGGGACGACGGCCGCCAGTTCCTGCTCGAGGTCGAGGCGGGCGACTTCATCAGCGTCCCCGCCGGGATGTGGCATTGGTTCTACTGCGACGACGAGCGCACGATCACGGCGATCCGGCTCTTCCGCGACAGCGCGGGTTGGACGCCGCACTACCGCTCGACCGAGCGCGGGGTCCCCGCGGTCCATGGCTGAGGCCGCCGAGGCTCGCTCGCTCGACGAGGCCTCGCGGGCGTCCCGCCTCAGGCTGGTCGAGCTGGCCACCCGCTACCACGCCGCGGGCTGGATGCTCGGCACCTCGGGCAACCTGAGCGCGCGCTTCCACGGCACCGACGGGCGGTCACGGGCGGTCCTGACGGCCTCCGGGTGTGACAAGGGCCGCCTGGGACCGGAGGACTTCGTCGAGGTGGATCTGGACGGCCGGGTCCACGCCGCGGGCCCGCAGCGCAAGCCCAGCGCCGAGACCTCGATCCATCTCGCGGTCTACCAGCGGCTCCCCGATGTGGCCGCCGTGCACCACGTCCACACGGTGGCCTCGACGCTGGCCCGGCCAGCAACCGGCGGGGTGCCCGGGGAGATCACCTTCGAGGGCCTCGAGATGATCAAGGGCTGGGGCCTGTGGGAGCCCGGCGCGGCGGCCCCCCTCCCCGTCTTCCCGAATCATGCCCACGTCCCCGACATCGCTCGGGATCTGGGCTCCTGGCTCGACACACCGCGTCCCGTGCCAGCGATGCTGATCGCGGGGCACGGGATCACGGCGTGGGGCCGCACTCCCGAGGACGCGCTCCGTCATGTGGAGATCACCGAGTTCCTGTGCCGTGTGGTCCAGCGGCTCGGCTGATCTCCCGGCGACCTACTTCTTCTTCTTGCCGTCGTCGGCCTTCGCGTCCTTGGCGTCGGCCTTCGCGTCCTTGGCGTCGGCCTTCGCGTCCTTGGCGTCCGCCTTCGCGTCCTTGGCGTCGTCCTTGGCCTCGGCCTTGGCGTCGTCCTTCGCAGCCTTGGCCTCGTCCTTCGCCTCCTTGGCGTCATCCTTGGCCTCGGCCGCCGGCGCCGGCGCCGGCGCGGGGACCTCCTGCCCGGTGGGCGCCGCGCCCAACGACGCCCACACGACCTCCATCCGGTCGCCCAGGGACGCCAACGTGTCGACGAGGAGCTGCACTTCCTTCTCGGTGTAGTCCTTCTTCTCCCCAAGACCTGACGCTGCCACGGCCTCTCGGGCCACGGTCCGCGCGGACATGTGGTCGAAGCGTGCCTCCAGGCTGGTCACCACTTGGTCGAAACCGCTGCTCATGTCGTTCTCCTGGGGGCTCCCCCGCGCCGCAGGGGAGTCCAAGTCACCGGAACTGTGTGGGAAATGCGGATGGCTCGCGCCGTGCGGGATTATAACAGTGCCCCGACGGGGGTCAACCGAGCCCAGGGAGGCCGATCTCGTCGTTGTGGCGGGTAGGCCGGGACCCTATACTGTGCAGCGGGCGCCGAACAGGCGCCGAACGCCCGGAGTATCCATGCATTCCCGACTTCGTGTCGCCGGCCTCGGCGCTCTCGCCCTCCTCGCGCTCGCCGCCTGCGGTGACGAGAAGATCGTCGCAGTCGGTGGCGGCAAGCTCGACGCCACCACCCTGCCGGTCGGCGACGTGGCACCCGGTGACGCGCCCTCGGGGCCCGACGCCGACGTGCCGACCAAGCCCGGTGAGCTCGGTCGGGAGATCGTGCTGCTGCACGACACCAGCGGTGACACCCAGATCGCCATCCAGTCCCAGCTCTTCGTCCGGGCGAAGGTCATCGACTACAGCGTCTCCGGGCCGGCCGTCGGCGTCACGGTGCACTACGCGCTCGTCGTGGGCGCGGACGCCGGCGACGCCCACCTGAGTTCGAACGCCGCCACCACCAACGCCAACGGCGAGGTCGGCATCACGATGCTCACCGGCGCCGTTCCCGACGTGCACTACGAGATCGAGCTCACCGCCGAGGGCGCCGACCCGGTACGCCTGCCGGTCTTCGTCACCGACTCGCCCAAGGGCGACATCCGCGTCCAGCTCGCCTACGAGGGCCCCATCGCGGTGAAGAGCGTACACGTGCGTCTCTTCCCCTCGACCTACACCTGCGGCACCTACAACCCGACGAACGTGGCCGACGAGATCGCCCTCGCCGACGTCATCAAGCCGGGCATCTCCTCGGGTCAGGACATCCTGTGGACCGGCCTGCCCGACGGCCAGAAGTACACGATCGCCGCGACCGCGCTCTCGCCCTCGGGCTCGCTGGCCGCCTCGGGTTGCATCGACGGCGTCGTCGTCATCGGTGAGCAGGAGAACAAGGTCACCCTGACCATGTACCTGCTGACGCTCAACCCGGCAGGCACCTACGACTCGGAGAGCGTGCTCGATTTCACCGGCGCCATCCCCGGCCAGCTCGGGCAGATCGTCGACCAGATCGTCCTGCTCTTCAACAACCCCGGGAAGTTCCTCATCGACGCGGTGAAGGACCTGGTGAAGAGCTGGGTGCCGGCCATCATCGTCGACCCGATCTTCTCGCTCTTCGAGAACCAGCTCGCCGACATCGTGACCGACTGGATGCTCAACAAATCGCCGGGGTGGATCCAGGACATCTTCACCATCGGTCAGGATCTCACCCAGGTCGTCAACAAGCTGACCATGCTGGCGACGCTCCAGATCTCGAAGCTGAACAACCAGTACTACGTGCAGGGGGTCCTGAACTGGAAGGGCCTGGTCCTCTACTGGCACTACGGGTGCGCCAAGGAGGGTCAGCCGGGCTACGACCCGGAGTGCGGCAAGAACTCGTTCTCGATCGATGACTTCGGGAACACGGAGTTCCCGCAGGACATCATCAGCGGCAAGTTCACCGGCTCGATCATCGACTTCGACAAGCTCGACATCGACAACCACACCATCAAGATCAACTACGGCAAGCTGATCATCTTCGTGCTGAACGAGCTGATCCTCCCGGCGATCTCGGGCCAGCACAACCTCACCGACGCCATCCTCTCCTTCGTGAACTGCGGCTCGATCGCCAACGGCTTCACCAGCGGCCTGCTCGGCTCCCTGGCCAGCCTCTTCGGCATCAGCAAGAGCGACCTCGAGGACTTCTGCGTCGACGGCATCACCCTCATCGTCAGCCCGGTGGAGATCATCATCGGGAACCTGGCGCTGGACTCGCAGCTCCGACTCCAGGGGAGCGCCGTCCTCATCGACTCCTCGCAGAACCTGCTCGTGGACCACATCGTGGACGGCATCTGGCTCGGCCACGTGGAGTCCGACGGCCAGGCCGGGCCGTCCTTCGACGGCA
The DNA here is from genome assembly GCA_020632695.1 of Deltaproteobacteria bacterium. Classification (GTDB taxonomy): domain Bacteria; phylum Myxococcota_A; class UBA9042; order PHBI01; family JACKFB01; genus JACKFB01. The sequence goes on from JACKFB010000005.1 coordinate 303,874, forward strand.
CCTGGTTCGCCGACCGCGTCCAGCCCTGATTCCAGCCCGCAGGCGCCCCCGCCGCGCGGCCCCGTCGGCCGCCGGCGATGGGGCGCGACGGCGTCGGGTCCCTCCGGGGCGCCCGGGTTCACCGGCGTTGACGGCGCGCGGCCCCTACCCCAGGATACCCCGGCCATGCGCCAGACCCTCCCCTGCTTCATCCTCGCGACGCTCCTGCTCGGCTGCGCCCACCCGCAGATCGTCCCGCTCATCGGCGAGGACCCCGAGATCTACGAGCTGCTCGGCAAGTCGCCCGACGACGACCCGCGCCTGTCGCCCCTGGGAGCGGCGCGCCGCCTGCACCAGGCCCTCATCCAGCAGGACGCAGAGGTCGCCTGGACGCTACTCGCCGAGACGACCCAGCGCGCCCTCGACGAGCGCGCCGCGGCGATCGGCGTCAGCGGCCGCGAGCTGCTCGACGCCTCCACGCTCCCCGGCTCCGGCGGCACCGTCCACAAGGTGCGCTACGAGGTGATCTTCTTCGGCCCCGACCTGAGCGACCTTCGCCTGGCGGCGCCGCTGGCCGCCGACGCCGACGAGGCCGTGGTCGAAGCGGTGGCCTCCACCGGCCAGGTCCTCCCGCGCACGTTCATCCGCACGCGCGACGGCTGGAAGCTCCACCTGCTCGAGTTCTGAGAGGGAACACCCTCTGAGGCCGCAGGCCGCCCGCGCCGTCACAGCCGGGCCCTCCCAGCCCAACCCAAGCGGCCCGGGGCTGCCTCGCGTCCTTCACGCCCGAGCCCCCCAGCACCTCCCACGCGCACCGTGCTCCAGGCGTCGCCGCGCTCCCAGGCGAGGCCGTCCTCCCACGCGACCTTCACGCCGAAGGCGCCGGGCACGTCCAAGGCGCCGCCGTGGACCTACGCGTCCCGTGGACCTGCGCGTCGCCTTGCGCCCACGCCGACGCGCCGCCGTGCTCGCGCGCTCGCAGGCGTCGCCGTCCTCCCACAGGCCCCGTGCTCCCAGGCGTCGACCGCCTCGAGCGGTGACACGGCTCACCTCGCGAATGCCCGGCACCCGCCGCCCGGCAGCGTCCCTGGCGAGCACGCCACACCATCGAGACGCCGAGGACACATGCCGCGGTCGGTCAGTGCATCGGCCGGTACAGCCCGGCGACGACGCCGAGGATCTGCGTCGCCCGGCGTTCGCCCGCGCGCTGCCTTCGCCAGACGGGAAGCACGCCCCGCCCACCCCCGGGTCGCGGCCTCACCCCCGCGGTCGGTCAGTGCATCGTCCGGTACAGCCCGGCGACCACGCCGAGGATCTGCGTCTCCCGGAACTCGTCCGCGCGCACGTAGATGGGCGCCATCGCCGGGTTCGAGGGCTGGAAGCGGATGCGGTCGCCCTCGGGGAAGTAGCGCTTCACCGTCGCCTCCCCCTCGATCCAGGCCACCACGATCTCTCCCGCGGGCGCGTGGTTCTGCTTCTTCACGAAGATGAAGTCGCCGTCGTGGATCCCGTCACCGATCATCGACTGGCCCACCACCTTGAGGGCGAAGAGCTCGCTCTGGCGGCCGATGAAGAAGCGGTCGATCTTGACGGTGTCCTCGACGTTCTCCACGGCCAGGATCGGCGTGCCGGCCGCGATGCGTCCGAGCAGCGGGATCTCGACCATGTCGTCATGGAGGGGCACCGCGTCGAGGGCGCGCTGCCGAGCCTCGTCGCGCCCCGGGAAGTCCACCGGGACCACGGCGCGAGACTTCGACTCCTCACGGGTGAGGTAGCCCTTCCGCTCGAGCGCCTTCAGGTGGTCATTCACGCCGTTGGTCGAGCGAATCCCCAGCTCGAGCCCGATCTCACGAATCGTCGGCGGGTATCCGTCCCGATCGATCGCGTTCTGAATGATCCCGAGAACCTGCGCCTGGCGCTGAGTAAGCTTGTCCCGCGTTCGACCCGCCATCGCCGCCTCCTCTCGCCCCCGCCATGGGGTCGATGATGGAACTCTCCACCTGAGGGCGCAGGATACTGAACACGCGTTTCCGCGTCAACTTTGTTCAGTGCTAGCGTCCGAAGCGCTTGCCGGCCTCCGAGGGCAGGCGATCCGAGACCGCGCGGCGGGCCAGCTCATCGGCCGCCTCGTTGTCCGGGACGCCGGAGTGACCGGGCACCTTGATGATGCGAGCGTCCTCGAAGCTGGAGAGCAGCGCGCGCAGCTCGGCGATCAGCGACTGGTTCGCCTTGGCCTTCCAGCCCTGCGTCAGCAGACCCACGCAATAGGCCGAGTCCGTCATCACATCGACCGGGCGCGATCGGTCCTCGACCAGCTCCAGCCCGCGCAGGATGGCTGCCAGCTCGGCGATGTTGTTGGTCGCGCTGCCGAGGTACTCGGACAGCTCCACGGTGAGCTCGCCGTCACGCATCAAGACGCCCAGACCGGCGGGTCCCGGATTGCCGGTACATGCGCCGTCGGTCCAGAGCTGGATCGACTCGCCGGCCGGCCGCATGCCGCCCTTCGAACCGCGTCGCGCGTCCGTCCGCGAGCGCGAGGCCCCGCCCGCCGGCCCCTTCGGCGCCGCCGGAGTGCTCTCGCCGAGGGCCTCGGGCGTCGCCCCCTCCACCACCGCCAACCGGTCCGCCCGGGTGGTGTAGTTCTTGCCCGACGGCTTGTACCGGATGGTGACCAGGCCGTTGCGGACCTTGAGCGTGCCACTCGGCTCCGCCTCGGCATAGACGACGTCGTCGCGGAAGCGGGCGCGGATGAACATGCTCATCGGGTGGCCCTCACTGCCCGGCCGAGGCGCGCGCACCCGTCGACGGACCGGGGCGCGCCGACGGATGGGGTCACGAACCAGCCGCCGCTCGCGCCAGGACCCGAGCGCCCATCCTCAGGGAGCAACGTCGACCTGCACCTGCGCCGGCTCCGAGTAGAGATACTGGGACTGGGCGTCGTCGTTGGAGAACACCACCAGCTCGAAGCGGTAGGTCCCGGCGAAATCGGGCTCGAAGGAGGTCGTCGGACCGCCGAACACGTTCACCACCACCTGCGAACCGGCCGGCTTCGCGACCAGATTCCAGAGATAGGGTCCTTCCGAGATGTGGAAGGACAGAGCCCCGGGGGTGCTCCCGCTCCCATCGAGCAGCACCGGCGTCCCGACCTCTGCGCCGGCGTAGTCAGCCGCCTGACCCGGGTCCGCCACCGGCAGCTCGTCCCCTTCGCTGTCCTCGGCGATGAGCTGGAGGGTCTCCACCTGGTTCTGGTTCGTGAAGGGGTCGAAGTACTCCACCTTCACGATCTCCTGCTTGCCCGTGAACTTCGCTGCGTCCCAGGCGATCGGCACCAGGAGCAGGTCATCGGGGGCGACGGTCACGACGCCGCTCGGCGGGGAGACCAGGCTGAACACCTCCGACGCCGTACCGCTCGGGAAGGCCTTCTCCACCTTGATGGACTGGATGTCGAGGTTGCCGTTGCCTCGGTTGTAGATGAAGAGGTTGCGCTCGCCCTTCGCCCCCGCTGACGCGTCGCTGCTCACGAAGATGCTGCCGGACGCCGGCCCCAGTGTGATCTTCGGCTTGGGGGTACCAGCCAGGAGCTCGAGGTCTATCTCCTCGCGCGCCGGCGAGTCCACCGGGATGACCAGCTTGCCGTTGGCCGGCTCGGTGCCGCCCGCAGGCGGCTCGAAGCAGACCTCGCAACGAATGCTGGCGCCGACGCCCAACCCCTGGGGGTAGCTCTTGCTCACCCCATCGATCGGCACGTCGTCCTCACCCGGCTTCGTCGCCGAGCGGTAGCATGTGAAGTCGAAGAACTGCAGCGCGACCGGCGGCTCGATGTGCGGCTCGCGAACGGTGATCGGACCGGGCCCGTCCGAGATGATGATCGCCGACCGACACGCCTTGGAGTTGACGTTGGTGAAGTCGAACTCCTTCTCGTTGTCGTAGCTGATGGTCCAGCTCCCGAGCTGCACGTCGGTGCTGAGCGGGATGAGGATCGGCGCCGAGGACACGTCGGTGAAGATCCGGACCCGGATGCTGGAGCCCGACGAGGCATCCGACGACGGCTGGAACCGCACCGTGAACTCGGTCTCGCTCACCTGCGGCTGTCCAGGGACGGGCGCCTCGAGCACCTTCGGCAGCGAGGGCAGGTCGGTGATCGTGAACTCGCTGGAGGCGGCGTCCAGGTCGATGGCCGTGACGGTGAACGGCGCGGTGGCGATGTCCGGGTTGTTGAAGATCGTGATGACGAGATCCTCGGGCTTGGTGGGCGTCGCGTTGCTGAACGTGTAGTTCGGCGGGCTGACCGAGGGCGCGGCGATCTTCTGGGGCATCGTGAAGCTGATGATGATCTCGTCGAGCGCCTGTGAGCCATCCTCGGTGCGAGCGTCCGACCGGATGACCAGCACCGAGTCGCTGAAGTCATCCAGGGGCTTGTCCAGGGGCGGCGAATAGACCACGTCGAAGATGATGCCGTTGACCACGTCGCCGGGGGCGATGGTCTTGGGGAAGGTGGTCTCGTCTCCCTGGCCCAGCCAGTCGATGTGGACGAAGGGGTTCACGTCGCGCAGGCCGGTCGACTCGTCCAGCCGCCACTCGATGCTGTCGACCGTGACGGTCCTGCTGCCCGGGTTGATGAGCTGGACCTGCTTGCGCACCTCGAGCTGCAGGGCCTGGCCAAAGGAGACCTCGGCCGACGACTCGGTCGCGCTGGGCTTGGCCTCGGCGAGCACCTGGAGCCGCGGGAAGCTCCCGGTCGAATAGTCGTTGCTGCAGGCCCCCGCGAGGCTGCCCAACGCCAGGACCGCCACCCCAATCGCCCACTGAGTTCTCATGCTCGTACCTCTCGAGATCGAAGCCGCGCGCAGTCTACCCACCGCGCCCCCGCGACTCAACGAGCGAGGGGCGGGCGGCGAGGGGATCGAACGCTGGCTGGAACGACGAAGCGCCGCAACCGAGGGCTGCGGCGCTTCGCACGCGCGGGGACACGCCCCGGCGTCAGGGGCGAGCGCCCCTACTCCAAAAAGCAGATGGTGTCGTACTCGAAGACGATCTTCTCACCCGGCTGGGGCATGCACCCGCCGGTCTCGACGAACACGATCGAGTTGCTGGGCTCGTTGTAGCTCCAGTTGGCGCCAGCGCCGTTCGGGCAGTTCACACCGTTGACCGAGACGCTGATGGTCGCCGGGTCCGCCGGCCTGGACAGGAAGAACTGCACCTTCAGGCCGAACGCGATCTCGCCGATGGACTTCAGCGCCGTGGCGAAGTTCGACTCGCAGATGCTGGCGACGTTGCCGCCCGTCGACTGCGCGATGTCGCGATAGCGCAGACCCGCGCCGGCGTCGCCGTTCGACGAGCTGCACCCTCCCGGCGGACCGACGATCGCGTGGATGTGCAGCAGGTTGTCGTTGAAGAAGCCCTTGATGCTCTTGAAGAAGTTCAAATAGAAGTTCAGATCGGCCGGCGACTGGTCCTCCTCGTCGCTGACCATGACGATCTCGAGCGAGGCGTCCTGGCGCAGGAAGCCGCGGTTCGGACCGCCGCAGAACCCGTCGTAGCAGCCGTCGGGCGAGACGCAGTCCGCGTCCTTGGTGCAGGCGATCGAGGTGTCCGAGGTGTTGGGCAGGCTCAGCGCGAGCTGCGCGGCCAAGAGCCCCTGCTCCGTACCCGAGCCGTTCGTCCCCACCTTCACGGCGGCGGCGAAGCCGCCCACGGTGGCCTTGGTCATCACCCGCGGCGTCCCGACGAAGCGCCCGCCCTCCGAGTCGATGTCCGTCGTGGTCACCGCCAGGTGGTAGTCGTTGTTCCAGGTCGCGGCCTCGCCGATGAACTTGCTGAAGTTGTTGCCGAGGTTGCTCTGCTCCTCACCCATGGAGCCCGAGTTGTCGATGACGAAGAGCACGTCCACGTCCTGGCCGGTGAGCTGGGTGTACTCGTCGACCTGGTGGGTCTCGAAGGTCCCCGCGCCGGCCAGCGGCACGACCGCGCTCGGGCTGTCGGCGTCGTTGGAGGTGATCTCGAGCTGACATGCGTCACCACCTTCATCCTGCGGCGCATAGACGATGTCCCAGGTCACGCCCTCGCCGGGGTTCAGGGTGGTCGGGACTCCCGGGGAGTCCTTCACCTTGAACTCGACCGAGCAGCCCTGGAGCTTCCAACCCGTCAAGTCCAGCGGCGCCGTCCCGACGTTGAAGGCGTTCACCGTCAGCGTCTGGCTGTGGCAGCCGATGGTCGTCAGCCCGAAGTCCAGGTCGTTCGGGAACACCGAGAGGTCGGCGATGCCCGAGCGGGCGTGCAGGTTGGCCGCGAACGCCGTGGCGCCGCCGGTCGCCTTCGCCGGGTAGACCTCGGGAACGGTGGGGGTGGCACCGTAGGGATCGAAGACGCGGACGCCGAAGAACCCAGCGTAATCGACGAACTCATCGCCGAAGAGCGGCGCGGTGTCCGGGGGCCGGAAGGTGATCTCGATCTGGTAGATCTCGCCGGCCTTCAGGTTCTCGGGGGTGGCCAGGGGCGGACCCCAGGAGTAGCCGCCGACCGAGTAGAGCTCGCTGTCTCCGTTCTGCTTGACCGTGGTCGCCGGGTCGGGGCAGGCGGCGCCGAAGAAGCCACCCGAGCAGTCGTTGACGAAGGAGCTGTGGTACGAGCAGTTGCCCGAACCGATGACCTCGACTTGCGCGCTGAGCGTCTTGGTGAAGCCACGGGGCACGATGCCGAAGTCGAGCTGACTCGGGACGATGCGGATCTCGCAGTCCGGGGCGCCGGTGCGCTGGGCCTTGAGCTGCACGGCCCAATCGGGCTGCGCGGGGAAGTTCGAGTGGATGACCACCTCGCCCCACTCGGTGCCGACGTCGGCGCCCAGGTTGGTGAAGGTGATCTGAACCACGCGCCCCTCACCAGGGGCCAGGGTCCCCGCCGTCGGGACGGCGGAGGTCGGGCCCCACGAGCCGTCGGTCACCAGCACGAACTCGACGTTGCTGTTGGTGTCCGTCTCGGTCAGGTCGATGCCCGTGACCTCCAGCGGTGCGGAGCCCGCGTTGAACAGGTTGAGCTTGCGCGTACGGGAGTTCTGCTGCGCGACGAAGCCGAACTCGAGCAGCTCCGGCGGGTTGACCTGGAGCACCGGCGACTCGGCGCGGCCGTAGATGCTGACGGCGGTGAAACCGTCCTCGGCCGGGTTGTTCGACTCGATGTTCACCGCGCCGAGCGGCGCGCCGGTCAGCGGCAGGTCGGGGGTCGGCGTGAAGGTGACCTCCAGCGAGAGCGGCGGGTCCTCCGGCGCGATGGTGAAGGGCAGCGTCGGCAGCCCCTGCACGTTCACCGACTCATGGGACCAGCTCGCCAGCTCGAGGGTGGTGATGACCAGCGGGCGGGTGCCGTCGTTCGCGATGTTCAGCGGGAGCTTGTGGGTCTCACCGATGGCCCGCCAGCCGAAGTCGACCGGGTCGGGGAACAGGGTCATCTTCGGGCCCACCTCCTCACCGCGCAGGAGGATGTCGAACTGCTGGGAGCTGCTGCCGATGGTCGCCGTGATGGTGAGGAACTCGCCGTCGGCGCCGCCGCCCGTGGGGGTGTAGAGGACGTCGAGGCTGAAGTTCGCGCCGGGGCCGACCTCCAGGGGCAGGGTGGGCGGGCTCACGAGGTCGAAGTCGGTGAACGCGCTCCCCTCCGCGATGTCGAGCGCGGTGACGATGACCGTGTCGGCGCCGGGGTTGGTGATCTGCACGGTGCGCGGCGCGGACTCGCCGGTGCCGACCTTCCCGAAGTCCACCGGGTTCGGGACGGCGATGAGCGTGCTCGCCTGCCCACCGGTCTCGATCGGGATGTGCAAGGTCAGCGTTTCGCCCGATTGCGTGGCGATATTGGTCTCGATGACCAGCTCTCCGGAGTCCCGCTTCGAGTCCGTGGGGTCATAGGTCACCAGCAAGGTGGTGGAGCCCCCTGCCTCGAGCGCGCTCTCCAACGGCTGGGTGATGGCGATCTCGCCGGCGAGGCGCGTGGCCTCCGGCTGCAACGTGACCGAGCGGAGCCGAAGCGTTCCGCTCGTCCCGATATGGGAGATCGTGACCAACCGCTCACCGTGGCCCCCTACCGAGACCGTGGCAAACGAGATCGGGTTGGGTGTGACCGAGATGTTCAGCTCGGCGCCGGAGCTGAAGCCGCCGCCGCCTTTGCCATCCCCGCTGTTGTCGCTGCACGCTACGAAGGGGGTCAGAAGGGCCAGGGTGGCGAGACTGATCCAGGACTTCCGCATGGGGACACACCGTGTGGTCTGGAGGGTACGAGAGCGATGCTACCGGCGCACTGTCGACACTGGGTGACACCGGGAGCCGCGCCAGCCTATACCAAGCGACCGACTCGATGAAACGGCTTTGTCATCCCGCCGTCACCCGATGCCTGAGCCGCTTGCCCCGCATGGATTTGCGCGAGCACGCGCCTGCGATCGACGGGCCACGCCGGCGATCCGCAGCGCCGTGAGGACGGCACGCCGCGGCGAGCGGCGGCACGCGATGATCCTCGGTTCGACCGGCGGACCGATGCCGGCGCGCAGCGAGCCACCTCGGTCCTCGGGTCGGCGCAGGTCCTGGGGGTAGCGACCGCCACCCCCAGCGACTGCCTCGGTCCGACCTACTCCGACGGGAAGGGGGTCGGGTAGTTCGGGATGATGCGGTACTCGCCGCCGGGCTGGGTGATCAGGGTGACGTCGCCGCTGGGCCAGGCCACCGTCGCGACCTCCCACATCGCGTCGTTGACCAGCTCCACGTCGTTCACCTCGAACCGGAGTGACGAGTAGATGTAGATGCGCACGGTCGCCTTCGAGGGCCCGAAGTCGTGGTCGGACCAGTAGTGCACGCCGACCCGGTAGGTCAGGCCCTCCTCCGGCAGATTGAGGTTCAGGTTCTCCGGTCCGGCGCCATCGGTGTCGTCGCGGTCGAGGCCCGGGTTGTCGTCCACGGTCGGGCTCAAGGAACCCCAGTTGGGATCCGCGTTGAACCAGTAGCAATCGTGGGGCACGTCGAACCAGGGTTCGTTCACCCCGTCCCCGTCGATGTCGCCGTTGGAGGCGAAGGGATGGGCGAAGTGCAGATCGAGGTCCGCGCCGGCTTCGGGCCCTTCGTCCGACTGGTTCGGGTCTCCGGGGGTGTCCCACACCAGCTCGACGTGGATCGCCTCGTCCGGCACGACGAACACGTGCACCTCCGCGACCTCGCAGGAGGCCTCGTCGTTCTGGTCGTACACGGTCAACGTGAAGACGTACTCGCCGGCGACGTTCGCCTCGAAGGTGGGGTCGGGCGCGAGGAAGCTGGGGAGGAGGACCGACTGCGAGCCCACCGGCTGCTGCGCGGTCCACTCGTAGCGCTTGATGGCTCCGGAGGCGGCGTAGCTCTGCGAGCCGAGCAGGTGCAGCTTCGTCTGCGGGATGACCTCCTCGCCCTCCTGGACGATGATCACCGCGGTCGGGCACTCGACGGCCACGCCGAATCCGGTGACCTCGACGTCGAGCTCGGGGACGAAGGTGTTCGACTTGATGTGGATCATCCCGAGATCGGGGATGGGCTTGCCCTCAGGGCCAGGAGGATTCACCTCGTCGGGCAGGTAGCTGACCTTGAAGGTGGCCGTGGCGTTGATCGGCAGGACCACGGGCGCGTCGCCCTGGCCGAGGGACCCGGTCCCGGGCGGGACCTCGCCGGCGGTCCCCAGGGGCATGCCGCTCAGGTCGAGCGAGAAGTCGCCGGAGCTGGTCGGATCCAGCGTGATCTCGCTGATCACCAGCTCCGCGTTGGTCCCCTCACCGCAGGACTTGACCTCCACTTCGATGGGGTGCGTTGTCCCCACCAACTTGCCACCGAAGTTCACCTTCTTCGGGCTGAGGAGAATGCACGGTCCGGACTGGTTGCCTACCAGCGGGATCTGCAGGCCGCTCTTGTGGCCCGGGTCGTTGGTGAAGAGGACGAGCTGGGCCTGCGCGCTGTCGGGTCCGGTGGGACTGAAGCGAGTCGACAGCACCGTGGACGCGGTTCCGGCCGGCACGACGATCGGGCTCTCCAGCTCGATCCGCCCCATGGTGTCCGCCGAGACGGGCCACTCTCCGATGGTGACGTTCGCGTCGTCGGACTGCAGGAGCGCGAAGGTGGGGCTTCCCGACAGCGTGAAGGCGGTCACTTCGAGGTCGCCAGCGCCCGTATTGAGGATCGTGAGGGTCTGCAGCTTCGTCTTCGATTCGGCGACGTTCATGAAGTTGACGGGGTTCGGCGTCACCTGGATCTCGGGGGTGCCGCCCTCCACCTTGATCGGGAAGGTGAGCACGTCGCGTTCGTTGAGCTTGCTGTTCGAGCGGACCACGATCGAACCGCTGGGCACGAGCTCCGCGTCGCTGCGGGTGAACATGAGGTCGACGAAATAGCGGGTGAGCCCGCTGTCCGCGGTCGACGACTCGATGAGCAGCGGCGCGTCGGCCGAGGGCAACGGCAGCGAGCCCTGGGGCACGAGGCGGAAGACGCCGGCCGGCTCGGAGGTGACGCTGACCTCGGTCAGGCGCAGCACCGCGTTCCCGAGATTCTCGATCTGGAGCGTAGCCACGCGCGACTCGACGCCGATCGGCAGGTTCGCCACGCTCACCGTGATGGCGGAGCCGTCGTTGAGGCCGGCGCCGCTCTCCTGGACCTCGATGTTCGGCTGCTGCCCCTGCGCGACGCCTCCCGAGCCACCGCCGTCGCCACACGCCCCGAGGGCCATCCCGATGCCAGCGGCCAACGCGAATCCGAACCACGTCTTCATGTCTACTCCTGAGCAGCTCGCGGCTCCGGGGTGAACACCGGAATCCGTGGGCACCGCCGCCCCCCAGCCACGACGTAGTCGGGCTCAGGTCTGATGTCCAACACAAACGCGCCAGTGCCCCCGTGGGGACGCCAGGCGCGCTGCGCCCCGTCCCCTGGAGGGTCCGAGACGTGCCGAATGCTATGGGCGGCGCCACTCCGAGTCAACCTGGAGATCACGGGGTCTGCCTCCATCCCGGAACCCGCTGTCGGGCCCCACGCGCCGAGTCCGCGGCGGAGTCGGAGGGCGGACCCCGTCGACCCGCCCGGCCTCGGTCCCTGGCGACGACTTCTACCCAGCAATCGCAGGGCAGATGCGCCTTGACAACCGTGGGGCGCATCCGAATGATTGTGGCCCTTTCGCGGCCACGATGGCCCCCGCCTCACGAGTCGGGGGACGGTCTGGCCAACCGAATGCAGGCTGCGAACACCAGCGACGCGAGGTCCCAGCCCAGATGCTGCAAACAGCCCCCCGCCGGAAGCTCCGAGTCTCCCGCCCTGATCCCGGCGTCCCCGGCGTCCCCGGCGTCCCCGGCGTCCCCGGTGTCCCCGGCGTCAGCGGAGCGCGACTCCCCCGCCGCGCCCGCGCGGTCTGCCTCACGGCCCTCGTCGCCTTCGCCCTGAGCCCCGCCGCGGCCTGCGACTCGACCGCCACCATCTTCCCGGTGACGATCCTGTTCCGCGAGCTGCAGGTCATCAGCGCCTACCCGGCGAAGAAGAACGCCGACGGCTCGTGGTCGCGTGAGTGCTCCGGCACCGACTCCGACGGCTTCCTGCTCAACACGGCCTTCGTGTCCACGACGCGCGCGGTCAAGGGCAGCTCCTCGGTGGACAACGACAACAGCATCCGACCGGGCGACGTCGTCAGCTTCCGCGTGGTCGGGCGCGAGGACGATCCCGAGTCGATCCAGCTCGGCAACGAGGAGAACTACTCCCTCACCCTCGACTGCATCGACCCGCTGCCCGACGGCCCCGGCATCCCGGACAACGCCTGCTCCGGCGCGACCGGCGGCATCAACGACGCCGTCGTGTTCAACTCCTTCCAGGAGGACAAGCGCAGCCTCACGCGCGACGGCGCGCTGAACAACGGCCACAACATCATGATCCTCGTCGACCAGAGCGGGTCCACCCAGGGCCTGGTCGACAAGGACACCCTCCGCGAGGGCGACCCCCAGATCGTGGGCGCCAACATCCCGACGAACTTCGGTGACATCGCCTCGGACCAGCCGAACCTGCGACACACCGCGGTGAAGAGCTTCATCCGCACCCTCAACGAGGCCGACCGCGTGGGCGTGCTGGCCTTCGGCGAGGGCCTCCCCGGTCAGCATCTCGTCGTCCCCTGCGCCTACGACCAGAAGCCCGGCACCGTCGACGGCGACCTGGAGACCTGCTTCGGCAGGAACCGTCAGTTCTGGATCCCGGATCCGCCGAAGACCGGAGGCATCAGCGACCTGGGCGGTGGCAAGACCGGCCGGGCGAACCTCTGGCAGGCGGTCGCCAAGAGCTACCAGTTCCTGGTCAACCAGGGCGATCTCGTCCGTACCAACCACATCGTGGTCATCACCGACGGGCCCGACACCTGCACCTTCAGCACCGACTTCACCGAGTGCCAGACGCCCTGCAGCACCACCGACTACCAGGACGTCCTGGACCTCATCAACGCCAACGAGGCCAACCCCAACGGGGTGCCGGTGCACGTGCACTTCGTCCAGTTCGAGTCGGAGGGCTACCCGGGCCGCGACCCGCGCCAGGTCGAGATCTCCTGCCTGACCGAGGGCCACTACCAGTACATCAACACCAACGACCTCTCGAACACCCAGACCGACGCCCGCCTGCAGCCGATGGAGCAGGCCATGACGAACGTCCGGCTGTCCCTGATGGGTGTCTGGCAGTTCGCCATCGACTCCGCCGGCTACGCGTCCGACGGCGCCCCCCCGCTGGGCACCCCGAAGGGATCGCTCTACGCGCTGAGCGGGACCATCAACGTGCTCGGGAGCGCCAAGATCACCAGCAACGGGCAGAACAAGCCCGTGACCTTCGGGGTCGGCCTGGGTGACGGCGCGGCGTCGGCGCCGGCCTGGGATCGCCGTCCCACGGTGCGCAAGCCCTGCAGCGGCGCGACGGACTGCGGAGCGCCCGGCGCGTCGAGCAACTCGTGCCAGGTCATCTGCTCGGAGGAGACCCTGCTCTGCCCCGCCGGCGCCACCGGCGTCAGCCGCCCGGACACGGCGCCCTGCACCTTCGAAGCGGGCGGCTCCGGTCAATGCTGCGGCGGTACCTGCGAGCCCACCAATCAGCTCTGCCCGGCGTGCGCCCCCTGAGCGCCGGCACCACCCTTACGAGCACCGCGTCGCTCAGCCCCGGGGACCCCTGCCGGGGCGGCGGCTCGGAGCGAACCATCATCGTTCGTCCTTCCAGCCAATCCGCGAAGCTCTCGCGTCTCCGTCCACAGGATCCCTGCACATGCTGACGCCCCAGAAGCTCGTCCTTGCGCTCCTCGGCGCGAGCCTCCTACTCACCGGTCCGGCCGTCCTCGCGCCTGCCGCCCTGGCGGCGGAAGACGAGATGGCTCCGACGGACACCTCGGCGGTGGACGAAGCGCTCGATCTCTACTGGGCGAAGAAGCGCGAGGTCGTCTCGATCCACGAGCGGCGCTTCCTGAAGCAGTCCCGCCACGAGTTCACGCTCTTCGGCGGGGTCATCCCGAACGACGAGTTCTTCACGTACATCCCGCTGGGCGGGCGGTACAACTACTACTTCAACGAGGACATCGGCGCCGAGCTCTGGGGCTCCTACATCCTCAAGCGGAACAGCGACCTCAAGGACTTCCTCGAGGGCGACCAGTTCAACAACTCCTTCGTCGTCTCCATCCCGCAGAACCTGCTGTGGATGGCCGGTCTCGACGTCATCTGGAGCCCGATCCATGGCAAGTTCGCCATCTTCAAGACCAAGCTGACGCACTTCGACGTCCACCTCGCCTTCGGCGTCGGCGCCATCGGCACCCAGGTCCACGACATCGGGGCCGACAAGTCCAAGGTGGACGTCTCGGGGAATCTGGGGCTCGGGTTCCGGTTCTACCTGACCGATGCGGTCACGCTGCGATTCGACTATCGGCAGTACTTCTTCTCCGCCGAAGGTGGCGGTCTGTCGAAGCCCGCGGAGTTCACGCTGGGCGTGAGCTTCTGGACCGCCGCACCCAAGTGAGCCCAGGTGAGCCCAGGTGAGGTCGTCCCGCTCGCTCCGCCCGCGTGTTTCCCCTCGGAGGTTGTCGCCCATGCTCCAGAACCGACGGATCTTCTCCTCGATGGCCATCGCAGCGCTCGCGCTCACGGCGGTGCTCGCGTCGGGCACGGCCGCCCTCGCCATCACGCAGGATGAGATCATCACGCTGACCAAGCTCGGCATCGCCCCGGACGAGATCATCAAGGCCATCGAGAAGGACAAGACCGTCTTCAACCTGGCCGTCGCCGAGATCCTCGCGCTCAAGAAGGCCGCCGTCGACGAGAAGGTCATCAAGTTCATGCTGGCCACGCCGCAGCGCTTCGGCCAGGCAGGCGGCACCGGACCGACCGGTCCGGCGACCGGGCAGCCCGGAGCTGTCACGCCCGAGCCCGAACCCGCCGTCGAGACCGAGGAGGAGCGGCGCGCCCGGGAGGAGCAGCTCCGGCAGGAGGCCCTGCGCCTCCTCGAGGAGAAGCGCCAGGCGGAGGAGGCTCAGCGGCAGGCCTTCGCCAAGGGCGTGCTGGCGAAGGGCCGCGCGCTGGCGGATGAGGGAAAGTTCGTCGAGTCCATCCAGGCCTTCGAGCAGTTCATGCAGCAGGGAGGCTACCCGCCGGACTCCGACGAGGCCTACCTGGCGAAGTTCGGCATCGCCAACGCGCTGGTGAAGGCGGGCCTCTACCAGGCCGCGGCGCGTCAGCTGGTGGACGTGCTGCTGGCCGGCGCCGACAAGCCCTTCTTCAAGACCGCCTTCGAGCAGCTCCGCGAGCTGCGCAAGAAGGTGAATTACTCGCCGCCCGACCTGGAGGAGCTGACCCGCTCCTTCGTCGGCGAGTTCAGCCAGAGCTTCCAGGACGAGTTCAACTACGTGCTCGGCGAGTTCTACTACGACTACAACAACTGGACGAAGGCCCTGACCTACCTGGACCAGGTCAGCCCCGCCGCCAAGGACTACGCCAAGGCCCGCTACCTCAAGGGCCTGGTCGAGGTGCGCAACCAGCTCTACAAGTCGGCGGTCCAGTCCTTCCAGGACGCCATCCTGGCGACCGAGGAGAACGGCTCGGACTCGGAGATCGCTGACCTCGCCTACATGGCCCTGGCGCGGGTCGCGTACACCAACAACGACTTCGACGCGGCGATCTACTACTACCGAAAGGTCCCGCGGGGCTCCTACAAGGAGGCGACCGCGCTGTATGAGAGCGCCTGGGTCTACTTCGTGAAGGGAGATTCGACCCGGTCGCTGGGCACCTTCCAGACGCTGCACAGCCCCTACTTCGACCACTGGTTCCATCCGGAGCTGTGGATCCTCGAGGCGACCGTCTACATGAACATCTGTCGCTTCGACTACGCCGAGGAGGCGCTGGCGCAGTACCAGACGGAGGTGTCGCCGCTGGGCATCCCGCTGAAGCAGTTCCTCCTCAAGACCACGCGCCCCGAGGACTACTACCGGGCGCTGGTGGAGACCGTCGCCGGCAAGGAGGTGTGGGGGCTGCCGAAGCCGCTGACCGCCGAGGTGCTGGCCGATGTCGAGTTCTACAACATGTATCGGACGATCAAGCAGATCGAGAAGGAGCTCGCCATCGTGCGACCGCGCCTGCCGGCGCTGGGCGAGTACGGCGCGGACATGTACCAGAAGCTCGAGGCCCTGCGCTCGGCCCGCATCCGCGAGGCCGGAGTGAAGATCCAGCGGGTGCTGAAGGAGACCGAGGCCACGCTGGCGGACTACGAGCTGAAGGTGAAGGAGATCGAGGTCGACCTCCAGGACGAGAAGCTCAACGAGGAGGAGCGCAAGCTTCGCGCCCTCGGCGGCGGCGAGGAGACCGTGGAGACGAAGGAGGTCGCCAAGGGCGGCGAGTCGGCCATCGTCGGTTCCAGCTCCTGGCAGTGGCCCTTCGAGGGCGAGTACTGGCGCGACGAGATCGGCAGCTACCGTGGTTTCGTCAGTGACGCCTGCGCGCGCGAGTGATCGCGCTCGCGGCGTACGAGGCGGCGCCCGGCACCACGGCCGCGTTCGCGCCGACCGCCCGAGCAGCACCTCTCGGCCTGAGCGCTGCGAGGGACCAGCCTCGACCGTGACAAGCCTCGATGCTGATGTGAGAGTCCCCAGCCCGTAGCGAAGTCCTCGCCCCCCAGGAGATAGAAAGCCCATGCGCACATGGATCAGGCCGCTCACCGGCCTCCTGGTGCTCGCGGCCGGCCTCACCAGCCTCCCCGCGGCCGCCCAGACCGACACCTCAGCCCCTCCGGCCGCGCCTGCCGAGCCTGCCGCGCCCGAGGGCGAGAAGAAGCCGCTCGCGGGCAAGGGTGGCTTCAGCCTCGAGCAGTACGAGGCGTCGCTGTTCGACGACCGAGCCAAGGAGATCCAGGCCCGGATGAGCGAGATCCGGAAGCGGAAGATCGAGACGCTCGAGTCGATCATCAACTCGCCCCGCCCCTACCAGAACAAGGCGGACGTGCTCTTCCGACTGGCGGAGGCCTACTGGGAGGAGGCGAAGTACCAGTACCTGCTGGCGCGCGAGAAGTACGAGAAGGAGCTCGAGTGCTACGAGGACAAGCGCTGCACGGATGAGCCGGTCGAGCCGCAGGAGAACTACGAGACGGCGCTCGGCTACTACCGCCAGATCCTGCGGGAGCACCCGTCCTACGAGCGCATCGACGAGGTGTACTACTACCTGGGCCGCGCCGCGCTGATGGCCGGCAAGACGCGCAAGGACAGCCAGCTCCAGAAGGAGGGCGTCAGCCGCCTGAACGACCTGGTGCAGAAGTACCCGAAGAGCCGCTTCGTCGCCCAGTCCCACCTGGCGCTGGGCGAGTACTTCTTCGAGACCGACTCGCTGTTCTACGCCAAGACGAACTACGAGAAGATCATCCAGAACTTCCCTGACAGCACGATGTTCAACTACGCGCTGTACAAGCTGGGCTGGGTCTACTTCAACCTGACCGAGTACGAGAAGACCATCGAGACCTTCCAGAAGGTCGTCGCGAACATCGGCGGCGAAGGCGCCGGCTCCCGCATCGAGTTCCGGGAGCAGGCCCTCAACGACCTGGTGGTCGCCTGGGCCGAGATCGACAACGGCTGGCAGGACGCTCGTCGCTACTTCCTCAAGGAGGTCGGCGAGGAGAAGACCTACGAGAAGCTCGAGCGCATGGCCGGGCTGCTGGTCTCCAAGGACAAGGACGAGGAGGCCATCGCGCTCTACCAGCACCTGATCGAGCACGACAAGACCTCGCCGAAGGTCGTCGAGTACTACGACGCGCTGCTGGAGATCGACCGGAAGCTGGCCGACGTCCCCGAGACCGAGCGCACCATCAACGAGATCGTCGGCTTCTTCGACCACAAGGGCGCGTGGTGGCTGGCGAACAAGGACAAGACCGAGGTGGCGAACCGGGCGGACGACCTGGTGGCGACCAACCTGCTGGCGCTGGGCACCAACTACCACCGCGCGGCGCAGAAGCTCGACGAGCAGCGGAAGAACGCGGACACCGAGTACGCGGCGGCGGCCAAGTACTACAAGATGTTCCTCGACCGCTTCCCGGACCACGAGAAGTCCTACCTCATCAACTTCTACTACGCCGAGATCCTCTACGAGAAGAACCCGAAGGAGGACCCGGCCCAGTGGGAGATGGCGGCGCAGCAGTACGAGAAGGTCCTCGAGAAGGACAAGAAGGGTGAGTTCGTCGAGGACGCCGCGCTCGGCATCATCTACGCCATCGAGAAGCTGATGGTCTCCGAGGGCCTGCGCGACAAGATCTCCAAGGACGTCGAGTACGTCGCCGAGGAGAAGAAGGCCGACCTCAAGGACGAAGAGCTCAAGCCCATCCCGCGCACCGACCTGCACCCGCTGGAGAAGCGCTACGTCAACGCGGCAGACGCCTACGTGGACGTGCTGAGCAGCGCGTTGAAGGACGAGGAGTTCCGGAAGAAGTACCCGGACCGCGGCGAGATGATCCCCGAGATCATGTTCATCGCGGCGCAGACCTTCTACAAGCACGGCCAGTTCGCCGAAGCGGTCAACCGCCTGATGGTGATCTTCGACCTGTACCCGAGCCACAAGATGGCGAACATCGCCGTCAACACCATCATCGACGCCTACGCCCGGCTGAAGCACTGGGAGAAGATCGAGGAGTGGGCGCGCAAGCTCATCAAGTCCGGCAACTTCCAGGTGAAGTCGCGCGCCGAGCTCGAGCAGATGATCGCCATCGCCAAGACCGAGCACGCGCGTGACCTGACCAAGCAGCGTCGCTTCGATGAAGCCATCAACGTGCAGCAGGAGATCGTCGACGAGTTCGGCAAGAAGAACAAGGAGCTGGCGTCGACGGCGCTCTACAACATCGGCGTCATCCACGAGAGCGCGCGGCGCTTCCCCGAGGCGGTCGAGACCTACGAGGAGGTGATCAAGCGCTACCCGAAGGAGGACGTGGCCGTTCAGGCGCAGTTCAACATCGCGGTGCTCTACGAGAGCCAGACCGAGTTCGAGAAGGCCGCCCAGGCCTTCATCAAGATGGAGCGCTTCAAGACGCACGAGAAGGCTGGCGACGCGGTGCGGAACGCCGGCCTCATCTACGAGGCGCTGGAGCAGTACAGCAACGCCCACGACACCTTCGAGCGCTACCTCAAGCTCTTCCCGAGCAAGGAGGACGCCCCGACGGTCGCGTTCCACTCGGCGGAGGTGCTCGAGAAGGAAGACGACCCGAAGGCGATGCTCGACGCGGCCAAGTCCTTCGAGCGCATCGCGCGCACCTACGGCCGCAAGGACGCCCAGCTCGAGCTGCGGGCGACGGCGGCGGCGGCGGCGGCCTACAAGAAGGCCGACAAGGTCAAGAACCGGCGAGTGGCCGAGAAGCTCTTCCAGAGCACGCTGACCCAGTGGAACAAGCTGAACGCGGACGGTACGGCGAAGGTCGAGCCGTCGACGAAGGCCTACGCCGGCATGGCCGCGCTCGAGCTCGCCGAGTACGCGTACGACGACTACGCGGACCTCAAGATCGAGGCGGTCCACCCCCGCTTCGGGTTCAGCATCAACATCCTGAAGAAGACCCTCACCGCCAAGGCCGAGGCGCTGGGCAAGGCCGAGAAGGCCTTCGACGCGGTGCTCGCGTTCCAGGACCCCGGGATGGCGGCGGCCGCGGCCTTCCGCGAGGGACAGCTCCTCTACGAGTTCGCCGAGAGCCTGTTCAACGCCGACGTGCCCCCCGGGCTGACGCCTGACCAGGTCGATGAGTACCGCTACCAGCTCGAGGAGGTGGCCGCGCCCATCCAGGAGAAGGCGCTCATCGCGTTCACCCTCGCGCTGCGGAATGCGCTCGACAAGGGCGTCTACAACAAGTGGTCGCGCCTGTCCGCCGAGTACGCCGCCAAGGTGAACCCGGACGAGTTCCCGATCTCATCGTTCGCGCTGAAGCCGGACAAGACCAAGGACACCCTCAGCTCGACGAGCTTCATCAAGATCGTCTCGCGCGGGGATGCGGTGGTCGACTTCAGCGGAACGACCGACGACAAGACCGAGACTCCGGTCGGAGAGGCACCCTGATGGACACGACGGACACGACGTACACGCGGTCGCGGCACTTCACGCTGCCAGGTCGCGCGGTCGCGCTGGTGGCCCTGCTCTGGCTGGTACCCGCGTGCGGCGGGAGCACCAAGACGGTCAAGAGCGACGATGGGAAGCAGGAGACCGTGAAGGCTCGCCCCGACGAGGGGACGGAGACCGAGCCGGGACGGCGCAAGCTGACCGACGAGGACTTCAAGCGCCGCGAGATCGAGGAGGTCAAGGCACCGACCTACCTCGAGGGTGTGGACCGCGCGGCCCAGGACGCGTTCCGCGTCGGGGTGAAGGCGGCTCTCGCCTCGCCGCCCCGCTACGAGCTGGCGGCCACCCAGTTCGAGGAGGCGGTCCAGAAGGACCCCGCCTTCCTCGAGGCCTACTTCAACCTGGGCCAGACGCTGGAGCGTCAGGGCAAGCGCGACAAGGCGCTGGAGGTCTACCAGCGGGCGCTGCAGAAGTTCCCCGACGACCCGTCGGCGGCGGCGTACATCGCGAAGATCTACCTGGGCAAGGGCCAGCAGGCGCAGCACCAGGGCAACCCGGCCGAGGCCGAGAAGTGGTTCACCGAGGCCAAGGGGCTGCTCGACCGCGTCATCGCGAAGGCGCCCGAGAACGAGACGGCCAACAACGCCATGGCCCTGTACTTCCTGGCGCGCGACGATCTCGAGACCGCCGAGCGCTACGTGAAGGAGGTGCTCTACGTCGATCCCAGCAACGTCACGGGCCTGAACACGCGTGGGTTGATCAACCTGCGCAAGGGCAACTTCCTCATCGCCGAGTGGATCTTCAAGAACAAGGTGCTCGCAGAGGACCCCAACTCCACCGAGGCGCTGACCAACCTCGGATACACCTACGTCCAGCTCCAGCAGCGCCCGCTGGCCATGCGCTACTTCAATCAGGCGCTCGCTCGCGACCCCGACAACATGGAGGTGCGGATGGACATCGCCGCCATGTTGCTGGAGCACCTGAACTACGCGGAGGCGCTGGGCCACTACACCAAGGTGCGTGAGGCGCAGCCCACCAACCTGGAAGCCCACGAGGGCCAGTGCGACGCCGAGTTCGGCATGGGTGGCTCCGCCCAGGACTCGAAGGCGCAGTTCCAGAAGGCCATCGACTGCTACGTCGCCTACATCGAGCGCGCTCCCGCCCGCGCCGTGCTCTACAAGCGCGTCGCCGAGACCTACCAGCAGAAGCTCCAGGATCTCGACAACGCCGTGAAGTACTTCGAGCTCTATCTGGCGAAGGCCAAGCCGGCACCGGAAGAGGTGACCAAGGTCCAGAACGTCATCAAGGTGCTCAAGGAGATCATCGCCAAGGGCGGTCTCAAGGCCATGGGCATGCCGCCCGAGGGCGAGGCGCCGGCTGAAGGCGAGGCGCCGATGGAGCCGATGGAGCCCATGCCGGAGGGCACCCCCGCGCCGGACGCCGAGCCCGCACCCGGTGCCGAGCCCGCACCCGGTGCCGAGCCCGCGCCCGCCGCGGAGCCCGCGCCCGCCGCGGAGCCCACGCCCGCCGCGGAGCCCCCGCCCGCCGCCGAGCCCGCGCCGGCCGCCGAGCCCCGCGCCGGCCGCCGAGCCCGCCCGGCCCCGGCGCCCGCCCCGGCCGAGTGACCTCGAGCTTGACCTGTAGGGCCCGCACCACGATGCTGGTCGCCTCGACTTCAAGGAGCCGCACGATGAAGCGTTTCATTGCCGCCACCCTGCTGACCCTCGCAGGACTCACCTTCGTTGCCCCGCCCGCCGCGACGGCGGCCGAGCCGAAGGCCAAGTTCTACGACTTCTCGGATCAGCTCATCGATGGCGACATCAAGAAGCCGCAGGAGCTGTACACGAACGTGCGCGAGCAGGTGAAGTTCGACCGCCTGCTGAGCCTCAAGAAGAGCTTCGTGCAGTCGCTCCTGCTCACCGCCAAGGAGCGGGTGTTCAAGTAGGCCCGACGCCCACGTCGGTCACGACACGCATCGAGAGCCCGCTCCGGTACCCCCGGTGCGGGCTCCGTCGTTTCGAGCACCGCGAGCGCCGGCGAGCAGCTTGACCCCGCAGAGTCGGGGGGATAGAGTCCGCACCCTGACCATCCGTTCAGCCAAAGGGGATGTGAGGGCCGATGTCGACCTCTACGCTGCTCCCTCGACGCAGCCTCGATGACATCATCGAAGGACTCACAGGCGGAGGGGCACAGGCCAGCAACGTCACCGGCCACTTCGTCACCCCCGCCCGGCTGCCGCGCCACGGGGTCTTCCCCGATGCGCTGCACCCCCTGCTGCTGCAAGCGCTGCGGGCGCGAGGGATCGAGCGCCCCTACACGCACCAGGCGGCGGCCATCGCGGCGGTGCTCGCCGGTCGTCACATCGTCCTCACCACGCCGACGGCGTCCGGGAAGACGCTCTGCTACAACGTGCCGGTGCTCGACCGGATCCTGCGGGCCCCCGAGTCGCGCGCGCTCTACCTCTTCCCGACCAAGGCGCTCAGCCAGGACCAGTACTCCGGGCTGCACGAGCTCATCGAGGCCACCGGCGCCAAGGTGGGCACCTTCACCTTCGACGGGGACACGCCGCCGGACGCGCGCAAGGCCGTGCGCGACCACGGCCAGATCGTCATCACCAACCCGGACATGCTCCACGCGGGCATCCTCCCGCAACACACCCGGTGGCTGAAGCTCTTCGAGAACCTCGAGTTCATCGTCATCGACGAGCTGCACACCTATCGCGGCATCTTCGGCAGCCACGTCGCCCACGTCCTGCGGCGGCTGCTGCGCATCTGCGCCTTCTACGGCGCTCACCCGCAGGTCATCTGCTGCTCGGCGACCATCGCGAACCCGGTGGAGCTGGCGCAGACGCTGACCGGCCTCGATCTCGAGCTGGTGAGCGACTCGGGCGCCCCCACCGGCGAGCACCACCTGGTCTGCTACAACCCGCCGGTGGTCAACCGCGAGCTGGGCATCCGCGCCGGGGTCGTGCGAACCAGCTACCGGCTGGCGGCCGAGCTGATCACCCAGGGCGTGTCGACCATCGTGTTCGCCGGCGGGCGGCTGCAGGTGGAGGTGCTGCTGAAGTACCTGCGGGAGGCGATGGTCGCCGCTCACCAGCCGCCCGACCTGGTGCAGGGCTACCGGGGTGGCTACCTGCCGCTGCACCGACGCCGCATCGAGGCTGGCCTGCGCAACGGGACGGTGCGCGGGGTCGTCGCCACCAACGCGCTGGAGCTGGGCTTGGACATCGGCAGCCTCGACGCCTGCATCGTGGCGGGCTATCCGGGCTCGATCGCCAGCCTCCGCCAGCAGAGCGGGCGAGCCGGGCGCAGGCAAGGCAAGTCGCTCACGGTGTTCGTCGCCCGCTCGTCGGCGCTGGACCAGTATCTGGTGACGCACCCCGAGACCCTGGTCGGCGCCTCTCCGGAGCACGCCCGCACCAACCCTCGAAACCTCTTCGTCCTGGTCGACCACGTGAAGTGCGCGGCCTACGAGCTCCCCTTCGAGCCGAACGAGCGCTACGCCGACCTCAGCGAGGCTGAGACCGCCGAGGTGCTCGCCTACCTGGCCACCCACGGCGTGGTCAACGAGAGCGCCGGGCGGTGGCACTGGACCGAGCGCGTCTTTCCGGCCCACCACGTGAAGCTCCGCGGCATCCCCGAGGAGAACTTCGTGGTCATCGACGTGGCCAAGGACAAGGTGCTGGCGGAGGTGGACTTCCGCAGCGCGCACATGACGCTCTACGAGCACGCCATCTACAACCTCGACAGCGACCAGTACCAGGTCGAGCGCCTCGACTACGACAACCACAAGGCCTACGTCCGGCGCGTCGAACCCGACTACTACACCACCGCCCTCACCGAGAGCCGGGTCGGGGTGCTGGACGAGGAGGGGATCCGTCCGGCCGGGCCGGTGTCGCTGGCGCACGGCGAGGTGCTGGTCTCGCTCAAGGTGGTCGGGTTCAAGAAGATCCGCTTCCACACCAACGAGAACGTCGGCTACGGCGACGTGGTGCTGCCGGACCTGGAGATGCACACGACGGCGTTCTGGCTGACCCTGCCCGACGCCGTGCTGGCGGAGCTGCCGGGCGACCGGGAGGCGGCCATCGACGGCCTCGCCGGCCTGTCGCACGCGCTGCACACCACGGCCTGCGTGGAGTTGATGTGCGCCGAGCGGGACATCGGGCGCGCCGTCGGCGACCGCAGCGCGGGGATCTTCGTGCCGCTCGAGCTGCGTCCGGGTCCGGCCGCCGAGGCGCCCGCGTCCGAGTTCGCGCCCACGATCTTCCTCTACGACGCGATGCCGGGCGGTGTCGGCCTGGCCGAGGAGATCCACAAGCGCGCGCCGGAGCTGCTGGCGCGCACGCTGTCGCTGCTCGAGGGCTGCCGCTGCGAGGAGGCAGGCTGCCCGGCCTGCCTCGGCGCCCTCCCCGGCTACGATGGCCGAGCTCGGACCGCGGCGGTGGCCCTGGCGCGGATGCTGGCGCAGGCGCTGACCGAATGAAGCTCGGTGACCGGCTCCGCCGCACGCTGGGCGAAGCGACGCCCGAGGGCACGGCGCCGGGCAGTCCGCTGAGGGACGAGCTCGAACGGTACGGCAAGCTGCGGGAGCGGGCAGCGGCCGCCGCGCGCGGAGAGCTGGGCGAGGCCGTCTCGCTTGCCGCCGTCAGCGACGGCGGGCTGATCGAGACCCCCCGCGGTCCGGCCTGGGTGGTCGACACCCGCTTCGAGCTGACCCACCTGCACGGCACGCGGCGCATCGGCACCTTCTTCGACACCGAGCTCGAGCACCTGCCGGCCCTGGTCGCCGACGAGCGGCTCCACGGACGCGACGCACGCCAGGCGCTCTTCTTGGACATCGAGGCGACGGGCTTGGACCACGGCGCCGGCACCCACGCCTTCCTCATCGGCTGGGGCCGCCTCGACGGCCAGGAGCTCCTGGTGCGCCAGGCGCTGCTCCGCGAACCCGCCGAAGAGGAGGCGGTGCTCCAGCTCCTGGTAGACGAGCTGGAGCGCGACCCGCTCCTCGTGTCCTTCAACGGCAAGAGCTACGACCTCACGGTCCTCCAGAGCCGCCTGGTGATCCAGCGCTTCTACCACCGCACCGACTGTGACCTGAAGCTCCGTCCCCACCTGGACCTGCTGCACCTCGGCCGCAACCTCCACCGGGGCCGTTTCCCGGACACACGCCTCGGCACGCTCGAGCGCCAGCTGCTCGGCTTCGAGCGCATCGACGACGTGCCCGGCCACCTGGTGCCGAGCTGCTGGTTCCACTTCCTCCGCAGCGGCGACGCGGGCCCCCTCGGCGGTGTCCTGCTGCACAACCTCCATGACGTGGTCTCGATGGTGACCCTCGCCGAGCGGCTGGCCCATGAGGCGCTGCCCCTCGCAGATCCCACCCGGGACGCCGCCGTGTCGGCCAACCTCGCCCGCCTGCTCCTCCGGCGGGGGATGCCCGGACCTGCGCGCGAGGTCCTCGCTCCTCACACACCGCACGGGCTCGAGCCCGACGGGCTCCGCTCCCTGGTCACGGCGGCGCGCCGCTCGGGCGACGCGGCGGGGTATCGCGCGGCGCTCGAGACGCTGGTCCGCGCCGCGCCCGAGGACGCGGCGGCCCTCGGCTCGCTCGCGCGGCTCCTGGCACGCGACGCCGACACCCTGGGCCGCGCCGTCGAGCTCGCCGAGCGCGCGTGGAAGGCCCACCCCAGCCGCGTGGCCGCGCGCCGGCTCGCCATGATGCGCAGGCGCCTCGCCGCGGCTTCACCGCCCTCCCCCGCAGAGCCCGAGGAGCTGACCCGATGACCCCCGAATCGCCCTCAGCCGTCCAGGATGGAGCCATGGAAAGGCCTCGCATCGTCGCCCTCACCTCCGCCGGTGTGCCGATCCACGCCACCTTCGCCCGCCTGGTCGACGCGCTGCGCCGCGCTGGCGCGGAGGTGCGCCCGGTGCCCGTCCCCAGCGGCCCGCAGGCCACCGAGGACCGTCTCCCGCCGCGGCTCGCCGATCTCAAGGCGGGCCTCCAGTCGCTCGCCCAGCAGATGGGCGATGTGCTGCGCGGCGCGGCCGTGCCCCCCGGCGCCCCTGCCGACTGGCTCGTCTCGCTGCTCTCGGCGGTCGAGGGGCCGGTGCACGGCGTGATCGCCACCGACCCGCGCGTGGCGGCCCGCGTCTTCGGGACCGTGGGCCAGGTCTGGCCCGACGCCGTTCGGGTGGCCGTCGACGGCGACTTCCACATCGACCCCGAGTGGGAGCGCGTCCCCATGGACGAACTGGTCACGCCGCACCCCGCGCTCGGCCACGAGATCGCGCGCGTCCGGGATCGCTACGCGCGCCTGTCGTCTGGCGGGCCGATCGTCGGCGGGGACACCGTGGCGGCTCGGCACCTGGATGGCGACAGGCCCCAGATCGTCGTCAGCTTCGCCCGGCTCGACGCCGGGGACGTCGATCCCCTGCTCCTGCAGCTCTCGCTGGTGCGGCCGGGCGAGCACCAGCTCCTGCTGCTGCCGTCGGGTCGCCTCGGCGTGGACGAGCTGGTGCGCACCCGAGCGGGCGGGTACGGGCTCACCGCGCGGCGCCCTCGCCCGGGCGCCGATCCGGAGCCGTGGATACGGGGGGCGGCGCTGTTGCTCGGCCGCCCATCGCCCTTCGAGGCCGCCGCGGCGGTCGCGGCCCGGGTGCCCCAGGTGCTCTTCACCCAGGGCGGCGCCCTCGACGGCGGGGACGCCTTTCTGGTGCAGCACGGGCTGGCGGTCCACGCGAGCGCGGCCATCACCGTCGCGGTGGAGGCCGAGGCCCTGCTGCCGGGCGGGACGGCGCGCGCGGCCTTCGAGCAGGCGGCCGTCGCCGTGGAGCTCGACGGCGTGTCCGGCTGCGCCGACGCGGTGCTCGCGGCCGTGGCGGCGGGGAGGCCCGCTCCGCCCGACCTCGGGTACGCGGCGCCCGACGCAGCCCCCGAGGACGACCTGGAGGTCATCGGCGGCGAGGCGCGGGCGATGCCCGCCCAGATGAACGACCGGGTACGGCGCGCCTACGTGCGGGAGATCATCCTGCAACAGCGCGACCTGGAGAAGCAGCTCAGCCGCGCCCGCGCCGGGCGCGACACCTGGAGCCGGCGGGCGCGTCTCGCGACGCAGGCCTCGGACTCGGAGCTGGGCCGCGAGGCCGCGGTGCGGGCGGAGGGCCTCCAGCGCATCGTCGCGCGCCTGGAAGCGCGCCTGGCTGATGTGGAAGGGCTGCGCGAGCGGATCGCCGGTCGACGCCCCATCTCGGCTGCGGACCGCGAGGCCGCCTCGCGCCTGTTGAGCGCCGAGACCGCCGCCGCCCTGGACGCGGTCGACCGAAGCGCGCAGAGCGAGGCCTTCGATCGCCTCGAGCTGGACGACGAGCTCGCGCGCCTGAAGCGGCGCATGGACGGCGGGCCGACGGCTTGACTTTCAGCCCGGTGCCTCACTAGTTTTCACGTCCTTTCGCGTCCGTGCGTCCGGGGCCCGTCTTGAGCAGACTCATCATTCGCACCGCCATCGGGTTGGCCATCGGTGCGTTCTTCGTGTGGCTCAGCGCCCGCGGGTGGCCGATGGACCGACTGGCGGGCGTCCCCACGCTGAGCGGGCCCCATCTGGTCGTCGGTTCGGCGGACCCGGCCGCGCTGGACGCCGCCTGGCGGAGCTCCGACGCGGCAGCCCTGAGAGCGGCCGCCGGCGACGGCTGGGCGGTGGACCTGCCCTGGATCCTCCCCTATCTGCTGGTGCTGACCATCATCCACTTCCTGCGCGTCATCCGCTGGAAGCCGCTCCTGGACCCGATCGTCGAGCTGGACTTCCGCACCCACAACCGCATCGGCGCGGTCGGGTTCATGGCGATGTTCATCATGCCGCTGCGTCTCGGTGAGCTGGTGCGACCCTATCTGGTCAAGCGGGCCACCGACGGTGTCCGCATGACCGCGGTGCTCTCCACGGTCGTGGTCGAGCGGGTCGCCGACGGCGTGACCGTCTCCCTGGTGCTCTTCGGCGTGCTCTTCGCCCTCCCCGCCTCCGATCCCTCGACCTCCCTCGCCCTCCGCGGTGGCGCCGTCGCGGCCCTGGCCGTCTTCCTCGGGGCGACCGTCCTCCTCATCGGCGCGCGCTGGCAGCACCAGCGCACGGTCCGCATCGTCGAGCTGACCCTGGGGCGCCTGCTGCCCGGTCTGGCTCACCGCATCGTCGACATCCTGGACGCCTTCCTGAAGGGGCTGCGCTCGCTCCCCACCGTCCGCGCCTTCGCCTGGTTCATCTTCCTCACCCTGGTCTACTGGGGCGTGAATGGCATAGGTGTATGGCTGATGGCGCGCGCCTTCTGGTTGCCGGTCGACCTGCTCGGCGCCTATGCCATGATGGCCTGCGTGGTGGTGGGCATGATGATCCCCAATTCGCCCGGAAACGTCGGCAGCTTCTGGTACTTCCTCATGCTGCCGCTGGCGCTCTACGGCTCGGGCCACGGCAGCACCCAGGCCATCGCCTTCGGGATCACCGTGTGGCTGCTGCAGCTCTTGCAGCAGGGGATCTTCGGAGCCTGGTACATGGTGCGCGGCCAGGTCGCGTGGCGCCGCGTGCTGGAGGCGGCCAACGAGGACACGACCAGCCTCAGCGTCGACACCGAGGCTGCGCTGACATGAGCGCCACCGCGGACGACACCCGGCCTGCCGACCGCACCCTGGTCTTCGCCCACGTCTCCGATGTCCACGTCCTCGACCTCGTGGGCGTGTCGATGTCGCGCTTCCTCAACAAGCGGCTGAGCGGGCTCTTGAACCTGGCGTCCAAGCGTCGCAACGCCCACCCGGTCGCGATCCTCGAGGCCATCGTCGACGACGTGATCGCCCGGCCGGTGGACCACGTGCTGCTGACCGGCGACCTCACCAACCTGGCGCTGCCGACCGAGTTCCGGCGCGCGCGGGCCGTGCTGGATCCCATCGCCCGACCCGATCGGCTGTCCGTCGTCCCGGGCAATCACGACATCTACACCCGCGGCGCGGCTCGCGATCGTCGGTTCGAGAGCTTCTTCGGCGACCTGATGTGGACCGGCGCCGACTCGGCCCAGACCTACCCCTGGTACAAGCGGGTCGGCCCCGTCCATCTCGTCGGCCTCTGCTCCGCCGAGCCCCGCCTTCCGCTCATCGCCACCGGGCGCGTCGGCGACCGGCAGCTCCAGCGCCTGACCGCGCTGGCGAGCACCCACGACCTGCACGGCGAGTTCACCATCGCGATGGTGCACCACAACCTTCACGCGCGCGGCCTGCGCAAGGACCTCATGCACGGCATGCAGGACCGCGCCCGCGTGCTGGACGCCTGCGCGGAAGCCGGCGTGGATCTGCTGCTACACGGCCACACCCACGTCGCCAACCGCTTCCGCCACGGCTCGATGCGGGTGGTGGGCAGCGGCAGCTCGACCTGGGACGCCGAGCATCCCGATCATCGAGCGCGGTACAACCGCTACCACGTGGGCCCCGCCGGCCTCGAGCGCATCGAGGTCTGCATCTGGGACGGACCCGACCGCGGCTTCGTGACGAGCGAGCTTCCGGAGGACCCGCCGTCCTGACGGGGTCCGAAGGCTGACGAAGTCCGAAGGCGCCTCGGTCGAGGGCACGCGTCTGCGCGCGTCGACACAGCCCGGCCGCCACAGGGCACACCGCAGCCGCGGTCGCCCATCAGGTGCCAGGATCGGGCCTCCTCCGCGGCGTGGCCGCGCGGAGGCCCGGCGGACTCAACCGCGGCCCTTGGCCTTGGCCTTGGCCTGACGCCGCAGCGCCTTGCGCAGACGACGCTCGGCCTCACGGGCCTTGCGCTTCTTGCGCTCCGAGGGCTTCTCGTAGAACCGGCGCTTCTTCAGCTCCTTGTAGATGCCCTCGTTGGCCATCTTGCGCTTGAGCTGGTTGATCGCGCGGTTGATGTTCTCGCCGTCGACCTTCACCTCGAGCGGCTTCATGTCGCCGTGGGGGCTGCGGCTGCGGGCGCCAGGGGGGCGCGGTCGAGTGGGTCGCGTATACAAACCGTTCATCCTTCCGGTCGGGGGGGAACGAGGGCGGGAGGTTAGCGACGTCGCCGCCGAGAGTCAACGCGCAATGCACGCAGGATTTCTTGCGACGCTCGGGGGCCGCGCGGACACTGCAGCCGTGGTCGCTCGTGCAGGACATGCCGGCGGCGAGCGCGACGCCACCGCGGGGAGGCAGACGCGAGCCTCGCCGCCCCGGTTCCAGTGGATCCGGTCCTACCTCCGCAGCAGTCGTCGCCCCGAGGGCGCTGCGCTGGCGGCGCTTCCCCTGCTGCTGATCTACGGGTACGGCCTGCTCATCGCCTCCCCCGCAGCGCGATCGGGCGTCGACGGCGTCAGCTCGGCCCTGCTCGGCCTCTTCGGCGTGCGGGTCTACATCACCGTCCTCGGCGCCCTGGCGGCCACCATGCTGCTGGCGGTCGGCCTCCGGCTGCGTGGACGGCTGGGGGGGCACGCGCTCCTGGCGGCTCCCATGGCCTTGGAGTCCACGCTCTACGGGCTCTTTCTCGGCACCGTCATCCTCGACGTCATGGCCTGGCAGGGCCTGATGGGGCCCCTGCTGGTCGACGCCAGCTTCGTGGAGCACGTGGTGATGTCGGCCGGCGCGGGCCTCTGCGAGGAGACCGTGTTCCGCCTGCTGCTCCTGCCCGGCACGGCGCTGCTGCTCACTCGCGGCCTCGCCATGCCTCGGCCGCTGGCCTGGGCCCTCGCCATCGCAGCGACGAGCCTCGCCTTCGCAGGCGCCCATCACCTGGGCGGCGAGCCCTGGGACCGGTTCGCCTTCATCTACAGGGCGCTCGCCGGCGTCGTCTTCGCGGCGCTCTACCTGGCGCGCGGCTTCGGCGTCGCCGCCTGGACCCACGCGGTGTACGACCTGTACGTGCTCTCGGGTCAGACCTGAGCGTGGCGACGGCGGCGCAGGCCCAGCCCCGCCAGCAGCAGCAACGCCAGCCCCAGGGCGCCGACCGGATCTCCGCCGCCCGCGCACCCGCTGGAGCTTCCGGAGGCCTGACCCCCATTGACCGACGGGCCGCCGACGGGGTCCGCCGTGCAGGCCTGGGCGAGCTGATTCCAGAAGCTGCCCTCGGGGCACTCCTTGCCTCCGGGAGGCCGCCCGTCGGTGCCCGCGATGCACTGACCGGTCGCCTGGTCGCAGGTCAGCCCGACCCCGCACGCGCCGCAGGAGGTCCCACAGCCGTCATCGCCGCACGAGCGCCCCACGCAGGAGCAGGTGCCAGGCGTGGTTCCCTCCGGGACGCAGGCGCCCGCTGCCCCGCAGACCTGGCCCGCGCCGCAGCCTCCGCAGCTACCGCCACAGCCGTCGGGCCCACAGGTCTTTCCGCTGCAGGCCGGCGCGCACCCGGTCACGCACACCCCGCCCGTGCCGCAGCTCTCGCCCGCGCCGCACTCGCCGCAGCTCCCGCCGCAGGAGTCCGATCCGCACTGCTTGCCCGCGCAGGCGGGGACGCAGGGGTTCGAGCAGGCGCCATCCTGGCAGGCCGAACCTTGCGGGCAGCTCCCGCAGACGCCGCCGCAGCCGTCGGAGCCGCACGACTTGCCAGCACAGTCGGGCGTGCAGGTGCCCGGCTTGCAGATCCCCTGCTGGCAGGTGGTCCCCGACAGACAGCTCCCGCACTGGCCGCCGCAGCCGTCGTCGCCGCAGTTCTTGCCGATGCAGCTCGCCACGCACTGGGAGACGCACTGGCCACCCGCGTCGCAGGTCGTGCCTGCGCTGCAGCTCCCGCACTGGCCGCCGCAGCCGTCGGGGCCGCATTGCTTGCCACCGCAAGCCGGCGTGCAGTTCGACACGCACTGGCCGAAGTCGTCGCAGGTCGCCCCCGCCGCGCAGCTCCCGCACTGGCCGCCGCACCCATCGGGCCCGCACTGCTTGCCCGGGCACGCCGGGACACAGCTCGGGATGCACTGACCGCCGCCGCTGCACAGCAGCCCCGCCGAACAGTTCCCGCACGAGCCGCCGCAGCCGTCGCCGCCGCAGGACTTGCCCGAGCACGAGGGCACGCAGGTGGAGACGCACTGCCCCGACGCGCTGCAGGTGGCGCCCGCACCGCAGGAGCCGCACGAGCCGCCGCACCCATCCGGTCCGCAGGACTTGCCCGAGCAGGCGGGCACGCAGGTGGAGACGCATTGCCCCGACGCGCCGCAGGTGGCGCCGGCGCCGCAGGACCCGCACGAGCCGCCGCAGCCATCGGGTCCGCAGGCCTTGCCCGAACACGAGGGCACGCAGTTGGCCACGCAGAGGCCTGCCGCGTTGCAGGTCGAGCCGGCGCCGCACGTGCCGCAGCTTCCGCCGCAGCCGTCGTCGCCGCAGGCCTTGCCCGAGCAGGCGGGCGTGCACGGCCCGCTGCTGCAGACCCCGGACTGGCAGGTCTTGCCGCCGCTGCAGGTCCCGCAGGTCCCGCCGCACCCGTCGTCGCCGCAGTTCTTCCCTGCGCAGGTCGGCGAGCAGACGCACTGTCCCGAGACGGTGCACACCCCGTTGCCCGTGCAGGCACCACAGGTCCCGCCGCAGCCGTCGCTGCCGCAGGCCTTGCCCGAGCAGCTCGGCACGCACTGGACCGGATCGCAGGTGCCCGCCGCACTGCAGGCGAACCCGGGGCCGCAGCTCCCGCAGCTGCCGCCGCACCCATCGTCGCCGCAGGTCTTGCCCGCGCAGTCGCAGGCCGCCCCGCAGGCGAGGGGGAAGGTGCCCGAGGGGTCGCCGCCGCCGCTGGCGGAGCAGTTGTAGTAGGCCGTGTCGCCCCCGGAGTCCCATCCGCACAGGTTCGCCGCCGAAGGGCACGGAGCGGCCGGGGAGCAGCTCCCGCAGCCGAACTCCTCGACCTCGCTGACGCAGATGTCGTCCCAGCTGTTGGTGCAGCAGAAGCTGTCCTCGGCACACACGCAGTCGTAGATGTCGCTGTCGCAGCAGCCCGGGCCGCTGGACTCCGAGCAGCAGGACTGGAGGTCGCTCGCCACGTTGGTGCCGCAGTCGATCTCGCAGGCGACGCCGTCCTCGCACCAGCGCACGGTCGTGCTGTCGGCGCAGCACCCCTCGTAGCCGAGGCCCGCGTCGCAGGAACCCACCGCCTCGCCGGCCGAGCATTGGGCTCGAACCGGCTGGACCGACGCGAGGGAGGTCGAGACGAGGGCGATCGTGAGCAGGAGAGTGCGGCGCATCGAGTACCTTCCGGCACGGGGGGAGGTGCGGAAGGCGGGAGTATAGGAGAGTCGCCGGCTTGCCATCAAAGACGAAACGCGATCCGGGCGCATTCGGCCTGCCCGGGGCGCGGCCCGGTGGTCCCGGAGACGACGCTGGATTGACGGGATCGCGGCACCGTGGCCTTGTCAATCGGTGCGCCCGCGCAAGCCGGGGTAGACTCCCGCGGGCGCGATGCACGTGCAGGCGACATCGGCGACCAGCCGGGCGCCGCGGGGGCTCGGGAGGGCGCCGGAGGATCATGGTCCGGACGAAGCGTGGGATGACCGCATGGCCCGCCTGAGGCCTCGCATGGCCTGGCTGTGGGCAGCCTGCCTGGGCCTCGTCGTCGGCGCCGGCGTCGGCGCGATGGCGCTGTCGGCCATCGTCCTCGGTGGGCGCGGCGAGCTGGAGCAGCGTGTGCAGCGCTGGGCGTCCGGGCACGGGCTGCGCGTCGCCGTGGGCAACGTCTCCGCCTCGCTCACCGGGCGGTTGCGGGTGAGCGCGCTGCGGCTGGACGGCGGCCCCGGCGAGGGGCTGGCGGCGCGCTTCGACGCGGTCGACGTGCGCCTGGACCTGATGGATCTCTGGCGCGGGCACCCGCGCCCCCGCGACGTGGAGGTTCACGGCGGTCGGATCGCCCTGCGCCTCGACGAGGAGAGCCTGTCCGCGTGGCGGGACGCGCCGGACCCGGAGAGCGCGCCGAGCGACAGGGCGACGGTGTCCAGGATGCCCGACCGCGTGAGCTTCGACGGGCTGCAGGTGGAGCTTCTGGCCTCGGCGCGTGGGGTGACGCTGCCGCCGCTTCAGATGGCGGACGCCCAGGGCAGCGTGGCGCGCCAGAAGGAGGGAGGCTGGCGCGTGGAGGCGCGCGGGCGCCTGACGCTGGAGGGCCGCCCGCGCATGGCCGAGCTGACGGTGACCCTCGGGGAGAACCCCTCGTTCACGGTGAGCTTCGACGGGCCGGTGGAGATCGGCACGACCCTGGACGGCAAGCCGCTGGCGCTGCGGGTGAGCACGCTGCACCGCGACGCGCGGGGCGTCACCCGCCTGGAGGGGATCGAGGCGACCGCCGGCGACCTGCGGGCGTCCTGCGGCGTGTTCGAGGCCCTGGACGGGAGCGGGCTGATCCCGGACTGGCGGGACGTGCGCCAGCTCCGCTGCGACGGGGCCAGCCTGGGGCGAGGGGGCTGGCGCGCCGAGGCCTCGAACATCGTGGTGGCGGGCGAGCGCGCCCACGGCAGCCTGCCGGAGCCGCGGCGGATCGAGGTCGGCGAGCTGCGGGTGCAGGGGGCCGGGGGACGCCTGGACGCGGCGGCGAGCGGGATGCGGCTGGAGCTGGGCAGGGACGCCGTCGAGCACGCGCTGGCCGGGCGTTGGAAGGACGCGCTGGTCGCCGTGGATCTGCGCGGGCCGTCGCTGCGGGTGGAGCTGCCCGGCGCGGGGGGGCTCGGGAGCCTGGCGGCGCTGGACGTGCCCGGCGCGGACGACGACGAGGAGGCGCTGGAGGGCGAGGACGCGGCGCCGCCCGATGGCGAGCCCACGAAGAGCGCCGGGCCGACCGGGAAGCCGGACGCCGCGCCGCCGGCGCTGCTCGCGGCGCTCTCCGAGCTGGGGCCCGAGCCGATCCGCCTGCCGCGGGGCCCGGCGCTGGTGGAGCTGCTGCGCGGCGTGCGCCTCACCTTGGAGCGCGGCCACATCGTCGTGGACACGGCGGAGCGCGCCGCCGCGCTGCGCATCGACGACCTGTCCTTGGACGTGTCGGCCAGCGGGGACGGCGGCATCGGGACGCATGTGGCGGCATCGATGAAGCGGTCCGAGGGCCGCTCGGGACGCTTCGACCTGACGGCGGACCTCGACAAGGACGGCGCCGTCCTGTCGGCCCAGGGGACGGTGGCGGGGGCCGACTTCGCGCACGTGCTCAGCAGCTCGTCGGACTACGTCACGGTGGCGCCCGAGGCGTGGGTGCAGGTGGACTTCCGCTACGCCTTCGAGGCGGTGCCCACGGCGACGCACGCGCTGCGCGGCGAGGTGCGCTTCGAGGACTTCGGGTTCCAGGCGTGGCGCATCTCGCACGCGCCGGTGAGCGGCATCCAGGGGCGATTCCGCTACACGGCGGCCTGGCGCCCCTCGCGCCACCACCTGGAGCTGGACGTCCCCGAGCTGTCGCTGGGAGACGCTCACTTCTCTGGCAGCCTGGCGGTGACGCGCCCGCCGGGCCGACGCCCGCGCTTCGGGGTGCGCTTCACCATGCCCAGCCAGGACTGCGGGGCCATGGCGCGCTCGATCCCGGCGCCGCTGCTGCCTCGGCTGGCGGGGATGCGGCTCTCCGGGCGAGCCGAGTTCGACGCCAGCCTCAGCGTGGACCTCGACAAGCCCTACGATCTGGAGCTGCGCGTCGACGGAGACTTCGACCGCTGCAAGGTGGAATCCCTGGGCGACCAGATCGACTTCGACGCCCTGCGCTCACCCACCTTCGTGCACCACCCGGTGGAGCCGAAGCGCGGGCGGCTCGAGGACATCGCCGTGGGGCCCGGGACCAAGGAGTGGGTCCCGTCGCACCTCATCCCGCCCTTCGTGAAGGCGGCGGCGGTGGTCACCGAGGACCGCAACTTCTGGTACCACCACGGCGTGCGTTGGGAGCTGATCGCCCGGGCCCTGAAGCTGGACTTCGACAAGGGGCGCTTCGTGTACGGCGGCAGCACCATCACCCAGCAGCTGGTGAAGAACCTCTATCTGACGCGTGAGAAGACGCTGTCGCGGAAGCTCGAGGAGCTCTTCATCGTGTGGGCGATGGAGCGCGAGCTCGACAAGGACGAGATCCTGACGCTCTACCTCAACGTCATCGAGTACGGCCCGGACATCTACGGGGTGAAGCGGGCGTCGCGGCACTACTTCGCCAAGGATCCCTGGGCGCTCTCGCCGGCCGAGGCGGCGTTCATCATGGGGCTGAAGCCCTACCCGACCGCCGGGTACCGCCAGTGGCAGAGCGGCAGCCTCAACGACTGGTGGGTGGGACGTGTCCAGCACGTGCTGGAGATGATGCAGCGGCGGGAGAACGCGATCACCGAGGCGGAGGTGCTGGCGGCCGCGCCGTACCAGGTGCGCTTCCGGGCCGCCGACGAGCCGCTGTGGAGCGACCGGGTCTACGTACGGCCGGAGGTGCCGAGCGGCGGCGGGCGCAGCGGGCCGCGGGGAGCCACGGACGACGAGGATCCGGCTGGGGCCCTGCCGCCGCCCTGACACGGGCTGGCCCCGCGCCTGGGCCCGGTGCTATATCCGCGAGGCAGCCGACTGGACGCGGGAGCGCGGATGGACAGCCGAATCGTGACGTTGGCGCCGGTCGTGGCGGCGGGGCTGCTGTGCGCGGTCGCGGGCTGCCGCATGTCGGATCGCGGCGAGCCGGCGCCCTTCAGCGCGACGCCCGCGCCGCAGACCTTCGAGGCGCCCGCGGTGGCCGACGTCCCGGCGCAGGGTGCGAGCGCCGATGCGGCCACCGACGAGGAGTGCGGTGACCACATCTACGGCTGCGATCGGTGGCCCTGCACGGGCCACGCGGTGTGCGACGAGGCGTCGCCCGCGGACGGGATGCTGCAGATCTCGCTCGGCGGGGCGGAGTTCATCGACCCGAGCCTGGTGCACGAGTCGGCGGGCTCGCTGATCGTGCAGGAGATCTTCGAGGGCCTGCTGAGCTTTCCGCCGGGCAACGGCCCGCCGATCCCCGGCGTGGCCGAGCGCTGGGAGCTGGGCGAAGACGGCCGCACCTGGACCTTCCACCTGCGCCACGACGCCCGCTGGTCCAACGGGCGGGTCGTGACGGCGCACGACTTCGTCTACGGCTGGACGCGCAAGCTGCTGCCCGAGACGGCGTCCCAGGCGGCCGAGCACCACTTCTTCATCAAGAACGCGAAGGCGTTCAACGAGGGGAAGATCACCGACCCCGAGCAGCTCGGCTTCCACGCTCCCGACGACTTCACGCTGGTGGTGGAGTTGGAGGAGCCGACGCCCTTCTGGCTGGAGTACGTGCAGAGCGCGCATTACATGCCGGTGCCGCGGGAGGCGGTCGAGCAGTGGGGCAAGGACTGGACGCGGCCGGAGCACATCGTGACCAACGGCCCCTTCCACATGACCGAGTGGCGCCCGCGCGACCGGATGGTGCTGAAGAAGAGCGAGACCTACTGGAACAAGGACGCCATCCGGCTGGCCGGGGCGATCATCTGGCACAGCGAGAGCGAGACCGACGACCTGCGCCGTTACGAGGCCGGGCAGACCCACATGCTCCAGGCCTCGCTGCCGGCCGAGAAGATCTCGGTGTTCATGGAGGAGAAGCGGCCGGACCTCTTCATCGATCCCTACCTCGCCTACTACTACTACGCGTTCCGCGTGGACCGGCCGCCCTTCGACAACAAGCTGGTGCGGCAGGCGGTGGACATGGCCATCGACAAGGAGCGGCTGGTACGCCACGTGACCCGCGGGATGCAGGTCCCGGCCGATGGCCCGGTGCCTCCGTTCTTCGTGCAGACCATGGGCTACCCGAAGCCGGCCGGGCGCGGCTTCGACCCGCAGGGCGCCCGGGAGCTGCTGGCCAAGGCCGGCTACCCCAACGGCGTCGACCTGCCGAAGATCACGCTCATCTACAACACCTACGAGATCCACCGGCTCATCGCCGAGTTCGTGCAGCGCTCGCTCAAGGAGAACCTGGGCGTCGAGGTGGCCATCGAGAACATGGAGTGGAAGTCGCTGCTCAAGCAGCTCCGCTCGGGCGACTTCCAGATGGCCCGCTTCGGGTGGATCGGCGGCAAGGACCCGTACACCTTCCTCAACTCGTTCCGGCACGACAGCCCGAACAACGAGATGGGCTACTCGAACCTCGAGGTCGACCGGCTGCTCGACGCGAGCCTGGCCGAGCGGGACGAGCCGCGCCGGCTGGCGCTGATGGCGCAGGCGGAGGCGCTGATCCAGGAGGACACGCCGATAGCGCCGCTCTACTACTACACGCGGGTGTACCTGAAGAAGCCGGTGCTGCGTGGTGTGGAGCAGGAGCTGACGAGCGTGCACCTGATGCGACACATGTACTGGGGCGACAAGCCCGGGGGGACGCCATGAGGGCTGGTTTCGGTCGGGTGATGCTCGCGGCGTGCCTGCTGGCGGTCGGCGTCACCGGGCCCGGCTGCGGCGACGACGGCGTGCTCCTGCCCTCGAACATCAACACGCTGAAGTTCCGGAACATCGCGGTGGCGCCGACCCAGAAGGCCGAGGCGCCCGTCGACGTGGTGCGCCCGCTCAACGGCATCCTGGGGGCGCCGGTGCCGGTGGTGCCCGGCGACGCCAGCCTGAAGACGGCCTACTGGGGGCGCCTGGCGAACTCGCCGGAGGACGACGGCGCGCACGTCGGCATGGTGCGGCTCGGCACCGACACCACCTGCGGCGTGAGCCTGGAGAGCGTCTTCCCCAACGCCTCCGCGGACGTGTCCAAGCCCGCCAGCTACGACTTCTCGAAGCTCGACGCGCACGTGCAGGCCATCAAGGACCTCAACACGGCCACGGTGCTGTGGCAGGCGGCCTTCAACCCCGGGGCCGGCGGCCAGTGCGAGGCCAGCGTGCGCGGCGTGCAGCAGGGAGCCGTCATCCAGCCCGGCGTCGAGGGCGAGCGCTGGGCCCAGGTGGCGGCGAACACGCTCCGGCACCTCAACGGCGGTACCACCTGGGACCCTGCCGGCCACTCCTACGGCATCCGCTACGTCGAGTTCATGGACGATCCCTACGAGCGCATGGGCTACACCGAGGACCAGCTCGTCGGCCTCTTCTCGATCTACAAGCGCTTCGCCGGGCTGGTGAAGGCGCAGTTCCCTGACGACGCCACCGCGGGGCCCGCCGTCCGCGTCGGCGGCATCAGCTTCACCCTGGAGAGCGTCGACGACCTCAGCTACACGGTCGCCGCCGAGAAGCACGGCATCCTGCGCTTCATCGACTTCTGCGCGACCGAGGGGGTGCCGCTGGACTTCCTCAGCTTCCGCACCCGGACCCGACAACCCTTCGAGGCCTACGCCATCGCCGCCGAGCTGAGGCGCTACCTCGACGAGCAGCCCGCCGACACCTCCGGCCGCCTCCAGCGCACGCAGCTCATCGCGGCCGGCGTCGTGTTCGATCGCGACAACCCGGAGCTGCTGGCCCGCGGCATCCTGGCGGAGCCCATCCTCGAGAGCACCTACCTCGGCGCCTTCCAGGCGGCGGCCCGCATCTTCATGCAGGAGGTGCCCGTCGACCACATGATCGCCGGCCGCGGCCCGCGCGTGTTCCAGGACCTGGCCACACACAGCGGCACCGACCCCGCGTCGCTGACCGACCTCATCGTCAACAGCCTCTACTTCGACGCCGACGGGCGCGCGCAGCCGGCCTTCATGTCGCTCTTCCCCTTCCGCCAGGTCGCCGGCCACCAGCGCGTGCGCGTGATCACCGGCGCCGACGGCGAGGGCATGGCCATCATGGCCAGCCACGACCGCAGCTCGGACCGCGTGCTCCACGTCATCATCGCCAACGCCAACGTCCTCACCGGCGAGGGTGGGCTCAACGCCGACATCACCTACGACCTGCGCCTCGACAACTTCGTGCCGGCGACCGTGCCGCTCATCGGCTACAAGCTCGCGGTCATCGATCGCGGCTCCGTGGGCGTCGACAGCTTCCACTTCTCGGAGACCGGCCTGCTGGAGACGATCCGCAGCCCCACCCAGACCACCACCGCCCAGGTGAGCTTCGTGCACCAGATGGCGGTGCCGGCAATCCACTACATCCAGTTCTCGATCGAGTTCTTGCCGTGAACCCCGGCGCGGGCGGCCGGCGGCGCTTCCGCTACGCGCCCACGCCGACGCGCGAGCTGCACGTGGGCAACGGCCTCGCCGCCCTCGTCGGGTGGGCGGCCGCGCGGCGGGCCGGCGGCGACTTCATCCTGCGCATCGAGGACATCGACCGCACGCGCTGCAAGCCTGCGCTGCGCGACGCGGCGATGCGGGAGCTGCGCTGGTTGGGGGTCGAGTGGGACGAGGGCCCGGACGTCGGTGGTCCCGCCGCGCCCTACGAGCAGTCGCAGCGTCTCGCGCAGTACGATGACGCGCTGGCGCGGCTCGAGGCGGCCGGCCGGAGCTACGCCTGCCGCTGCAGCCGGGCCGACGTGCGCGCCGCCATGCGGGCGCCGCACCTGCACGAGGGCGGCGAGCTGCCCTACGCCGGCACCTGCCGACCGCAGGCCGGCGACCCGGGAGTCGCCCTGCTGCCCGGACGAGGCGGCTACAGGCTCGACGTCGTCTCCCTGGGCGCAGACGCCATCGTCACCGTCCGGGACGGCTGGCTCGGCGTCACGACCGAGGACGTGCGCACGACCTGCGGCGACTTCCTGCTGGGTCGACCGGGTGCGCCGACCTATCAGCTCGCCGCGGTCACCGACGACCTCGCGATGGGCGTGACCGACGTCGTGCGAGGGCGGGATCTCGCCGGCTCGACCGCGCGCCAGATCCTGCTCTGCCGAGCACTCGGCGCCGAGCCGCCGCGCCACGCCCACCACCCGCTGCTGGTGGACGCCGAGGGTCAGAAGCTCTCGAAACGCCACCGGGCGCTGACGTTGGCCGGCCTGCGCGCGTCGGGGGTGGCGCCGGAGAGGCTGCGCGCGCGACTGGGCGCCGCGATCGGCCTGTGGCGGGACGACCTCGCCGCCGCTGCCCCGGCCGACTTCATCGACGCCCTGCCCGAGCTGGATCCTCGCGACGCTGCCGAGGAGGCCCACTGGCACGACGGCCGCTGGGTCCTCTGACGGGGCGTGCGGCCGGGCGACGCGACGCTTGGCGTGGAGGCCCCGCCCTGCGACGATGTGCAGCGCGACGGACGGCGGCGCCACATCGCCGCGCGCCGCACGTCGCGACTCAGGAGCTGGGTCCATGCGGGTCTTCGTCACCGGCGCGACGGGCTTCGTCGGCAGCCACATCGTCCGCGAGCTGCTCGACGGAGGCCACCAGGTCCGCGCGATGGTCCGCGCGCAGAGTGACACGGCCGATCTCGAGCGTCTGGGCATCGAGCGCGTCGAGGCGCGGCTGAGCGACGAGCCGAGCCTGCGGGCAGCGCTCTCGGGCTCGGAGGCGGTGGTCCATGTCGCCGGGGTGATCAAGGCGCGCACGGACGCCGAGATGCTCGACGTCAACGCCAGCGGCACCTGGAGGCTCGGCCGCGCGGCGCTGGCGGCCTGCCCCGGGCTGCGGCGCTTCGTCTACATCTCCTCGATGGCCGCCGCCGGCCCCGGACCGGCCGACCTGCGCCCCCTCCGCGAAGACGATCCGCCGCACCCGGTGAGCCTCTACGGGCGCTCGAAGCGCCTCGGCGAGCAGCACCTGCTCGCGCTGGCCGACCGGCTGCCGGTGACCGTCATCCGGCCGCCCGTGGTCTACGGCCCGCGCGACCGGGAGTTCCTGGAGGTGTTCCGTTTCGTGCGCGCCCGCGTGATGCCCGTCCGCAGCAGGCGGGGTCGCGTCTCCCTGATCTACGTCACCGATCTGGCGCGGGCGGTCTCGCTGGCGCTGACCACCGAGCACGCGAGCGGGAGCGTCTTCTTCGTGGAGGACGGCCGGGCCTGGAGCTGGGCCGCCCTTGGCCGGGCCATCGGCGAGGGGGTCGGGACCCGCCCGCGCACGGTGCGCATCCCCGACTGGACCTTCAGCGTCGCCGCGCGCGCGTCCGCGACCTATGGCCGGCTCCGCGGGCGCGCGGTGATGTTCACGCCCGACAAACTGGCCGAGCTGCGGCAGGTCAACTGGGCCTGCTCTTCGGACGCGATCCGCGAGGCGCTGGGGTGGCGGCCCGAGACGCCGCTCTCCGATGGCGCCCGCCGCACCGCGGACTGGTACCGGCAGGCGGGGTGGCTCTGACCCCGTGAGGGATGTTCCCATGTTCTCGGCCCCCGCCCCGGGCCGGGGCGCCCTGAGCGGGCCACGCAGCCGCCCCCGCGCCGCCCGCCCGGCCGGCCTCTCCTCTACGCTTTCCCGCGACCATCCATGCCGATCCCACTCGAGCACGCGACCGACCAGCTCCTGGCGCCCGACCGGCGCCCGGTCCTGCTGCCCTCGGACGAGGGCGGCGGACCGTCCCCCTCGCTCACCGTCTGGCTGGCCGTCTTCGTGCTGGCCGCGGCCGTCATCGGCGGCGCGGTGTACCAGCAGCTCTGGGTCGACGTCGGGGGAGAGGTGGCGCGGCTGGTGCCGGCCTCCGCGCCGGTCTACGTCAAGATGCCCTCCCCCTTCGAGCAGCTCGAGCGCGCCCTGGCCCTCGATCGCTTCGCCGCACCCGAGGAGCTGCGCCACACCGCGCAGACCTCGGGGCCGCTGGCCGACGGTGCCGTGGGCGCGCTCGCCGGCGTCCCGCTGCCCGCCCTGCGGCGCCTGCTGGTGAGCGCCGACGCCGTGCGGCTGGTCACCCAACCGAGCCCACGGGGGACCTCCGCCCTGCTCTTCTTCGAGATCCCGGGCGAGCGCGAGCGGCGGGTGCTGCGCAGCCAGCTCGCGCCGCTGCTGGCGACGACGGGCCGGACCATGGGCCACCCGATCGAGAGCTTCCTCGCCGACGGCGGCCCGCTGCCGTGGACGGACGACGCCCTGCGAGCTCGCCTGGTCGAGCTCGAGCCCCACATCGTCCTGGGCTTCGGGCCCGAGGACGGTGTCGAGGAGCTGATACAGGCGCGGGTGACCGGCCGCAGCCAGCCGGTCGCGAGGCGCGAGGGCTTCGACGTGGAGTCCGACGAGGTGCCGGTGCCGCTCCGGGCCGCCCTCGACCCGGCCTGGGCCGCCGACGTCGCGAGACCGCTGGTCGAGCGCGTGGTCGCCGATCCCATCGGCTTCCGCCTGTCGGTGGTGGACCGCGTCGGCTCCATCGCCATCAGCGACGACTTCGTCGGCTCGGAGGAGCGGGTCTCCGTGCGCCTCACCACCCGCGCCGACGCCGTCACCGAGGCCCACCGGCCGGCCCTCCGTGGCGCGACCCACCCGCTGCTGCGCGGCCTGCCGGCGCGCCCTCGCCTCGCCGTCGGCGTGTCGCTGGCCTCGTTGGACGCGGGGCTGGGTGCCATGGCCGAGCTGCTGCCAGCCGCCGCGGCCCTGCTCGCCGACGCGGAGGGGCCGGGCGAGCGCTCGCTGATCGCACGCTTCGCCAGCGCGACCTCGACGGCCGCCTCCTCCAACCTGGACAGGACCATGGGCGGCGAGGTCGTCCTCTTCCTTCCCGCGGACGATCCGAGCCCGCTCGCGTGGCGGCTGGCCGTCTCGGTGGACGACAGCGCCGCCGCCGAGGGGGTGCTGGAGTCCATGGTCGCCGCCGTGCTGGGGCCCGAGTGGCGCTACGGCACCGTGTTCGGCGAGGGGGCCGCCTGGCACGTCGCCGAGCGTGACCACCCCCCGGCCGACGCACCGACCGAGCGTGTGGTGTGGCGCGTCCTCGACCGGGTCGCCGTGTTCGCTCCCGACGTCGCGGCGCTGGAGTCCATCGCGGCCTGGTCACGCGACGGGGGGGCGGCGATCCCCGTCGTCGAGCGTGCCCTCCGCGCCCTGCCCTCCCGCGCGCCCGTCGTCGTGCTCGCCGACGTCCCCACCGTCGCGCGGGCGAGCCCCCCGGGCCTCGACGTGGTCACCTCCCGCCTGCGCCAGGACTTCCTCTTCAGCGCCGCCGTCCGGCTGGCACCCGACACCCTCGAGCTGGTCACCAACACCGGCGCCTTCACCGCCCTGGCCGCCCTGGCCGCCACCGACCACGGCACCCTCGAGACCCTCGGCGCGAGCGACCTCAGCCCCTCGTGCACCGGCGTGCTCCAGTGGCTGTGCCGCACCCGCCCGCTGGCCTTCCTCTGCGAG
Source organism: Deltaproteobacteria bacterium (assembly GCA_020632695.1). Classification (GTDB taxonomy): domain Bacteria; phylum Myxococcota_A; class UBA9042; order PHBI01; family JACKFB01; genus JACKFB01. Next base: position 347,482 of record JACKFB010000005.1, read on the forward strand.
CCCTTCGGCCCGGGCAACCGCGCCCGCCTGGCCGCCGCCTGCGCCCGGGCGCGCTGAGGTCGCGAGGCGCGCCGACTCCCCCCGACGCGCGAGCGCCCCCTCGGGCTGCCAGCCCCGGCCGGGGAACAGGCCCCCGCCCCTCGGGCACGATTCCAGGTTGCAAGCGCTCCTCCCGGGGGTTACATGCCGTGCATGGCCTGCCCCGTGTGCCACGTGTCGCTGACCGACGACGCGCGCTACTGCTGGGAGTGCGGCGCCCCGCAGCCCGACCTCCACGGTCCCGCTGCGAGGCTCGAGCACGCCTCAGCGGTCTGCGTGCATGTGGTCGTGGGCGGCGACGCCGGGCCCTTCCACGGCGAGGACGCGGCAGGCGCGCACGAGCTGCATGCGCTCGTGGAGGCCATCGTCACCATCTTCCTCGAGCGCGGCGCCCAGCGGGTGCAGGCCGACGTCGAGGTGGCGGACGGCGCCTTCGTGGTGCTGCGCCCGACGGCGGCCACGCCCCAGGATCTGCTCGAGGCGGCGATGCACGCCGCCACACGCGCCCGCGCGCTCGTGCGCCAGCAGGCGAGCCGCGCCTGGGCCGAGGCGGGCATCCCGGTGGAGCTGCGCGTGGGCATCAGCTCCGGGCTGCTCTGCCTGACCGAGTCGGGCGACGCCGTCGGTCGCGGCCTCCCCTTCGCCATGGCGGCGCGGCTGGCCGGCAGCGCAGGCCCCGACGACATCCTGCTGGACGAGGCCACGGCCATCGCGGTCGGTGGCCGGGTCGCGCTGGTGGCCGAGGATCCGCTCTCGGAGGCGAACGGCGCGCTGTGCATCCCCGTCTGGCGCCTCGACGTCGAGTCCCTGCCCATGACGATGCCACCGCGGCAGCTGTTGGGCGATCGCTCCTCTCGCCAGCTCATCGGCCGCGAAGCCGAGGTCACCGAGCTCCGCCGTCAGTTCCGCGGCGTGGTCCGCGACGGCCGACTGCGCCGCGTGCTGGTCACCGGCGCGCCCGGGAGCGGCCGCACCCGGCTCATCCGCGAGGTGGTCGACCAGCTCCGCGGCTCCCACACCGATCTCCGGGTCGCGGAGGTCTCGCTGCACGGGCGCGACGTGCCGGGAGCGCCCTTCGGGGTGCTGGGCGGCCTGGTCTCGTCGGCGCTCCTGCTGGAGCTGGCCACCGACGAGGACGAACGGCAGCGGCGGCTGGACGCGGAGCTCGACGCCCTGGCGGAGACCTCGCCCGAGCTCGACGATCCCTTCCTCCGCGCCCGCCTGTGCCAGCTCGCCGCGCTGACCACCGACGCCGAGGGGATCCCCGCCGACCCGGAGCACGCGAGCGCCTCCGCGTACGGAGCCACCCTCTCGCTGCTGTCGGCCCTGGCGAACCGGCGCCCGCTGCTCATCGTGGCCGAGAACGTCGGCGCCGGCACCCCGGACCAGCGACAGGCGCTGCTGCGACTGGCCGACGGCCTGCGGGAGCGCTCGGCGATGCTGGTGATGAGCACGCCGCTGCTGCCCGGCGACGAGCAGGCCTGGCCACCGCCCGACGCCGTCGACCACTCCGTCGCGCTCGGGCCGCTTTCCCCCGAGGCCGGGCGCGTGCTGCTGGATCAGGTGCTGGGTCGCCGCGACGCGCTGCCTCGCGAGGTCGCCGACGAGATCGTCGCGCACACCGGCGGCGTCCCGCTCTTCATCGAGGAGGCCCTGAGCTCGCTCATCGAGGTCGGGCTGCTCGTCGAGGTGCCGAGCACCGGCGCCTGGCGCCTCTCCACCGGCCAGCTCCCGGACGGCTTCCCCCAGAGCCTGACCGCGCTGATGCAGGCGCGCCTCGACCAGATGCCCGAGCTCGAGGCCGAGGTGCTCCGCTCGGCCTCCGTGGTCGGCGAGCGCTTCTGGAGCGGCCTCATCGCCGAGCTCGGCGAGCCGCAGGCGGCCCTGCATCTGCGCCGACTGCAGGAGCGTGGCCTCATCACCCGCGACTACTCCGACCCCCTGCCAGGGCAGAGCGGCTTCAGGTTCGCGCACCGCGCGGCGCGAGCCATCGTGCGCGCAGAGGTCCCCGAATCGCGCGCCCGCCTCGTCCACACGCAGGTCGCGCGCTGGCTGGCCCGGAACGCGGGCGACCGCTTCCACCCCTGGCTCGCCGTCATCGCCTGGCACTTCGGAGGGGCGGGCGATGAGGCGCGGGCGGCCTCCTACCACGTCGAGGCGGGGCGGTGGGCCCGCTCGCGAGGCGACCTGGGACAGGCCCTCGACCAGTTCGAGCGCGCGGCGCGCCTGGCGCCCAACGACGACGCCCGGATGGAGGCCGCCCTGGATCTCGCCGAGGTCCGGGTGATGAGCGGCCGCCACCGGGAGGCCCAGGAGAGCCTGGAGTCGCTCTTCGCATGGGCCAGCGCTCGACGCGACGTGCGCTCGATCGCCCGGTGCCTGGTCCTGCTGGCGCGGGTGGCGAACGGCCTGGGCCGCCCCGAGGAGGTGGACGCGTTGGCCGAGCGCACGGCCGCGCTGGCCGACGCGCTGGGGCCCTCCCCGCAACAGGGGGCGCTGCTGCTCGAGCGCGCGCGAGCGGACCGGCAGCGGGGGCGCGACGCCGCGGCCCTGGACAAGGCGACGCAGGTCATGCGCCTGGCGACGGACGCGGGCGAGCCGCTGCGCAAGGCCCAGGCCGCGGTCGTCGGCGCGCTGGCGATGGTGGACGCGCTCCGCTTCGCAGAGTGCGTGCGTGCTCTCGACGAGGCCGCAGACCTGGCGCGCGAGGTCCAGCATCCCGGTCTGCGCGCGGCCGTCGCGCTAGGGCGCGGGTGGGCTGCCTGGGGGGCCGGGGACCTCGACGCGGCGGAGGAGGCGTTCGGCGACGCCATGGCGCGCTCGCGCTGGCTCACCGACGGCGACGTCCCCATCGAGGCCAACTGCGGGCGGGCGCTGGTGGCTGCCTACCAGGAGCGCTACACCGAGGCCGCCAACCTGGCCGCCAGCGCGCTGGACGAGGCCAGCGCCGCAGGCCGACGGACGCTGGAGGCCTTCGGCCGGGTGATCATCGGCCACGTCTACGGCAGGGTCGAGACGACCAGGCACCGGCTCAAGGCGCGCGAGCTGAGCGAGGCGGCGATCCGGCACGCCCGCACCGACCGGCGCGCCCACCTGGTCGAGGGGCGCGCGGCGCTGCTGGAGCGCGGGGCGCCGACCCTGTGGAAGGTCATCGCGTCGCTCGCGCTCGCCGAGTACGCGCTGGCGGTGGACCCCGACGACGAGGCCGGCCGCAGCGCCGCGGAGGACGCGCGAGCGCTGGTGAGCGCCGGCGCGGAGGGACCCCTGGTCGCCCGAGCGAACGACGCCCTCAGCGCGTCGTGAACTCCCAGGTCAGCAGCGTGTCCGCGCCGTCGACCTGCCCGTGGAAGGTGACCGTGTATCGCGTACGGGCGGCCAACGGCGCGTAGGCGTAGATGGCCCAGGTGCTGGTGAGGTAGGGGTCGTTGTCCGGCGACTGCACCTGCGCGGGCACCGTCTCGCCCGCCGGGTCGCGGAGGCTGCCCTCGGCGAGGCTGAGCGCGTGGCTGCGCTCGAAGGTCGCGGTGACGATGGGTCCCGACGGATAGCTCTGGCCCGCTGGGAGCGGGGGCTTGGGCGTCTCCAGCCCGTCCCAGCGGGTGGGCACCTCGGTGGCGCCGCGCACGGGCCACAGCGCCGGCCCGAGATCGGCGCCGCTGCCCGTCGCGCTGACCTGGCCGTTGATGCTGTCGATGACCTCGGCCCGCGCCTGACCCGCTCGGGCGATGCCGAAACCCCAGCGGACCATGTTCGGATGCACCAGCGGCTCGCGGTGGTAGAGCGTCTCCATCCAACCGTCCAGCGAGGCCTCGGCGCTGCCGGTGAAGGCCATCACCTCCGACCAGAAGCCCGGGGTGACGCCCTGGGCGACGAGCCGGTCGCCTGCGCTCGCGCCGGTGTAGCCCTCGGGCCAGGCCGGGTTCTCCTCATGCGGGCTGAGGTGTGCAGCCGAGTACTGAGCCACGTGAGCGACGTAGTACTCGGCGTGCGCCTGCGCGGCGGCGTTGATGCCGGCGATCTGTTCGGGCATCGGGAGGCCCACCGCCGCGCGGATGGCGGCGAGGGCGCGGGCCGCCTCGATCTGCTCATCGCTGGCGCCCGTCGGCACGGTGGGCTCGGGCACCACCACGTCAGGCGCGGGCCCCGGGCCCTGGTCCCCGCCCCCGAGCGGCCCCGGGTCGGCGGCGCCGTCCACTCCCACCGGCAGGTCCCCTCCGGTGGACGCGTCGCCTCCGTCGGGCGGCGTGGCGTCGGCCACGAAGTCGGCCTCCCACTCCCCTTCGGCCACGCAGGCCTCGCCGCCCGGGCAGGCCGTCTCGAAGCGCCAGGTCCCCGACGCCGTGGTGCCGTCCACCACGCCGTCGAGCGCCACGTCGCCGAGCGCGCCGGAGAAGGAGCCGCCCGAGAGCGCCAGCGCCCCCTCCGGCACGCCCGGTGCGCGCACCAGGCAGAGCGCCACGGCCTCGTTGAGGGGGTGCGGGATGCGGCACTCGATCCCCGAGAGCCGGAAGTCGGTCAGCGTCTCGCCGGCGATCCGGAACGAGACCGGGGAGCCGACGTAGCGCCCCGACGCGGCCGCCACCTGCGCGCCGTCGCCGGGTTCGCAGGCGCCCGAGACCAGCAGCGCGATGGCGACGCCGAGCGCGCGGAGACGAGAGCGGACGAGTCGGCGTGGCATCGAGACCTCCCGGGCGAGAGAGGCCGACGCTGCCGCCTTCGCGGATCCAGCGCAAGCCATGGGCAGCTCACGCCGCCGCGGCCAACATCTCTCGGGGGCGTCCCCCGGGTTCGGAGCGAGGAGGCGTCAGCCGGCCGGCAGCCACCCTGGCGGACCCTGTCAGTCGCGCCGCGGCTTGACCTTCGCGACCAGGCCGCCGACCGACCGCTTCAGCCGCTCCAGCGCCGACGCCTGCATCACCGGGTCCTCCGCCGCGGCGGCTCGCGCGGCCTCCAGCTCGCGGGCCAGCCCCTCACCGTGCGGCGCGCGCAGCCGCGGGTCGCGCGAGAGGGTGCGGTCGACCACCTCGGCGATGGAGCGCGGGAGCTCCCGCACCAGCGAGCCTACGGCGATGGAAGGCAGGGGCTTTCGCGATCGCAGGTAGGCCAGCGCCTCGGCCGGGGTGGGCTCGGGCGAGCCCAGCGGCGACCGACCGGTCAGCATCTCGTAGAGCAAGAGCCCCACCGAGTAGACGTCGGTCTGCGCGGAGGTGCCGGCCCCGCGCGCCTGTTCGGGCGCCATGTAGCGGGGCGTGCCGACGGTGGAGCTGTCCCGTCCGCTCCCGCGCCCGTCGGGCTCGTAGACGAAGCGGGCGAGCCCGAAGTCGATGATCTTCACCCGCAGCTTGCCCTCGCGCCCCAACCGCACCATGGCGCGCGCCGGGGTGAGGTCGCGATGGACGATGCGCCGCCGATGCAGGCCGCCCACGGCCGCGGCCAGTCGCGTGGCCACCTCGAGCGCCTCGGGCCAGGGGATGGTGCCGCGGTGCCGCAGCTCCTCCTCCAGGGTCATGCCCTCGGCCAGCTCCGCCACCACCCAGCACCGGCCGTCCGGCAAGCGCCCCGTGCGGTACATCCGCAGGATGCCCGGATCGTCGACCAGCCGCGCGACCTTCGCCTCACGCTCGAAGGCGTTGTCGTCCACGTCCGGCGACACCGACAGCCGCCGCTCGGGCGACTGCAGGACCTTGAAGGCCACCATGCGGTTGTCTTCGGCGCTGTCGAGGGCCTGGTAGACGACGCTGGTCCGCCCGCGCGCCAGCTCGCGCACCAGGACGAAGCCGTCGACGATCTGTCCGTCGAGCGCCTCGAAGCTCTCGGAGCCAACATCCATCCAAGCGAACCGACCCTGGGAATCCGCGGCGGTGGCATCGCCTCCGCGGCGAGGAGCATAGCCGCTGCCGCTCGTGTAGCAAAATCGTCACGATGCGCTCCTCGCCCCGCACGCGCTCGGCCCGCCTCCCGGACCGCCGGCGAGCGCGGACACTGCCCCGGAGGCCGCCCGCGCGGGGGCAGGCGCCCGCCGCCCGCGACCTCGCTCGGCGACCCCGCAACCCCTTGCAACTCCGCGGCCTCGCGGTATGCTCTGCCCTGCATGGGGGGCCGAAAAAAGCGAGGCGCACCGAGGCGCGCCAGAGCGATGCGATTTCGCTTCGACTTCGCCGGCGACGAGCACCGGGCGATCTCGACGAACGTCAGCGCGACCGGCACCTTCGTGAAGGCGTCACTGGTGCCACCGCAGGGCACCATCGTCACGCTGCGCGAGGTATACGGAGGCCCGCCCGAGCGCGCGATCCGCATGCGCGGCGAGGTGATCTGGGTACGCCCGCGCCCGACCCTCGACGAACCCGAGACCGGCTTCGGCGTGCAGCTGGTCGCGGCGTGGTCGCCGGTCGGCGATGAGGAGCATCTCGCCGAGTTCCTTCGATCGATCACGCCGACCGGTACGCCGGAGCTGATGACCAAGGAGCGGGACGGGCACCGCGTGACGGTGTTCCGCTTCCCGACGCCCGACGAGGCGGCGGGCGAGGAGGAGGACTCGAGCGAGGACGAGAGCACCGAGTTCGAGGGCATCGACCTCGAGCACGCGATGGATCGCTACGACGTCGACCTGCGCACGCGGCCCCACGCGGTCGCCGACGCCGATCCCCGCAGCGCCCTCGCCGGCAGACGCGCCGAGGACAGAGGCGCGTTCGATGAGGCCGCCCCGCCGGCGCGCGGGCGCGGCGAGCGGCCGCCGCTCCTGGTGCGGCCGCGGTCGCAGGTGCACCGGACCGGCCCCGTCCCGCCTGCGCCCGAGGACGTGACCGGGCCGCCCGCCTCGCCCAAGCCTCGGACCGGGGAGCGGGAGCGCGCCCGCTCGCAGGCCAACGCGCTCTTCGGGCGCCGTGACCCGGGCCGCCCCGCCGATCGCACCGAGTCGGGCGGCGCGTCGATGCCGACGGACGACGAGGCCCCGGCGGATCCGCTGCAACGCTCGGCGTCGCGCCGGCACGTCGCGACGCACCCCGGCGCCGCGCCGCGCAGCGGCGAACGGAGGCAGCTCGTCACCCCCAGCCTGGCGCCCACGGGCGACCCGCCGCCCGGCGCGCCAGCGTCGTCGCCGCCCAAGCGCGGCTGGACCGGGCTCTTCGACACGATCATGGCCATCGGCCGCGACGGCGCCGCCGCCGAGGGACAGCCGCCCCGAGGACCTGCGCCCGCCCCGCTGGAGGGACGCCCGGGGGAGGACGCCGTCCCCGGCCTCGAAGGCGCCGACGTGTTGCTGTCCTGGAAGGACGAGCGGGCCGGCGGGCGCATCGAGAAGATCTCCGAGACGATGCTCTCGGTCGTCGTCCCTGCGCCCGGCCCCGAGTACTACGAGCGCGTCCAGGTGGTGCCCTTGCAGGCGGAGGGCTCCGACGCCGACTTCGCGATGTACGGCACCGTCACGCGTATCAAGGAGGCGACGTCCAGCGGAGAGCGACTGCTCGGCGTGCGCTTCACCACCGTCGACGAGCGCGGGCAGGCCGGGGTCTTCCAGGCCTACCTGCAGGCCTTGAACCGCTCGCGCTGAGCGCCCGGACCGCTGGGCGCGATGCCGACTTGTGGCCGGGGCGGGTCGCGGTGTAATCACCCACCCCATGACAGGCCGCACCGCCCGCATCATCCGCACCTTCACCTTCGAGGCCGCCCACCGGCTGCCCAACGTGCCGCCCGAACACAAGTGCGCGCGGCTCCACGGGCACAGCTTCTCGGTGGAGCTGAGCGTCGAGGGGAACATCGGCGCCGAGTCGGGCTGGGTGCTGGACTTCGCCGAGGTCAAGCAGGCCTGGCAGCCGTTGCACGACCAGCTCGACCATCGCTACCTCAACGAGGTCGCCGGCCTCGAGAACCCGACCAGCGAGGTCATCGCGGTCTGGATCTGGGAACGGCTGGCGCCGCGCCTTCCCGGACTGGCGCAGGTGGTGGTCATGGAGACCTGCACCGCGCGGGTCAGCTACCAGGGGACATGACTTGCAGGAAGCCTTCGCGATCCGCGTGTACAAGCAGTACTTCAACTTCGGGTCCGCGCACTTCCTCATCTTCGCCGACGGCAGCCGGGAGCGCCTCCACGGGCACAACTACCAGGTGCAGGTGCGTCTCGAGGGGAACCTGGTGGCCGGCGACGTCGTGGTGGACTTCATCCCCTTCAAGCCGCTGGTGAAACGGCTCTGCGATGCGATGGACCACCGCACGCTGCTGCCCCGCGACAACGCGCACCTGCGGGTCACCGAGGGCGACGGCGTCGTGGAGGCGGTCCACGACGACGGGAGCCGCTTCGTCTTCCCCGCCGCCGACGTGCTGATCCTGCCGCTCCCGAACACCTCCACCGAGATGCTGGCCCGCCACATCGCCCACGCGATCGTCGCGGCCCTGCCCGAGCAGGTGCCCGAGGCCGAGGCCCACGCGATCGAGGTCCAGGTGGAGGAGAGCGGCGGCCAGTCAGGGATCTGTCGCCTGACGCTGTGAGGGGTCTGCCGGGGACGCGTCCTCCGGCTTGAGGCGAGCGTGGGGCGGGCGTACGCTGGCCAGCACATCCCCTGTCAACGCCATGCCCGCCCTCCACGTCGGCGCCCAGCCGACGAGGGACACCCGCCGCCGGTGCCCCCAGGGCGAGGAGGATTCCGCCATGGAAGTTCCCACCCCCGCCCGGACGGCGAACCGCCCCATCGCCATCGCAGCGCCTCGAGCGGCACACGGCACACCCCGCCCGACGCCGCCGGGGAGCCGACGGCTCGGCCGGGCGCTGTTCGGGCTCGGAGGCCTCGCGGTCGCGCTGGTCGCGTGTGGCAAGGCCGAGAACACCGCCGCCGGCCCCCAGCGCGAGTTCCCCAACGCGTTGCCCGAGGCGCCGCGGGCGCTGGAGGTCCAGGCCGCTCCAGCGTGGACCTCCAGCCACGCGCTGGCGGTCGACGAGGACGCCGTCTACGTGGCCGACGAGGCCAACGGCGCGCTCGTCGTTCTCGAGCGCGACACGCTGCAGCCGACGCGCACGGTCCCGGTCGGTCAGGGACCGGCCCAGCTCGCAGTAGGGCCCGACGGCACGGCCTGGGTGAGCGTGCGCGACTCGGGGACCCTCGTGCGCGTCGACGCCGGCGCGGACGCGCCGAGCCGGGTCATCGACCTGGGCGGCGAGCCCTACGGGGTGGCGCTCTCGCGGCAGGCCGACCGCGTCTATGTCACCGACCACGCGGGCGGCCGCGTGGTGACCGTGGACGCCTCGTCGGGTCAGATCCTCGAGGAGCGCAGCGTGGGGCGCCTGCTGCGGGGCCTCGCCGTGGTCACCGGCGCGAACGGCGAGCCGGCCCTGGTCGTGGTCCAGCAGGCCGGGCCGGCGCTCTACGTCCCGGTGGGGAGCAACGACGGGCTGCCCCGCACCCCGACGGCGCTCGCGCTGCGTCACGGGCTGCCCAGCGACCTGCTCTTCGACCCGATGCGCGGTGAGCGCCTCGGCGTCTCCCGCGCCATGGCCGCCACCGCCATGCCCGGCGACGACGGCGCGCTCATCGTCCACCTGGAGACGGACACCGGGACCTCCGAGGACGAGCTGCGCGCGGCGGCAGCGCCGCGCTTCGACGCGGAACCCGCCACCGATGGCTACGGTTCCTCACAGAGCGGGTCGGGCTTCGACTTCGGCGTGCGCAGCCGCCCCGTGGACGCCGTCGTGACGCGGGTCGACGCGGACGGCACGGTGCGTCAGGCGGCTCCTGCGCTGCCGGTGGTAGCGCCCTCGAGCGGTGAGCCGATGACGGCTCGGGTGGCTCAACCCTCCGACGTGAACCACCACCCGACCATGAGCCTCGCCTTCGTCACCGGTGAGGGGTCCGACAACGTCCTGGTCCTCAACACGGGGAGCTTCGACGGCGACCCCATGGCGCACCCGGTGGCCGAGATCGCGGTGGGCATGGCCCCGCGCGCCGTGGCCTTCTCCCCCGACGGTCGCTTCGCCTACGTGCTCAACGGACAGAGCTTCACCGTCGGCGAGATCGACCTCACGCCGCTGCTGACCATGAAGGCGGTCGAGCAGCACGCCGTCGGCGGCGCCAGCGACGCCGGCTTCGGCGGGGGCGAGGCCGTGTTCATCGACGTGCCCGAGGGGGCCCTGCCGCCCGAGCGCGCGGCGGCGCTGCCGGAGGCCGTCGCCACCGCGTTCGTGCGCCCGGTCGCGCTGCGCCAGGACCGCGAGGCCGCCTACGGCGTCGATCCCAGCCCGGCCGCCGTCCGGCGTGGGCGCCGGATCTTCACCTACGCCCGCAACCCGGGGCTCAGCGAGGCGGGCCAGTTCGCCTGTGCCACCTGCCACCCCGACGGGACCGAGGACGGGAAGGTCTGGTTCATCAAGGACGGCCCGCGCCAGACCATCGCGCTGGCGGGGCGCCTCCAGGACACCGCGCCCTTCAACTGGCTGGGCACCAAGGGCGAGCTCAAGCACAACATGGAGCAGACCATCGCGCGCATGGGCGGCCACGGCCTCGACGAGGCGGAGCTGGCCGACCTGGAGCAGTTCCTGCTGCACGGCCTCCGCCCGCCCCGCAACCCCAACCTGGTTGGCGACGGGCTGGATCCCGTCCAGGCGCTGGGCAAGCAGATCTTCGAGGATCCCGAGGTCGGCTGCATGAGCTGCCACATCGGCGAGGCCTCCACCGACGGTGAGCTGCACGACGTCGGCTCCACCACCGAGGTCGAGCGGCTGCTCCGCCAGCAGGCCAACGAGCAGGGCGCCGACCTCCCGCCGCCCGGCTACTTCAACACGCCGTCGCTGCGCGGGCTCTGGTACACCGCGCCGTACCTGCACAACGGCAAGGCCGACACGCTCTACGACGTGCTCGAGCAGACCGCCGGCACGATGGGGGCGACCTCGCAGCTCGAGGACGACGAGATCGACGCCCTGGTCGCGTATCTGCTGACGCTCTGAGTCGACGGCGGCAGCGAGAATAGCTGCCGGCGCCGCGGGTCCATGGCAGGCTGGGCGCGGTGAACCACCGACGCGAGCTCCAGGACAGCCGCACCCGGGCCCTGCTCTTCGGCGGCGCGGCGGCGGCGTACGCCTGCACGGCGACGCCGGGCGCGTTCTGGCTCGACTCGAGCGAGCTGGCCGGGGCCGGCATCTCGCTGGGCATCCCACACGCCCCCGGCCACCCGCTCTACGTCATCCTCGCCCACGCGGCTTCCCTGGTGCCGGTCGGCGCCATCGGCTTCCGGGTCGCCATGCTGAGCGCGCTCTGCGCGGCGTTGGCGGTCGCCCTCACCCACGCCCTCGTCTGCGAGCTGACCGACGAGGGCCCGCGATGGCCCGCCACGCTGGCGGCCGTGGCCCTCGGCCTGAGCCAGGCCGTGTGGCTTCAGGCGGTGCGCGCCGAGGTCTACACCCTGGAGCTGGCGCTGGCGCTCGGCCTGCTGCTGGTCGCGCTGCGCTGGTCCCGCGCCCCACGGCCTCGCCCCGCCGGCCCTCCCCTGGCGGTCGCCTTCGCCGCCGGGCTGGCCGCCGGGAACCACCACCTCCTCTTCGTCTTCCACCTCCCCGCGCTGGTCGCGCTGCTGCTGGGCGACCCGGACGTGAGGCGCAGCCTCGGGCGTCGTCTGCCGCTCCTCACGCTGGCCGGCCTGTGGGGGTTCTCGGTGTACCTGCTGCTGCCCTTGCGAGCCCGGCTCGACCCGCTCTTCGACTACGGGGACCCGAGCTCCCCGGGCCGGCTGCTCGACGTCATCACCGCCCGCGTGTTCATGCGCTCGGTGAGCGCCGCCTCCACGCCGATCTCCACCAATCTGGTGGCGGCCCTCGGGATGCTCTGCGACGCGGTGGGGCCGGTGCTCCTCGCCGGGAGCGCGGTCGGGCTGGTCGCCCTCGCCAGGCGCCGGCCGCTCTGGGCGCTGGCCCTGGCGCTCGCGCTGGTGGGCAACCTGGCGACGAAGGTCACCATGGACCTCGACCCCACCAACCCCGACGCCGCCGGCTACCTCGAGGCCGGCGTCGCCATCGTGGCCATCTGCGGCGCGTTGGCGTTGTCCGCCGCGAGCCGGGCTCCGAACCGGCTGGTCCGCGGCGGCGTCCTCGCGCTGGCCCTGCTCACCGTGTCGCTGCTCTGCGCCGACGCCGGCCTGCGTCTGGCGCGCACGGATCTCGCCGACTACCGCACACCGCAGGCCCTCGACACCGCGCTGCTCCAGCGCGTGGAGCCCGACGCCCTGGTCCTCGACTCCTTCTTCGCGCTCCACTTCAACCGCCTCTACCAGCACGCCGCGGAGGGCGTGCGCCCGGACGTGCTCACGGTGCACCAGGGCTTCGAGGACCACATCGACGGCGGTCGCCCGCTGGCCGCTCGCCTGCGCGCCCGCGACCCGCGCCTGGCGCCCGTGCTCGACGCCTTCCTGGCGACGGGCGCCTTCCCCACCGAGGCCCTGCTCCGCCACGCGGCCCTTCGCCCGGTCTACGTCGAGCCCACCCTCGGCCTCCCCTTCCCGCCCGATCGCCTCGCATACGCCGGCGGCCTCTTCCGCGTCCTCCCCGCGCCGTTCGCGCGCGAGCCCGACGCCGACGCGGCGCTCCAGTCCCGTGACCAGGGCGCGATCCTCGCCCTGGCGCCCGCGGAGTGGCGGACCCAGCGCGAGGCGCGGACCACGCTCAGCCTGCTCTGGCTCCAGCTCGCCGTGGTGCGCCTTCAGCAGGGCTTCGCCAAGGGGGCGCAGATCGCGCTCGGTGGCGTCGCGGCCATCAGCCCGGAGCTCCCCCAGCTCGCGCGCTTGCGCCCGACGGCCTCGGCCCTGGAGGAGGCGACCACCGAGCGAGCGCGGCGCGCCATCTCGGGGCAGGACTTCGGGGCGCTCTTCCGCTGACCGACGCGGAAGGTGTCCCCATGGAGGAGTCCTCTCTTAATAGGCGTGGCTGATCGACGCGGACACGGTCCAGACCACCCCGCCGTGGCTGAGGTCGCCGATGGGATCGCCCGGCGTGTCGCGCACCACCGTGCGCCGCGGCAACACCGAGGCCATGAAGCCCAGATCGAGCTGGATCGGGTGCACGTGGACCTTCAAGGGGTCCTGGAACACGAACCCGGCGCCGAGGGCGACGATGTGCGCGTCGTTGTCCAGGTAGGCGCTCAGGCCGGTCTGGCGCGGCACGGGCGTCGGGCGGAAGCCATAGCCCGTGCGCAGCAGCAGGAAGGGGCGCGCCTGCCACTCGAAGCCGATCCTCACGTTGACCGTGTCGCGGAAGCCGGGCGAGGTCCGTGGCGTGTCCAGCGAGAGGTCCAGGGCGTCGCCGAGGCCCAGCCCGTCGAGCAGCGCGCCGCCGATGTCACCGCGGATCTGCGTGGAGGGATCCGGCGCCTTCGACCACAGCGAGAGGCTCGCGTCGATGGCGACGGTGAGATCGAGCGCGTCGAAGAGGTACGAGAAGCCCAGGGCGAGCTGGTGCGGCGAGTAGAGCACGGTCTGGCGGACGTCGAAGTCCAGGGTGAGCGCCTCGCCCTCGGCCACCGTCACCGGGAGCGCGAAGCTCACGCTGTTGGCCTGCCGCCAGGCGAACCCGATGGCCATCCCCTCGATGGGGCGCAGGTGGAGGCCGACGATGGCGGAGACCGTGGGCGTGAGCTCGACGGAGACGGAGCGCTGCTCGAAGCGACCGTCGATGACGTCGAGGTCCAGGCGCGCAGTGCCGCTGAGGTTCGCCAGCACCTGGACGCCGGCGCCGAGCGAGAGCCCGGGCACGATCTCGCCGGCCACCGACGCGTGGAGCAGCAGCTTGTCGTGGAGGCTCTGATACAGGGTGAAGTGGGGGACGTTGGCGTCGACCGCCTGCACGCGGGCCAGCCGCTTCGAGGGCAGGTGGAAGCTGAGCCCGAGGGCGAGGCGGTCGCGGAAGATCCCGCCGAAGGAGTAGAGCCAGCCGACGGCGAACCCGAGGTTGGTCGGCGGCAGCTCGGTCGCCGCTTCGGGGTCGGCGACGCGGCGGTCGACGTAGAGCCGCGGGCGGTTGAGGCTGAATGACAGCCCCAGGCGCGCCTGCTTGTCGGCCGTCAACGCGCCGGGGTTGTAGTAGGTGGCGGTGTAGTCGGTGGCGGCGGCCGTCATCGCGCCGGCCATGCCGATGGCACGGGGCCCGAAGCCGTAGATCTCGTAGACGTTGGCGCTCGCCGCGGTGGCGTTCGCCAGCAGCAACGCCAGCGCAAGGCGGGTCGTGCTCCTCGTGCTCACTGCGCGCACGAGCGGGTGGCGAGCGCGGCGAGCACGCGGGTGATCTCGCCCAGGACGCGCGCGTCGAGCAGGTTGCCCACGTCGCCGAGCACCTGGGGGGCGGCGTCGGGGGCGAGCAGACCCTCGAGCGCGACGACCAGGCTGCGCCGCCCGAAGGCGTCGACCTCGAGGAAGGCCAGCGAGGCGTCGATGAGGACCCGCACCGGCTCGGGCAGCAGCGTGCCGCGGCTCGGGTCGATCAGATCGAGGGCGCCGACCAGGTCGAGGGCGTCGTCGGTGCTCGCGTCGAAGAGCAGGTCGCCGAGGCTGAGCGTCGGGTCGGCCGCGAGCACGCAGGCGGAGAGGCCGCGCAGCGCGGCGCGCGTGTCGGTGTCGTCCAGCAGACGCCGCGCGCCGGTGAGCACGGGCCCGAGCGGCGGCGCGTCGACGTCCACCGCCAGCGAGAGCAGGTCCAGCCAGGCCTCGATGGTGAAGTCGGGCGAGGTCGCGGCGAGCAGCAGATTGCGGAGCAGCGCCCTGAGCGCGGGGCGACCGGTCTGTCCGTCCACCTCCAGCCCCGAGACCAGCGACGGCACGTCGAGCGCGGCGGGCAGCGCGCGCACCGCGGCCAGCAGCTCGTCATCGGCGAGCAGACGCCGCACCAGTCGAAGGGCGGGCGGACCCTCGCACCGGGAGAGCAGGCGCCGCGCGGACGCGAGCGTCTCGGCGTAAGGCGAGCCAGGGCCCTCGGCCACCAGCCAGCGCATCAGGCGCGCGCCGAAGGCCTGGAGGCGACCGTCGACGTCGAGGCTGTCGCCGATCTCCCCCAGGCCAGCCACCGAGCCCGGCGGGAAGCTGGCGACCAGGTCCACCGCCGTGCGCACCAGATCGGCGCGCGCTGCGTCGCTCAGGTCCTGCCCGAGCACGGACTGCAGGTGCTCGAGCGCGCCGTCGTCGAGCAAGCCCCGCAGGCCGGGGATGAGCTCGTCGACCGAGGGGCAGCGGTCGGTGGAGACGGTCACCGGCGCGTCCACGTCCTGGGCTCCGCAACCGACGAGCGCCGCCGCCAGCGCGCTGAGCAGCACCGAGCGGCCGAGACGGGTCCCCGATGGCAGGGTGGGTGGCATCGCGGCATCGTCGCAGCGAGACCCGGGCATTTCAACCGAGCCCGCAGCGAGGTCAGGGCCCGCGCGTCGCGCTATGAAAGTCTTGCAGGGTCCGTGGCGGCGCTCCCCGCCGTCACAGGCCCAGCGCGCCGGGCCGAGCGGTGGCACGCGTCGTGCACTCCGGTCTCGCGTCGCTCGGCGGACAGGCCCGGGCGACGACCGGGAAAGCATGCAGTCTGCGGGCCTCCTCGGAGTCTCGCACGCAACCTGCCCAGCGCTTCGGGGGCGAAAGCTGGGCGGGTTGTCCTTTCCCGGGGCCACGCGTCCCTGGCGTCGGCCAGGAGCTGCGGGGGCGTTCAATCGGCGCCGTCGTCCGCGGCCAGGTCCTCGGGGCCGAAGCTCATCGGCAGCAGGTCCGACAGCCGCATGCGCCGGCGCGCGTCGCCGCGGCTGGCGAGCACCACCTCCATGTCGGCGCCGAACTCGCGGAGCGTCTGGCGACAGAGGCCGCAGGGGCTGACCGGCGCGTCGGTGTCGGTCGCGATGCCCACGGCCACGATCTGGCGCTCGCCTGCGGAGACGGCGGCGCAGACGGCCGATCGCTCCGCGCACGCGCCGACCGGGTAGGCGGCGTTCTCGACGTTCGCCCCGACGTAGATGCGGCCGCTCGCGCCGCGCACCGCCGCGCCGACGCGAAACCGGCTGTAGGGCGCGTAGGCGTGCTCGCGCACGGCCCAGGCGGCCGCGACCAGGGCGTCTTCGTCGGCGCTCACGAAAGCGGCGTCCGGTTCAGGCTGTCCGCGAGCGCCTCGATGATCGACAGCAGGCGCGGGCCGGCCTCGTTGGCCACCTCCTTGACCTCGCTGTGATCGAGGAGCGCGTCCTTCACGCCCGCGGCCGCGTTGGACACCACGCTGACGGCGGCCACGCGGACACCCATGTGGCGCAGCGCGATGGCCTCGGGCACCGTCGACATCCCCACGACGGCTGCGCCCAGGGTGCCCAGCATCCGGACCTCGGCGGGCGTCTCGTAGGAGGGACCGCTCATCATCGCGTAGACGCCGTGGTGCAGCGTCACCGACGCAGCCGCCGCGGCGCGGTCCATGCGCGCCCCGAGCTCCACGTCGTAGACCTGGGACATGTCGGGAAAGCGCGGCCCGAGGCGGTCGTCGTTGGGCCCGCAGAGGGGGTTCTCGCCGGTCATGTTGAGGTGGTCGACGATGCGGCACAGGCAACCGGGGCCGAGCCAGGGGCGGATGCCGCCAGCGGCGTTGGTGAGCAGCGCCGCCGAAGCCCCCAGGCGCGCCAGCAGGCGCACGCCGAAGACCACCGACTCCAGCGGGTGTCCCTCGTAGCGATGGATGCGCCCGCTCAGCACGGCCACCGGGAGCCCGGCGATGCGCCCGCACCGCAGCTCGCCGCTGTGGCCCACCACGGTGGGGACGGGCATGCCGGGGATGTCGCCGTAGGGGATCGCGACGCCGCCCTCGACCAGCTCGCCGATGGCTCCCAGGCCGCTGCCCGCCACGATCCCGAGGACGGGGGCCTGGGCGTGCCGCGAGCGGATGGCCGCACAGGCCCGGTCCAGGCGGGCGATGGTGTCGTCGGAGTCAGTCATGGGCGGCGTCCCCTCGGGTCCGTCGGTGGGCATAGCAGCTGCCGCGCGCTTCGGCCCCGGGCGGGGCGCGCGGTGTTCATCCGATGCGTTCGATCACCAGCGGCGCGGGCTCGGGCTGGGTGGAGCCGACACGGAAGGCGTCGGCGATCCGTCGGGTCACCTCGGCCGGCGGCGCTCCCCCGCGCCCATGGAGCACGGTCGCCAGTCGCCCGCCCGCCGCGACCTTCGCCCCGCGGGGCGCGTCGATGCGCACGCCGACGACGGGGTCCACCGCCTGATCGGCGCGGGTGCGCCCGGCGCCGAGGGCCACGGCCGACAGGCCGATCTCCAGCCCATCGATGGCGGTGACGTAGCCGTCTCGGGACGCGAGGATGGCGGTCTCTCCGGTGGGCGCGGGCAGGCGCGAGTCGTCGCCACCGTGGTGCGCGACCATCCGCCGCCAGCGCTGCAGCGCCGAGCCGTCGTCGAGAGCCTGGGCGACCCGGGCCGCCCCCTCGTCGGCGGACACCCCGCG
This sequence comes from Deltaproteobacteria bacterium, assembly GCA_020632695.1. GTDB lineage: Bacteria > Myxococcota_A > UBA9042 > PHBI01 > JACKFB01 > JACKFB01. Next base: position 364,949 of record JACKFB010000005.1, read on the forward strand.
TGCCAGCTCGACCATCGCGCCTCCGAGCGTCACGACCAGCTCACGCACGTCGGACGGCCCGCCACCTCCGAGCACCTCGATGGACTCGGCGACCTCGCAGGCGTTGCCGATCATCTGGCCCAGCGGCTCCTCCATGCGGGTGAGGAAGGCGATGACCCGCTTCCCCATGCCCTCGCCGACCTGGACCATCGCCTCCGCGAGCCGCCGCGCGTCCTCCACGTTCTTCATGAACGCCGCGCCACCCACCTTCACGTCCAGCACCAGCCCCTCGATGCCCTCGGCCAGCTTCTTCGACATGATGCTGGCGGTGATGAGGGGGATCGACTCGACCGTGCCGGTGACGTCGCGGAGCGCGTACAGGCGCTTGTCCGCGGGGGCCACCTCGCCGGTCTGTCCGATGATGGAGCACCCCACGTCGGCCAGCACCGCCCGGAAGGCCGCCACGTCCAGGTCCGTGCGGTAGCCGGGGATGGCCTCCAGCTTGTCCAGGGTCCCGCCCGTGTGTCCCAGGCCGCGGCCCGAGACCATCGGCACGATGCAGCCGCACGCCGCGGCCGCCGGTGCCAGGGGCAGCGAGATCTTGTCGCCCACGCCGCCCGTGGAGTGCTTGTCCACGCGGCCCGCGCCCAGGTCGCTGAGGTCCAGCACCACCCCCGAGCGCAGCATCGCCTCGGTCCAGGTGCCGGTCTCGCGGTGGTCCAGGCCCCGGAAGAAGATCGCCATGGCCAGCGCCGACATCTGGTAGTCCGGCAGGCGGTCCGCCGAGTACTCGGCGATGAGCCAGCGGATCTCGTCGTCGGGGAGCGTGTGTCCGTCGCGCTTCGCGGCGATGATCTCGACGATGCTGCGCACGATCACCTACGCCAGGAGCGGACCGAAGAAGCTGCGCCCGCTGCCGGCGTGGGCCACGTCGAAGTTCTCGGCCAGGGTGGCCCCGATGTCGCCCAGGGACTCGCGGCTGCCGAGATCCACGCCCGACGGCACCGCCGGAGTGTAGGCCAGCAGCGGCGACTGCTCGCGCGTGCCGACCGCCAGCGCGCCGTAGGTGGGATCGGCCCCCCCGATGCCGCTCACCAGCAGCAGCGTCGACTCGTCGATGATGTCGAGGATGGCCGCGATCTGGCTGTCGAACCAGGCCAGCCCGCGCGAGAAGGCCACCGGTCCGCCCAGCGAGGCCGGGGCGCGGAAGCTGGCGACCGTCACCGCGCCCCCGCGGGGCGAGGCCTGTCCGATGAGATGACCGACCACCGCGTCGCCGCGCAGATCACCCATGCGCACGACGCCGTTGATCTCGTCGACGTGATCGGCCAGCCATCCGAGGATGCGCACGCTGACGCCAGCCGCGACGAGCCCCTCGAGGGTGCCGTCGAAGAGCTCGCGCGCGCCCGTCTGCGCCTCGCGGCCATCGGCCATGCGCCGCACCGTCCCCACGCTGGCAGCCGGCGGATCGGCGGGTGGCACGCCGCGGATCGGGCGCAGGTTCCCCAGCCCCAACCATTGCATGAAGGGCAGCTCGAGCCCGCCGACGTAGTCCGCGGCGTGTGCCAGCGTGTCGGCGCCACGGTCGAAGTCGCTCACCGCGTCGGGCTGTGCCCCGATGCCGAGGCCCTCGACCACGAGGACGACCACCTGCCGAAATCGAACGCGCTCACTCTCGTCGGACATCGCACCCTCCGCGGCCCACCAATTCGGCCCATCATCGGGGAGGGTCTGCGCGGCGTCAAAGGCACCGGGCGAATCTCGGCAAAGCCTGCTCGTGCGCCTGCCAGCGCCCTGGGCCGCGGCGCCGTCGCGCGGCCACCCCTCGGGGCCTCACCGGGGCGCGGGCTCGTCGTCCGCGGGCGGCGGTCCGGCGCGCACCCGAAACGGGCTGCGGCGCTCCACCGGAGGCGGCCCCGCGGGCACCCCAGCGTCCGGGCGTGCCTCGACATGTCGCTCCGGCTCCCGCTTGAACGCCTGGCGGCACGCCTGCGAACAGAACCAGTAGCGGCAGCCTCGAAAGAGCAGCGGCAGGCCGGCCGACGCCGGCAACACGGTCCGACCGCAGACCACGTCGGTGGCTGTCTCGGGCGCCGGGAAGCTCACGCCGTCCACGTCACCCACCCCGTCGGTCCCACATCGCCCTCCGTCTCGGTCGCGCCTGCCAGTCTACACCGGCCACGAGCCGCCGGCCGCCTCGGCTGCGTTGGCAACCCAAGGTACCCATGATACTGCGAAGCGCGCGCCGGACGGGCGCGTCAGGGTCGCCGGCGACGGCGCCCAGCAACCGATGGAGCAACCCGGACTCCGGATGACCGAGCCTCGCCGCGCGCCACCCACGGGAGCCCCCTCGCCCGAGGGCTCCTCGGCCAGCGGGTCACCCGCCCAGGCCGCGCCCGCCATGTCGGCCCTGCTGCGCTATCGGCTGCGGGCCCTGAGCCGCCGGGCTGCCTGGGTCGGACGCGGCCCCAGCGCCGCCGTGGCGCTCCTGGTGGTGCTCGGCGCCGCGGCGCTCGCGGCGGGCATCGACCGGGGCGTGGCCGGCGACCTCACCCTGACCGACCCGCTCGCCCGCGCCGCCGCGGTGCGCGACCGCAGCTTCTGGTACCTGGTCCTGGCGACGCTCATCTTCTCCTACACCACCTTCGAGACCTTCTTTCGCGCGCCCGACACCCGCTTCGTCGCTCGCCTCCCCATCCGCGGGCGGACCCGCTGGCTCGACCTGGCGCTGCGCACCGTGGCCTTGCATCTGCCGCTGCTGCTCCCCGGCATCGCCCTGGCCGCGTCGCTCGTCCTGCGCGGCGCGCCCATCCTGGCGGTCCACACCGCGATGACCCACGGCCTCGTGTTCACCGTGGGCCTCGCGACCTGCGCGCGCCTGCACCTGCTGGCCGGCCGCTCCCTGCTGGGCGAGGCGACCCCCTTCCGCCACGCCCTCGCCGGCGGCCTCGTAGCCGACGACGCCGCGTTCCTGCTCTACTCTCCCGCCGCCGGCCTCACCGCCACCCTCCTCGCCACGGTGCTGCTCGACGTGCTCGTCGCGCGCGCGCTCGGCCTCGAGTCGCAGCCGCCCTCGCCCGCGCTGGCCGCTGGCCTCACCTTCGGCGTCCTGGCGGCGACCGCCGCGCTCATCCGCGCCTCCGCTCGCGACGCCGACCGGGTCCTGCCCTTCGTCATCCCCCGCTTCGCCGAGCTGGACGTGCCCCCTCCCTATCGCGAGGACGGGCTCCCCGCCGGCACCCCCGGCGAGGGTCTGGCCCGCTGGCTCCCCGGCTCGGCTCGCCCCTACTTCCTGCGCGACCTGCGCCAGCTCCGCCGCCGTCATCGCCTCGATCGCGTCCTGCTCTGGCTCTTCGGGGCCTGGCTGGCCCGCGCCGTCGCTGCGGACGCCGGCGCCTCGTCCGGCGCTGGCGTCACGGTGTCCCTGAGCGGCCTGGCCATCCTCACCGGCGTCTTCCTGGTGTCCTCCTTCCGCCTGCGGGGCGCCGAGCTCGCCGCGCCCGCGCTGGACGCCACGCTCCCCCATGACCGCCGCGGGGCGCTTATTGGCGAGCTCACCGCCTGCCTCGTCCACCCGGCCTGGGGCGTCCTCCTCGCCGCCGCCGCGGTCGCGTGGGCTCACGGCCTGACCGCCGCGCTCATCACCCTCGGCCTCGGCGCGCTGGTCGCCCTGGGCCTCACCGGGCTCGCCCGCCTCGCTGCGACCCTCACCAGCGGCCGCGTCGACGCCATGGCCATCGCCTGGCGCGCCGCCGTGGTCTTCGGCACCGCCCTCGTCACCTGGAGCTCACGATGAGCGCCCCCTCGCCACGCCTCGCGGTGTCCGGGCTCCGCAAGGGCTACCGCGCCACCCTGGCCGTCGCGGACGTCGGCTTCGAGGTCGCCGCGGGAGAGCTCTGCGGCGTCATCGGCCCCAACGGCGCCGGGAAGTCGACGACGGCGCGCATCCTGACGGGTCAGCTGCTGCCGGACGCCGGCGAGGTCCGCGTCGACGGGCACCGCATCGACCAGGAGCCGCTGACCGCGCGCCGGCTCACCGGCTACGTGCCGCAGGAGCTGTCGCTGTACCCCTTTCTCACCGGCCGCGAGACCCTGCGCTTCGTCGGGACGGTGCGGGGGTTGGACGCCAGCGAGCTGGAGCACGCGGTGGACGCGCTGCTCGAGCGCCTCGGGCTCGTCGCGGCACAGCACCGGCTGGCGCGCGAGTACAGCGAGGGGATGGCGCGAAAGCTGGCGATCGGCTGCGCGCTGCTGGGGGATCCGCCGCTGCTGGTGCTGGACGAGTCGCTCAACGGCCTCGATCCACGCGCCGCCGCCGAGCTGAAGACCGTGCTGCGCGAGCGGGTCGCCGCCGGCACCACCGTGTTGCTGGTCAGCCACGAGCTGGACGTGCTCGAGCGGCTGTGCACCTCGGTGGTGCTCATCGATCGGGGCAAGGTGGTCGCCACCCTGGACCGCACCGGCCTCGACGCCCTGGGCCGCGCGGGCTCGAGCCTCGAGGCCTTCTTCCTCGAGCACACCGCCGCCTGAGCCCTCCCCGGCACCGGACCGGGCGCGCCGACCGCGCGGTTGACGCAGCGGCTGGCGGCGCGCTACTCCCAGCCCCGGGAACCCCTCGCCATCTGGAGGTCCGGCATGACCGAGCCGATGCTCAAGTTCTCCGGCCGCATCCTCTTCCTCACCGAGGATCCCGAGCTGATCCGCCGACAGGTCGCCGGCGAGGACCTCGCCTGGGATCCGTCGTTGCCCCTCATCGACAACATCTCCACCGACGAGATCACGCCGGGCTGGGTCTGCTTCTACTATGACGAGACCCTGGGCGAGTTCGCCTTCGTCGGTCTGCGCGGCGGCAGCATGGAGCGCAACGACCTGCGCTCTGGCGGCTTCGACGTCGTGGTGAGCGGCCTCTCCAAGGGGTGCGGTTCCAGCCGCGAGACGGCTCCCTACGCGGAGAAGGCCGCCGGCGTGCGCCTGGTCATCGCGCGCTCGATCGAGAAGATCTACGGCCAGAACGCCCAGAACATCGGGCTGCTCACGTCGACCGACTTCGGCCTCATCCCCCGCATCCTGGCCGGCGAGGAGATCCCCCGTTCCGAGTTCACCCGTGGCCTGGATCCCATCAGCGCCGGCATCGTCGAGGCGGGCGGCCTGTTCGGATACGCGAAGGGCCGGGTCGGCGGCCGCATCAGGCCGCCGACCATCACCACCGCGCCTCGCCCGATGACCCTGGTCGAGAAGATCATCGCCGGCCACGCCGTGGTCGACGCCGCCAACAACGACCTGGGTGTCCAAGCCGTCGCTCCCGGCGACGCGCTCTTCGTCCGCGCCGACGTCCGCTTCTCGCACGAATACGTCACGCCCATGGCCGAGGCGCTCTTCATCGGGGCCTTCGGCGAGGACGCCCGGGTCGCGGAGCCGACCACCGTGTTCGCCTTCCGCGACCACCTCACCTTCCTCGATCAGGTCATGCCCAAGGCCCACCGGGAGATGGGCCTGCTCGAGCGCGCCAACGGCCTCGCGACCACGCAGCAGGGCTTCACCGCGCGCCAGGGCATCCGTCTCTACGGTGAGGTGTCCGCTGGCGGCTCCGAGGCCATCTGCCACAACGCCGTGCTCGAGGACCTGGCGCGACCCGGCGACGTGGTCGTCGGCACGGACTCGCACACCTGCACCGCCGGCGCGCTGGGAGCCTTCGCGTTCGGGGTCGGCTCCACCGACATGGCGGCGGGCTGGTTCACCCGCGACTTCCGCGTGCGGGTCCCGCGCAGCGTGCTCTTCCGCCTCGGTGGCACCTTGCCGCGCGACTGCTCGGCCAAGGACGTGATGCTGCGCATCATGGCCACCGACTACATCCGTGAGGGGCACGCCATCGGCCAGGTGCTCGAGTTCGCTGGCGACGCCGTCACCGCGATGAACCTCGACGAGCGTGCGACGCTCACCAACATGGCGGTCGAGGCCGGCGCCTTCACCGGCATCATCGCCGCGGACGAGGCGGCCATCGCCGAGATCGCCGAGATCCGCGGGGTGGCGCCCGACGCGGTCCGGGGCACCGTGCTGCGTTCGGATCCCGACGCCGAGTACGCGGCCACCTTCGACATCGACGTCAGCGGCCTGCGCCCCATGGTCGCGACGCCGGGTGACCCACGAAACGGCATCGACATCGCCGACCTGCCGGCCGACGTGGCCATCGACATCGCCTATGGCGGGAGCTGCACCGGCGGCAAGAAGACCGACATGGACCTGTACGCCCGCGTGCTGGGGCCGGCCGTCGCCGAAGGACGCAGCGTCGCCCCGGGCGTCGACCTGTACATCCAGTTCGGCAGCCAGCACATCCGGCGCTACGCCGAGGAGCGCGGGTACATCGAGTTGTTCCAGCGCGCCGGCGCCCGGCTGGTCAACCCGAGCTGCGGGGCCTGCATCAAGGCGGGGCCCGGGGTCAGCCTCAACGAGTCGCAGGTCACCATCTCGGCCATCAACCGCAACTTCCCTGGCCGCTCGGGCCCCGGTCAGGTCTACCTGGCCAGCCCGCTGGTGGTCGCCGCCAGCGCCCTGGCCGGCCGCATCGTCCGCCCACCCGCAGCCTGAGCGCCCCGCCTCGCGGTCAGGCGCGAGCGACCCGGCCCAGACGCGCCAGCTCGTCCTTGGCCCCCATGGCGCGGGCCTCCTCGCAGAGCCCCTCTCGCAGCGCCTCGGCCTCTCCGTCGCGCCCTTGGGCCCGGAGCACGGCGACCAGGCGCCGGCGCGTGCGCAGCGCCAGCAGGCGCCGCCCCTGTTCCTCCGCCTCGGCGGCCAGCGTGTAGAGGCGCAGCACCGCCGCCTCGTCCGCAGGTCCGAGCGCGAGCAGCAGGCTCTCGGCATCCAACGCGAGCGGCGCGGTCCGAAGCGCCAGGGCGCGCACCATCACGGCTCGGGCCAGGGCCCGGGCCGCGTCGGGCGCGAGCCCCCCGTCGGCAGCCACCAGGCGATGTCCCATCGCCTCGAGGGCTCGGCCGGCGTCCTCGAGGCGGTCGGCCGCCAGGCAGAGCTGTTGGGCAGACTCGCTCCCCGGGTTCGCGGCGAGCCGCACCCGCGCGCCCATGGCCTCGACCTCTCGGCTCGCCGCGGCTGCGCCGAGCGCTCCGGTGACGTCCTCGGCCGCCGCCACCTCCAGCGCGGCCAGATCCGGTCGGCCGGCCACGATCAGCGCCTCCGCCGCAGCCAGCAGGCAGATGACCCGGTCGAGCGCCCGGGAGCGCGCGCCGAAGTACTCCGCTCCCGCACGGAAGCCGGTCACCGCAAGCTCCACGCGCCCGCGCGCGAAGGCCAGGGCCGCCAGGTTGACGTCGATCCGCGCCCTCGCGTCGTCGTAGCCGAGCTCGCGCGCCTGCTCGAAGGCGACGGCCAGCGCGCGCTCCGCGACTCCCAGCTCGCCACGCCGCGCGTCGAGCTGGGCGATGAGGCTGGCCACGTCGACGGCGGCGCGCCCCTCGCCGCCGCGGCGGAAGCTCTCGGCCGCAGCCACCCAGGCCTCCCGCGCGCGGTCCAGCGCGCCTTCCTCGAACTCGAGGTTGCCCAGGTTGACGTCGGCGGCGGCCATGCCCAGCTCGAAGCGCTGCACGGCGGCCAGCGCGCGCGCCGCCTCGTACAGCTCCCGCGCGCGCACGCGATTGCCGCGGGTCGCCGCGATGTTGCCAAGATCGGTCAGCCCTCGCGCCTCGGCGGTCACGTCGCCCGAGGCCTTCGCCAGCTCCAGGCCGCGCTCGAAGCACGCCTCTGCCTCGGACAGCCTGCCGGCGGCGCGCGCGAGATTCCCCAGATTGGCCAGCGCCGTCGCCTCCCCGCTCGCGTTTCCGGCCTGGCGGAAGAGCTCACGCGCCGCCTCGAAGCACTCCCGCGCCACCTCGAGGCTGCCGGCCGCGCGCTCCACACCACCCAGGGCGTTGAGCGAGGTCGCCGCCCCGACGGGGTCCTCCAGGCGAACGTGGGTGTCCATCGCCCGGCGCAAGAGCTCGCGGGCCTCGTCCCAATCACCGCGTCCCACCGCCAGCAACCCCAGATTGCCGGTATGGGTGGCCTGAGCGCGGGCGTCTCCCGCGGCCTCGGCCAGCTCCAGGGCCTCGTGGTGGAAGCTGGCCGCCTCACGCGCCCGACCCCGCCGGCCCACGACGACGCCCAGCTCCCCGAGGGCGGCCGAGAGGGCCTGGGTCGCGCGCCCTTCGCGGGCCACGCGGACGGCCTCGGCCAGCGAGACCTCCGCCCTCACCTCGTCCCCAGCGCGACTCCAGGAAGACGCCGCCAGGCGCCAGGCGCGGATCGCCTCCTCGCCCGCGCGCTCGGCTTCCAGCGCCGCGCCCGCCCGCCCGAAGAGCTCCGCCGCGTCGCCGTGACGTCCGCTGGCGCCGAGCGAGCGCGCGCGTGCGAGGAGCGCATGCCCCTCGGGTGTCTCGCGGTGGCCATCATCCATGGGCCGAGCATAGACAACGCGCGAGGCGGCGTCACGCCAGCCGAAACTTGCGGCTCACGGATCACGCGGGGATGCTGGCGCCATGCGGCGACTGGCGTTCATAGGGCTCTTGGCGCTCACGGCCTGTGGCAGCTCCCAGCCACCGGCCGAGCGCGCGGCCCGCCCCGGGCCCTCCGTGTCCGGACGCAGCGCGCCGAGCTTCTCGGGCTCGGTGGCGCAGCGCTGCCGCGCCCTCGAGCCGCTGATGCGCGAGGTGGCGGTGCGCCGTGGCATCGACGTCGGGCTCATCGCTGGCATCGTCCGGGTGGAGTCGACCTTCCGACCGGATGTGGAGAGCCGCGCGGGCGCCATCGGTCTGATGCAGGTGATGCCGTCGAATGCGCGGCGGCTGGGCTGCGGGGACCTCCGGGAGCCGCGCGCGAACCTGGACTGCGGCCTCGAGGTGCTCGCGCGCTTCTTGTCCTACTACCAGCACGACGTGGTGCTCGCGCTGTCCGGGTACAACTCCGGTCATCGCCGACCGAACGCCGCGAAGCGCGACCAGACCACACCGGAGAATCTGGCATACGTCGAGAAGGTGCTGGCCGCTCGCACCACCTATCTGCGACGCGGATGCTCCCCGTGAGTGCCGGGCGCCCCGTCCTGGTGGCGGTCGGGCTGCTCACCCACGGGCGCGACGACCGCGGGGAACCGCGCTACGTGGTGACCCGCCGGCACGAGGCGGCCGCGCACCTTCCGGGCTGCTGGGAGCTGCCCGGCGGCAAGGTCGGGCCGGAGGAGACGCCAGCCGCGGCGCTGGTGCGCGAGCTGCGGGAGGAGCTGGGCGTCGAGGTGAGCCCGCCGGAGCCGCTGACCTTCTCGTGGCACGCCTACGCCGAGCGCACCGTGCTGCTGCTCTTCTTCGCGGCCCAGACCCGGCCCGACAGCCCCGCCCCGCGACCGCTCGCGTCGGCGGAGCTGCGGCTGGTGAGCCGGGACGAGCTGCTGGAGCTCCCCCTCCCACCGGCCAACGCCCCGCTCCTCGACCGCCTCAGAAGCTGAAGCCGGCGCCCACTCCCGCCGTACCCGGCGCGAAGAGCGGGCCCACGTACTGGAGCCGCGGCGACGGGGGCATCCACGCCGCGTCGGGATCCTCGACCTTCTGCAGGAGGAAACCGGCGAGGCTGGCGCCGACGCCGACCACCAGGAGCGCGCTGCCGACGTTGCGCAGGGTGCGCGCGTCCTTGGCCTCGCCCGCGATGACGGTGCGCTCGCTCTCCGACTTGCAGCCCGCGCTCTCGCCGCCAGTGCACTGCACCTGGTCGAGCTTGTCCTTGTACTGGAGGTGGAAGATCGCGGTCATGGCGGCGCCGCCCAGCGCGACACCGGCGCCGGTCCAGCCGATCCAGCGGGTGTACCAGGGCTTGTAGACCGGCTCGGGCGCGGTGGTGTCGACACCGGCCATCAGGCGGGCCATCGACGCGACGCGGTTGTTGGACACGACGTTGGGCTTCACGAAGAGCGACTGCTGGCGCTCGACCTTCTGGTTGGCCACGTTGACCAGGTAGCCGTCCACGTAGGCCCGCCCGTCATGGTCCACCAGGCCCGTCACCAACACGTAGTCGACCGCGAGCAGCGAGCCGACCCGCGAGGCGAAGTCGGCGATGCGGCGCTGGAGGGTCTTCTCGTCGGGCATCTCGAAGCCGAAGCGGTCGTCGAAGGCCAACGAGGTCTCGTAGTCGATGTCGATGGACAGCTCGGCGGGGCGCTCGAGCTGGATGTTGACCTTGTGGGCCATGGACTCGCGGCCCCCCTTGCGCGCGGTGACCACGACCGACCCCGGGTAGAGGCCGTCGTAGGACGCCGGGGTCCGCTGCTGCTGCAGCTTGCCGTTGATGAGGATCTCGGCGCCGGGCGGCTCGGTGCGGACGGTCAACGTGCCCCGGCGCTGCTCGCTCAGGCGGCGATAGGTCTCGCGGTAGAGCGCCACGATGTTCGGGTGGTACTCCTCGTCGGTCACCTTGGCCTCGTCGCCGAAGACCCGGATGATCTCCTCCATGATCTCGGCGGCCTTCTCCCGGTTGTCGTTGTCGTAGTGCGAGCGCGCGAGGAGCATCTGCGTGCGGAAGTACTCGCGGCGCACCTCCTGGTTCAGCTCGATGCCGTCCATGATCGCCTTCAGCTCGGCCTTGGCCTTCGCCAGGATCTCGATGGCGGCGCGCGGGTTGGTGTAGACGAGCTCGTCGCCCTCCCTCACCCACTGCTCGATCTGCTTGAGCTTGTCGGCGGTCACCCGCTTCGAGGAGGCGGTCATCACCGACGCGATCTTCTTCTGGGCGTCGGCGCGCGGCAGGATGGCGTAGCGCTTCAGCTCCGCCATCTCGCTGGCGATGCGCTCGGCGTACTCGGGCGTCTTGTCGAAGTCCTGTCCCCGAACGTAGAGCTCGAGCACGGCCATCGACGCCTCGAGCCCCTCGCCGGTCGGCCCGCCCTTCCCCGGCTCCACGGCGCGCGAGGGTGCCCCGGTCATCACCAACGCCGCGAGCACCAGGGAGGACACACCGGCGCGCCAACCGCGACGGGCGAGGCTCTGCATCGACTCGAGAGATGGGCGCGGCATGTACGCTCCTGCTGGCAGGTGTGCGGCGGTGGATCAGTCGCAGCGAGCGGTTGCGCGTCGCGGTCCCGCATTGGATTTCCATCGTATGCCCGGGTGGGATGCTGTCAACTCGCTACCCGGTGCGGCGCGGAGCTGTCCCAGCGCGCTGTCTCGCGCGGGACAGGTGTCCCGCGACAGGTCGGGACAGGGTGCCTCGCAACCACCCGACATCATTGACCCGCGCCGGTGGCACAGGCCTTGCTCTCATCCGGGGGCGACGGAGGTCATCATGCCGATCACACACCCGCGTCCAGGGGTCCCCCGACCCCTCGCCCGGTGCGCCGCGCTCGCGACGGTGCTGCTGCTCGTTCCCGCTTGCAGGCCGGCGCCACCACCTCTTCCCCAACCGGAAGGGCTGCCCGGCCCGCTGGTGCCGGGTCCCGGTCTCGCGGCCCTCCGGCATCCATCTCGCCCTCCACCCTCGGTGACCTGCACCGACGAGGTACGGCTGGCCAGCGCCCTCCCCGATCCCGTCCACCGCCCCGACCGGGAGGGCGAATGGCTCGAGCTGCGCAGCGACGCCCCCGTCCCGCTCTGGCTGGACGGCTGGACCTTGCGCAGCGGTCGCGCTCGGCTCGCGCTCGACGGCCTGGCCATCGGGCCCGGCGCCTCGCTCTGCCTCGACAGCGCAGGTCCCGGCACGGGCAGGGTGCAGCTCCGCAACCACGACGGCTCGGTCGCGTTGGTGGACCCCTGCGGCGTCACCCGGTCCTCGTTGCGCTGGGCCGAGGCCCGGCCGGGGGTGGTCATCCGGGCCGACCCGCCCTGGCCCGGCGACGCGGTCGTCCCCGCCCGGCGGGCGCTGGGCGGGGACGGCGGTGGCTGCGGACAGACTTGAACTGTCGACCTGACGATTATGAGTCGTCCGCTCTAACCAACTGAGCTACGCAGCCGCAGGACCCGCGCCTCATAGCCAGCCCGAAGGCCCTTCGTCAAGCGCTTCGATGAGCCTCGGAGCCGACGCCACGCCGGGGCGGCCCGACCCAAGCGGTGGCGAGAGTCATCCGTTCAGGACCGTCGCGGTCAGGCCTCGTCCCAGCGCGTCGTCAGGCGGAGCCGCTTCGACTCGGCCGCGACCTCCTGCTTGCGATTGCGCAGGGCGGCCAGCTCCCCCAGCAGCTTCCAGTAGTGCTCGACGAGCGTCGGCAGGTACAGCCCCTTCACGAACCAGGTGGGAGACTTGTAGATGGGACGATCCGCGTCATCCAACCCGAAGTCCGACAGCAGCGTCCTCGCGTCGCCCTCGACCGTGCGGATCACCTCCCACACGGCGTCGGCGCCGACGAGGCTCCGGGTGTCGTCCGGCTCCGCATGGCCCTGGGCCCACAGGTCGTCGTCGGCGAGGGCAGCCAGGATGCGCTCACCGGCGCGCGCGCCCTCTTCGGTGGCGCGGCGCTTGAGCTCCTTGACCTGCTCGTCGGAGAGCCGCTCGGCGACCTCGGTGCGAGCCAGGAAGCGGCGCTTGGCCTCCCGGCTCACGAAGGACGGGATGTCCTCAGCCAGGACGGCGCGAATCTGTTCCACGACCTGCTTGAAGCGCTGGTTGCACAGGGCGATCTGGTCATCCAGTTCCTTGACGGTGCCCTCGTCCACGGCTGAGCCCTCCGGCGTCCACGAGTGATGGGGCGGGTATACAACTCGGCCGATCACGCGGCAACAAGGCGCGCCCTGGCCGGCCTCGCGCGCAGGTGGCTCCGCCGGTTGACGGGCCGCGGGCGCGAGTCAGAACGACTGACCGACCCCTGCGAGGATGGTCACGGGCGCGACGCCGCGAGCGAGGCGCCCACCGTCGAGGATCGGCACGGCCGCATCCAGCGAGAACACCATCGGGCTCAGGCCTCCGACGACGTAATGGAAGCGCAGCCCGTAGCCGACTCCCAACGACAGCGCAGCCTGGCGGAACGTGCCGCGCGGTGTCGCGCCCAGCAGGCCGGCGTCCACGAAGAAGACCCCGTCGATGCCCTGCACCCAGGCGAGGTGGCCCACGTCGATGGCGACATCGCGGGTGTAGCGATGACGCCACTCCAGGCTGCCGGTGATGCGCATCTCCCCCAGCCGGGCGAAGGTCGCGAAGGCGCGCACCGCGCCCAATCCGCCGATGCCGAGCGACTCGGACGAGGAGACCTCGCCGAAGAGGGCGTCTGCCCGGAGCACGCCGCCCAGGGTGTGGCGGGCCCCGACCGGGACGAGGCGACCCAGGAACCCGCTGACCGAGAAGCCGGCGTCGGCGCGGCCATCGCGCAGCGCCATCGTCGGCCCGAGCCAGAGCCCCCTGGCCACGCCGCGGCGGGGGTCGGTGCGGCTGCGGAAGGTGAGGTCGCCGAAGCCCACCCGCAGCCTGAGGCCCAGACCGCTCCCCAGCTTCCCCTGCGGCTTCAGCCAGGCGACCGAGGTCCCGAGGCCCAGACCGAAGCGCCGACGGTTCGGGACGACCTTGGGCCCGAGTCCGCGGATCCAGTCGACGGAGACCCCCGTGCGCCGCTCCAGGTCGAAGGCGGCGAGGAGGATGCTGTTGTCGATGTCCGCCTCCCGCCGGATGAACCCGGTGATGAGGGTGTCCACGCGG